>CAJTKU010000034.1 GCA_910577015.1 uncultured Lachnospiraceae bacterium | reverse complement strand
CTTTGTAAGTAATTTTATCGGGGCTGACCGTCTATCGGCAGTATTCCCTTTTGTGCTTTTATTGTAGCAGATTCTGCCGCATCTGTCAAACGCTGCGGAGCGTTCCGCTGAAATCATTTTATGCCGGTTTCCGCGCAAAAGCAAGGGGTTAATTTGTCGATTTGTCGAATCAAAATCGGGGTGGGGTAAATTCCGCAGAGGTGGGGTAAAAGTCATCAACGCAATAGTTAGGGATTTCTGTGATATAGTCTGCTTGCAAAACAAAACGGAATATGTTATATTTTTTTCATTGAAATATTTCTGAGACAGATTCGGCGTATCGCCATTTCTCCCCTGTGTAAAGAAGAAAAATAAATATGGAAGAAAAGGAAGGGGGAATGTTTAAAAGGGTAGATTATGGGACATTAAAAATGATATCCTAAAAAAGGATTGACAAAACAGAACAAATGTTTTATTCTAAAATTATCAGAACGTTTGTTCACAGGTAAAAGCACCTGTTAAAATAGGATTCTTAAAATGGAGGAAAACATGGAAAAAGCAGAAAAACTAAAAGCATTGGACGCTGCCCTCGTGCAGATAGAAAAGCAATACGGCAAAGGCGCGGTTATGAAACTCGGGGACCCCTCTGCACAGATGAATGTGGAGACCATTCCGACCGGTTCCCTGAGTCTGGATGTGGCGCTGGGACTGGGCGGCATACCCAAAGGCAGGATTGTTGAGATATACGGGCCTGAGTCCAGCGGTAAGACCACGGTTACCCTGCATATGATTGCCGAAGTGCAGAAGAGGGGAGGCATTGCCGGATTTATCGACGCCGAACATGCGCTTGACCCGGTATATGCCAAAAACATCGGAGTGGATATTGATAACCTTTACATATCCCAGCCGGACAGCGGGGAGCAGGCGCTGGAGATTACGGAGACCATGGTTCGTTCCGGCGCTATAGACATTGTGGTTGTGGACTCTGTAGCCGCATTGGTTCCCAAAGCGGAAATCGAAGGCGATATGGGAGACAGCCACGTGGGTTTGCAGGCAAGGCTGATGTCACAGGCGTTGAGAAAGCTGACGGCCGTCATCAGCAAGTCCAACTGTACTGTCATATTTATCAACCAGCTGCGTGAAAAAGTAGGCGTTATGTTCGGCAATCCGGAAACCACCACGGGCGGCAGGGCATTAAAGTTTTATTCTTCCGTCCGTTTGGATGTGCGCCGTATTGAATCTTTAAAGCAGGCCGGGGAAGTAATCGGAAACAGGACCCGCGTGAAAGTGGTTAAGAATAAGATAGCGCCGCCTTTTAAAGAGGCAGAGTTTGATATTATGTTTGGAGAAGGCATATCTGTCACAGGAGATATTTTGGATTTGGCGACCGATATCGGCATCATTAACAAATCCGGCGCGTGGTATGCCTATGAAGGCAATAAGATTGGACAGGGCAGGGAAAATGCCAAGCAGTACCTGAAGGACAATCGTGCGGTTTGCGATGAAGTGGAGAAAAAAGTAAGGGACCACTTTGGTCTGCACGCGAATGCCGGTGAAGAAGAAAGCGCCGGCACGGCCGGAGCAAAAGCAGACGCGCTTTCATCAAAAAAAGCAGAGAAATAAGAGGACTTTGTGTTGCCGCGCAGCAGCAAAATGTTGGTTAGCGTGAATAATAAATTTTTTACATTTCGTATTTGGGCAGTATCACAAGCGCTGCATGCGATATGCATGGGGATTAAAATGATAATTACGCTTCTTGCGGAGTACACCGCTTCTAAAGTAAAAGTATATATCGATGATGCGTTCGCCTTTGTTTTGTACAAAGGCGAACTGCGCAGATACGGGCTGAGGGAACAAATGCCCATAAATGATAAAACATATCAGGAGATTCTCCGTGAAGTTCTTCCCAAACGTGCCAGGTTAAGATGCATGAACCTTTTAAAATCAAGGGATTATACCAGGGCGCAGCTGCGCCTTAAACTGAAACAGGGCTTCTATCCGGAAGAGACGATAGAAGAAGCGCTGGATTATGTGGCGTCTTTTGGTTACGTTGATGATTTCCGCTATGCAGGCGAGTTTATACGATGCAGCCATTCCCATAAAAGCAGGAGAAGAATAGAAAACGATTTGTTAAACAAGGGCATTTCTGCAGATATCATTGCGAAAGCGTGGACAGAGTGGGAAGACGACGGAAATGAGCAGGATGAGGAGGAGCAGATTCGGAAGCTTCTGCAAAAGCGAAAGTATGATGCAGAAGAGGCAGACGCAAAGGAAAAGCAAAGGACGTATGCTTTTTTGGCGCGCCGGGGATTCGATGCGGATAAAATCAGGAAGGCGTTGGGAAACTGAAGTGAAAAACCCGAGTTTTTCTGTTTCAATACTTGACATAAGTATCATTTTAGCATAAAATGAAAATGTTGTGAAATGCTTTTTAGAATGTGTGCCTACTATATATAGTGGCATGTACATACATTCTATAGATTTGGCATGACGGAAGAAGAGTGCTTTTGGGCGCTTGGCGTTATGCTTTGGCCGTAAGGCCATGCACGAAAACTTAATAAGGAGGTGCTCCTGTACATGACATGGTTGTATGTTTTGGGAGCGGTAGCGGTTACGCTTATCATCTCCATCCCGGTTACTGCAAAGATAGCTACGGAAAGACGCAAGAGATATGTGGAGTCCAAGCTGGGAGATGCGGAAACCAAGGCGAGGGAGATTATTGATGAAGCTTTGAAGACTGCGGAGGCCAAAAAACGCGAGTCGTTGCTTGAGGTCAAGGAAGAGTCCATTCGCACCAAGAATGAGCTTGACAAGGAAATCAAGGAACGCAGGGCAGAAGCCCAGCGTTATGAGAGAAGGGTTCAGCAGAAGGAAGAGAACATTGATAAAAAAGCGGATGCTATCGAGCGCAAAGAGACAAGCCTGGCGCAGCGCGAAGAGTCCTTAAACAGGATGAAAGCGGAAGTGTCCAAGCTTAACGAACAGCGGGTACAGGAACTGGAGAGAATTTCAGGATTAACCTCTGAACAAGCAAAAGAGTATTTGTTGAAAATTGTTGAAGATGAAGTGAAACATGAAACGGCCGTGATGATTAAGGAAATGGAGAGTCGGGCCAAAGAAGAAGCAGACAAAAAAGCGAAGGAGTATGTAGTAAACGCTATACAGAGATGCGCAGCAGACCATGTCTCTGAAACTACTATCTCCGTAGTGCAGCTTCCTAACGACGAAATGAAAGGACGTATCATTGGCAGGGAGGGACGTAATATCCGTACCCTTGAGACCATGACGGGAGTTGATTTGATTATCGACGATACCCCGGAAGCGGTTATATTGTCAGGATTTGACCCTATTCGCCGTGAGGTGGCAAGAATTGCCCTTGAAAAATTAATCGTAGATGGACGTATCCATCCTGCCAGAATTGAAGAAATGGTAGAAAAGGCGCAAAAAGAAGTAGAAGTAATGATTAAAGAAGAAGGGGAGGCCGCTACCCTGGAAGTAGGCGTACACGGCATCCACCCTGAACTTGTCAGGTTACTCGGAAAGATGAAGTTCAGAACCAGTTACGGACAGAATGCCCTGAAGCATTCCATAGAAGTTGCACAGTTGTCAGGTCTTCTGGCAGCCGAAATGGGTCTTGATGTCCGTCTTGCGAAGCGTGCGGGCCTTTTGCATGACATCGGTAAATCCGTTGACCATGAAATGGAAGGTTCCCACATCCAGCTCGGTTCAGAACTTTGCCGGAAGTACAAAGAGAATGCAATTGTTATCAATGCAGTTGAATCTCACCACGGCGACGTGGAAGCAACATCCCTGATTGCATGTATTGTACAAGCTGCTGATACAATATCCGCTGCAAGACCGGGCGCTAGAAGGGAAACACTGGAAACCTATACTAGCAGATTAAGACAATTAGAAGAAATCACAAACAATTTCAAAGGTGTTGAAAAATCTTTTGCTATTCAGGCAGGTCGTGAAGTTCGCGTAATGGTAGTTCCTGAGCAGATTACAGATGCTGACATGGTATTGCTGGCAAGGGACATTTCCAAACAGATTGAAGCTGAGTTGGAATATCCGGGACAGATAAAAGTCAATGTCATCCGTGAAAGCCGCGTAATTGATTACGCAAAGTAACGCAAATTGAATACGTAAACAGAAAGCGTAAGCGAAAAGGCTTACGCTTTTTTAATTTTTTTTATTTTATACTTGTTTTCAGAAAAGTGATATAGTAGAATATACAGGATGTGTATGATTGTATACGATTATCCAATCGGATAAATGAGGGAAAATTTGTAGAGGATGGTGACAAAATGAAGTCATACAAAGAGATGAGCAGAGCTGAGTTGGAAACTCTGAAAACTGAACTGGAAAAGGAATATGAGGATGCAAAAGGAAAAGGGCTGAAGCTGGATATGTCCCGTGGAAAGCCGTCACTCAGTCAGCTTGACATGACGATGCCGATGATGGACTTGTTTAGCAGGGACAGTGTGCTGTTTACGGAAGACGGCGTGGATTGCAGGAATTACGGTCTGCTGGATGGGATTCCGGAAGCGAAAGTCCTGATGGGCGACATGATGGGTGTGCCGGCAGATAAGGTTATCGTGTTCGGTAACGGCAGTCTGTTTATCATGTACGACACCATTTCCCGTTCCATGACGCACGGCGTATGCGGAAGCACACCCTGGTGCAAACTGGACAAAGTAAAATTTCTCTGTCCCGTACCGGGATATGACAGGCATTTTGCCATCACAGAGCATTTTGGAATAGAAATGATTAACATTCCCATGACGCCGGACGGTCCGGATATGGATATGGTAGAGGAATATGTAAACAATGATGCCACAGTAAAAGGTATCTGGTGTGTGCCCAAGTATTCCAATCCGCAGGGAATTACATATTCTGATGAAACGGTAAGAAGGTTTGCCGCTTTGAAGCCCGCTGCCGAGGATTTCAGGATATTCTGGGATAACGCCTATGCCATCCATGATTTGTATGAAGATGTGCAGGACGAACTTCTCGATATTATCAGCGAGTGTGAAAAAGCCGGCAATCCTGATTTGGTGTATGAATTTGCTTCCACATCAAAGGTAAGCTTTGCAGGCGCAGGTATTGCGGCTGTTGCGGCATCACAGAGAAATCTGGATTTTATGAAAAAGTCCATGACCATCCAGACAATCGGTTTTGACAAGATTAACCAGCTCCGCCATGTACAGTACTTTAAAAATCTGGATGGCTTAAAGGCCCAGATGAAAAAACATGCGGATATTATGCGGCCCAAGTTTGAAGCGGTGCTATCCATATTTGAAAACGAACTGGGAGGGCTTGGAATTGCCGGGTGGATAAAGCCGAACGGAGGTTACTTTATCTCTTTTGACACAATGGAAGGCTGTGCAAAGAAGGTTGTCGATAAATGTAAGGAGGCTGGCGTGGTTCTGACCGGCGCCGGTGCAACTTACCCGTACGGCAGGGATGAAAAAGACACCAATATCCGTATCGCGCCTTCTTTCCCCACATTGGAGGAAATGACACAGGCGGCAGAACTGTTTACCCTCTGCGTCAAACTGGTCAGCGCAGAAAAACTCTTACAGTCCTTTGATTAAAAGAAATGAAACAATATATTGGAAAAGGAAAAAAACATGTCTGAAGAATTTAAAAGATTAAGCAGGGATTTGGTGCATAAAGGCGCCATCATCGATTACTATCAGGATACCGTTAAGGTGCCAAACGGAAACGTGGTAAAGTGGGATTTTATCGGACACAAAGGCGCTGCAGCAGTGGTTCCGGTCAGGGAAGACGGCAAAATCCTGATGGTGCGCCAGTATCGCAATGCTTTGGACCGTTACACGCTGGAGGTGCCGGCAGGAGGACTGGACGGCATTGGTGAGCCGACAAAGACGGCGGCCGCAAGGGAGCTGGAGGAGGAAACAGGATACCGTTCGGATAATCTGGAGTTTTTAATCAGTATCCGCACTACGGTTGCTTTCTGCAACGAAAAAATAGATATATATGTAGCAAAAGACTTGCAAAAAAGCGTCCAGCATCTGGATGAAGATGAGTATATCAATGTGGAGGCGTATACGGTGGAGGAACTCATGGACAGGATATATGACTGTACCATCCAGGACTCCAAGACAATTTGCGCCATCATGACATATGCCCACAAATACCTGCGCAAATAAGCTGAAAACAGGGCATAAACCTGTCCCCGCCGGCATAGAATAGAGCGTGGTAAAGAAAGTGACGGTAGAGGTTGGTGATGGAATGCGGTGGTTGAATCAATTGGAAGGAAAGAGAAACCGCGTACTTTTGGCGCTTGTGGCAGCAGGTTTTGTGGCAGGACTTATACTGATGAATATGGGAAAAAAGGCTTTGCTTGAAAATACGGGATTACTGAGTGAATACACCTTGTATGAAATGAAGTATTCTGAGATTGACAGCAATGCCTTTTTTTTATATGTAGTGCAAAAAAGGGCGGGGGCGGCCCTCATTCTGGCAGTATTATCCACCACGTGGCTGGGACTGGCGGCAACGTGGACTTGTGCCGCATGGCTGGGGATTTCTTTCGGAATGCTTGTGATGGCTTCTGTGCTGCGGTACGGCCTGAAAGGAATCCTGCTTATCCTGGTGGGGGTGTTTCCCCAGATACTGGTGTATTTTCCCGTGGCGCTCTTATTGCTGCAATGGAGTTATGAATTTTGTACCGCAATGTATTTTCCGAGCAGGGCGTCCAGAGGGGCTTTCGGCAGCGGGGAACCGCTGGAAAAGAACCAGATGATACGGAGAAAGGTAGTGCAATTCCTGTTTTTGCTGATAGTTGTCATAATCGGATGCATTCTTGAAAGTTATGTCAATCCTAAGCTGGTTTCTAATTTATTAAAAATTTTTTGAAAAAGTATTTGATTTTCGTGGAATGAATGGGTATAATGAAATCCTAATGACAAATTCGGGGATACTGTTGAGGAAGGGCTTAGGAGTTCATGGAAAAGGCAATAGAATCATTTATGACTTATTTACATAATGTCAAAAAAATGTCAGAAAATACCAGACTGTCCTATCAGAGGGACTTAAATAAGTTCCGGGTTTTTCTGGAATCAATGGAGGTTTACAGGCTTGAGGATATTTCCAGGACAAACCTGAATTCCTATATTCTGTATCTGGAAAAGAACGGGTTTGCCCCTGCGACGATTTCCAGAAACGTTGCCTCCATCAAGGCTTTTTATCATTATCTGTATAAGGAGCATCTGGTGAAAGAGGATATTTCTGACTGTCTGAAGGCGCCAAAGGTAGAGAAAAAAATACCGGAGATTATGACGATTGCAGAGGTTGATAAGTTTTTGGCACAGCCGTTTGCTGATACGCCCAAGGAAATGAGGGATAAGGCAATGCTGGAACTTATATATGCAACCGGCATCAGGGTTACGGAACTGATTTCCCTAAAAGTTTCCGACGTCAACCTGAAAATGGGTTTTGTCGTATGCAGGGACAATGGAAAAGAGAGGGTGATACCTTTCGGCAATCAGGCCAGAAATGCGCTTATCAATTATCTGGAACATGCCAGGGGCGCAATGCTGGTCAGTGATGAGGCGGACACTCTGTTTGTCAACTGTTCCGGACAGCCTATGAGCAGACAGGGGTTCTGGAAGTTGATAAAAAGTTATGCGATGAGGGCCGGCATCAGGTCCGAGATTACGCCGCATACCCTTCGCCATTCCTTTGCGGCGCATCTGGTGGCAAACGGTGCGGATTTGCACAGCGTACAGGAAATGCTTGGACATTCCGACATCTCCACCACCCAGATATATGCCAATATGAATCATAACCGTATACGGGAAGTATACAGCAAGGCTCATCCCAGAGGATGAGCCTTTACTATTTATTCATAATCGGCTATGTCATAAATCAATTTTTCGGAGGCTTCCCATCCAAGGCAGGGGTCTGTAATGGATTTACCGTATACACCTCCGCCGACTTTCTGGCAGCCTTCTTCAATGTAGCTTTCAATCATGACGCCTTTTACCAGTTCATGGATGTCAGGGCTCAATTTTCTGCTGTGCATCACTTCCTTTACAATGCGGACCTGCTGCTCATACTGCTTGTTGGAATTGCTGTGGTTGGCGTCGATGATGCAGGCAGGATTCTTTAAATCACGTTCATTGTAAAGGTTGAGCAGGGTGTTCAAGTCCTCATAATGATAGTTAGGCAGGTTGCGCCCGTATTTGTTGGTTGCGCCGCGAAGCACGGTGTGCGCATATTCGTTGCCGGTGGTATTGACTTCCCATCCCCTGTAAATGAAAGAATGCGCATGCTGCGCTGCATATACGGAGTTAAGCATAACGGAAAAGTCCCCGCTGGTAGGATTTTTCATCCCGGCAGGCACGTCGAAACCGCTGCAGGCAAGACGATGCTGCTGGTCCTCCACGGAGCGGGCGCCGATTGCCACATAGGATAGGATGTCTGATACGTACCGCCAGTTTTCGGGATAGAGCATTTCATCCGCCGCGGTAAGGCCGCTGACCTCAATGGCATGAATCTGCATCTTTCTCATGGCAATCAATCCGGCGAGAAAGTCGGGCTTTTTTTCCGGGTCGGGCTGGGATACAATGCCCTTATAGCCTTCACCGGTAGTCCGGGGTTTGTTGGTATAAATGCGGGGAATCAGAATCAGCTTGTCCTTCACTTTTTCGTTGACTTTGGAAAGCCTGCTTACATAGTCGCAGACGGAATCTTCATTGTCTGCGGAGCAGGGGCCGATAACCACGATAAATTTATTGCTTTTTCCGGCAAAAACATCCTTGATTTCCGCGTCCCGTTCCTCCTTCAATTTCACCAGATTTTCCGGAAGGGGGAACTGCTCCCGGATTTCATCCGGAGTGGGCAGTTTTTTTATAAATTCATAGCTCATAGTGTACCTCTTTTCTAAGTTAAAACTTCTTGACATTATATAATAAATCACCGTAGCGCGCAACAATTAATTTTGACAAACCTCGGGAAGGAAAATGTGTAGGATTACAATACATATGTTACAACTGAATATTTAAAAAGCAGAGATACT
>CAJTKU010000033.1 GCA_910577015.1 uncultured Lachnospiraceae bacterium | reverse complement strand
CAGTATCTCTGCTTTTTAAATATTCAGTTGTAACATATGTATTGTAATCCTACACGCAATTATTATATCATAAATGGGCGGCTCTTGTCATCTATTGGAAAAAATGGTAGAATAAAGTCTGCTGGCCGGTCATGCGGTGACAGCGGAGGAATGGATATGACGGAAATTATTGCAAGGCGGCAGTTCGCCCCTCTTTACATATGGCTTGACATTGCATTTTTAATTGTTTTACTGGCATTATTGGTTTGGCAGAAAAAATATACAACGGTTCTGGTCGGATTTGTTATGGGAATCGTATATATGCTGGTTGATTACGGGATTTTCCATTTGCTGCTGCATTCCCGCAGCATTTCCGAAGGACATAGTTTGTTCTGGGTGCTGTTATGGATGTCTTTAAGCTATGGTTTTACAAATTTTGCGTGGATTTGGCTGTGGCTTTCCAGGGATAAGCATTTGTTTGAATGGTCCGTGCTGATTCTCGGCTGGTGGTTCTGCTGTCCGTTTATCACCCGGACTTTTGCAGCCAAAGCCACGCCTATCGTGATACAGCGCACGACGGGCGCATATCACGGATATATGGCGTTGATTCTGTTTATAGGGTATCTGGGACTTATCATATACAACCTGTCACAGAAGGAGAAGAATAAACAGATTTCCATTCCATGGCTTCTGGCGATAGGCATACTTGTGCAGCTTGGCTGGGAGGCCGGACTTCTTC
Organism: uncultured Lachnospiraceae bacterium; assembly: GCA_910577015.1. Lineage (GTDB taxonomy): Bacteria > Bacillota > Clostridia > Lachnospirales > Lachnospiraceae > Acetatifactor. The sequence goes on along the minus strand of CAJTKU010000033.1, from coordinate 10,741 downwards.
TCGGGGGAATCCGCAGCGCAGGATTTGAAACTACAGGTGAAAAGCTGCTTACGCTGACGGTAAATTCATTGCTGGAAACCAATCTGGGCATGCCTTACATATTCTGCATCTTTATTGCATATTCAAGGAGGTTTACCGAACAGTTCCACCGTCGGGATAAGAAGCTTTCTTTTTCGGAGAGGATAGAAGAAAACAATACAGAGCCGCGGCGTTAAGACCAGGAAGAAAAAAGCAGCAGGCACAAACTCGTCATGCGCAAAAAGCAGCGCAGAAATGAGGAAAAGGATAAAAAGAAGGATGAAAAGAAGGATAATTGCAAGTTTGATATTGTGCATAGGAGCGCTTTGTATGCTGGCGGCTGCCTTTCGCGCTGAAAGCGGACAGACGGGCATGGGCCGTTTGTTTCTGGCTGCAAAGGAACCGGAAAACAGCGCGTCCGATTCCCGGAACGTGGTATGGAATGCGGGCGTTTCAGATAATGGGGCGGCGGACATAACGGTGTCGGGAAATGAGGCAGTGAACATGACGGTGTCGGGAAACGGTGCGGTGGAGGATACTGTATCGGGAAATGCATTCATAACTATTGTACCGGAAGGCGATGCAGGTATAGCGGCAGAACCGGAAGCGGATGCAGAAAAGGATATGCAGGAGGACGAATATGCCAATCTGGCGATAGCAAATGTGGACAACTATGTCAATGTGCGCAGCGGGCCGGATACGGACAGTGAGATTGTAGGCAAAATGTATGACGGCGCGGTGGCGCAGATATTGTCAAAAGCAGGGGAGAATGAGGAGTGGCTGCAGGTGGTTTCCGGCAATGTGGAGGGATACATCAAGGCAGAGTATTTTATTTATGGGGAAGCCGCTGCGGAGGTCATAGACGATTATGTCACCCGGTATGCCCAGGTGTGTGCGGACCGGTTGAATGTCAGGAAAGAAGCGGATATCCTGGCAGAAAGGATTGGCTATGTGGATAACGGGGAAAGCGTTAAACTTTTGGAGGACTGTGGGGAATGGCTACGGGTGCAGTATACGGACAGCAAAGAAGGGTACGTGGCGGCTGAGTATGTGGTTATCCGGGAAGAGTTTGTCTACGCCAAATCCATAGAAGAGGAGAGGGCGGAACGGGAAGCGAAAAAAGCGCTGGAAGAACGGGAAAAAGAGAGCGAGCAGGAGACTCCCGAGCAGACGGCGCCGGAACAGCAGTCCGATGTCCGGCAAACGGTACAGGATGAAACAGATGCTTCTGCCAATGGGGAGGGGATTGTTCCTCCGGATACATCCTATTCCGACAATGATGAACTGCGGGCCTCCATCGTGGAATATGCCATGCAGTATCTGGGTAATGTCTATATCCATGGCGGCAGCAGTCTGGAAAAAGGGACGGACTGTTCCGGCTTTACCTGCTTTATCTATGCGGATTTTGGCTATTCCATCAGCAGGACGCCTTCGGGTCAGTATTCTTCCGACGGCAGGAGCATTGATTACAGTGAAATAAAGCCGGGGGATATTATCTGCTATACCTCCAATGGAAATAAATGTACGCATGTCGGACTTTACATAGGGGACGGACAGATTATCCACGAGGCAAACTCAAGAAAAGGCGTGATTATCAGCGCGGCTGATTACAGTACCATTTTGGGAGTGAAAAATATCATAGACTAGCGTGGAAAGAAGTTCTAATTGCCTTTGGCAATTTCCGCTCACAGCAAAGGCTGCTTCGCGGAGAACTTCTAAGTTCCACGCCGGAAAATGCCCGAAAAGCGGCATTTTCCATCGAAACTTTAGTTTCGTGGGATTATGTGCCGCCATGGAGGTTAGCGTGTATTCACTAATTGACGGCACACTAGGGGCTGTCCGTTCCTAGGGCTTGTCCGGCAGAAAGCACCCAGTCACCGAGTATATCGTCGCTCCATTCCTGCAAATCCGTAAGATGGAGGGAAACTCCTCCGTAAGGGCGGATGCCGTGGGAGGACGCCAGTTCTTCTGTGTATTCATCCAGAAGATAGATGTCTTTGATGCGGACGGGACCGCTTGTGTAATGGCATACCATAGGGATAACACCTGTATTTTTATCTGAAATACTGATGCTGTCCTCTGTCACATGGAAAGTGACCCATGCCATGGCTTCCAGCATACTGAGCCCGTTTTTCTGGGTGGAAACATAGTTGCCGAGCGAATAAAAGCAAAGGGCGCGATTGCCGTTATCGGCGGTAATCCATTCTATGGGCTGCACAACATGGGGATGGGTGCCGATGATTAAATCGGCTCCGGCCTCCGTCATCTGCATAGCGAAAGCCTGCTGGTAACTGGAAGGTTTGGAGGTATATTCCGTGCCCCAGTGTGGACAGACTATTACAATATCAGCTGTTTTTTTTGCCGTCCTGATATCTTCAGTCACCTGAGGGTTTAAGGTTGTAAAATCAATACGCCCGGAGTTTGAATCGTAGGCGCAAAGCATATTCAAGTGTCCTCTGATGGAGGAGGGCAGGGTTTCACTATTGGGACCGTAAGTGTAATTTAATATGGCAAAAGTGAAATCCCCCACTTTAAGGAGGGGGATTTCGTTATATTCGCTGTTGTCTGTATGAATACCGGTCATTACGACCTCTGGATGGGATTCCCAAAAGTGCGCACAACTTTCAAGGCCGGAAAGACCCTGGTCCGCGGCATGGTTGGAGGCGTGCAATACTACATTGAAACCGGCGTCCGCGATGGCATCTCCGACTTCTGTGGGGGAGTTGAAGTAAGGAAAGCCGGAAAAACCAAGCTCATTGCCGCCTAAGATGGTTTCCTGATTGATAATTTTAATATCCGCCGTATCCAGAAAATCTGCTAAATTTTCAAATAAAAAATCATAGTTTAAAGTGCCGTCCGCCTGTTTTCCCGAGTAAACGACTCCCATGTGAATCAAGTTGTCGCCGACTGCCATCAGGGTAATATCGTATTCCTCAAAAGCCGGTTCTTCCACTGTTTCGGGAACGGTTTCCTCCGGTATGGGAGAAACAGCCTCCGTACTTTCTGTCTGAGGCATGGCTGTGTACAGCGCATCGGAAGAAGCAATGTCAGTGCCGCAGGTGGTAAGGAACAGAAGGATGGAGCAGGATGCAAGTAAGATAGATAACAAGTGTTTTTTCATTGACTCCTCCCGTCAATTTACAGAAGCTGCAACCCTTTTTGGGCGGCTTCCCGCATGACCTCTTCCGGCCACAGAGAGCATTGAACCTCACCGATGTGGGCCTTTCTGAGGAAAAACATACAGATACGGGACTGGCCGATGCCGCCGCCGATGGTGAATGGCAGTTCTTCCTTTAAAACAGCCTGCTGGAAAGCAAGTTCTGAACGCTCAGGGCATCCGGCTTTTTCAAGCTGTTTTACCAGCGCTTCCTTGTCCACGCGGATACCCATGGAGGAAAGCTCCAAAGCGATGTCCAGTACAGGATAATATACGATAATATCGGCATTCAGCGCCCAGTCGTCATAGTCCGGGGCCCGACCGTCGTGACGTTCTCCGGATTCCAGTGTATCGCCTATCTGCATGATACAGACGGCGCCTTTTGCCTTGGCGATGTAATATTCCCTCTCTTTTGGGGAATATTCGGGAAACATATCCTCCAGTTCCTGTGATGTGATAAAGAAAATATCGTGCGGAAGAATTTCCTCTATATAATCGTAGTGGATGGACATATATTTTTCGGTTTTTCGTAAAACCTTGTAAACGGTGCGCACCGTATCTTTCAAAGTGTCAAGCGTACGGTCTTCTTTCTCAATGATTTTTTCCCAGTCCCACTGGTCCACATAAATGGAGTGGATGTTATCGACATATTCATCACGGCGGATGGCGCTCATGTCGGTGTACAGGCCTTCTCCAACGTGAAAGCCGTATTTTTTCAGGGCATAACGTTTCCATTTGGCAAGGGAATGGACAATCTCCGCCTCCCTGCCGTCCTGTTCTTTGATGTCAAAAGTGACGGGGCGTTCCACACCGTTTAAATTATCGTTTAAGCCGGAAACAGGGTCCACAAACAAGGGGGCAGATACACGTAACAGGTGTAATCTTTCCGCAAGAAGCGTCTGGAAAAAGTCCTTTACTGTTTTAATGGCTATCTGGGTATCGTAGAGGTTTAACTCAGAATGATATTCCCTGGGAAGTTTTATGTCACTCATAATGTTCTCCGTTTCTTTATTCTTTTTTTTATAAGAGTGTCTTAAAATCTTATTCTATTAAAACGCTTTTTTTTCTCTTTGACAAGAGGTTTTCACTTTTTTTACAAAGAACATTTGTTCTAAAAAAGTATTGCAAAGATAAAATGTGTGTGATATGATAAATGCAGAACATTTGTTTGTATATAAAGGATTATCATATGGAATATTTAATTTCGAAGGAAACTTCGGTTATGGAAAAACTGGGTATATTAAGTGACGCCGCAAAGTATGATGTGGCATGTACATCCAGCGGAGTGGAGAGAAAAGGTAACGGAAGGGATATGGGCAATTGCCTTGCAGGCGGTATCTGCCACAGTTTTAGTGCGGATGGCAGGTGTATCTCACTTCTTAAGATTCTTTTGTCAAATGAGTGCATTTATGACTGCAAGTATTGTTTAAACCGCCGGACCAACGATGTCCCGCGGGCTACTTTTACGCCGGATGAAGTGTGTGAACTGACGATGCAGTTTTACAGGCGCAATTATATAGAAGGTTTGTTTTTGAGTTCCGGCATTCTGGAAAGTCCCAACCATACCATGGAACTGATTTATCGGACTCTTTTTCTTCTCAGGAAGCAGTACCGTTTTAACGGTTATGTGCATGTAAAAGCCATACCGGGCGCGGACCCCAGGCTGATTCAGCTTACCGGCTACCTGGCAGACAGGATGAGCGTCAATCTGGAACTGCCCACGGCGGAAGGGCTTAGGCATCTTGCGCCCAACAAGCACAGAAAGAACATCCTGACTCCCATGCGCCAGATTCAAAACGGGATAAAAGAAAATAAGGATGATTTGGTGTTATACCAAAATGCACCGCGTTTTGTGGGAGGAGGACAGTCCACCCAGATGATTATCGGCGCCACGCCTGAGAGTGATTACCAGATTCTCAATGTGGCGGAAAGTCTGTATGACAAGTTTGAGTTAAAAAGGGTTTTCTATTCTGCCTTTGTTAAGGTCAATGAGGATAAAGAACTGCCGTCGCTGCCGGGTGGTCCTCCTCTGCTTCGGGAACACAGGCTCTATCAGGCGGACTGGCTGCTGCGTTTTTATGGTTTTAAGGCGGGGGAACTTTTGAGTGAAGAAAGGCCTTTTTTCAATGTCATGCTTGACCCTAAGGAAGACTGGGCGGTAAGGCATCTGGAATGTTTTCCCGTGGAGATTAACCGGGCGCCGTATGAAATGATTCTCAGGGTGCCGGGTATCGGCGTAAAGAGCGCCATGCGGATTGTGAAGGCAAGGCGGACCGGTAATCTGGATTTTGCAGCATTGAAAAAAATAGGCGTGGTATTAAAAAGGGCGCTGTATTTTATCACCTGCAACGGCAGGATGATGTACCGCACGAAGCTGGAGGAAGACTATATTGTGAGAAACCTGACGGCAGATATCAGGGAAAGACGCCAGATTGCTGCTGACGGGTCAACTTACAGGCAGTTATCCTTATTTGACGATGCATCTTTTCATGCGCCGCCTACTGTGGCTGACGGAGGAAAGGTGTTGTTTGGCCAATTATAGTAGCGTGAGAAGAACTTCTTATTAAGAAAGCGGTGGTTTTATGAATAAAGAGACAGATTGTGGACAGAATCAGATATTGGTATGCGAGGACAGTTTAGAGGGGATATTTACCGGGATTTATGAGGCATATGCGCTGCGTATCCCTCATGACCGGATTTTTCTGCAGGTGGGACATGAAGGGAATCTAAGGTTGTTTGCCGTTTATACCGAAATAAGACCGGATACGGAAAAGGTGCAAAAAGTGATGCGCACCCTGCGTTCCCGCTTCGGGGAGAAGGATTATGCTTCACTTTGCATGGCGCTTACCACATCTGACAGGAATAAGGCACAGGCAGTCTACAAAACTATTGTATGGGGGCTTTCGGGCAGGTATAAGGGAAGCATTCTCAATCATCTGATTGATGACAATGTCAGGAGAACCATGGAACTGGCGAGGGAAGCCGGTAATGAACTGCACCATTACCGGGAGTTTCTTCGTTTTCAGGAACTGGAAAACGGCATCCTTCATGCTGTGACAGCGCCCCAATGTGACATACTGCCCATGCTGACAACCCATTTTGCGGACAGGCTGCCTATGGAAAACTTTATCATTTATGACGAAGTGAGGGACTATTATGCCGTGCATCCTGCCGGCAGGGAATGGTTTTTGATGTCGGGCAGCACAAAAGAGGGAACAGAGGTGAAACAGGTATGCAAAGCGGAGTCAGAGGCAGAGCAATACTATCAGGAACTGTTCCGTCATTTTTGTCATACCATTAGTATTGAGGAACGAAAAAATCTGAATTTGCAGCGAAATATGCTGGCATTGCGCTTCAGACCCAACATGGTGGAGTTTACTCAAAAATAAACAAAAATTTATGCGTTGTTTTGTGGCTGTAAAAAAAATATTGTGCAACCCTACTAAAGCAAATGTGTTACATTCTGGAAAAATATGCAATAAGTAGAAAAAGAGGAATTGTGACAAAAATTTACGAAAATTGAATAAATTATTCATAAAAAAAACACTTTACAAATAGTGGAAAACGAGTATAATCGTATTAAACCAAAACAAGAAAAGCTTGTAAATACGCGTTGTTGCGGTATTTTACAACGAGACGGCTATTTTTAGAAAGGAAGGCAAATGTATGGAACGTAAAATCAGATTGACCCAGGACGAAGCACAAAACTTTGTAAATGCAGCCTCAAAATGTGATTTTGACATTGACATTGCTTATAATAGATATATCGTAGATGCAAAATCATTTTTAGGTGTGTATGGACTTGATTTCACTCAGGTGTTGACCGTTCGCTATGGCGGATACAATGCTGAATTTGAGCAGGTATTGAAGAACTGTGCCATTGCATGTTAAGAGTAAGTAAAAAACAGATGCCTGCGCCAAAGGGCGTAAGAGGTGCAAATTGACTCCCTATTCAGGATAGAGTATTATCTTGATAGGGAGTTTTTTGTTTGAATGGGAAGTGGAGGAGCGGCATGGATGTGAAAAGCGAAATTCGCATATCAGTCAGGTATCTGGTGGAATTTATCCTGCGAAGCGGAGATATTGACAACAGAAGAGCGGGGGGAATGGAGAATGCCATGCAGGAAGGGAGCAGAATACATAGGATGCTCCAAAGGCGGATGGGGGAAGAGTATCAGCCGGAAGTTTCTCTGCGCCATATTCATGAAACAGAAAACTACCGGCTTGTGGTGGAAGGACGAGCGGATGGCATTATTGCATCGCCGGCGGGAGAAATTACTGTGGATGAAATAAAGACCACATATAAAGATGTCGCAAAATTGAAAGCGCCTGTTCCGGTTCATTTGGCACAGGCCAAAGTGTACGCCGCCATTTACGGTATTCAAAACCGCAAGGAATTAATGAGGGTGCGGATGACATATTGTAATGTGGAAACGGAAGAACTCCGGTATTTTCATGAGGAATTTGAACTTGCCGATTTAAAGCGCTGGTTTTCTGCTCTGCTGAAAGAATATGAGAAGTGGGCGGATTATGAATGGGAATGGAAGAGGAAACGGCAGGATTCCATTGAAAACCTGTCTTTTCCTTTTTCTTACAGGGAGGGACAAAAAGAACTGGCTTCTTATGTGTACCGGACAATATACCACGGCAAAAAACTGTTTATAGAGGCGCCTACCGGAGTGGGTAAAACCATATCCACGGTGTTTCCGGCAGTGAAAGCCATGGGAAAAGGCATGGGGGATAAATTATTTTATCTTACTGCAAAAACCATTACGCGGACGGTGGCGGAAAATACGTTTTCCCTGCTTCGGGAAAAAGGACTGCATTTTAAGAGTGTGATACTGACAGCAAAGGACAAGATTTGTTTTATGGAGGAAACAGAGTGTAACCCGGAACACTGTCCCTTTGCCAGAGGACATTATGACAGGATTAATGACGCGGTATATGATTTGCTTTGGCATTCCCAGAGTTTTACAAGAGATGTGATTGAGGAGTATGCAAGGAAGCATAACGTATGTCCTTTTGAATTTTGTCTGGATATGAGTTTGTTTGCAGATGGCATAATAGGAGATTACAACTATGTCTTTGACCCTCATGTTTATCTGAAACGCTTTTTTGGGGAAAATAATGGCAATCAGTATATATTTCTTGTGGATGAAGCCCATAATCTGCTGGAGCGGGGCAGGGAAATGTATAGTGCGCTTCTCAGAAAGGAAGCATTTCTGCAGTTAAAAAAGCAGGTAAGGGAAGCACAGGAAGATGGGAAGGCCTTACCTGACAATACGAATCTTGCTCTGCCCTTAGGAAGAATCAGAGACTTTGCGCATAAGCTTTTACGTCAGCTTGAAAAGTGCAATAAGGAATTGCTCCTTTTAAAACGTGAATGCGAAAATTGCAAGGTATGGGAACAGATAGAGCCTTTTGTACAGTCACTAACCAGATTGCATGAAACAATGGATAATTATTTGGATGAAAACGATGACGCACCAGTCAGAAAAGACATTTTAAACTTCTTTTTTGAAGTTTCACATTTCTTGGAAATATATGAAAAAGTTGACGACAATTATGTCATATATTCCCAAATGGAGAATGACGGTGATTTTACATTAAAATTACTTTGTGTCAACCCGGCTGTCAATTTGCAGGAATGTATGTTAAGGGGACGCAGTACAATCCTGTTTTCTGCAACCCTTCTTCCCATCCAGTATTATAAGAAGCTTTTGGGAGGAACGGAGGATGATTATGAAGTATATGCGAAGTCTGTTTTTCATCCGGAAAAAAGGGCGCTTTTCATAGGAAGTGATGTGACAAGCAGATATGTCAGGCGTTCTACGGAGGAGTTTTATAATATTGCCCGCTATATTCATGAGATTGTAAAGAACAGACATGGCAATTACATGGTGTTTTTTCCATCCCATACTTTTCTTATGCAGGTATATGAACAGTTTCAATCTCATTTCCCTGACGAACGGACAGATTGTATTTTGCAGGAGGAATACATGGATGAATCAGCCAGGGAGGCGTTCCTTTCCAGATTTGAGGGAAATCCGGGCTGCAGCCTTGATGTGATTCGGATGGAAGTCGAAGTGGAGGAGGACAGGAATCTGGTTGGTTTCTGTGTGTTGGGAGGAATATTCGGAGAAGGCATTGACTTAAAATATGACAGTCTGATAGGCGTCATTGTGGTAGGAACCGGCATTCCGCAGGTATGTAACGAGAGAGAACTGCTGAAGCGGTTTTTTGACAGTCAGGGAGAAAACGGTTTTGATTATGCCTATCGCTTTCCCGGCATGAATAAAGTGCAGCAGGCTGCAGGACGCGTTATCCGTACGGCAGAGGACATCGGTATTATTGCATTACTGGATGAGCGCTTCCTGCAAACGGCAAACAAGCGCCTTTTCCCTAGGGAATGGGAAGAGTGTGAAATTGTAACGGTGGAAAATGTGGCAAAACGGGTGGAGCGCTTTTGGGATTCCTGGCTGTAACCGGTATCAGCTTTCGACTTTATAAATATTTTAAAGGTAACATAAATGAAAAGAAAGTTTACTCTTTATGTCATTACAGAAGATAGATAGAACAGAATATATGTTCTTAAAATGACACTTATTTTTGCAAGTTTGACGTCTAAATCAATTGAAAATGACACTATTGTACATGTGGATAACTTTGTGGAAATTGGGGATTTCTTTTTTTGAGCCGCTAAAAATCGACATTTAATCCATTTTTTTGACAAGGACAATGTTGCAATACATATTGCAGAAATACTGAAGCAGTCAATCTTGTTATGTGAAGCGAAATGGACTTTATGGAGTTTCCGTATTTTGCGTGGCGCCAGCCCCGGCGTGCATTTGTTCCAACAGGACGCGCTCCCGCTCGGGTAAAAACGCAGTGGTACATAGGATGCTATAAGACAGCATCCAAGTACCAGCGTTTTTACACGGTCCTTTATGGAATCAAAAGTACGCCGGGGCTGGCGCCACGCAAAATACGGAAGGGCAGTTAGACTTTATGTTGTTGGTTGAATCTCGTTATCCCATGAAAACGAGTTGTCAGGAAGCCTGCGTCATGCTATAGTCAGAAAGACCAATCAACATTTAGCAGAGGAGATTACAGTGAAAACTTTGATATTAAATGGTTTTCCAAGAAAAAATGGTGATACTGCCAGTCTTATTGAGAAAATTACTGAAAAAATTGTGGGAGAGTATAGAATTGTAGATGCCTATAGGTGCAATGTTTCGCCTTGTCTTGATTGTAGGTATTGTTGGGAAAATAATGGGTGTGTTATAAATGATGAAATGCAAGAGATATATAAATACATACAGGAATGTGACAACATTTTGATTGCTTCGCCGCTTTATTTTTCGGAATTGACTGGAAAATTATTAGATGTTGGAAGTAGGCTTCAAACATATTTTTGTGCTAGATATTTTAGAAAGGAAGAACCTATTATAAAATCTAAAAAGGGTGCAATTGTATTGGTTGGTGGAGGCGATGGTCATATAGATACTGCATATAGTACAGCTTGTACGCTTTTGCATCATATGAACTGCTATAACATTCATGAGG
>CAJTKU010000032.1 GCA_910577015.1 uncultured Lachnospiraceae bacterium | reverse complement strand
TCCCCATGCGTCCCCTTGGATGGAAAACACCTAATCAGGTATTACGGGATTATTTACAGTCGGTGTAACATATGTTTGACAAACCTACAAAATATTTTATCAAGCTGAATGTGGACGGCCTCCCCGGGAAATGGAAAACATGAATCCGATTCCCGATGAGGAAGGCGGCAATCTTTACCTTATAAACGGCGCAATGACGAAACTGTCGGAAGCAGGGGCATTTGCAGGGACGGATGGCGGGGCGGAGCCGGAAGAGGAGAAAGGGACGCCGACAAACGAAAACAGCGGAAAGTGAGGGAAAAGATGAAAAGGAAATTCTGGAACTGGATAAGGAATGAAGAAAAGAGCGTGCCTGATTTTGAAAGGACGCTCTTTTTGAACGGGGAAATCTCGGACGAAACGTGGTACGGGGATGAGGTCACACCGCAGCTTTTCAAGTCTACGGAGGTATTATCGATTTTGCCCCGGACAAGCAGAAAGATTTAGTAGGTGGAGATGAAATAACTTATGATGAATATCTCGACCTGCAGATGATGGCTTGCGAAAGCAAAGGAAGCGTGCGCTGGGATTTTGCAATGTGCTACTACTATATTCCTTTAGAGTTTAAGGGAGAGATAGAACACATTACCAGAAAAGCAGTTTGTTTCAAACGTATTTTTATTTCAGGTATGTATTCTGATGAAATATGTTTTGATGGAAAGGAAGACCATGTCTGGATTGATAGGCACGGAATCGAAGGATATCGTGTTGGCGACTGTCTGTCATTTTTTGCGGAACCGTACCGTTATATTAAGACCGGGAATGGGAAGCAGATTGACTTTGGGCTTCGTAATTCACAAGGCATCAAAAAAATAGAAAAGTACGAATTACCTTCAGTTGAGGAATTGATGTTACAATCAATTGATGCTATTATCTGTGAAACTTGCTACCTCAATGAACAATGCTTTGGAGGTATGTGTACCAGAGATAAAAAAGAACGCCAGTCTTTGAGGAAAGATATGCTCAAAGCTGTAAAAAATCAGGAAAAGCGAGGAGACATACATTTCATTTCTTCGTGGAAAGACGATGAAGATGATGATTAATGAAATATCTTAATAATCCCAAACACTTCCCCGTACAACTACAAAATAATTTATTTGCTGATTCTGCGTTGGCGGAAGGAAACAATTTTACAATAGAAATAGAAACCGGTATGGGTAAGACTTACGTATATCTTCGTATGATACTGGAATTGTATAAGGAATATGGAGCCCGTTTCAAGTTTTTGGTAAACTCGAAAAACTGACATAAGATTTATGAATTGAATTTACAAATTTCTTTACCACAGTGATAACGCGTCCTGTTGGAACAGACGCACGCTTTGGCTGCCGCCATGCAAATTGTAGTTGACACTGTTCAAAAATCACAGTTATGATATACAAAAAAAGTAAATCGGAGGATAAGCGGCTATGGCTGAAAATACGATTTCCGTAGGAATCTGCGACGACGATAAATATGACCTGACGCGTATAGAAACGACTCTGCGGAAAGGACTTCAAAAACTTGATATTTCCGTCAATGCCGAATTTCGTTCATTCCTCAACGGAGAAGATTTGTATGACAGCAGTCTGCTGAAAGCTTTTGACCTGCTGTTTTTGGATATTGAAATGCCCGGTACAAACGGTTTTCAACTGGCAAAGCGAATCCATCTGGCAAATCCCCTGACTAATATTATTTTTGTTTCCGCCCATGAAAGTCTTGTTTTTGATTCACAAGAATACAGTCCTCTTTGGTTCGTACGGAAAAAGGCGCTGGAAAAAGACAGCCTTCTGGCGCTTCAAAAATATTTGGAAACGAAACTGCCCGAACAGGATTTTTACACAGCCGGAAGCTTCACCTGTCCGCTTCGCGATATTTTATACATTGAAAGCATGGGGCATTTGCTGTCTGTAAGGCGTACAAACGGAAAAATATTTGAACAGTACGGAAGTTTAAAAGCAATGGAAGCCGCCTTATCGGGTCGCGGGTTTCTGCGCACCCATAAAAGTTATATTGTAAATCAGCGATATATAGAAGAAATCAACAGAAAGGATATCCGTCTTACAGACGGAACCATATTGGAAATAGGAAGAGACCGTAGAAAATTCCTGTTGGAAGCAATGCGCCAATATGAGGGAAAACACTATGGACTCCGGTGAAATAATCATCAATATTCTTGCATCCGTGATAGCGGTCGAGTACATGGAACACGGTCTTGAAAAAAAATATACAGGATGGCGGCATTGGCTTTTATTTGTCGGCGCGTGCGCCGTCTATTTTCTCTTGGTAACCACGTTCAATTTTTTCGGCGTCTTTGAAGGGGGTCTATGCATTTTTTATGGGGCTGCGCTTACTTTTTACGGCGTTCTGGGACTAAAAGGCAGCCTGTATGACAAAGTATTTTTAAGCCTGATGTGGGTGATAAACGTTTTGTTTGGCACCTTTATTGTATGGGGATTCCTATGCGCTTTCAGCGGAAAAAACATAACGGAGATTTTGCTCCATACCGATAAAAAAATTATCTTTTTTGCTTCGCTTGCCGCCAGTGCCGTTAAACTTTTCATAGGAAGGATTATCCTCCGGCTGTATCACCGTCGAGAAGATACCGTCCGAAAAGAAGATTGGCTGTTGACGATTGTTTTGTTTTTGATATTATGCTTAAGTTTAAATATGGTTTGGATGGAATTTTTTTCCACGGTGAAATACAATCGGTACGCTTGGTTGACCTGCCTGATGATGGTCTGGTTTGTGGGAATTTTGCTTTTGGAACGGCTGTCCCAAAAACTGGAAGTGTACCGGCGGCAAAAAATGGAGTTGGAGTTTCAACGCAAAATGACGCGGGAAATCAACCATTGGCGGCACGATATGAACGGAAAACTGGAAACCATGTACCATCTCCAGCAGAACAAACAGTATGATGAGTTGGAAAGGGTTCTCAAAGAAATATGCAAAGAATATGAAAAGCTTCCTGAACTTGCGCAGACCACCTGCTGCAGCGGATTAAACGCCGTCCTTAAAAAAGCGCTCTCCCTGTGTCAAAAAAGCGGAATCCATTTTTCCTATGTTGTACTGGGTAAACCTGATATAATAGACAATTTGGATATGGAAAGCCTGATGTGGAATTTATTCAGCAATGGAATAGAAGCCTGTCAACAGGTGGAGGGAGCGCGAAATTTGAATGTCATCCTGTGCGCCAAAGACGGGGGACTTCATATTCATCTGGAAAATACGATATCAGACAGTGTGCTAAAAAATAATCCCCGGCTGTTGAGCAGCAAGGCGGACAAATTGTCGCACGGTTTCGGTATGCAGACAATCTATGCCATACTGGACAAATATCACGGAGAGTATCTGTGTAAGGAAGAAAACGGCCTCTTTATACAGGAGTTATATTTACAACGGATTATGTAAAAAAATAACGGATTATGCAAAACCGCTTGACGCCTTCTTTTCCTCTTTCTTAGAATGTTTTTGAACCAATGAAAACAATCGGAAGGGGGAGAGCGATTTGGAAACAGGTATCACAATTGCCTTTTTTGTGCTGGCAGGTATCGTTATTGTGTCATCTATTATCAAAATTGTAAAAAATAAGAAGAAATAAAATACTCAGGGCCGGCGCATAATGAGCCGGCCCTGAGTATTTATCCTGAAATCAACCAGTCAATTAAATTGACGGATTTTATACCGTCATAGGAAGAATCCATTCCGGCATTCATGGAAAGAACAACCTTCTCATAGTTGTCGCTGATTTTTTGAAGGGGAGCCAGTTCTCGTTTTCGAACATCCTCACTTGTCATCGACTCAGTGACCTGAACATAGAGTTTGTCATCTGCCTTTGTTGCAATAAAATCCACCTCGGAATTGTCAATTTTGCCGATAGAGACATCGTAGCCTCGGCGAAGCAGCTCAAAGTAAACAACATTTTCTATTGCATGACCGCTGTCACGGTCTCTGAAGCCAAGCAGGCAGTTCCTGAGTCCAATATCTACAATGTAGTATTTTCCCAGAGTTCGTAAGAATTCTTTTCCCTTGATATCAAATCTTTTGATGTCATAGAAGAAATATGCTTCCAGCAGTGCATTCACATAGGCCTGAACTGTATGAGCGCTGGGCGTTCCTTTTCGCCTGCCATTTTCCAGCAGACCTTCGTTCACCAGAGTGTTTCCGATAGTGGAGACAGATATACTGCTTCCGATGTTATCTGCAAGAAACATGATAATCTTTTTCAAGAGAACAGGGTCTGTGATTCTTTTTTGCCCTCTGCGGTTTTCACGCTCAAGAATATCTCGCATAATTACGGTAGAGTAGATGCCCTCAAGTAACACCAATGCTTTTTCCTGGACTAATCCTACTTCGGCAATGCCCGGCATTCCTCCAAATCGCATGTATGCATCGAAAACCTCGCGAAGTTCATAATGTTCCCCGGTTTTATCAAAGGCTTGTTTGCGGGCGCCGCCTAACGCACTTATTGTTTCCCTGATTTCAAAATCATGAAAAGTAAGAAATTCAGAGAAAGACAACGGCAGCATTTTTATTTCCACGCATCTGCCGGATAAGTAAGTGGCATATTCTGAGGAGAGCATATAGGCATTTGAACCGGTGACATAAATATCGCAGTTAAAATCGACACGGAAAGAATTGACAGCATCTTCCCAGTTAGGCACACGCTGAACCTCATCAAAAAAAAGGTACATTCTTTTATTTGGCACAATATGCTGTTTGACATATTCGTAGAAGGTGTTGCTATTCATATTTTTGAAGGCATAGGATTCAAAATTCATTTCAAGAATTTGGTCATCAACAATGCCGTTTTCCTTCAGGTGGAGGGTCATTAGTTTAAGCAGACTGGATTTGCCGCATCTACGGATTCCGGTAACAACCTTCACGGGTTCAGTATCCTGAAATGCTATCATCTTATTCAAGTATAAATCTCTTTTCCTGAGTTCATGGGTATCAATCATTTGCCATACCTCCTCAAATAATCATAGCATAAACCTTTAATAAAATCAAGTTTATGCATTGAAATGCAAAAACTGTAAGTTTTCTACAATTTTTGCACTTTACAAGAATAGGATGCCTCTAACGTATATTTTCCCCATTGACAAATATATCGCACTGCAATATAATACTAATATATCACAGTGCGATATATCGAACTGAAATAGTAAGGAGGTGTCCGCATGGACGCACATATCAAAAAAGTTTATGTTCCCATGACGGAAACAGGCTTTTACATACTGCTCTGTCTTAAGCAGCCGAATCACGGGTACGGTATTGTGCAGAAGGTAAAAGAGCTGACTGCGGGAGACATTATTCTGTCCCCGGGAACAATGTACGGAAGTCTGTCAAAGATGGAAAAAGACGGCCTGATTCATTTCATCAGGGAAGAAGAAAAAAGGAAAATCTATCAGATAACGGAACTGGGAAAAGATGTCCTTGCCCTGGAGTTAAAGAGGATAGAGCGGTTGTATCGGAATATAAAGGAGATGGTATGATGGGCAATTATAAAACAACATTCCGTTTTTTTACTATTATGCAGCACGAACAGGAGGCAGAGTATCTTGGCAGGATGCACAGGGACGGATGGAAATTTGCAGGCGTTGATTTTCCGGGTTTTTATCATTTTGTCAGAAGCGTTCCGGAGGATGTGGTGTATCAGCTTGATTACAATCAGGACGGCCTTGCGCACAAAAGCGAATACATCCAAATGTTTGCAGACTGCGGCTGGGAATATTTAATGGATTTTTTCGGATACAGTTACTTTCGTAAGCCCAGGGCATTGATGCAGGGTGACGAGGAAATTTTCTGTGATGACGAATCCAGGCTGGAAATGATGAAAAGAGTGCGTAAAGGAAGGATACTCCCGATGGTGATTGTGTTCTTTTTCTGCATTGTGCCGCAGTTTCTGCTTCATGCAATCGGGTTCGGGGGCGGCAGTCCGGTACAGCGGGGGTGGTCTGTCACGCTGCTTGTATGTTTTTTTATATATGTTTTTATCTTTTTGCTGTTTTCCATCAAATACTACCAATATGAAAGAAATATCAGAAAGGATAAAAAAGGAATCTTACTGAAGTATATCGGACTTTTTTCATTTATTCTGATTCTTTCTGCCATTGTGATAGGCGTCTTTGTAGTTTCCAACAGGGACAGGGGCAGAGCTTCAAAGTACACGCTGCAGGAACACGAAAGCGGATTCAGCATCGGGGCGGAATATTTAAACGGGGCAGTAACGCAGCGGCAGGAACTGCATAAGGGAGACATAATAAACGGCTCGCTGGTGCTGACAGAAGGAAATCTGCAAATAGAGATTGGCTGTGAAAATGAAGCGCCGGTATTTACAGAGTATGTGGAAAAAATGGGGAGTTTTAACTATGAAATTGAAAAAGACGGCAATTACGTAATTACCTGTACAGGGGAAAACGCTGAAGGAAGCTTTTATTTTGAGATACAGTAAATGCAGGCGGACGATAGAACGGACAAAAGAGAACAGAAAATATCGGGAAGACCAATCCGGCTGATGTTATTCTTAGACTACGGAAAGGAGGTGCGCCATATGGACTGGACGGAAGCCATCGGAAATGCCATAGCTTATATCGAAGATAATATTACCGAGGAGTTAACGGTAGGCAGGATAGCCTGTGAAGTGAATTTATCCGCATTTTACTTCCAGAAGGGCTTTTCCATGCTTTGCGGGTATACCGTGGGTGAATATATCAGGATGCGGCGGCTGTCGTTGGCCGGAAGTGAGATACTCTCTTCGGATGCCAAAGTAATAGATTTGGCATTAAAATACGGTTATGATTCGCCGGACAGCTTTACAAAAGCTTTTACAAGGTTCCATGGAAGCACGCCGACTGAAGTAAAGAAAAACGGCGCTTTGCTCAAAGCATTTGCACCGCTGCAAATCAAGCTGACATTGGAAGGAGGTACTGTGATGGAGTACAGAATGGAGCAAAAGCCTGCATTTAAGGTGATGGGCGTATCAAGAAAGTTTTCTTATGAAACGGCAAACGAAGAGATTCCGAAGTATTGGGATGAAATGATTGTACAGGAAAAAAAGCCTGTGATGGGCATGTATGGAATCTGCTTTGATGAGGAAATGAAAGGGAACGAGTTCCGGTATATGATAGCGGATGATTTGAACAAGGAGGAAGCGTCCGCAAAGGGACTGGAGGAATATGAAGTGCCTGCGCATACCTGGGCGGTATTTCCCTGCAGGGGAGCAATGCCGTTACCTTTGCAGGAGGTCAACAGAAAGATTTTTTCCGAATGGCTTCCGGCAGGACGGTATGAGATTGCGGAAGGCTACAATATTGAATATTACAGCAATCCGGCAGAGTTTAAAGAAGGGACGCAGGACTCCGGGTATTACGCGGAGGTCTGGATACCGGTAAAAGAAAAGTAAATCGGCTGAAAGACAAAAGGGCGGCATCGTATAAAGGATGCCGTCTTTTTTCGTATGTAAAAATAAAATGCAAAGTATGCTGAAAAAAGTGCAGTCTGTACCAAAGTACTATAAAATTTTGTAAATTTTCGTTAATATAATAATATCCTTTGTCGGATTTTGTATTTTCGGGAGGTGCGGGCATGGAAAAAATAAAGCAGAAAATCATAGCAGGTTTTGTCAATATAGGAAAAAAACACAGAAAGCTGGTCATTCCGGTTATAGCGGGCTTGGGACTGTGCCTTACGGTATATTACGGTATCAGGGGACTGTGGAATAAATTGTGCCGGAGTGCATTCCGCAAGCGGCTCGCCGGCGTTGCGATGGTGTGCATTATTCTGGTGACGCAGACGGATTTACTGCGTGTTCTGGCAGAAAGCCATGACGCGGTGAATAATGAAGAAGTCCAAATAACAGGTTTTGAAAGCCTCCCGGATGAAATAGCAAATCAGGCGGCAGATATTGGCACGCCTGTGGAAGAATTAATTTTGCCGGAAGAACTGAAAGCTTATGTTTTGAGGCAGGAAAGCGTTTCCGGGGATGATGCATTAAATGAAGGTGAAGCCATAGGAAATGAAACAGGGGACGGGCAAATTGAAGAAGACAAAACGGCGGATAGTGAAATTACGGAAAAAAAACAAACCGGGGAAAGCAAAAAGGATATAATAGAGGACAGTGCAAAAACGGAAGAAGACGGCAGTGAAGAAAGCGGCATAACAGGAGAAGAAAGCGGCATAACAGGGGAAGAAAGCGGTGGAGAAAGCGATATAGAGGAAGACGGCAGCAGCGTGGAAAGTAATAATGCGGAAGAGGGAAACAGTGAAGAAAGCGGCGTAACAGAAGAGGGAAGCGGTGGAGAAAGCGATATAGAGGAAGACGGCAGCAGCGTGGAAAATAATAATGCGGAAGAGGGAAACAGTGAAGAAAGCGGCCCAAAAGAAAATTTGGAAGAACAGGAATCCGGAGCGGAGAGCGTCACGGTAATACTGCCTGAGTATCAGGCGGAAAATGTGGTAACGGTGGAAGTGCTGGATGGCAGGGAAACCGTTGTCATTACCGGAATTACCTGGGTGTGCGCTCCTGTATATGACAAAGAAGCGGAAGGAGAATACATTTTTACACCGGTTCTGCCAAAAGGATATGAACTTGCAGAAGGAGCCGAATTGCCCCAAATCAAGGTTACGGTTCAGGAAACCGGGCAGGAAGCAGAGACTGTGATAACAGGCTGGCATTTTGGGGAGGAGGACATATTTCCGCAGGGAATGCTATTTTATGATGCCGGAGGGTACAGTCTGGCGCTGGCAGGCGGGGATGAAAGCGTGCAGATTCCGTTTGCGGATATTGTGGAGTTGCTTCCGAAAAGTGTAACGGTACAGTTTACAAACCGGAATGATGATGCGGAAACAGAAGAACGGGTGATTTCCATTGCAGGATGGGATAGCACCGGTTATGTGCAGGATGAAAATAATAACCTGCCTTGCAGGGGAAGCTTTTTGTTTACGGCGCGGTTATCTGCGGATGGAGAGGAGAAGACGTACGCCTTTTCAGAGGGTGTGGAAGAGATAGGCGTACTTGTTGTGCTGGAGGAACCTGCTCTTTTAAGCGTGGTAAGCGCTGCGCCCGGCACCATAACAGCTGATGAGGAGTGGGGGACGCAAACGCTTTCTGCCGGTACCTACATCATAAATCCGGGCGTGACGGTGACGCTTTCAGGAACGCTTACGGTAGACGGAGAGGTCATCATCAAAGGCGGCGGACAGATGGTGAGGGGAAATACCGCGGCATATTTTTCGGTGCCTGCCGGCGGAAAGCTTAATTTGGAAAATATTACACTGGACGGCGCTTCCCTGTCGGCAACTGATTCCATGATAAAGGTAATCAATGGCACGGTGACGCTGGGAGACGGCTGCAGGATTCATCACTGTGTCAAAAACTCATCACAGGGCTCCGTTATGAACCTGAGCGGAGGTACGGCAGTTTTTGGAAACGCAGTAATCGAAGACTGTTCTTCTGTCAGTTATGGCGGTGTGATATATATGGCCGCGGCGTCCAATATCACGATAAACGGCGGCACCTACAGAAACAATGCCACGACGGGGACGTCATCGTACGGGGGAGGTTTTATTTACAACAGGGCGTCGACGCTGAAAATATATGGCGGAAGTTTCGTGAATAATTCGTCGCCCGGGAGGGGTGGATGTATTTACAATGCCGGCGTAAGCGGGACGGAAGCATATTTGTACGGGGGATATTTTCAAGGGAATAAAAGCAGCAAGGAAGGATATACGGGAAGCGGCGCGCTTTTCTATTCTTCCGAAAATACGGCGGCAACGATTCTGCATATATCCGGCGAGGTGCAGCTTTGCGGGGATGGCGTTGACGGTTCCGGCACGGATGGATTGTATCTAGGTGTAGACACGAGCAGCACGGCGGCAAGACGCGCCCAAATCAGTTCCGAGCTGAAATATCCCTTACATATTTATCTGCAAAGGGCGTCGGAAGGATATGTCATTGCAGAAGGCGTGGGCGGATATGTTTTGCAGAAAAAGGATATGAAAAAAATAACCTTTACGGATTCCGGTGATTCCGGAAGTATTTGGTATGCCGTGCTGGATGAAGCAAAAAATCAGATTATATTGTCGGAAACCAATCCGGGCTATAGCTTGTACATCACCTATGCGGGAAACGGCGCTGCGGGGAGCGTGGCTGACAATACGGAATACTCCGCAGGAGAGCGCCTTATTATAAAATCAGGGGAAGGACTGAGCAGGGATGGCTATACCTTTGCCGGGTGGAACACCCAGCCGGACGGTTCCGGGACATCCTTCCGTCAGGGAGAAGAAATCACGATAACAGGAGATATGCTCCTGTATGCCCAGTGGACAAAAGAGGCATCCTATGTCCTGACCTTTAACGCAAACGGCGGCAGCGTTTCACCTGCCACTGCCGCAATAGGTTCGGACGGAAAAGTATCCGCAGGAAACATGCCGGTACCGACAAGGGAAGGCTATACGTTTGCAGGATGGTATACTGCGCTCAGCGGCGGGACCCGGATTACCCCGGATACGGTGTTTACAGGGAATACCACAGCCTATGCCCGCTGGACGGCAAATACCTATACGATAACCTATTACAAGAACGACGGGACAATTGCAGGAGAGGACGGCTATACAAAATATGTCCATGGAACAGGCCTTAAACTGCCCATTCCCGTAAGAACGGGCTATACGTTCGGGGGCTGGTATACCGATTCGGCATGCACTGCGGGCAGGACGGAAAACATTGCGGCGTCAGAAATGGGCAACAAGGTGTTTTATGCAAAATGGACGGACGAGACGCCGCCTGTGGTAACGATTTCCGGTATGCAGGTTGTAAACGGCATCAAGACTTCATGGGGCTGGATTGTAGGGAAACAAAACCTGATTTTCAGACTGCCGGTTTCGGATGTCACGGATACCGGCTCAGGCGTGGCGGCATTAAAATACACGCTCATTTCAGATAAGGGAGATACGGCAGACGGCACGGCGGTAAAAAACGGCAGTTTTTATGAAATTACCATACAGACGGGATTCTCAGGCACTGTTTCCCTTTTTGCCGTGGATGCGGCGGGTAACCAATCCGGCAGAATCAGCCTGCTTGCAGAAGGCGGGAAAGTGGTGGTGGAGGATACGGCCCCGGATATTACTTTCAGCGAGAAGGGAAATTACAATGATGCGGGATGGCACAATGAGGTCTTTTATCTTACCGTGACGGTAAGGGACAAAAAGACGGTATCCGGCGATGGAATTTCGTGTGGAATAAAAGAAATTATCTGGAAAGACGGCACGGGAGGAACGGAGAACAGGGTGGAAGGACTGTCCGGCGCGGGTCCTGTGTATGAAAAGATATTTAACATTTTAGTGGATACGGACGGCGAGCATGAATATTATGTGCGGGCCATTGACAATGCGGGAAATGACAGTGGATGGAAATCAATATCTGTAAAACTGGATAGGAAAGCGCCGGTTTTTACCGGAAATCCCACATCGCAGAATACAACGGATAGCAAAACCACTATTTCCTTTACCCCGGCGGAAACAGGCAGGGTTTACTGGCTGGCAAATCCTGCAAAGAAACCAAGTGCAGAGGATGTCCGGGAAAAGGGGACATACAGGGATGTAACAGGTACCTCGGAAAACAGCTTTGAAGTGACAGGTCTGGCGCCCGGACAGGAACAAAAAATATATGTGGTACTGGAGGATGCGGCAGGCAATCTCTCGGAAATAAAGGAAGTGGTATTTGCCACGCGGCAGGACAGGCCAGATATCACGCTGGAGGAGGTTAAACCGGATTTTGTAAATGAAGAAATGAAGGTCCCGGAGGGGATGGAGGTTTATACCAATCCTGCCGACCCCGAAGGAAGCAGGATTATGCCGGACGAGGCCGGATATATAAAAGTGAATCCGGGAGAAACAGTGTATATCCGCCGCCCGGAAAAAACAGACGGGGAGAGCGTTGTCCCGGCAGGACCTCCCGTCACGATTACAATAAAGGAAAGACCTGAACCGCCCACACCGAAAACATTGCAGACAGGGGCCGGTACGATTGAAATTACGGACGGCAATCCGGGCGAAGAGTATGTGATTGTAAAAAAAGGGGAAACGCCGGATTGGGACAGCGCAGTGAAAACAGGCGGAAAATTTACAGATTTAGAGCCTGAAACAGAGTATACTGTGTGGGTGAGAAAAGCGGCAACAGACGAGGAGTTTGCGTCCAATCCTGTGGCGTCTACAGTAAAAACGCCTGCAAAGACCGGTTCTACTGAAACGGGCGGGGGAGAAAACGGCGGCGCCAATCCGCCTGTGGGCGGGGGTAATGCATCAGAAGGAAACAGCGGTTTACCCGTAGAGGATGATAAATCTTTATCCGAAACGGAATCTGCCGGGGATAGAGAGGACAGGCAGCAGGATTCGGTGAAGAAAAATACACAGTCGTCGGAGATACGGGAAACAGGAGCCGGGCAGCCGGAGACCGGAACAGATGAAACATTGTCCACATCGGGCACAGCGCCGGAAGAAAAAGATACTTTGCCGGAATTATCACCGGAGGAATTGCTCCGGATGTCGGAAAACGGGAATGCCATAATGGTATCTTCTGCCATGGAAGACGGCAGGCTCGTACCGCAGTCTGAAAGTCAACCGGTACAGCAAGGCCTGGAGGCCGGCGGCGAGAACAAGACGGTAGTGTTTGCCCTGGAGAAAGGCGCAGTTATCGTAACGGTAAACAATGTGGATGAAACCCTGTGCATGTCAAAGGTGGCGGACGCCGCAGCCGTGGCAAATGCAGTCTTGTCTAAGGAGGAGATGATGCAGGCGGCGGGAGGGGAAATGGTAGAAATCCGTATTGATGTGGAGCGGATGGATGATTTGGTGCCGCAGGAAGATAAGGAACTGCTGCAGAAAGGTCTGGAAGAGTCCCTTGAAGATATTCCGAATTTGACTATGGGCATGTACGTGGATATTTCTATGTTTATGCGGGTGGGGGAAGGAGAGTGGAATGCCGTCCATGCTACAAGGGAGCCGGTGGAAATTATTATTGATATTCCTGAAGCATTGCAGGGGCTGGACGCAGATTTCTATATTATGCGCGCCCATAAAGGAGAGTACCTGCTGATGCCGGACATAGACGATGTGAAAGAGACCATCACCGTACAGACAGGATTGTTTTCCACCTATGCAATCGCTTATCAGTTAAAAGGAACAGAGGACGGAAAATGCAGTCTGTGTCATATCTGCCCTACCTTACTTGGTATCTGCTGGTTTATCTGGCTGCTGCTTGCAGCGGTTATCATTGCGGTTCTTACAGGTATTATGATAAAGGTAAAAAAGAATACATGGAAAGAACAATAAATAAAAAAAGAGGATTCCCCGTTGGGGAATCCTCACAGACTGTAGACAAAGCGGCTCTGGTGCGCATGCACCAGAGCCATTTTTCTTTTA
>CAJTKU010000031.1 GCA_910577015.1 uncultured Lachnospiraceae bacterium | reverse complement strand
CAGATATTAAGGGATTATTTACAGTCGGTGTAACATATGTTTGACAAACCTACACGCCCATTTATGATATAATAATTGCAGCGACATTAACAGGCAAACGTCCGATGAAACCAGATATAAAGCACGTCAGTGCAGGTTTACTCTTGAAAGGAGTATCATGATAATGACAATGAAAGAAGCAATGCATGCAAGGCATACAGTCCGCAAATATACCGATAAACCCTTGCCGGCAGATATTATCAAACTGCTGAATGCCCGAATTGAGGATAACAATAGGGCGCATAATCTGGCGATAAATCTGAATACTAATGACGATTCCGCTTTTAATGCCTTGATAAAACTTATTTTAGCAAAAGGCGTAAAAAATTATTTTGTTTTGGCCGGACCGGACGCGTCCGGATTGGATGAAAGGCTGGGCTACTGCAGCGCTGATTTAATGCTCTATGCGCAGACTCTGGGACTCAATACATGGTGGGTGGGCGGAACCTATAACCGCAAAAAGCTAAATGCTTCAGCCGGTGAAAACAGGGTAATCGGCATAGTTGCCGTCGGCTACGGCGCCAGCCAGGGTACTGCACACAAATCAAAAAAAGCGGAAGAAATCGCCGTGTATGAAGGCGAGGCGCCTGACTGGTTCGACAAAGGTGTGGAAGCCGTTTTACTTGCCCCGAGCGCACTCAATAAGCAGGCCTTCCACATACAGGGAAAAGACGGAAAAGTAAAAATAACCTGTGACAACGGCCATTTTTCCGGTGCGGACCTTGGTCTGGCAAAATATCACTTTGAACTGGGAGCAGGTACAGCAAACTTCCAATGGGATGAAAAATAATCTACTAATAAAGACAGGATAACTATGGATTTCAATTTTGACCAACTGGATGACGATAAAGAATACCTTGCCCGCCGCGCAAGGAGAAAGCGCATGTGGCGTGAAAGGCAAGAGCGTGAAAGAAGACGCCGCATATTGATTGGCCTTATGTGCATAGGCGTGCTATGCGTTATCATTACGATTACCGTTGTATTATCGGCATTTGGCAGAAAGGCCGCGACAGGCGATGTTTTGGCACAGGTGCAAAGGGTGAAAGCCGACGGGCGGACGGATAAACTGGAAACAATCAGAATAATCGAAAAAGAAACGCCTGTGGCCGGGGCAGACATAGCAGAACCCGAACCGGAAAAAACCGTTTTCAGCTTTACCGCACCCACGGATGTGACTGCCATAAACTGCGAGGAAGTAATCAGCACAAATGCCATTCTGATTGATGAAAGTACGGACACCATCATCGCTTCAAAAGGCGCATATGAAAGAATTTTTCCGGCATCCATGACGAAGGTGCTGACTGTACTGGTAGCGGCCGAACAGCTTGGGGAAAGGGATTTGGACGATACATTCATCATGACGCTGGAAATTACGGATTATGCATATGTAAACGACTGCAGCGCAGTGGGTTTTCTTGACGGGGAAGAAATAACGGTGCGCGACTTGTTCTACGGAACTATACTGCCCTCCGGCGGGGACGCCGCCGTCGGTCTTGCAACTTACATCGCCGGTTCCCATGAGGCATTTGTGGACATGATGAATGCAAAACTGGAGGAACTGGGAATCTCAGACAGCGCACACTTTACCAACTGCGTCGGTCTTTATGACGACAATCATTATTGTACGGTTTATGATATGGCTGTTATCATGAAAGCCGCATTGCAGAATGAATTGTGCAGGGATATTTTATCCGCACACACTTACACCACCACGCCCACGGATAAACACCCGGAAGGAATTACCATTTCCAACTGGTTTTTGCGAAGGATTGAGGACAAGGATACCGGCGGTGAAGTGCTGTGCGCCAAAACGGGATATGTGGTCCAGTCCCGAAACTGTGCGGTAAGCTATGGCACTTTTGCAGGCGGAACCCCCTATATTTGTGTGACTGCGGGCGCAACCAGCAGTTGGAGATGCATTTACGACCATGTGGAAATTTATAACAGGTATATTCCCTAAAAATAAATCCTTATGTTATTTTTCCCCCAATTCTGGAAATACTGGTAAATATCAGGGAAATATTACATTTTATGGTTATTCTGCACAAATGCATGGACATAATTATTAGACAAAACTAACGAAATTCTTTGTATAGTGCAAAAATACCATTACAATTCCTTATATTTTCTGATAAAATAGTTTACATAAGGATGTGATACTATGTTTCAGGTAAATGATATCGTTATTTATGGCAGTCATGGCGTCTGCCAGATTACCTCCATCGGCACACTCTCCATGTCCATGGCGGATAAAAACAAATCATACTACACGTTACGGCCGTTATACCAGAAATCGGCTGCCGTTTATGCGCCTGTGGATAACAACAAAACCATAATGCGGTATATCCTCTCCAAAAAAGAGGCGGAAGATTTGATTGCCGATGTTCCGCGGATTGAGTCTGTCTGGATTACCAATGAAAAAGACCGGGAGCTGCAATACAAGGCCGCTCTGCAGACCTGCGACTGCCGGGAACTGATTAAAATCATAAAGACCTTATATTTGAGAAAAGAAGCCCGGATACAGAGCGGCAAAAAGGTCACTGCCATAGATGAAAAATACTTCCGTCTGGCAGAGACCCAGTTGTACGAAGAACTTGCCTGCGCGCTGGATATTAAGAGGGAACAGGTTGCGCCCTATATCGCGGACAGCCTTCTTTTGCATGAGAATTAACTACTGTACTGCCAGATTCGTATATCCCATCAGGCTCTCATCCACCTCTCGGGCGGCCTCCCGGCCTTCCCGGATAGCCCAGACGACAAGGGACTGGCCCCTGTGCATATCCCCGGTCACAAAGACATTGTCCGCGCTGCTCTTGTACCCTCCGGGAGCGGTTTTTACATTGGTGCGCTCGTTTAACGCCACCTTGAATGCATCTGCCACATACTTCTGGCATCCCGTAAAACCTGCTGCAATCAGCACGATTTCCGCATCCAGCACCTGTTCGCTGCCGGGTATCTCACTGCACTTCATCCTGCCTGTTTCCGCATCCTTCTCCCAGTTCAGCTTCACTGTCCTGACCGCCTTTAAACTGCCGTTTTTGTCCTTGATAAATTCCTTTACCGTGGTTTCATATATCCTAGGGTCATGACCGAAGACGGCAATGGCTTCTTCCTGTCCGTAATCGGTTTTCAGCACCTTCGGCCACTCCGGCCACGGATTGTCTTCCGCACGCGTTTCGGGCGCCGCAGGCATCATCTCTATCTGCGTCACCGACTTGCAGCCATGCCGGATGGCCGTTCCCACACAGTCGTTTCCCGTATCGCCGCCTCCGATAATCACCACATTCTTGCCCTTGGTATCCACATACCTGCCGTCCGTAAAATTGCTGTCTAACAGGCTCTTGGTATTTGCCCTTAAAAAGTCAACGGCAAAATAGATTCCTTTTGCATCCCTGCCGGGCGCCTGTATATCACGCGGATTGGATGCCCCGCAGGCAAGAACCACCCTGTCATATTCTTTTAAAAGCTGGGCAGCCTTGATATCCTTTCCTACATCCATACCCGTCACAAAGGTTACCCCTTCTGCTTCCATCACCTGCACCTTGCGCTCAATAATCTGTTTTTCCAGCTTCATATTGGGAATGCCGTACATCAAAAGTCCGCCCACCCTGTCATGACGCTCGTACACCGTAACCAGATGGCCCCTTTTGTTCAACTGGTCCGCTGCCGCAAGTCCGGAAGGCCCGCTGCCCACCACAGCCACCCTTTTGCCGGTACGCACCTTGGGAGGGTTGGGCGCCGCATACCCCTTTTCGTAGGCATTTTCAATGATGGCATACTCATTTTCCTTTGTGGCAACCGGCTCCCCGTTTAAGCCGCAGGTACATGCCGCCTCGCAGAGCGCCGGACAGACGCGGGAAGTAAATTCCGGGAAATTATTGGTCTTCTTCAGCCTCTTATAGGCCTGCTCCCAGTTTCCCGTATAAACCAAATCATTCCACTCCGGCACCAGATTGTGGAGCGGACAGCCGGAGGTCATGCCGCAGATTGCCATGCCCGACTGGCAGAACGGTACGCCGCATTCCATGCACCGCGCGCCCTGAAGCTGCTGTTTTTCCATGGGAAGATGCTCATGAAATTCCAAAAAGTTTTTGATTCTTTCTTTGGGTTTCACTTCCCCGGACGTTTCTCTTTTATAATCCATAAAACCTGTCGGTTTTCCCATCTCTTTTCCTCCATTCCAAAGCGGTCTGATTTTTTCCTCCGCTCAATGTTTCGTGTTTGCATAGAAAGCTTCAATCTGTGCCTGCTCCGCGCTGAGCCCTTTTTCTTCCATCTGCACGATGGTTTTCAGCACCCGCTCGTAGTCATGGGGTATGATTTTTTTGAATTTGGGCAGGTATTCCCCAAAATTGTCCAGAATCAGCTTGCCCTTAGGGGAGTTGGTATACGCAACATGCTCTTTAATCATCTCCTTTAACTCCAGCACATCATATTTGGAGGTGATTTCATAGGAGGACACCATTTCCTTGTTCAGCCGCATGTAAAGGTCATTCCCCTCATCCAGCACATAGGCAATGCCGCCGCTCATGCCGGCTGCAAAATTTTTGCCGGTGGGGCCCAACACTACCACACGGCCACCCGTCATGTACTCGCAGCCATGCTCGCCCACGCCTTCCACCACCGCAATGGCGCCGGAGTTGCGCACGGCAAACCGTTCGCCTGCCACACCGTTTATAAACGCTTTGCCGCTGGTCGCGCCGTACAAAGCCACGTTTCCGATGATGATATTATCCTCCGCCTTAAACCTGCTGCCCTTTGGCGGATAGACAATCAGCTTTCCACCGGAAAGTCCCTTTCCGAAATAATCGTTGCTGTCGCCCACAAGCTCCAGCGTCAGTCCCGCCGGGATAAAGGCCCCGAAGCTCTGTCCGCCTGCGCCGTTACAAAGCACACGGTAAAAATCTTCCTGCAGGGATTCTCCGAAACGCCTTGTGATTTCCGAGCCAAGGATGGTGCCGAAAGCACGGTCCGTATTGGTGACATCCACCTCAATGCTTCTCTTCTTTCCTGCTTCCATGGCTTTCGCAAGCTGTTTTAACAGTACCTTTTCATCCAGCGTATTTTCCAGATGGAAATTGTAGGTCTGCCTGGCGTCAAAGGTTACCTTCTGCTTCATTCCTTCATAGGGATTGTCAAGAATCCTGCTCAAATCTATGGATTTCTGCCTGTCTGTCAGGTTTTCCTTTACTTTCAGCAAATCGGTGCGGCCCACCAGTTCATCCACGGTGCGCACTCCCAGCCTTGCCATGTACTCTCGCAGCTCCTCTGCGATAAATTTCATGAAATTCATCACATATTCCGGCCTGCCCCGAAAATTCTTCCTGAGTTCGGGGTTCTGTGTTGCCACGCCCACCGGGCAGGTATCAAGGTTGCAGACGCGCATCATGACGCATCCCATTGTCACCAGCGGAGCCGTTGCAAAGCCAAATTCCTCCGCTCCCAGAATGGCAGCGACTGCCACATCCCGTCCGCTCATCAGCTTTCCGTCCGTTTCTATCCTGACCTTATTGCGCAGTCCGTTCATAATCAGGGTCTGGTGCGTTTCCGCAAGCCCCAGTTCCCACGGAAGCCCTGCATTGTGGATGGAATTTTTGGGCGCTGCGCCCGTACCGCCGTCGTACCCGGAAACCAGAATCACCTGTGCGCCTGCCTTGGCAACGCCTGCCGCAACGGTTCCCACACCTGCCTCCGATACCAGCTTCACGGAAATGCGGGCATCCTTGTTGGCATTTTTTAAGTCGTAGATAAGCTGCGCCAAATCCTCTATGGAATAGATATCGTGATGGGGCGGCGGGGAAATCAGGCTCACGCCGGGCGTCGAGTGACGGGTCTTAGCTATCCAGGGATAAACCTTCCCGCCCGGAAGATGTCCGCCTTCCCCCGGTTTTGCCCCCTGCGCCATCTTAATCTGAATTTCTTTTGCGCTCACAAGGTATCTGCTGGTAACGCCAAACCGCCCGCTTGCCACCTGCTTGATGGCCGAGCAGCGGTCAAGGCCGTCAGCCCCCAGCGTCAGGCGCTCCGGTTCTTCACCGCCCTCCCCGGAATTGCTCTTTCCGTGCAGCAGGTTCATGGCAATCGCCATAGTTTCATGGGCTTCCTTTGAGATGGAGCCGTAGGACATCGCCCCCGTTTTAAACCTTGTCACAATGGAATCCACACTCTCCACTTCCTCAAGGGGAACACCCTTTTTCGGAAAGTTGAAATCCATCAGCCCGCGCAGGTTCCTGACCGCTTCCTCGTCGTTCACCAGCGCCGTGTACTGTTTAAACATGCCGTAATCGCCCCGTTTTGTGGACTGTTGGAGCAGATGGATGGTGGCGGGATTGTAAAGATGCTCTTCCGCCCCGCTCCGCATTTTATGATGTCCGGGACTGTCAAGCGTAAGGTCACATGCAAGCCCTAACGGGTCAAACGCCTGCGAATGCAGTTCATCCACCTGTTTTTCAATATCCTTGATGGTAATGCCCCCCACACGGCAGACCGTATGGGTAAAGTACCTGCTGATTACCTCCTTGTCGATGCCGATTGCTTCAAATATCTGGGAACCCTGATAAGACTGAATCGTGCTGATTCCCATCTTGGAAGCAATCTTTACGATACCGTGCAGCACGGCGTTGTTGTAGTCTTCCACCGCCGCATAATAGTCTTTATCCAGCATATGGCTGTCAATCAGCTCCTTTATGGACTCCTGCGCCAGATAAGGGTTGACGGCACACGCCCCATAACCCAAAAGGGTTGCAAAATGATGCACCTCCCTGGGCTCCCCCGACTCCAGTATCAGCGCAAGCCTTGTTCTCTTTTTTGTCCTTACCAGATATTCGTTCAACGCAGACACTGCAAGAAGGGAAGGGATAGCCACATGGTTCTCATCCACGCCCCTGTCCGACAGAATCAATACGTTATTGCCATCCCTGTAAGCCCTGTCAACCTCCACAAAAAGCCGGTCAATGGCCCGCTCAAGGCTCGTATTTTTATAGTAGGTAATCGGAATGACTTCCACATGAAAACCGTCCGCTTTCATATTTTTAATCTTCATAATGTCCGTGTTGGTAAGGATGGGATTGTTCACTTTAAGTACATTGCAGTTTTCCGGCACCTCCTCCAGCACATTGCCCTCCCGCCCCACGTAGACGGTGGTGGAGGTCACAACCTCCTCCCTGATGGCGTCAATGGGCGGATTCGTCACCTGTGCAAAAAGCTGTTTGAAATAGTGGAACAGCGGATGGTGGGTTTTGCTCAGCACCGGAAGCGGCGTATCCACACCCATGGCGGCGATGGCCTCCCCGCCGTTTTTCGCCATGGGGAGGATGCTCACCTTCAGCTCGTCATAGGTGTAGCCGAATGCCTTCTGCATCCTCTCCCTCTCCTCATCGGAAAATTCCGGCACGCGCTCGTTGGGGATTTTTAACGACTTTAATTCCACCAGATTATTGTCCAGCCATTCCCCGTAAGGCTGTGCGGACGCATACTTTTCCTTTAACTCCTCGTCATCTATGACACGACCCTGCAAGGTGTCCACCAGAAGCATTTTCCCGGGCCTGAGTCTTTCCTTTACTAAGATTTTCGCCGGGTCAATGTCAAGCACCCCTACCTCGGAAGACAAAATCAACTGGTCATCCTCCGTAATCAGATACCGGGAGGGACGCAGTCCGTTCCTGTCCAGCACGGCTCCCATAATGTCACCGTCAGAAAACAAAATGGATGCAGGTCCATCCCAAGGCTCCATCATGGTGGCATAATACTGGTAAAAATCTTTCTTTGTCTTGGACATGGTTTTATTGTTTGCCCACGGTTCAGGTATGGTAATCATCACCGCCAGGGGCAAATCCATGCCGCTCATCACCAGAAATTCCAACGTATTGTCAAGCATCGCAGAGTCGGAACCGGTTTTATTGATTGCGGGAAGCACCTTGTGAAGCTGTCCCTTTAAATGCTCGGACTCCATGTTTTCTTCGCGGGCAAGCATCTTGTCCGCATTGCCCCTGATTGTATTGATTTCCCCGTTATGTACGATGAACCTGTTGGGATGCGCGCGCTCCCAGCTGGGATTGGTGTTGGTGGAAAAACGGGAATGCACAATGGCGATGGCAGACTCATAATCCGCACTCTGCAGGTCCGCAAAAAAAGTGCCGAGCTGCCCCACCAGGAACATGCCCTTGTACACGATTGTCCTGCTGGAAAAAGACACCACATAGGTGTTGTCCGTGGACTGCTCAAAAACACGGCGCGCAATATAGAGCCTGCGGTCAAATTCCAGTCCCTTTTCCACATTCGCGGGCTTTTTCACAAAGGCCTGCATGATACAGGGCATACATTCCACGGCCTTATGTCCCAGCACGTCGGGATAGGAAGGCACATTTCTCCAGCCAAGAAACTCCAGTCCTTCCTTTTCCACTATGATTTCAAACATCTTTTTGGACTGGTTCCTTTTCAGTTCGTCCTGCGGAAAGAAAAACATGCCCACGCCGTATTCCCTTTCCTCACCAAGGGTAAATCCCAGCGCTTTTGCCTCCTTTAAGAAAAACTTATGCGGAACCTGCGTCAGAATCCCGACGCCGTCCCCGGTTTCCCCTTCCGCATCCTTTCCTGCCCTGTGTTCTAAGTTCTCCACAATTTTAAGCGCATTCTCCACCGTTTCATGACTCTTTTTTCCTTTAATGTTTACACATGCGCCTATCCCGCAGTTATCATGCTCAAACTCCGTCCGGTAAAGCGGCGCTTGGGGAATATCATTTTTTACATCAAACATGGCCCGACTCCTTTCTCTCACAAACAAAAAAAGTCGCAGGGAACCTATGCTTCGCTCCTTTGCGACTTATGACGTTACTATACACCTTTCTTTCACACTTGTAAATAGTTTTTTTTGCTAAATTGTCTG
Source organism: uncultured Lachnospiraceae bacterium (assembly GCA_910577015.1). Lineage (GTDB taxonomy): Bacteria > Bacillota > Clostridia > Lachnospirales > Lachnospiraceae > Acetatifactor. The sequence continues at coordinate 6,258 of CAJTKU010000031.1, read as the reverse complement.
ACTATCTGACAATTTAACAAATATTACTTAATTGTCTGACAACGTCTTCCACTGCATATAAGGGAAGATTAATGAACCGATATTTGCAACGAAAATATGTGGAAATAATACACTTTTTACACTGAATTATGCCGTGGGTTTCTCATAAAGTAACACCATCCAAGCGCCCCCATGCCTATAAGAAGAAATCCCATGCAGGTCCACCAGTTTATGGGCATAACCGCAAAGGCTCCCGTCACGGTCAGCAGGTATCCTGCCACATTACTTAATATATGGGCAGCCACCGGCACATAAAAATGGCCAAAGCTTTCATAAAAATACGCAATCACGCATCCCAGCAGGAAGGCATAACTGCCCTGCACCGGATTCTGATGGTAAACGCCAAACAAAAATGCCGAGATAACCATAGCGGGAATATACGCCATGTATTTTTTCAAGCGGTTATAAACCACGCCCCTGAAAATCAGTTCCTCCGCAACCGGGATAAGCAGGCCGTTGACAAGCAATCCCAGGGGAAGCGCCGCCGCATACTGCATACGGGCTGTTTCCTGAAAAGCCGCAGACATATCTGTTATCCCTGCCAGTTCGTAGAGAAAGTTCAGCCCAAGGGTCAATCCGAGGATGCATACCGTCATACAGGCATAGGCAAAGGGCTGTTTCAGCCGCGCATGTTTTAATGGAACCTCTTTCCCTGCCCTGCCTATATCCTCCTTTGCATAAAGCCACCATATCACCACGCCTGCAATAAGAAAAGCAATGGCAGTCATAATGGCAGAACCGTTTCCGGTTGCCCCTTCCAGCACCTCTCCCGTTTCATTCCAATAAACCAGCTTTTCAGCCGCCCCGCGGGGCAGCGCCTCGGAAAGCGCGGACAGAATAATGGTGCCCACGGAAAGTCCCATCATGCGTAACAGGTAAAAAATAATCATCGGAAGCACGATAAACCACAGCTTCACAAAAAAGGGCTCTTCCTTTTTGTTTTCGCTTTCCCGAAGCAGCAGCTTTTCCAACTCTCCTACGCTCCTCACTATATAATCCGCCTTCGCCTCCTTCAATTCTTCCATGCTTCCATAGCCAAAAGTAACGGCCACACTGGTAACGCCCCAAGCTTTTGCGCCCTGCACGTCAAACTTCCTGTCGCCGACCATAACCGTATTTTCTTTCTTTCCGCCAAGCTGCCTTAAAGCCTCCTGTATCACCTCCGCTTTATCCGTCCTGCTGCCGTCCAGTTCGCTTCCCACCACCACGTCAAAGTATTTGCGAATGGAAAAATGCTCCAGAATCCGCTCCACAAAAACGGTGGGCTTGCTGGAGGCAACCGCCAGTTTTTTGCGGGCGTTCTTTAACTTTCTAAGCATTTCGGGTATTCCTTTATAGACGGTATTTTCAAATATGCCCGTATCCCGAAACCGCTCCCGGTACTTTTCCACCGCTTCCTCTGCCTGCTTCTCATCAAACCCGTAAAATTCCATAAAGCTGTCCTTCAAAGGCGGTCCGATAAAAGCGGTCAGCTTGTCCGCCTCCTCCTCAATGCCGAAGGAGGACAGCGCATACTGCACGCAGGTGGTAATGCCCACTTTGGGGTCGGTCAGGGTGCCGTCCAAGTCAAATAAAATGTAGTCTTTCATGTTAATCCTTTCTGTTATTACAAACTAAATATGCGTCTTCAATTTGTCCCAGTCTGTTACCGTCAAAACATTTTTATCCATGGAATTTCCTTTTCCCGTTGTAAACGGCTGATGAATCGCCCCTATGTACCAGACCGGAAATAAGCCGGCATTTAAAGCGCCTTTTACATCACATTCGTATGAATCGCCAATATACCAGACTTCGTTCGGATGCAGCTGCGCTTTTTCCAAAGCCAAATCAAATATCCTTTTATTCGGTTTGCGGAATATATAATTGCTTGAGGTAATGATAAATTCAAAAGCATTTTCCGGAAGCAGTCTGTTGATACGCTCTGCAACCACGGACGGAGCATAAGAAATATTACTGATAACGCCTGTGCGGATACCTTTCTCCTTCAAGTAATCCAAAAATTCTTTGATACCTTCCGTCGGCTCTCCCGGAGCAGCGGCATTCCAAAATACCGCGTCAATTTCAGAGTTGCTTAATGCAATCTCTATTCCCTGCGATTCATAGAGATAGGGCGTAAACATGGTATTGGGTATTTCTATCTGAAACAAATGCCTTTTCTCAGGATGAAATCTTCCGAACTCCTCGTTAATTTCATTTGCCCTGGCTTGCACCTGCTCTGCCGACAAATGATATTTATTTCTTGTAGCATATTGTAAAACAGCCTCTGTTCCCTTTATTCCGTCAAATTTTTGTTCCGCAATAAGCGTCTGGCCATAATCAAACAATATCATCTTGGGTAATACCATATCACTTGTCCTCGTACAAAATATAAACAATGAAAATACTTCAACGTCAAAAAAATGGGAATTATCTTATAAATTCCGGCCTTGATACTGAACTGTCACCACATAAACTTTTTGGTCTGCTTCATCAATACGGAAAACAACAATATAATTATCAATCAGCAACTGTCTGTAACCCCTTTCGGCATACCTGCCCTCATTACGCTGTTGATGGGACTGTGGAAAGGTATCTAAATTTAAAATAGCCCTTTTAATTCTTTCAACTTGACCTTTTGCATTTTCAGGAGCTGATTTCTCATTTGCTATATATTCAAAAATGCTGTCTAATTCGCGTATCGCTCTGGGATTGATTTTTACCTTGTATTTATCCAAAATGCTTTTTCTCCAATTTTGCAAACACTGTTTCTGCATCGACTGCTTCTTCTCCGTTTTCAATTTCCTGCTCAGATTCATAGATTATCTGGTCGATGCGGTAAATCCTTGCGAATTTATCATATAATTCACTACTCATTACAACTAAATCACTATATCCGTTTTTGGTAATAAAAATAGGTTCCTGTTCCTTGTGTGCTATATTGGAAATCTCGGTTGTATTGCGTAAATCTTTGATGGGTATAATATGTGGCATAATATTTCCCTCCTCCTTATTACATAATTATAGCATAATTTTGTGCAAAAACAACGGAAATATACTTGCAGTTTCCGCATTTTACATTGCGGGAGCGCGTCCTGTTGGAACAAATGCGCGCCGGGGCTGCCGCAATGCAAAATGCGGAAATTCTATAAATATTTATCCCCATAGGAAAACTTTATATTTTTATTTTTGTCCATTTTCCCGACCTGAAACGCCAGTTGGTTAAGATGAGGCGGCAGAACTGGTCGCATACGACTCCGAACCAGATGCCGATGACTCCCATACGGAAACCGTAGGCAAACAGCAATGAGGCAAGCGGCCGGATAAAGGTTACGCTGATGGTGGAGGCTATGGTGGTGAAACGCACGTCACCGGCGCCCCTTAGACAGCCCATGTAGATAACCTGGGACACCTGCATCAGCACAATCAATACCATTACACGCATAATTTCCACGCCAATGCTTATGGTATCCTTTTCCGTAAAATACAGGCCGAAAAACCACTCTCCCAGCGCAAGGTATAAAACGGAAAGCACCACGGATATGGCATTGCCCATCCGCTGGCAGATGGTGCCGTACTTTTTGGCTAGCTCCGCATTTTTCTGCCCCAGACTCTGTCCAATCAAAGTCACTGCCGCCACCTGCATACCGTCCCCAAAGGAGAAGGACAGGGACATGACGTTCATGCCCACCTGATGGGCGGCAAAGGCCCTTGTGCCAAGCTTTGCCGCCATCACGGAAACCGACATGAAACCTATCCTGATTAGTATCTGCTCCACAAAAACATTGGACGCCAGATTAAAAATCTGTTTCAGGGACGCTATGTCCGCGCGCAGTTTTTTCTGTAAAAGAAAAGCCACGTTTACAAAGCTTTCTTTGCGGAACAGGGAGGCAATGCTCATACCGCAGGCAGCCACCGTGCCGATAACCGTCGCAATGGCAGCGCCCTTAATGCCCCATGCCGGAAATCCAAAATGTCCCTCTATCAATAGATAATTAAAAAAGATATTTATCAGATTGGAGGTCAGGTTGGTTTTCATGGCAATTTTGGTGTTGCCGCTGCCCCGCTGGGCCGCATTGATAACTAAGGATATGATGTTAAAAAGCATACAACCCATGATAATCCGAAAATACAGCACCGCACTGTCATGGGTATCGCTTTCCGAGCCGGCAAAGCGAATAATCGGATTGGCAAACGCCACGCACAGGACGCTGACAATGACTCCCGCAGCCACAGTGACAAGAACCGCCGTCAACAAAATCCTGCCTGCCCCCTCCTTGTCCCCTTCCCCGCGCCTTCTGGCGGAAAGGGCGGAAACCGCCACGTTAATCGCAATAAACAGGGCAAGGCCTATAAACTTCGGCTGCGTGGTCAGTCCCACCGCCGCCACCGCATACTCTCCGAGCCTGCTGACCATCATGGAATCCACGATTCCCACTACCGCCACAAAAAAGGATTCCAGCACCGCCGGCCACGCCACCAGAAAAGCCTTTTTTATATAACACTTATTTTCTGCCAGCCATTTTTTTACGATACGCAAGGCATACCGCCTCCTTCCCTGCTTTTCCCTGTCAGTTAATCCGCGATGCCGAAAGCCTCCCCAATCGACGCAAGCCTCTTACAGTCTGCCGGAAGCGCTCCCCTTAGAGGCGTGGACTGATTCGTGTGGACATACATGCTCGCCAGACCGTATGCATGGGCGCCTCCCACATCCGCTTCACAATCATTGCCAATCATAACTGCATTTTGCTTTTCCAGTCCGAATTTTTCAAACAATCTGTCAAAAAACAAAGGCGACGGCTTTTTCACCCCACAATCAGAGGAATATAAAATGCCGTCAAACAAATCATAGATTCCAAGCATACGCATTTCCGGTTCCGTAAAGATGCGCTGGGCGTTGGATAACAGATATACGCCTTTTCCTGCCTCCTTTAGTCTTTGGAGCAGCTTTTTTGCTCCCGGAAACAACCTGATATAACAAAGGGATTCATTTCTGAAAAAAAGACACGCATCAAATACCTGTCTTTTTGAAGGCTTTACGCCTTTTTCCCGAAACAACCTTGCAAATACGTCTTCCAGCTTTATTTCCACATCCCGGCATGGCGCTTTCATGCGCCCTGCAAGCTGCCTTTCCTTTTCTGCAACCAGTTCCCCGTACCTTTTTTTAATCTCCGCCGGACTATACTGCGCACCCTGCAGGGCATAGTAACGCGCCGTTTTTTTCCACAAGACTGCCCTTTCCTCGTCTGTCCGGATATCCACCAGCGTGCCGTACAAATCAAAAATATAGTCCCGATACATAAAATCCGCCTTTCCCATGCCAATCATTTCCTGCAGACAAACATCCCGTATTCCTTCGGCACAATTAATACGCCGTCAGACATTTCCTTTTCCAGTACTTCTTTCAACACATTCCTTTCCACCTGCGCAATGAAAGACATATTGGTTAAAGAATACACATAATCCAGTAAGTCTTCCACGTCCGTGACTGCCAGGGAGTCCTCATAAAGAAATCTCTGCACATCGGAAAAATATCTGCCTAAAATCCCGCCGCCGTTTTGGAGGGTGAAATTTTTGTTCGTCGTATCCGTCACGCCATATTCCTTTAACAGTCCCGCAATAAACGGCATAATCCCGTTTTCCCCATATGTAGCGCAGTAGAAGCAGCCGTCCTGCGACAGCACGCGCCCAACCTCCGAAAGTCCCCTGTCCAAATCCGGCACATGGTACAGCATCATATTGGCGATTACCCTGTCAAATGAAGCGTCCGCATAAGGAATATCCTCAATGTTTACCTCTCTGTAAGAAACATTGTCCTGCTCTCCCAATAATGCTTTTGCATCAGAAACCATATTTGGGGAAAAATCTGTTAAAACCAGCGTGAGGTCTTCACCCTGTAAGGGAAGCCTGCCCTTCCACATGTTCCCCGTACCGCACCCAAGCTCCAGTATCCTGCTGTCCGCACCAAAATCATAATGGGAAAATATCCAGTTTCCGAAACCCTGTTTATTGGTGGAATATTTCTCATGGATGGAAATTCGCCTGCTCAGGTTATCTGACGTCCGGTATTGCTCCTGTACCGTGTTTTTCTGATTTAACACACCCATTTTCTATTTCAGCTCCTTCAAATATTTCTCTCTTAAGCAAAACGCCTTTTCTTATTTCATAAACAGTGTAACACACATTTTATGTAGGATTACAATACATATGTTACAACTGAATATTTAAAAAGCAGAGATACTG
>CAJTKU010000030.1 GCA_910577015.1 uncultured Lachnospiraceae bacterium | reverse complement strand
CAGAGCAGCTGATTTGTAATCAGCAGGTTATCGGTTCGAGTCCGATCATCGGCTTGTGTCCGTAAGGGTTTATGGACCTTTAGCTCAGTTGGTTAGAGCAACCGGCTCATAACCGGTCGGTCCTGGGTTCGAGTCCCCGAAGGTCCATTTTCTTAATAAAATATGTTTTTGGCCTAGTGGCTCAGTTGGTTAGAGCGCCGCCCTGTCACGGCGGAGGTCGTCGGTTCGAGTCCGATCTGGGTCGTCTGGGGTCTTAGCTCAGCTGGGAGAGCATCTGCCTTACAAGCAGAGGGTCACAGGTTCGAGCCCTGTAGGCCCCATGATTTTATTATCTGTCTAGCTGGTGTGGCGGAATAGGCAGACGCAAGGGACTTAAAATCCCTCGGTGGCAACATCGTGCCGGTTCAAGTCCGGCCACCAGCATTCATTGAATAAGCGGTTGTCAAAGGCACTGCTCCATAACTCAATTTCAGTTATGGAGCAGTGCCTTTTATAATAATTTTATACGCAAAACGTATTATGATATCATTCACAAAACTTTCCGCAAAGACTGCATTTCCAGCCTTCTCTTGTAATAGCGGAGCATTCCGGCAGCTTTATTAAAGAACCAGAAGGAATAGACAAGCACTTTATTGAAAGAGCCGATGCGTTCCCTGGTAGTTCCATGGTAGTATTCCCCGCCGCAGCTGACAGGTTTTCCTGAACGGATATAGTTTACCAGTTCTGTTTCTGTCATGATGCCGTCGGGAATATCCGTAAATGCAAAACCGACGCAGTCGGGTTTATGGGCGTCGCTGCCTCCGAAACCGGGAAGATGGTTCTGCCTGGCAAGGCTGGCAGCCTGCGCATTGGCTTCAGGAGGTTCACACGCATTGAAGGTTTCCATAAAATCAAAATTTTTTATGATATCCGGTGTTTTACGGTAGCGTCTTGTGTTGCAAAGGCTTAGGTATTTTTCACCGCAGGGGTGGGCAGGTCCCAAAATACCGCCAAAAAAGTGTACGATTTCTATGAGAAGGGAAACGGGAAGTCCTCGCAGCTCCAAAATGGGTAATTTGATATATTCCGGCATGATTACCAGAATATGTCCGGCGTCTATGGTATCATACTCAATGCCTTTTAATACCACAAAATCTTTAAATGCAGGCTCGTCCCTGTGTTTTTTGTAATAGCGGTAAGCATCGTAGGAATTGTGGTCGCTGATTAACATGCCATGATATCCTTTCTGCTTTAACAGGGAAACATATTCATCCAGATTAATCTTGCCATCCAAAGAACCTTCCCTGGTATGGCAGTGCATATCAAACCGCATGTCTTTACTCCTTGTCTAATTCTTCAAAATAGTATATACTTACTATATTTATTCTTGCTTTTTTTATGCATCCGTTACAAAAGAATCCCGGCTGCACAATACTTTGGAAAAAAAAGGTCACCCTGTAACGATAATACGAAACAGAGTGACAACAAATAGGGAAACGTGCGTTAGAGGATTCGAACCCCCGACCTTTTGGTCCGTAGCCAAACGCTCTATCCAGCTGAGCTAAACGCACATCGTATACAGGGAAATAACAGTCATACCTGCAACATTAAGTATTTTACAGGGTTATATTTAAAATGTCAAGCGGTTTTATAAAAAAACCGAAAACACAAGGAAAATAAGGAGATACAGTGTGAAAAAGTTTTTAAAAGTTTTTTTCAAAATTGTTTTTAGCAGAACTTGGATTATTTTATTGTCATTACTGCTTCAGGTGGCTATCCTGGTAAGCAGTTTTATGTGGCTCAGAAGGTATAGCACCTATATTTTTGGCGCCATGTCTTTTTTGGGGGCGCTTGTCATTATATATCTGATGAACAAAGATGATTTGCCCGAGTTCAGAATGGCATGGATTATCCCCATCTGCATGTTTCCGGTGTTTGGAACGGTTTTTTTCTTTTTGGTGGATAGAAACTGGGGCAGCAGAAGCCTGAAAAAAGAGATGAACAAGGTGATTGAAAAAACGCGGAATTATCTGTACCAGGATTCGGATTCGCTTATGGTATTACAAAGCTGTGATGATGCGGCGGGGCAGGTGGCTTTTTATCTGAACAGGGAAGGCGGATATCCTGTTTACTGGGGAGAAAAAACCGTCTATTTCAGGCTGGGAGAAGACAAGTGGCAGGATATGCTGCAGGAACTGAAAAAAGCAGAAAAGTTTATTTTTCTGGAATATTTTATTGTAGAACCCGGTATTATGTGGGACTCTATATTGGAAATACTGCAGGAGAAGGTGAAAGAAGGCGTGGAGGTTCGTTTTATGTATGACGGTATGTGCTCCCTTTTGCTTCTGCCGTACAATTATCCTGAAAAAATGAAGAGATTAGGTATAAAGACAAAAGCGTTTGCACCAATCATGCCCCTTTTGTCCACCCACCAGAATAATCGTGACCACAGGAAGATACTGGTGATTGACGGCAAAGTAGCCTATACCGGAGGCGTAAACCTGGCGGATGAATATATCAACAAAAAAGAACGATTCGGACACTGGAAGGATGTTGCGGTTAAAATAACCGGGGAAGCAGTGGACAGTTTTACAATGATGTTTTTGAGAACCTGGGATATTCTGGACCAACCCAGCGATTATAAGAAGTATTTGCATCAATGTGCCGAAGGGAAAAAGGAAGGGTTTGTGATTCCGTATGGAGACGGTCCAAACAAAAAAGAAAATATGGCAGAGAAAGTATATCTGGATTTACTGAATACCTCGGTCTGTTATGTGCATATTATGACGCCGTATTTCATTGTGGACAGTACCATGCTGATGATGTTAAAATATGCAGCCAAACGAGGGGTAGAGGTGCAGATAATCCTACCGCATATTCCCGATAAGAAATATGCGTTTGCCATTGCAAGGACGTATTATCCGGTTTTGTTGGAGGCCGGCGTGCAGATTTACGAATATACGCCCGGTTTTGTCCATGCGAAGATGTTTGTGTCAGATGACAGTAAAGCGGTTGTGGGAACGGTCAATCTGGATTACAGGAGTCTCTACCATCATTTTGAATGCGGGGTATATTTTTACAGGACAGCCGTTGTGAAAGAGGCGGAGAGGGATTTTCAGGATACGCTCAGACAGTGTATCAGGGTGACGCCTGAATATTATAAGAAGATTCCTGTTTTTTCAAGAATATGGGGACATGTGTGCAATTTGATTGCGCCGCTTATGTAACACATGCTATAATTGGCAGAAGAAATAAGGCACATGCTGTAAAACTGATGTAAATGGAATAGGAAGGCAAATACTTCAGAATGGAAGGTTGAAATGACAAAACAAGAATTTCTGGATAGCTTACGAATGGCTCTTTCAGGAAGGGCTAATGCTAATACAGTGGAAGAAAATGTAAGATATTATGAGGACTATATCCGTACGCAGGTACGAATGGGCAGAAGCGAAGAAGAGGTTTTGAAAGAACTTGGCGACCCCAGACTTTTGGCGAGAAGCATTGCAGAGGCAGGCAGACATGCCAGGTCAGGACAGACACAGGACGCGCAATATGTTTCCGGTGATGACTCCGGTGAAGGGAATGGATATGGTTATGACAGGGGGTATCGTGGCAATGTGTACCGGATGCCGGGCTGGCTGATTGTATTTCTGGTACTGTTTGTCATTATTATTATTTTATCGGCGGTATTTTCCGTGCTTTCTTTTTTGGCGCCCATATTGCTGCCGGTTCTGATTATCATGATGGTAATAAAACTGCTCAGGCGAAGATGAGCAAAAGGATGATGAGCTGCCAGGGGGGCTGGCAGCTCATCGAGGGGAGTATAAATAATTAATATATAAGGGTTCACAAAGGAAATAATGAAGGGTTATGTTCCTTTGCTGATTTTATTATATAATACTTTAGTACTAATTGCAAGAGAAAAATAGTAAAAAAGTCCTATAAATTAAAAGAATATTTTCTGATTGTTGTAGAAATAATATTTGTGTAACTAAAAACAAACAGGAGGAGTTTCACATGTCTAATAACAATCAGAACAATGAAAACCAGAACAAGTACAACAACTGTTCCGACAGCACAAAGAACAGCACACAGAACAACAACCAGAACAACAATCAGAATAAGCAGAACAAGCAGAATAACAACCAGAACAACTACTAAGTTTTCTGAGTGGCAAGGGGCGTTTTGACGCCCCTTTTTGCATGCAAAAAATGAACGGCGCATACCGGATGCGAGGGTATACAATGTTCGATTTTGTGCGCAAAAAAGTGTTGGAAGCTGGAAAAAAGAATGGTATACTATTAAAGATAACCGCCAAAGGAACAGAAAACGGCTTTGGTGTGAATGGAGAAAAGGGAATGCGGAGATTTGAACTGATAGCTCCCTGCCATTTTGGTATGGAAGCAGTCATAAAAAAAGAAATCATCGAACTGGGGTATGATGTGACGGAAGTGGCTGACGGCAGGGTTACGTTTTTGGGAGATGAAGAGGCCATTTGCCGGGCTAACATATTTTTACGGACGGCGGAGAGGATTCTGATTAAAGTGGGAAGCTTCCATGCGGAAACTTTTGAGGAGCTTTTTCAGGGAACCCGCAGTTTTCCATGGGAAGACTATATTCCGGCGGACGGAAAGTTCTGGGTCGCCAAGGCAGGAAGCGTAAAGAGTAAGCTTTTCAGTCCTTCGGATATCCAGTCCATCATGAAAAAGGCCATGGTGGACAGACTGAAAGGGATTTACCATATCAGCTGGTTTGAAGAAACGGGAGAGAGTTTTCCCGTCAGGGTTTTTCTGATGAAGGATGAAGTGACGGTCGGGCTTGACAGTACGGGAGAGTCTTTACATAAGAGAGGTTACAGAAAGCTGACGGCGAAAGCGCCTATTGCAGAAAATCTGGCGGCAGCCCTGATTATGCTGACCCCATGGAATGAAAGCCGTATTTTAGTGGACCCTTTTTGCGGCAGCGGTACGATTCCCATAGAAGCAGCCATGATGGCAGCGCATATTGCACCCGGTATGAAGCGGGAGTTTACGGCTATGAGGTGGGAAAACATAATCGGAAAGAAGCGCTGGTATGAAGCCTTTGACGAAGCCGCCGAACTGGTTAAAATGCCGGCCGGTACGGATATACAGGGGTATGACATTGACGACAAGATGGTTGCAATTTCCAGGGAAAATGCAAAGCTTGCCGGAGTGGAGGGCCTGATTCATTTTCAGCGGCGCGGCGTGGAAGCGCTGAGCCATGCCAAAAAGTACGGTTTCATTATCACCAATCCGCCATACGGGGAACGGCTGGAGGACAAGAGCGCCCTATCGGCTCTTTACAAGACAATAGGAGAAAGGTTTGCGGGGCTTGACGCATGGAGCATGTACCTGATAACCGCTTATGAACAGGCAGAGCGGGATATCGGGCGTAAGGCAGATAAAAACAGGAAGCTTTATAATGGCATGATAAAGGCATATTACTATCAGTTTATGGGGCCCAAACCACCAAGGGAAAAGCAGACTGACAGGAAAAGAGGATTATGCGTACAGGATTGAGGATAAGGACATTTATATATGCATTGTTATACTGTGCAGCAGCCATGGGCGGCATGATATACTATGCGGACCACAAGATAATCATGATAGACAATGTTGCGCAGGACCAGGTAACCGGAGGGATGCAGGATAGCGAGAATACAGGTATGGGCAGGCAGCTTCGGTTTAAGCAGGGGGAAGAGAGCGACGATTACTTGTGGATTCCGTTGGATGCAGGGGTAAAGGCCGAAGATGTGACCATGGAGAATCATTACATGGACAGGGAAATCTGGATTTACATACGCGGCATGTCAGAAAATTATTATGATAAGGAAGCTGTTTTCGGCAATATCTCCCAGGTGGAATCCGGTACATATGATTATGTCCGGGATACCGTGTTGTTAAAATTCAGGCTGCTTGATGTGTATGAGTGCAGAAGTTTTATTGAAGACAACTATTTACATATAGAGTTTGTCCCGCCCAGGGAAATGTTTGATAAAATTGTGGTAATTGATGCAGGGTGCGGCGGAACGGATGAAGGAATTTCCGCAGATGGGGTAACGGAAAAAGAATTTACGCTGGATATCGTGAAACGTCTGAAACTGTTATTGGAACAGACAGACATAAAAGCATATTATACAAGGACGGACGATGCGGACGTTTCAGCGGAAGGCAGGGTGTACCTTGCCAATGCTGTCTGCGCGGATATGTTTATCAGCATCCGCCTCAATGAAAGCGGGGACGCATCCGTTTACGGTACGGAAACCTTTTACAATAAGGATTATTTTATTCCCGGGTTTGGCAGCGTGGAACTCGCCGATATGGTGGAGAGGAATGTGGTTACCGAAATCAGCGGCCGGGGAAACGGGTTGTTTCCTGCAAAAGAAGGTGATATGATATTGCAGGAAGCCAGGGTACCGGCAGCAGTGCTTTGCGCAGGATACGCCACCAATGAACGGGAAGCGGGTTTGCTGCAGGAAGAAGCTTACAGGGAGCGTATTGCCAAGGGGTTGTATCTGGCGATTCTGGAAGCTTATGAGCAGTACGGTTTTTGACAGGAACAAGGAGGAAATTATGGCGGAAAGGATTGTATTTGCAACGGGAAATGCAGGTAAAATCAAGGAAATTAAAAGGATTTTGGGAGATTTAAACATGGAAGTGGTATCCATGAAGGATGCCGGCGTCCGGGTGGAAATAGAGGAGAACGGTTCTACCTATGAGGAAAATGCACTGATAAAGGCAAGAGCTGTGGCAGCAGGAGCAGAACCGGGTGATATCGTTATGGCGGATGATTCCGGGCTGGAAATAGATTATTTGAACAAAGAACCGGGTATTTTTTCCGCCCGTTATCTGGGTGAGGAAACTTCCTACAGGATTAAAAACCAAAATCTGATTGAGCGGCTTGACGGTGTACCGGATGAAAAAAGGACGGCGCGATTTGTATGTGCCATTGCAGCAGTTTTTCCCGATGGAAGGGAACTTACCGCGAGGGGAGTCATTGAGGGAAGAATCGGATATGAGGAAAAAGGAAGCGGCGGATTTGGCTATGACCCTATTTTTTATGTCCCCAAACTGGGAAAGACGACTGCGGAACTGACCGAAGAAGAAAAAAATGCAGTCAGCCATAGGGGACTGGCGCTTCGGGCCATGAAAGAAAAGATGTTAAAAAACGGGTAATGGGGACGCAAGATGAAAGTTCTGATTGTTAGCGACACACATAAAAAAAATGAAAATTTTTTTAAAGTGCTGAAAAAGGTTTCACCGGTGGACATGGTGATTCACTGCGGTGATATAGAAGGAAGCGAATATGCCATATCGGCGGCGTCGGACTGCCTTGTGGAGATGGTGGCAGGCAATAACGATTTCTTTTCCCAGCTTCCTGCGGAGCGGGAGTTTGAAATAGGAAAATACCATATATGGGTTACCCACGGGCATAATTACTATGTTTCGATGGGAAATGAACGTTTGAAACAGGAAGCTAAAACAAGGGGGGTAGATATTGTATTTTACGGACATACACACAGGCCTGTGATTGACATTAACGACGATGTCGTTGCCATCAACCCCGGCAGCCTTTCTTATCCGAGACAGGACGGGCGGAACCCCTCCTATGTCCTGATGGATATAGACAGATACGGGGAAGCGCATTTTACATTGAGATACTTATAATAGGAAGGAGATTGATAAAATGAATTATTCAGACACAGCCAGAGTAAACAAAAGTACTATTTTATGCCATGGAATTGTTGACGGTATCATCGCCTTGGCATATTTTGTGGAAGTATTGAAGGGGAGCAGGGATTTACCTTATTTTCTTATGATTGCGGCGCTTTGCATTGTTCCTGTAATAATAGAAGCCTGTATATACCGCAGGAACAGGGACAGTCTTTTTATCAGAAAATTGGTTGCGTGGAGCTATCTTCTGCTGTATGCCGTTGCTGTGTTTACCACAAACAGTATGATGACTTTTACCTATCTTATCCCTATGCTGGTGGCAATTACCCCGTATTCCGACCAGAAGTACTGTGTTAAAATCGGAATCGGCGCCATGGTTATCAATGTGGCGGATGTCGTTTACAGGGCAGTGACTATCGGATATGCCAAAGAGCAGATACCTGATTTGGAAATCAGGATTTTGCTGATGCTGCTTATCTGCGTATTGGTAGTAATTACAACAAGGCTGTCAAAACAAATTAATGAAGATAAAAGGCTGGAACTGGAAACAGAGAAAGAAAAGATTGAAAAAATGCTGCGGGAAGTGATGCGTCTTTCCGGTGAAATGTCGGAGGGCATAGAACAGATAGACCGTCACATGAGCAAACTGGATGGCTCGTCCAATGAAATGGGAATTGCCATGGAGGAGGTCAGCACAGGCACCATGGAAGCGGCTGAATCCGTGCAGAATCAGCTTGTACGCACGGAGGATATCCAGAAGCTGATAGAGGATGTGCGAGAGGTCAGCAGCAACATTGCAAAAGGAATGCGTACGGCTGCCGGGGAAGTGGAAACAGGCCTTACCACCATGAAAGAGTTGAAAAGCCAAGCTGAAAAGTCCAAAGAAGCAAATACCACGGTGGTTGATTTGACTGACCAGTTACAGGGGCAGGCCGGTAAAATGAACGAAATCATCGCGTTGATTACCAGTGTGGCTAACCGTACGGGTATGCTGGCGTTAAATGCCAGTATTGAGGCGGCGCGTGCCGGGGATGCAGGCCGGGGATTTGCGGTTGTGGCAACGCAGGTTACCGATTTGTCCGAGCAGACCAAATCAGCAGCCGTGAGCATTACGGATATGATTCAGACAGTAGTAAAGGAATTGACAGAGGTAACGGAGGCAGTTGCCATACTACAGGAGAACACCATTGCGCAGGAGGAAATGGCAGAAAAGCTGGGCAATAATTTACAGGTCATTACGGAAATGACGGAGGACATCACCCAAAAGACGCAGGGTATGGAAAACATGATAACGGATTTGGCGGAGGCCAATGAGGACATTGTGAAAAATATCCAGACCATATCTGCCATTACGGAAGAAGTTACGGCGCATTCCGGTGAAACGGTAGGAACCTGTCAGGCAAACAGACAAATAGTAAGCGAAGTAAATGAAATTGCAGTAAGGCTGAGCAGCAATGCACAGGGATTAAAGGACATACAGCAGCAATAAAAGCATTTCAAGAAAAAGTTCTGAGTCATACACAGGAGAATGCCCAAAACGGGCATTCTCCGTCGGAACTTTAGTTCTGTGGGGTTATGTGCTGCAGTTAAGGCTGCTTCGTGAATAAGTAGCGGTTGACATCCTTTAACAGGTATTATATAATAAATTTCGCGTTATTTATATGAAGAAGGTACATTTTATCGGGGTGTGGCTCAGCTTGGCTAGAGCGCCTGGTTTGGGACCAGGAGGTCGCAGGTTCGAATCCTGTCACCCCGATTTTTCATAGCTACGAGCCGGGCGGGGCCGATGTCACAAAAAGCTGTGGGGAGCTTGCTCACCAACAGCTTTTTGTGACATCGGACACATGCGGCGACAGCCGCAAAGCGAGGAAAGCCGCAGGCTTTTCGAGCATGCCCGGCGGGGGATGCCGCAGGCTTTTCGAGTGTGCCGGGCGGGGGATGTCGCATTTCCGGGCGGGGGATGCCGCATGCCCGGCGGGGGATGCCACTTTTGCTTTGGCGGAGGCAGGCGAAACAACAGGAAATCAGAAAACATTCAGATGGACTGATAGATTTAGCAGTAAAGGAAGATAAAGAAGAGGAATAAGAAAGAGGAATAAGAAAGAGAGCTGAACATGCCACCGCTCTTTTTTTTTATCAGACAAAAGAAATGGAGAGCGAAAATGGATAGCAAACGAAACAATGCAGTCAGAAGATGGGGATTGAAACACTGTGAAGTAATCTATCAACATTCGACAAAGGCAGTCTTTTC
Source organism: uncultured Lachnospiraceae bacterium (assembly GCA_910577015.1). Taxonomy (GTDB): domain Bacteria; phylum Bacillota; class Clostridia; order Lachnospirales; family Lachnospiraceae; genus Acetatifactor. The sequence goes on along the minus strand of CAJTKU010000030.1, from coordinate 8,856 downwards.
TGCGGAGTCGGAACAGTTGGGTCCTGTTATATTGAAAATCGATGGGAATACATCGCAGCTGAACTCCGAGTATCGGATGCTTGCAGGACTGTCCGGCAAACATAGCTGCAAGGTTTATGCTTACGATGAAAGCGCCGGATTTCTTTTGGAGGAGCGCATTTTTCCGGGGACAGTGCTGCGGAAAGAATCGTCTCTGGAAAAGCGGATTCGGATATTCTCTCAGGTGTTCCGGGAGATACATAAGCCTGCAGAGGAGGGAGAAACGTACCTGGACTGGCTGGAGCAAATCTGCGAATACTGTTTGCGCAACCATGTGCCAGAGGAAATGGCGGATTTGGCATTCCGGGCGCGGGGCATTTGTGTGGAAATGTTTGTGAAATATTCGGATAGATTGCTCCTTCACGGCGACCTGCATCATGACAATCTGTTGCTGCGAACCGATGGAAGCTACGCCATGATAGACCCCAAAGGAGTCGTTGGCCCCGCCATCCTGGATTTGCCCAGATTCCTGTTGAATGAGTTAGACACGGACCATGCATGTTCGGACGTACAACATATCGAGGAGGCTATTCAGATGCTGGGCAGGCAGACAGGATATCCGGAGGAGGATATCGGAAAACTCTTTTTCATGGAAACGGTGCTGGCCAATGTCTGGTGCGCGGAGGACGGCGATGAGATAAACGGACATGAAATAGAAGTTGCGCAGAGTATCCGAATAGGATGAGGCTGGATGTGGCAAAACCGGAAAATATTTTGGGGGATACATACAGAGCGGAGATATCCGGACGGATATATGAGGAAGTCAATGCAGCAATTGAACAAGACAGTATTGATGTTTAAATAAGCCGGGAGAAGGCGTTTGAGTCCTGTATCCCCGGCTTTTTATTATCAGCGTATAAATATTCGTTGCGAGCAACAAACAAATATTTTATAATCAAACATATAAGTTGGGAGTTATAAAGGTAGGAGGCTGTCATGCTTGATAAAATACCTGACAAAGAGCAAATGACAAATTTAGTTGGAAAATCTTTATATGACATATGGAATAAATTATGCGCTCTCATTGAGGAAAAATATGATATGGATTGTTTGTGGGATAAAGGCGGTAAGGCATGGACCTATGAATATAAATACCGTCGGGGAGGTAAAACGCTTTGCGCATTATATGCAAGAGAAAACTGTGTAGGATTTATGGTGATTCTCGGAAGAGATGAACGCTTGAAATTTGAAAAGATGAGAGAAAATTTCGGGGAGGAAGTCCAACGAATTTATGATGAAACCCAAACTTATCATGATGGGAAATGGATGATGTTTGAACCGAAAGACACTTCTTTGTTTGATGATTTTATCAGATTATTAAGCATTAAAAGGAAACCAAATAGCACATGTTTGCAGAAATGAGGGTAATATGATTTTTACGGCAAAAATTGAACAGACAATGGAATATCCAAAGCGGATGAAATATCTTGCACAGACGGATTCTTTTGTAGAAAAAGACTGTGACAGCCTTTCTTATGTGAGAAATGTACCTCAGCCGTATGGATGGATAAAAGAATCCGGGACGCCGCCGTGCGGGCATCTTGATGTCATTATCATGACAGATAAGAAGTACAGGCTCGGAGATGAGGAACGGGTAAAGATAATTGGTGTTTTCTGCCGAAATGACGGTGATAATAAGTTTGTGGGAGTTTGCGAAAACAGTGATATAGAGGATTATTCTGAACTGTCAGAAAAAGAAAAAGCAGATTTGCACCGTCTTTATCCGAGGGAAGAGGAAGGTGAGGGCTGGTTTGACCGAAAAATTGCTGAAGAAATGATAAGAGAGTATTTTCAAAAAAAGAAAAGAAAGACTATCATAACCGTTCAGCATACGGAGTCACAGCATCACATCAACGGAATGATAGGGGCATGGGGGGACTGGGAACTTACCGAACGTGGGAAAAGGCAGGCCTATGAAATTGGAAAAGGGCTTTCGGGTGAAAATGGCAGTCAGGAGTTTAGCATGTATGTTTCTGATTTAAAGCGCGCCATGCAGACTGCTGACGAGATAAATAAAACACTTAAGATTGTGCCGGAAGTGACCCGGGTGATTCGTGAGGTCAACGCAGGTGCAGGGAACGGTCAATCAAGGGAATGGTACAATGCCAATAAAAATCCTGCGAAAGATTCTTATGACCCCGATTATAAACCGTTTGAAGACGCGGAATCCGACCGTGATTTGTGGAACCGTTTATATCCATTTTATCAGGAAATAATCTCAAATGATATGGAAAACATCATGATTGTGTCACATGGAACTACTTTAAGCTTTTTGCATTCCATGTTTATGGGTGATACGTTTAGGGATATTGCGCATACCAGGTTTATCGGATTTGGCGGGGCGGTTTCTAAGTTTACCATAGAGCCGGAGGGAAAAGTGATTGCCAATTACATAAACCGGAGGATGTGATTTCCATTTTCAGTCGGGAAAAACACAAACCAAGGAGAAGCCATGATTACAGACGAGATAAGAAAAGAGTTGTTTTTGTTACAGGATGAAAAATATCGTGAATTTCAAATCAAACTGATTCCTACCGTAAAAGAAGAGTCTATAATCGGAGTGAGGACGCCTGCGCTCAGAAATCTGGCGAAGCAATTTGCAGCCAAGGAGGGAATCGATACATTCCTTGCCGCACTGCCTCATTTGTATTTTGATGAAAACCAGCTTCACGCTTTTATCATTTCAGTGGACAAAGACTTTGCACACTGCATATCCGAAACGGAGCGTTTCCTTCCTTACATTGATAACTGGGCCACCTGTGACCAGCTATCCCCCAAGGTGTTTAAAAAGTATCGCGATGAGCTTCTTCCCTTTATTAAGAAGTGGATATGCTCTGATGAAACCTACACGGTACGTTTTGCCATCGGGATGCTAATGGAACATTTTTTGAATGAAGATTTTGACGCGCTGTACCTTGATATGGCAGCAGGCGTGCATTCAGAGGAGTATTACATCAATATGATGCGGGCATGGTATTTTGCGACAGCCCTGGCAAAGCAGTATGATGCGGCTGTGAAGATAATCGAAAACAGGGCGCTTGATTTCTGGACGCATAATAAGACGATTCAAAAGGCAGTGGAAAGCTATCGGATTACGCCCAAGCAGAAGGAATATTTGAAATCTATGAAGGTTCCTCTTAAATAGCGGCGCAGAAGCGGGGAAGAGTATGTCAAGAACGAAAAATATGTCCGAGGGGACTCCCGGAGGATTAATTGTTGCCTTTGCATTGCCCCTGATGCTGGGAAATGTTTTTCAGCAGTTGTATACCGTGGTGGACACCATGGTAGTAGGAAAGTATCTGGGCGTGGATGCGCTTGCGGCGTTGGGGGCGTCCGACTGGATGAACTGGATGATGCTGGGCATTGTGCAGGGATTTACACAGGGGTTTGCCATACTGATGGCGCGAGAGTTTGGTGCAGGACGGTTTGAACGGCTGAAAAATGTGATTGGCAATGCGGGTATTCTCTCCGTCATTTTTTCGCTGCTTTTAGTCGTGGCAGGACAGGCGGGAGCAAATCCGGTACTGCTTCTGTTACAGACGCCAAAGGATATCCTTCCTAATGCGCTTCTTTACTTAAGAATATTGTTTTTGGGACTTCCGATTGTCATGGCATATAATTTATTTGCCTGCATTTTGCGTTCCATGGGTGACGGCAAAACACCGCTTCAGGCAATGGTGGTTGCTTCCGTTACCAATATCGTGCTGGATTTGGTATTTGTGCTGGTTTTTCAATGGGGCATTGCCGGCGCTGCCGTGGCAACCTTGATTGCCCAGCTGGTATCCGGATGCTTTTGTCTGTACCACATCAGAAAACTGGATTTTATCCGTTTTACAAAAGCAGATTTCAGGATACAGCCAAGGATGTTTGCAGAACTTTTGAAGCTGGGTTCTCCCATGGCTTTTCAAAACTGTATCATCGCCATCGGCGGCATGATTGTACAGTTCGTAATCAACGGTTTTGGCGTTATATTCATTGCGGGATTTACTGCCAGCAATAAACTGTACGGCATACTGGAAATCGCCGCTACTTCTTACGGATATGCCATGATTACTTATGTAGGGCAGAATCTGGGCGCGGGAAAATATAAGCGAATCCGGCAGGGAATGCGCGCCGCAGTAAGGCTCGCCATTGTTACCTCAGTAGTGATTGCAGCGGTGATGCTGTTGTTCGGAAAAGTCATTCTGGGCTGGTTTATTTCCGGCACGCCAAGGGAAGTGGAACAGACATTGCGGGTTGCCTATTTTTATCTGGCGGTTATGAGCGTGTGCCTGCCTGTGCTTTACATCCTTCATGTAGTGCGTTCCGCCATTCAGGGCATGGGTAATACGGTGCTGCCCATGGTATCCGGTATTGTGGAGTTTGTCATGCGTACCGCAGCGGTCCTGCTGCTGCCGCTGGCAGTGGGGGAGGCAGGCGTTTTTTTTGCGGAGACAGCCGCATGGATGGGAGCGGATGTGGTGCTGGTAACCAGCTATTTTATCCTGGCGGGAAAACTCCCTGTCCGGGATGCAGAATAAATGCGCAAAAACTGCGCAGAAATGAGGATACAGATGTACGGACACAAAAGCAAAAAGAAATTTTTATTTGCCATGGCAGTCATGGCGCTGGGGATGCTGGCATCGTGCGGGCAGGAAAAAAATACGGAAAACAGGGAAACAATAGTACCGGAGAGCATTTCTCCCCCAAAACAGGCAAAAGAAAACCATGAAACCGAAATCCCCTTGGAAACGGAAGACAATACACAGGATAATTTGCAGACGGATGCCTTTAAGGAAATGTTCGGACAGGACTGTATTTCAGGGCAGACGTTTGAGGTGGAACTCAGCGAATATGAGGGAAAAGTCTATTTTGTTCCTTTGGAGCCGTCAGAAGAGAACGGGGGTTTCCGAATGCAGATAATACAGGAAGGAGAAGTTCTCAGTGAGATAACCGGCTATGTTCCGGAGAGCCTTGCAGGAGAAGCCTTTACCAGCCTGGACGCGGTTTCTTTTTATGATATAAATTATGACGGCCACACGGATATCGTGCTGGTGGAAACATACGGCAGCACATGCTTTGCCGCCGTTTATTACGGTTATTATAATGATTATGGGGAATATGGCATTTCTGTCGGATTCATGGTACAAGAGCGGCTAAGTGAAAGTATTTCTGCACGGCTGGAGGAAATTACTGTTTCAAAGATTCGCAATTTGTTTGGAGGCGGAAAGAAAAATGGTGAGTTTGCAGATTACCGGGAAGCGTATGATGCGGTAAGCAGTCTTTTCGCGCTGGAGGCCGGGGAAGAAAGCGGATTTAACCTTATCAATGTGGATGGGGATGCCATACCGGAATTAATCACAGGCCATACAGGATATTATGTCAGCATGTACACTTATGACAACGGAAGTATATATCTGCTGATGGACCATTGGGCATACGGCGCAATGGGAAATGCAGGGTACGAATATGCTTCGGGGAAAAACAGCCTGAGAAATTACAATACCGATTATGCCGGGGCAGTCTTATATACGACTTATATGGCTGTAGGCAGCGGGCATACGATAGAAATTGTTGCGGAAATCAAAGAGGTTAATTTTGACGATGCGAACGGGAATGGGGCTCTCGATGAAGAAGAATATGATTCCGTAGGCAATTACGGCGTAACTTATATTAATGGCAAAGAGGCGGCATACGAGGAATGCGAAGTATACGATATGGGGCCGTACGAATATATTACGCCTTCTATGAGTTTGGAGGAATTGAGGGAGAAATTGAATGAGGGGCATCTTGACAAATAAAGAAGCATCACGGAAAATAGGATTCATAAGAAATTAGTGTATGTGGGTATACTATGGAAAAGCGGGATTTGTGCCTGCGCGCTGCCTGCACAAACCCGAAAGCCTTATGGCTTGCGCAACAAAGCAGCGCAGAAATGAGGAGAAGAATGAATATTCTGTTTTTTGGGACTAAAAGCTATGATAAGCAATTTTTTGAGGAGTTATTAAAGAACGGCAATTACCATGATTTGGAGATTACTTTTATTGAGCCGAATCTTTCGTCGGAAACGGCAAGGCTTGCGGATGGGTTTGAAGCTGTCTGTGCGTTTGTGAATATGGATTTGTCGGAAAAGACGGTTCGGACGCTGCATAAGTGCGGAGTAAAACTGATTCTGATGCGTTGTGCAGGATTTAATAACGTGGATTTGGATGTGGCAAAGGAATGCGGCATGAAAATAATGCGCGTACCGGGGTATTCGCCGGAGGCGGTCGCAGAACATGCCATGGCGCTTGTATTGACGGCTGACAGGCATATGCATAAAGCGTATATCAAATGCCGGGAGAATAATTTTAACCTTGCCGGTCTTATGGGCGTGAATCTCTACGGAAAGACGGCGGGTATCGTGGGAACCGGCAAAATCGGCGCAGCGATGGCTCGTATCTGCCATGGATTCGGTATGCGCGTCATCGGTTATGATATGTATCCGAACAAGAGCCTGGATTTTATGGAATATGTGGATTTTGACCATCTGCTGGCGGAGGCGGATTTGATTTCCCTGCACTGTCCGCTCACAGAAGAAAATTATCATCTCATTAACAAGGATACCATCAGTAAGATGAAGGACGGCGTCATGCTGGTAAATACTTCCAGGGGAGCGCTTATCAAAACCGACGATTTGATTCAGGGCATCAGGGACGGCAAGTTTTTTGCAGTCGGACTGGATGTGTACGAAGAGGAAACCGGAACGGTATACGAGGACATGTCCGACAGGATACTGGAGCATTCCACCATGGCAAGGCTGCTTTCCTTCCCCAATGTCATGGTAACCTCCCATCAGGGATTTTTTACGGTGGAAGCGCTGGAGGCGATTAGCCGGACCACGCTTGACAATGCGCTTGCCTATGTGGAGGGCAGGGAAAGCGGCAACGAATTATAAGCATTAACGGAAAAATGGAGAATGGACATGAAAAGTGCGGAGGATTTACGGACGCTCCTTGACAGAATAGACAGAAGGGGATATCCGGCGTATAAGGATACAAAGGGTGCGTATTCGTTTGGCAGGTATGTTTTGGAAATAGACCATGTGCAGGGGGACCCTTTTGCGTCCCCTTCCAAGGTCAGTGTGCGGGTAGCCGGTAAAACGGCAGGTTTTTTGCCGGGGCTTTATGATGAAAAGCACAGGCGTATTGCCCTGCAGGATTATCTTTTAAGGCAGTTCGGAAAGAGGATAGAGGATTATTCTTTTAAGGCAAGGGGTTCAGGCAAAAGCGGCCTTATGGGCGTCAGCCGTCCGGGGCAGGAGGTTTTGGAAAGGAGCGCCTGCCGTGTTGACGCAGGGTGCGGCGATGTCGTGGTACATATGGAGATAGGGTTTCCGGCAAACGGCAGAACTGTAAATGCCGGGGAGTTAAAGAAAATTCTGTTCGGGTTCCTTCCCGAGTGTGTGGAAAAGTCCCTTCTTTACAAATCCCTTCCGGCGGACAAACTGAAGGAAAACGCCGATTTGGCGGATGACCAGCATTTTATCAGGGAGAAAATGGATGGGGAAGGCCTTGTGGTATTTGTGGCGAACGGCGCCATACTGCCAAGGCAGTCCGGCGTGTCGGACAAGCCGATGAAAGGGGCCGTGGCATTTTCTTCACCGAAAAGCTTAGAGGTGGCATTTGATTTGCCGCATAAGGGGCTGTTAAAAGGTATGGGCATCAGGAAAGGTGTCACCATGATTGCCGGGGGCGGTTACCATGGGAAGTCCACCCTTTTGGAAGCCATTGAACGGGGGGTATATAACCACATTGCAGGTGACGGAAGGGAGTACGTCATTACGCAGGACAGCGCCATGAAGATTCGCGCGGAGGATGGCAGGAGCGTAAAGAATGTGGATATATCCATGTTTATCCGGGACTTGCCCAACGGCAAGGATACGAAGGCTTTTTATTCCGAGGACGCCAGCGGCAGCACTTCCCAGGCGGCAGGCGTGGTGGAGGCCATGGAAGCAGGGGCAAAGCTGCTCTTAATTGACGAGGATACCAGCGCAACCAACTTTATGATACGGGACGAACTGATGCAGAGGGTGGTAAACCGGAGCAAGGAGCCCATCATCCCCTTTATAGACAGGGTAAGGGAATTATTTGAAAAGGAAGGGCTGTCCACCGTACTTGTGGCGGGAAGTTCCGGTTCCTATTTCCGAAAGGCAGACTGCATCATCCAGATGGACTGCTACCGCCCTGTGGATATCACCGATTTTGCCAGGGAGGAAGCATCACGGTTTTCCATGCCTGCAAGCGAAGCGCTGCCGTACGAGCGCCCGTCTTTTGCAAGATGCGTGAAAAACGACAGGGCGGCGTGGGAGAATGAACGCCTGAAAATCAAGACGATGGGGCTGGACGGTATCTTGTTAAACAAGGAAACCATAGATATGAGATATGTGGAACAGCTTGTGGATACGGAGCAGTTAAATGCTTTGGGCTATCTGTTGAAATATGCAGGCGCGCATCTTTTTGACGGCAGAAGGAGCGTCAGCGAAGCAGCCGGGGCGCTTGTGAAGCTGATAGAGGAAAAAGGAATCGAAGCGGTGTGCGGCGGCACATACCTTCCTGTCAACCTGGCTGTTCCGCGCAGACAGGAAATTCATGCCTGCATAAACCGTTACAGGGGACTGCGGCTTTAGCAAAAAACGTCAGGAAAGTCAAATTTCCGCATTTCTGCGCGGATATGGTGAAAATAGTGTTGACAATCCTCTCTTGATAGGATAAAATAGCATTCGTCGGTGCTGTTTGCACCGCATGTGTTCGTAGCTCAGCTGGATAGAGCAACGGCCTTCTAAGCCGTGGGTCGGGG
>CAJTKU010000029.1 GCA_910577015.1 uncultured Lachnospiraceae bacterium | reverse complement strand
GGTATTAAGGGATTATTTGCAGTCGGTGTAACATATGTTTGACAAACCTACAAAATTAGCACTCATTTTATGCGAGTGCTAATAATGTATAAAAAATGCCTGTTTTACGGGCTTTTATCATTTCTAAAATTTTTGTAAATTTCATTTTTCCTCTGGGAAATACTCCATATATACGTCAAAAAAATCAGAGGTTTTCACATTTTCATCATGAATAAAACTGACTTCTTCCCATACTTTGTCATTGAGTTTCCGGGTCAGCGTATCCACAAACACGTCATACTCCTGCCCAAACACTTCTTTTTTTCGTTCCTCTATAATCGCAAGCTTATTCTGGTCCGTTTCTTCCCTGTTAAAGGTATTGATACATTTGATAATGTGATATCCAAATTCGCTTTCTACAATGCCGCTTATCTCACCCGCCCCAAGGTTGAATGCCGCCTCCTCAAATGCGGCATCCATTTCCCCCTTTCCAAAGGAGTAAGTGGCAATATTATCCTCGCTGTACTGTGTTATCAGGCTCTCAAAGTCATGCTCCCCGTCCGTGGCAAGAAGCAGCGCCTCCGTAGCCCTTTCATAAGCGGCTGCCCTGGCGGAATCCGTATATTCCACTTTCCTGCCGCTTCCGTCAGTAGTATAAGTCTTAATCAAGATATGCTGCACGGTTATGATTCTGGCTTCATCGTCACTGATTTCCGGATTAATATCCTTGATGATATGCGCATACACTTTTTCTGCAAGCGCATACTCTGCATAAAGCTGTTCTATCGTTTCCTCCGTGATGCCAAGCAGTTCTATTTCAGTCTCATTCAGGGACGAAAAATACGCTTTTGCCGCCAGCTTCACCTTCTCTTCTTCCGTTTCATCCAGCTCTACCTGCATGGACTCCGCCAGAAGGTTGAGCGTCTTAATCTGGGCTATTTTGGCAAGCACGGTTTCCTTTACGTTTTCCTCCAGCGTCACGCCGTCCAGGCTTGTCTGCCAAATTTCCTCCCCATACACTTCTTCATACTGGTTCTGGGTTGTCGTCAGATAAACCATTATTTCGGGCACCCTGCATGACATATTTTCTATCCTGAACACTTCATCATTTGCAAGTCCCGTGGTAAACACAACCCTGGTGCCGGAGCCTCCTTTTCCACAGGCGCCGAGACAGACTGCCATTACTAACAGGGCTGCTGCCGCAAACCTGCCCGCATTTGTACTTTTCCTTTTTCTTCCTGCCTTATTTTTCATGCGTCCTTCCTTTTGTACCTTCCCTGCTTATTATACATGAACTTTCACGCTGCTTCCACTGTTTGTTTTTTCCACGATTAACTGGCAGTCTATCCGTTCCTGCAATTCCGGCACATGGGAAATAATGCCAATCAGACGGTTGTTTTCCACAAGACCCGCCAGCGCTTCACATGACTGGTCCAGGGACTGCGCGTCCAACGCGCCGAACCCCTCGTCAATAAACAACGTGTCTACCTTGATGCCGCCGTTCATTGCCTGAATCACATCACTCATTCCCAATGCCAGGGAAAGGGACGCCTTAAAACTTTCCCCGCCGGATAAAGTCTTGACCAAACGGGGCTTACCCGTATAATAATCCATCACCTGTATTTCCAGACTATCCTTTACCCTGCCGTCCCCGGCCTCCTCCACTCGCGACATTTCAAACCGGCCGGCCGTCATTTTCAGGAAACGCAGGTTGGCAGCGCGCAAAATTTCCTCAAAGTAACCGGCCAGCACATACTGTTCAAAAACAAGACGTTTTTTATTGCTGCCGGAAGCCAGCTTATTGAGGTCTTCTACATAACCGTACTCTGCTTCCGCCTCTTTCATCTTTTTATAGGTCTTTTCAAATCCTGCTCTCGTCTTTTTAACCTCTGTGTAAAAAGCATGGGAAGCCTTTAACGCCCCCTGTGCGTCTTCCAGTTTTTGACGGCAGTTATTTAATTCCTCCTCCAAAAGCTCCACTTCATGCTTCTGCCTGTTATGCAGGGCTCCTTCCAGATGCTCTTTTACTACCAGCGCCCTTGTCTGCCGCTCCTCATAATCTGCAATTTCCTTCTCCAAAGCCTGTCTGTCCCTTTGGGAAATCCGGGCTTTCTCACATTCCTCTTCATTTTCAAACCCTTCCCGGGATAACGCTTTTTTCCATGCTTCTTTGCTGCTCTCCGATTCCTCTTTCCCTTTTTCAATCTCCCCTTTTATTTCTTCCATCCTGTCTGCCATGGATTGAAGCATGGCGTTTAACTTTGTCAGCCTGTTTGTCTTCTCCCAGACAAATTCCTTTTTTTGCAGATAATCTGCCTGCAAAAAACCGCTGTCCGAGAAAACGGCCTCCGTAAATTGACGGCCATACTCTCCGACCGCTTTCTCCAATCTTTCCTTTTCCTTCAGCAAGTCTTCAAGACGCCTTTCCAAATCAACCGCTTTATTTTTGCAGGATATCGCTTTCTCATGCTCTTTCTGCAATGCCCTTTCCGCCTCTTTTGCTTCTTTCTGCAATCCGGCCAATGCCTCCTCGGAAAGCAGACCCGGTTCTTCTTTTGCCGGATTCGGGTGGTCCAGGGAGCCGCATACCGGGCAGGGCAGACCCGGCTTTAACATTCTGGCGGCAATCCCCGCCGCCGCATGTCTGTATACACGGTCAGCTTCCCTGAACGCATCCTGTTTTTCATCCCTTTCCTTTTCTGCCTTCAGGTAAGCAGATTTGGCTTTGTCCCATTCCCTGCCTGCTTTTTCACACTCTTTTTTACCCTCTTCCAAATGCAGGCTGCTTTCTTCCAACTGCCTGCAATGCTCCAGATACTGCTGTAACTCGTCCTGCTTTATTAAAAGAGGCTTCAGTTCTTCTATCTCCTCCTCCAGCATTCTCCAGTCTGCTTCCTGCCTTTTCTGCTTTTCCTGCGCCTCTTCCCATGTTTTTTTCGCCTTTTGGAACGTAAGCTTCAGGGGCATAAGCGTTTCTGCTGCACACGCACGCAAAAACACTTTCCTTTTCTCTTCCACAAGACACTTTTGTGCTTCCAGTTCTGTTAACGTCTGCTCATTTTTCTGCCATCTGTCAATTTCTTCATTTTCCCGTTTTTTCTTTGTAACCTCTTCTATCAGCTCATTATTCTTGTCACTCAGCCGATTACAGTCCTCCTGCTGCTCTTGCTCCGTTTCCTCAGCCTGCAGGCACAAGCTTTCAAGCTCCTCCAGAACAGCAGCATAATTCCAGTTATCCCCTTCCGTCAGCCCGGCAAGTCTTTCCGGCATCTGTTTTTCCCGCCCGTCCGCAAGCAGCCTGACATCTTCTTCCAATTTGTGTCTCTGTTCCTTCACCTTATCAAAAAGAACAGCCGCCTTTGCCCGCAGGGACTGTGCGAACTGTCCGTAAATGCCTGTCCCGAAAATATCTCTGAAAATATCTGTCTTTTCTTTGGGCGATGCCAGAAGAAGCTTTGCAAATTCTCCCTGCGCTATCATGGTAATCTTTTTAAACTGCGCATAATTCAGCACCAGGATTTCCTGTATCCTGGCGTTAACCTCCCTGTTTCCCTCCACTATCTTCCCATCGGGCAGGTATAATACAGCATTTTCCTTTTCCTTTGTTGTCTTTCCCTGCTTTCCTTTTTTCTTAAGCCGGACATACTCCGGGTTTCTGACAATATGATACTCTTTACCCGCATGGCGCATAAAAAGTTCTACAAAAGTAGGCGTATCCACACCGGCAAAATCACTGCGGACGCTTCCCTTTTCACGCACCTCTCCCGAAAGATTTCCGTAAAGCGCATAAGTAATGGCATCAAATATCGTGGTCTTTCCCGCGCCGGTAGCGCCTGTTATCAGAAACAGCCCCCTCCCGTCAAACGCGTTAAAATCTATCTCCACCCTGTCCTTGTATGGTCCCCACCCGCTGATAATCAGTTTCTCCGGTCTCATCCTTCGCCGTCCAGCTCCCTTTCTATCTCTTCCACCAGTTTCGCCCGTTTACCGTCCATAGGCTCTCCCCTTAACATTTCATAAAACTGTGCAAAAAGCTCGCCTGTGCTTTTTTGCGCCATAAATACCGCAGGCCGGTATTCCTCCCCTTCCTTTTGTCCGTCTTTGTCCGGCGCTATCTGCATGACATTGGGATAAACGCTCCTTAACGTCCCGATAGGGTCAATCAGCTCTTCCGTGTCGGTAAGCACCGCCTTAATATAATCCTCAAAGTCTGCCGCCTGCACTACCTCAGGAGCAATCAGCTGCTCCAGCTTTCCTTTTATTACTCTCATTTCATGCAGGGGCGTCAGCTTCTTTTTTTCAACGGATATATTTCCCTTCTCCCCAAGCGTTACCAGATTAATGCTCTTTTCCTGATTTGCTTCCGAAAAAGAATACTTAAGGGGAGCCCCTGCATACCATACCTCCCCCGTGCCAATTTTCTGCCTTTTGTGGATGTGTCCGAGCGCCACATAATCAAACATTGCAAAAAGGGACGCCGGTACATTGTCCAGACCTCCTACATTCACCCTGTTTTCAGAATCGGACAGTTCAGGCTCCTGTCCGTTTTCCCCTGTCACAAAATAATGCGTCACCAACACATGACGGCTATGCAAATCCAGCGTCATGGGCGTCCTTGCCAGCATGTCCTCCGGACTTGCAACGGCAGGCTTCACAAACGGCATACAGACAAAATCCACATATCCCCATTCATCTTCAAGCAGAACCCTTTTTAATTCCCCGTCATATCCACCGGCAATGTAAAGCCCTTGTTTTTCCAGTATCCTATCCGCAAAAGCCACCCGCTCCGCCGAGTCATGATTGCCGCTAATCATAATGACGGGAATCTGCTCCCCAAGAAGCGCCGTCAGGAAATCATCCAAAAGCGTCACTGCCTCAGCAGACGGAACAGGCCTGTCGTAAACATCCCCTGCAATCACAACCGCATCTGCTTTTTCAGCCTTTGCCATGTCAAGTATCTGTCGAAGAATATATTTCTGGTCCTCAATCATGGAAAACTCATTTACGATTTTCCCTATGTGCAAATCTCCCGTGTGCAAAAACTTCATAACGGCGCCCCCGCTTTATGAGGCAGCAGTTCCTTCCTCGCCCGGTCATAATCCTCAACGGTTGTGCCGACGCCCTCGCAGGCTTTTTGCAGGCTGACCTGAAACTTCTGCATGACTGACTCCACACTTTTTATCAAGGTTTCAGCCTTTCCTTCTTCCTTCCCTTCCTGATAACCTGTTTCCATGCCCTCTTCAAAAAAAGTTTTACGCACATATTCTTCGTTATACTCATAAAGCGACATGGCAATCACCTCCGATTTCTGCTCCGTTAAAAAATCTTTTAGTATATTTTTTTCGATGCATTCATCCACTGCTTTCTCAACTGCCTCCTGCATCCCCATATTTTTTAAATTTTGCCTTACAATATCCACAAAACAGGCATATCCGTACAAGGGACTGCACTTTTCCATCAATTCTTTATTATGTCCCAGATTGACATTAATCGTCCGCACCGTAAGTTGGATGCACCCTTCACCGTCATCCTCAAATGCATCTGACAACTGCTGCGTAAATTCTTCTTCCTCTTTTTCTGTCCCATTATAAAAAACAATATAATGCGGAGTCGGTATTTTTATCTGCCTGCCCGCACTTAAATCCACACCTTGTAACAGTTTCTTATACAAATCCGCAAAATACAGAAATCCCCTAAGCGGCATATTCGGACAATAAGTCGATTGATGCTCATACAAGCACAAATTACAGTCAATGATAAAGGAAATATCATTTTTCATCTTAATAAAAATGGCATTTTCCAAAGTGTTAATTGTTAGGTCTGTATCGTCTGTATAATTTGTATTATTCAGCGCATTATAAATCTCCAACAAACGCTTTTTGTCGTTGCACAACAGACGAAACACCCTGTCTTTGTACGTCTTGTAAATCGGTCTTTTACTACATAGATTATCCATAGGCATCTCCCTTCCTTCGTTTTGCAGGAAGGTGATAATCTAAAAGACTTCTGTTTTCTCCCTGCTTTATATTTGGATGAAAAGCAAGGATTCTAAAACAGACAATGCTGCCTGAAATTACAGGCTCATAATAGAATAATAAGATTATAGAACGAATTTCCGTTAGAATTTCTGTGCTTTGACATTATTATACAAACTTTTCACGAAGTAGTCAAATATTTTCTTACTTTAGTAAAAAACAGGTTTCGGGAAAATACCCCGAAACCTGTTTTCTCTCTTTTGCCACAGCGTCTTTTATTCCGCCCTGCTCATTGCCTGTTTGAAGTCTTTCTGGTCCGTAAAAATTTCGTTTGTATACGGATTCTTCTTCTGAAGTTTTGCCCGTCGCAGAATAACCGCAAATACCGCAATATTCACAAGGATGGAGATAATAGAGATAATTCCCTGTGCAGTAGGATTTGCCACGGACGGCATGGTCTCTCCAAATGCTGCAGCTGCCCCGCCGGAGCCGTAAACGGCAGATACGGTTGTGAACCTGCTTCCATCCTGGAACAACGGGAATACCTGTGCAAACATGCACCAGAGCGCCAGCGTGTTGGCACGGTTCTGAATCCATCCGCCTTTATTCCAGAGCGCATTGGCTATTGTGGGCGCCAGAAGCAGCGCAAAACCGCAGTACCATGCGTGGGTCGGCAAATTCAGGTAAGTGTACTGGAAATTCCAGATGTCATATGCAAGGATAAAGCACCATGTCATATCCGGCCAGAGCATATCCTTTTTGTCTTTGGAAGAATAGATTCCCCACCAGCCGGTCATACAGAGAATATTAATCAATCCGGCAACGCCGTTTAAAATATTCCACCAGCCGCCGTAAAGCCATACGCCCTCTGAAGACTTCCACCAGCCGCCCATAATGGAGCCTGCCCTGACAACAGATTCAAAATCAGACACCACGGCAATCATAATATTGATGGCAACAATCACAAAGGGAAATACCTTAAAAGCATGGGACTTGCCCAATTTTCCCCAATGGTATTTGATAATCATAAAACCGATACAGCCTGCCAGCGCCGCATACAGCTTCGCATAGTGAAACCAGCTGTTCATATGCACATAGGTCTGGTTGTTCAATGCCCACTCCGCGCCCTGCGCCGCCCCGATGTAAATTGCAATGAAATACACTGTAAGGGCTGCGGGAAGCGCAAAGAAACACGCCATTCCGCCAACCTTGGTGCGGCGGGCTATTTCATTCATCAAAACAAGCCCGGCAAACACCAGAATCCAGCCTAAAATCTGCCACATGGTCATCCCGTCATAAATTTGAAAAATCATAAACCTTCCCTCCCTTTTCTTTTAGTATACTTCTATTTCTTTTATATTAAATTCATTCCCCTGTAAAAGCCATGTATCAGGACTTTGACAGTGGGGACAAATTTTTCCGTACTCCACGGTAGGATATGTCTGCCCACAGCCTTCGCAGTAGGTGAGGGCAGGAAGCCTTTCCACCAAAAGCTCTGCCTCCCGGAACAAATCCCTTTTCCCGGCAGCCCATCCCCAGCACTTTTGCAGATAAGGCTCCAGCACCGTGGACACTTCGCCCAGCTCCAGAACCACCTTGGAAATGCCCTTTACCTCATTTTGGGCGGCAACTGTTTCCAGACTGTCCATAATGTGAAATACAACTCCGAGTTCATGCATGTTAATCTCCCTGCGTATGACAAAAACTATTTTTTCCGTTTAAATGTAACCTTTAAGGACTGCTTCACCATATTGGGCAGTATGTATTTCAGCTTATCTTCCGACTTCACCATTTCAGAACAGCCCGGCAGTTCCCTGTGCAGGGTAATCGCGCCAAATTCACACTTGGTCGTGCAGATACCGCATCCGATACACTTGTTTTCGTCCACCACGGATGCCCCGCAGCTTAAACAACGGGAAGTTTCCGCTTTCACCTGCTCTTCCGTCAGGGTATGGGACAAGTCGCGGAAGGATTTTGCCTGCTCTTCACCCGGTTTTTCCGGTCGCTGTCTGTCCGAATTGTCATAACTGGCAACGGAAATATCGTCCTTATCCAGTTCGATAAAGTCCCTCCTGTTCCTGCCTATGGTCAGCGTACAATGCTCCTGCACGAAGCGGTGCAGGGAAACAGCGCCTTCCCGTCCCGCTGCAATGGCATCTATGGCAAATTTAGGACCCGTGTAGACATCCCCGCCTGCAAAAATATCCGGTTCTGCCGTCTGGCAGGTCAGCTTGTCGGCAATAATGCCGCCATTGGGACGCAGCTCCACTTTGGTTCCCTTTAACAAATCTCCCCACCGGATGCCCTGTCCCACACTGAAAATAACACCGGAGCAGGCAACCGTCATGGTATCTTCTTCATCGTAAAGAGGGGCAAATCTGCGGTCTTCATCATAAACACGGGTACACTTCTTAAATACCACGCCTACGGCCCTTCCGTTTTCCGTAAGGATTTCCTTCGGTCCCCATCCGTTGTTCATGCTGACATGCTCTTCTGCTGCTTCCAAAATCTCTTCTTCGCTTGCCGGCATTTCCTCACGGCTTTCCAGACAGAACATGGACACTTTGCCGTCCGTACAGCGGGTGCTTGTTCTCGCCGCATCGATGGCTACGTTACCGCCGCCGATAACCACCACGTCACCGCCCAGCGCAAAAGCTTCCTTCGCTGCTGCCTCACGCAAAAACTCCACAGCCGTATAAACACCCTCCGCGTCTTCGCCGGGAACGCCCGCTTTCCTGCCATCCTGACATCCGATGGCAATATAAAAGCCCTTATACCCCTGTTCCCTGAGCTGCTGAATCGTTACATCTTTTCCTACTTCAATGCCGCAGCGGATTTCAACGCCCATAGCCTTTATTACATCTATCTCCGCTACAATCAAATCCTTCTCCAGTTTATAAGATGGGATTCCATACGTCAGCATACCGCCCGGTTTTTCACTCTTTTCAAATATAGTCGGCTTATATCCCTTATCTGCCAGAAAATATGCGCAGGAAAGCCCCGCCGGTCCGGCGCCGATGATGGCAATCTTCTCCTCAAAGCTGCCCTTTAGGGACGGAACCGTAGGCTTCGGAATATAACGGGTTTCGGCATGTAAATCCTGCTCCGCCACAAAACGTTTTACATCGTCAATGGCAACCGCTTCATCCAGCGTTGCACGAGTGCAGGCATCCTCACAGCGGCGGTTACAGATACGTCCGCAGATTGCAGGCAGAGGGTTATCCTTTTTAATGAGAGCCAGCGCTTCCCCGTAACGTCCTTCCTTGGCCATCTGCAAATACCCCTGAATGGCAATATGCGCCGGACACGCCGTTTTACAAGGCGCAGTCCCCGTATCATAACAGTTAATCCTGTTCACATCCCGGTAATTGTGGGTCCACATATGCTCACCCCATTTTTGCTCCTGTGGAAGCGGTTTCTTGGGATATGTAACCTCACTGCCATCTTTTTTGCACAGCTTTTGTCCGAGCTTAACCGCACCGGCAGGACAAGCCTCCACGCATTTGCCGCAGGCAACGCATTTAGACTTATCTACCTTCGCTATATAAGCGGAACGCGACATATTCGGCGTGTTAAAAAGCTGTGACGTCCGCAGGGCATAACATACATTGACGTTACAGTTACAGATTGCAAAAATCTTATCTTTTCCGTCTATATTGGTTATCTGATGGACAAAACCGTTGTCCTCCGCCTGCTTAAAAATAGCAAGCGCCTCTTCCTTTGTGATATAGCGTCCGTCCTTTTCGGTTTCCACTACATAATCCGCCATATCGCCTACCGCAACACACCAGCCTTCCGGGTCATCCCCGCAGCCTTCATCATGGAACTGTCGAGAACGGCGGCAGGAACACGGACTGGCTGCATATTTGCCTTCATACTTGGACAGCCAGTAGGATATATGCTCCAAATCGATGGATTCGCTCTCCATCTCAATTGCTTTCTCCACGGGAATTACATGCATACCGATGCCGTTTCCGCCCTCCCCCACAAAAGGCGTCACATGCTCCAGCGGCAGTCTGGACATATGCTCAAAAAATAACGTCACTTCGGGATGCTGCTCCATGACTTTAGCATTCATGTTGAAAAACTCCGCCGAACCGGGCACATACATGGGAAGCACATACTGCTTTTCATGCTGCGGGTTTTCCCAGTTGTACTCCAGAATCCCTTTCACCGACATCTGCTGCAGCTTCGGCTCCAGTTCCTGCTCGGGGATGCCCGTAAGCTTCACCATTTCCTGCAGGGTCTTTGGCTTCCTTACCCCCATCTTCAGCGCTATTTCCGCCTCTTCATCGGTCAGCACTCCGGCAAGCCCCCAGTACTCCGGGTCATCCTGGGTAATCTTTTTGATTCCCAGCTTCTGGGGGATGCGGTCGGTTATCATTTTGCCAAGCTTCATAATACTCTTGCGGGGAGGCTCGTCGTGGGCCGCCTCATGCTCCGGATACACATAATCCGGATATAAATCTTTGTCCAAATTCTCCATACCTTCCTCCTTTGTCTATCATTATTCGTTTCTTTATCAGACTATTCCTTCGCTTCACAGAATCCCACAGAACTAAAATTTCGACGAGAAATGCCCTCTGGCATGAGCTTTAGAAGTACTTTTCACGCTGCCAATTCTTCACTTCCCCTAAAAGCCAGTCCGCCCATTCCCCAATTCCCTCTCCTGTCTTTGCACATATGGGAATTATCTTTGCCATGGGATTCCGCATATGGATGTACTCCCTGCACTTTTCCAAATCAAAATCAAAGTAAGGCAAAACGTCAATCTTGTTGATGAGTACCACGTCACAGACAGAAAACATCAACGGGTACTTTAACGGCTTGTCATCCCCCTCCGGCACCGAAAGAATCATGGCGTTCTTAGACGCACCGGTATCAAATTCCGCCGGGCAGACCAGATTTCCCACATTCTCAAGGATTGCCAAATCCACATCGCCTGTCTGAAGCCCTTCAAGCCCCTGCCTTGTCATCTCCGCGTCCAGATGGCACATCCCGCCGGTATGAAGCTGTATCACCTTGACGCCGGACTGCTGAATCGTCCTTGCATCCACATCCGAATCAATATCCGCTTCCATAATGCCGATTTTCAGCGTATCATGCAATGCTTCAACCGTACGCAGCAGGGTGGTTGTCTTACCGGAACCGGGAGATGACATAAGGTTTAGAAGAAAAACCCCTTTTGCCTTTAAATCCTGCCGCAAAAGCTCTGCCTGCCTGTCATTGTCCGCAAAAACGCTTTGTTTGATTTCCAACACCCTTACTTCCCTCATCTGCCCTCCAATCTGCCGTTTCGGCGGTGTATTTTTTGCTGTTTTTATATCCGTTTTATATGTCTATATTTTACCACTGATGTGAACGGAACGTCAATAAGCAGCGAATAGCGTACTGCATATTTTGGAATCAAATGCACGCCCCGGCAGCCGCCATCCAAAATATGCAGCACTTCCGACACCCGGTATAAATAGGATTGACAATTATACATGAAATTGTTAAAATTATTTGAGTGACCATGTGGTCATTTATTTAAAATATAGGGTGACCGCATGGTCACCAAAAAGGAGGATTATGCCAGCGAAATTGTTTTTTGAGTTAAATCCTGACAAGCGAAACAGAATTGTAGCAGCCGGAATAGAAGAGTTTTCCAATTACGGCTATGAGGGCAGTTCCACAAACCGGATTGTCCGTACATGCGAAATCAGCAAGGGCAGCTTATTTAAGTATTTTGCAAATAAAGAGGACTTTTATTTTTATATACTTGACAATGTATCCGCTGAGCTGATTGGGGATTTGGAGAAGAAAACATGCGCCCTCTCACCGGATTTGTTCCAACGGGTTTTGGAATATGCAGCCCTTGAATTTCAGTGGTATATGGAAAATCCCCTGAAAGCAAAATTAATCATACGGGCATTCGCCAAAGACGACACCGAAATTTACCGGAAGACAATACAGCGGTATGGCGCAAAAGAAATGACAATATTTAACAGGCTGACAGAATCTGCAGACACACATGATTTCCGTTGGGATAAAGAAAAAACAATTGCTGTTTTAAGATGGGTTTTGAAAGGTTTTAACGCTGACTTTTTAGAAAATATTTCGGATAAAAACCGTTCATTTGCACAGCTTCACGATGAATATGTACAAGGTTTCACTCTGTATCTGGAAATGTTAAAAAAAGGACTGACAAAGTAAGGAAAGGGAATGCTGATATGTTTTGGAATGCCGGAAACGGAAACGTCCGTATTGACGATACCGATATGGACTATGTTACTTTCGGAAAAGGAAATAACGTTCTGATAATGATTCCCGGGCTGGGCGACGGCATAACCACCGTTAAGGGAATGGCCATACCCATGGCAATGGCCTACCGGATGTATGCTAAAAATTACAAGGTATACATCTTCAGCAGAAAAAACAGACTGGAAGAAAACGCCTCTACAAAAACCATGGCAGATGACATGGCGGAAGCGATGAAAGCGCTGGGTATTCAAAAGGCTCATGTATTGGGAATTTCGCAAGGAGGAATGATTGCGCAGTACCTTGCCGTTAATTACCCCGAATCTGTCAAAAAGCTGATACTGGCGGTCACTTCTCCCACACAGAATGCACTGATGCAAGGCGTTCTTACAAAGTGGATTTCCATGGCAGAGCAAAATGACTATAAGAGTTTAATCATTGACACGGCGGAAAAATCCTACTCGGAAAGATACCTGAAAAAATACAGATTATTATATCCTGTGCTGGGAAAAATAGGAAAGCCTAAAGATTTCATCCGGTTTCTCATACAGGCAAAATCGTGTATTTGCCATGACGCCCTTTCGGAATTACATAAAATCATCTGTCCTACCCTCATTATCGGAGGCGGCTGCGACAAAATCGTCGGCGCTGAATCTTCCGTTAAGTTGGCAGAACACATAAGAATGAGTGAATTATTTATCTATGAAAAACTCGGCCATGCCGCTTATGAGGAGGCGGCGGATTTTCATACACGGGTATTGGCATTTTTGTCAAAATAAAGGGTATCCGTCAGGATACCCTCTGTGTTTCTGCTTACTCTATTACATGAATCCAGCCTTTGGGCGCTTCCAGCCTGCCCATCTGAATGCCCGTCAGCGTATCGTATAGCTTTTTGGTGACAGGACCCATCTCAGCCATACCGCTCGGCAGACAGATTTCCCTGCCATGGTCCACTATTTTGCCTACGGGTGAAATAACCGCTGCCGTGCCGCACAGGCCGCATTCTGCCATTTCGTCCAGTTCTTTTAAATATACTTCCCTTTCCTCAACCTCAAGACCCAGATACTCTTTTGCCACATGCACAAGGGAACGTCTGGTGATGGAGGGAAGAATGCTGTCAGACTTGGGTGTAACTACTTTTCCGTCCTTTGTCACAAACAGGAAGTTTGCGCCGCCGGTTTCCTCCACCTTAGTCCTGGTGCCGGGGTCTAAGTACATGTTTTCATCATAGCCTTCTTTATGCGCTGTCACAATTGCGTGCAGACTCATTGCGTAGTTGAGCCCTGCCTTGATATTGCCTGTACCATGGGGTGCCGCACGGTCAAAATCGCTTACTTTAATGGTAAGGGGCTTTGCACCGCCTTTAAAGTACGGTCCAACCGGCGTACAGAATGCCCTGAACTGATACTCGTCTGCGGGCTTCACTCCGATAACAGAATTGATACCGAACATATACGGTCTAATATAGAGGGTTGCACCTGAGCCATAGGGCGGCACATAAGCGGCATTGGCCTTTACCACCTGCTCAATGGCATCCACAAATCTCGCTTTTTCAAACACAGGCATTTCCAGTCTTTTTGCGGAATTTTCCATCCTCTCCCCGTTTAAATCGGGACGGAAAGTCACAATATGCCCATCCTCCGTGGTGTAAGCCTTTAAGCCTTCAAATATCGTCTGTGCATACTGCAACACACATGCACATTCATTCATCACAATATTGGCATCATCGACCAGCGCGCCTGCATCCCATGCTCCATCCTTAAAATTTGAAACATACCTCTTCTCAGTCTGGATATAGCCAAATCCCAGATTCGCCCAATCAATGTTTTTCTTCTCCATGACCCGTACTTCCTCTCTGTTTTATTTTTATACATTATTATCCTTTTTTTAGTAAAAGTCAACACTTATATGTCTTGGAGTTTTCGTATTCTGCATGGCGCAGGAGTTTTCCCTCCGCAGCAGGGCCGGCACACCAATCAGATGTGCCGGCCCTGCTTTGTTACCTTACCACTTCAGTTCCCCGTCGCCACCCATAGTCTGGTCATCTCTTCAATCCGTTCCAATGGGAACGGAGGAGATGAAACGGGCTTCATGGCAAGCGACATCAGCTTCATGGGATTGTCATCCGCTGCAATGCGGTTAGAACTCAATGCTCCACACAGCCTGCAGCGATGGATAATTGCCCATTCGCCGTTTTTTCTGACCCATACGGCAATCGGCTCCATTACGCTTCCGCAGTCTGCCGCCCGGTCACCCGGCTCGTTATCCAAATGCTGGCTGGACAGGCAATACGGACAATGGTTTCGATGTTCACTTCCTGCGCCTGCAGGTACAACGGTTTTCCCGCAGACCTTGCAGACAAAGGTATCGTTACATGGATGTGTTTTATAGTAACTTTTTTCAAACGATTTTTTCTTGTTTTCCCGATTCATGGGGATTGTCCTCCTAAAAATAAAATCATAAACCCTTTAGGAGGCTTGCGGTATTGTAGGCAAACCTCCCGGTTATGCTACAATCGCCATTGATTTACTAAATTTCTTCAAACAGTCTTTCTCCTTTTCTCTTTCTATTTAATCAAGCCTACTGGCCGGATTATCCCTTTAGCTGTATCCATTCTTCTTTTGTCATGCAGTTTACATGACCGGTCCGTTTTTCGTGCATCAGGGGAACATCAACGCCTTCGGTAGTCCACTGATACTGAAAGCCTGCCTTTTCCTGTACACGTTTTGACTTGGTGTTGCCCTCGTAATAGCCGCACCAGACCTTGTTCATGCCGATATCCTGAAAACCATGTCGCAGCATTTCCCTTACGGCTTCCGGCATCAACCCCTGACCCCAGAACGGTTTGCCAAGCCAATACCCCAATTCACACTCATCGTCTTTTTCGGTCATATCGGTATGCCCGTTCAGTTTCAGTTCAATTGCCCCGATAACGCGGTTATCTGATTTCAAACACACCGCATACGCTTCCGCACCGCAAAAAACGGTCTTAATAACATTTCGGCTCTCGTCAATGCTCTGATGCGGCGGCCATCCGGCAATCGGTCCCACATCGGGATTGCTGGCATATTTGTATAAGTCCTCTGCATCGCTTTCTTCCCAGCGGCGCAGGATTAGTCTTTCGGTTTCCAATTTCACGGTTTTTCCTCCTATGGTTTCGTTGGCGGCTATATCTTTACATTGCCTCTAAAGCGCACCAACTTTCTGTTCCTCCGCTGTTAACCGCGTTTCCTTGTTTTCGTCAAATCAGCGTAAGCACTTCTGTTATCTTTTCATCTTATAAACCTGATAATGTTCTCATTACCAAATCTACATCTTTGTTCTCCAGTTCCTGAATAATGTGTAAATAGGTTTTCTGCGTTGTTGTCATACTTGCATGGCCCAACCTGCGAGCAACACTGGCAATCGACACGCCCGCAAACAACAATAGCGATGCATGTGTATGACGCAATCCGTGAATCGAAATTGAAGAAATTCCACACGCCTTGCAATGTCTTGTAAGTACGCCATTTACGGTAGAATTATATATTTTGTCCTTACCAGCAAAAAGAGGTTCATCTTCCGGCAACCCTTTTATCAGTTCAGAAAACTTAACGACAATTTGCCAGTCAATCTGAATTTTTCTAACAGATGATTTATTCTTTGTCGGCAGAAATCCTCCATCACCCTTATAATCCCATGTTTTACTTATTGACAGTGTCTGCCTGGCAAAATCAAAATCACTTGGCGTTATTGCAAGAGCCTCTGAAAATCTCATCCCGGTTTTTGCCACTAAAAGGATAAAACAATCCCAATTAGGCTCTTCTTTTATATCAAGATTGGCTATCAGAGTATGAAGTTCAAATTGATTCAGGTATTTAATCTTCTTACTTTTCGGTGTTTTACCCTTTATAATCGCCTTTCTGGTCGGGTCTCTTCCAATCAGTCCTTCGTCTACCGCATCTACAATCGCACCCTTTAATTGATGATGAAAATCTAAGGTCGTCTGTCTTTCATGTTCCTGGGCATAATCATTTAAAAGCTGTTGGTAAGCTGTTCTGGTAAGTTCTGAAAGTTTTAACTTAGGAACAAGCTTTTCTACCCACTTCAATGTCATCATATACTTTGCCATTGTCGCTTCCCTGATTGCACCTTTTTTATACACATCTACCCATTGTCTGTAGTAATCACAGAAAAGTGTTGTCGTGTCCATATCGTTTAGCATAAGTTACCTCCGTTTCCCAAAAACACTTACGCTGATATAAACAGTATGAATAGCAGAGGCATCGTCTTTCATTTAATGTGCAATAAGCGGTTTTATTTCTTCCTCCAGAATTTTTCTTAACTCCGTCATCATCAGTGAATAATACATAAATTTGGGCAATGCTCCCTCCTGTGCTGCTTTATAGCTTGTAAAATCTACCGTGGCCTTGATTGCACTTTCGTTGGGGATTTCCCCATTTCGGAAGTGCGTAGCAGCATACATGACATCTTCCTTTGATGCATACCACGTAATAC
Organism: uncultured Lachnospiraceae bacterium; assembly: GCA_910577015.1. Classification (GTDB taxonomy): domain Bacteria; phylum Bacillota; class Clostridia; order Lachnospirales; family Lachnospiraceae; genus Acetatifactor. The sequence continues at coordinate 3,400 of CAJTKU010000029.1, read as the reverse complement.
AGAAATCAGTAACTACTCTGTCGATGCAATCATGCTTCATATTTTCAACAATATTCAGAATTGACTGACCCCTATATTTATTTTCATCTAACTCAATTTCATAAATCAGATTAGACATGATATCCGCAACCTTCGGATTTTCCTTTCGCAGCTCCTCAACATACTGTTTTACTTCTTCAATCTTCTTTTGTCTTTCCTCCCGAGAAATGTTTTCTTCATCATCCCTAGGCGTAACAATATTCTGAATAAGGTTGATGATATATTCATAATCAATTTTGGTACTGCTATACGCCATCAGTTCATAATCATCGTCACCATCTGTTATTCCCGTTCCCTCCGGTGGGGTATTCGAACCGTCATCTTCCCCTGTTTCCAACGCATTCAGGTAATGGCCCGCATAATCATAATATTCCTCTTCCGTAATTCCATATTTCTCTAGCATGGAATCCTCATAATTTGTAAATGAACGTAACTGTGCAAACAGTTTGTCAAAGTTCCGAAATAATTTTATAAAAATTTTTATCTCAGCTAAAGACATTCCCGGAACATCCGCAGGCGTTGCCGCACACGCACGAAGTGCGGCAAGCGCTTTTCTGAATGCCGGTTCAATCTCTACCCAATCTGCCATGATTGCTTCCTTCGTACCGCCTGCTGAATAAAGCTTGACTGCATCATCTACACACTTCTTAAACAAAACGGGCGCTTGGAATGTAACTATTTGCCCATAAGCCTTATTTCTATTCAGGATACGATTTGTTCTGGAAAAAGCCTGAATCAAATCGTGCGGCCCCATAGGCTGTCTGTCGATGAAGATGGTTGACATACATGGCGCGTCAAATCCGGTAAGCAGGCGGTCTACTACAATCACCAGGTCCAACTGTTCCTTTCTGCTCCGATATTTTGCATCTTTTCTGGAAAGCCTATCATTTAAGTTTGCATTATATCCTTGTATCTGTGATATTTCAAACTTAGTGCCAAACATTTCATTATAATCGTCAAGAGAACGCTGCATTTTCTGCTGATTTACATGGGAACTCTCTTCATTTTCAGATACCGAATATGTAATTGCAAACTTCGGAAAATCAGGAAGCACCTGCTTCATTTTTTCTCCGATTGCAAGGGGCGTTTCCCCATTCTTTACCTTTGTCAATAAATCATAATACTTCTGTGCCATCTGAATGGAACTGGTTGTAAGCAATGCTTCATAAGTCATCCCCTTTCCATTTTGAAATCCCAATTTATGATATGACTTATTTAGTATCACGTCTAAAACCTTCAGCATATGTGTTTCATTTTCATATACACTGTTGTCGGTTTCATCCGATATATTCTTAGGGCCATTATGCTCTACTTGAAATCCAAGAACCGCTTTGTCATGAATTGCATTTTGAATGGTATACTTGTGAAGTCTTGCTCCATACAGTTCTTCTGTAGTACGGGGCAAATCACCCATCTGCGGATATGGATTTTCAGCAAATCTCGGCGTTCCGGTAAATCCAAACCACAACGAATTACCAAAAAACCTCTCCAATTCCCTTTTCATGTTTGGTGTAACAGCTCTATGACATTCATCCACCACAAATGCAATTTTAAGATTCCTGATTTTATTGTATTCCGGTGTGCCCTCCGCAAGCCTTTTGGTAATTAACCTCTGCAATTTTTGAATCGTAGTAACAATTACCCGTCTGTCATCGGACTTCAGTTTTTTCTTTAGGTCATTTACGTTATCTGTGTCTTCAACATCTATCAAATCATTGTTAGCATACGCCTGAAACGCATTTGTTGTCTGCATATCCAAATCTTTTCTGTCAATCAAAAAAATAGCTTTATCTATGGACGGAATATCCATCAATAAGTTTCTGGTTGCCTTATAAGAAGTCAATGTTTTACCGGAGCCTGTGGTATGCCAGACATAGCCCGATTTGCCACACTTAGAAGCTTCCCTGATGGATTCTATGGCATGGATTTGATACGGACGAAGCAGAATCAGCCTCTTCGCCTTCTCATCTAAAACCGTATAGCGCGAAATCATCTCATGTGCTTCCGGTATACGAAGAACACTCTTTGCAAAGTCAAGATAGTCCGCTACCGGGTTGTTATCCTTATCCAACCACCCGCTGATAAACTCGGGATTCATCTCTGTATCACTCGCCGCAGAAAAATATTTGGTATTTACCCCATTACTGATTACAAACATCTGCACAGCAGAAAAAATACCTGTGAATTTGCCTTCACCAATATACTTTTTAATCTGCCAAAAACCATCCATATACGAATGCTGCTTATTCTTAAGTTCAATATGTATCATAGGCAAACCGTTAATCATAAGAGTAACGTCAAATCTTCTGTCTCTGGCGGGTACACTGCTATTTTCATCCGTTTTTAATGCGCTGTACTGATTAATAACTTCATATACACTGCTTCCACCCGCAATGTGCTCATGATTCATCACTACCAGATGCACGCGTTCGGTATCCCGCTGCACATGCACCTGTACCTTACCATTCTCTCCCACCAGCCATTCGCCGGCTTTATAAAACGAAGAAAATTGAAGCTGGTTCTTTACCTGTTCAAACTCAGAATCCGATAAATTAACGCCATTTAATCGTTCCTTATTATTCTGCTCAAGAATATATTTGAAATTAGCCCATAAATCTTCTTCGGTTTTTAAGTCTTCTCGATATGACCACTGCGAGTCTCCATAAACCAACTGCTCAAGTAGCTTTTGCTCAATGATAGCTTCTAATTCTGGCATTGTTATTGTCTCCTTTGTTATAAATATTTGTTTTTTCATATATTTTAGGGCGTTTTTCGTGCAATTTTGCTTTCGCTGGTGAAGGGTGATGAGGTGGTCAATACTTTTAAAATGTTCACCAATAATCCTCTCTTCCTTAATTGTTGGTGGCATCATCAGATTCATATCTGACATCTGCTTTCCAGACACCTCAGCAAAAGTTGAACCAGCTCCAACAGTTTCAGCATATTTTTTCAACTCTTCTGTTCTCGAAAAAATGAAGTATGAATCGAGCTTATCCTTATATGGGACAATGGACTGAAAACCTTGATTAGTACAGCCTTCTTTCGCTAGAATAGCCGTTTTCCCAATACCTGCACGAGATGTAAATAATACCGTTCCTACTGGAAGCATTTTAGCTGAACTACTATTAAATCCTTTTTCTGTTATTTTTCTTTGACTTTCATCCACAAAGATTTTGTCAGAAATTTCAGCAGGTGCATACCAATCTATATTGCCATCCCAGTACTCCGACTTGCTTGTGCTCGGTGTACCTCCACCTACAATTTCTGCCAGTTCCCCCAACTTACGCTGTTCCCAAGCGAAAAGTGGATATTTTTCAATTTGTTGATACTTACGCTGGTGAAGGGTGATGAGGTGGTCGAG
>CAJTKU010000028.1 GCA_910577015.1 uncultured Lachnospiraceae bacterium | reverse complement strand
GCAGTATCTCTGCTTTTTAAATATTCAGTTGTAACATATGTATTGTAATCCTACAGTGAATTTTACAAAATTCGCAAATAGGTCTTGATTTTATATTCAAAACACGGTATAATAACGTTCGTGTCACGGGGTGTGGCTCAGTTTGGTTAGAGCGCTGTCTTAGGGAGGCAGAGGTCGCAAGTTCGAATCTTGTCACTCCGATAAAGAGTCCGGTATGTTACCGGACTTTTTTGTTATGGCTGGGTTTAACAAAACAATCTTAACGATAAACTCCTTTTCATCGCATTTCAGGGTGAGGCTTCCTTTATATTTGTCCGCAATCCTTTTCATGATGTCAATGCCGTACCCATGAAAACGCGTATCCCTTTTTGTGGTGGCGATGCCGTTATTGCGGACGGGGATTTTTTTGCTGACCGGATTGGATATTTTGATTACCGTGTAATGGGTGACAGCGTGTATTTTTGTGTGGATATAAGCGTCGGGCAGCGGTATGCACGCTTCAATGGCATTGTCATATGCGTTTGCAAAAAGGCCGCAGATATCAGGCGCCGCCATGCCCTGAAGCTGTTGAAGGGCGCCTTCAAAGGAAAAAGAAATTCCGTATTCGTCGCATATTTTTTTTCTTGAGGAAACCACCAAATCGGCTGTGTTGTTGCCGGTGAGGATTCTGTTATCCGGCAGGACAAAGCAGTCGCTTAACTGTTCGGTATACCTTTGTACTTTTTCATAATTTCCTTCCTCACAAAGGGCATGGATAAGCGCCAGATGGCCGGAAAGGTCATGGCGCATTCTTTTTACGTGCTCTTCATTTTCCTTTATATTCTGCAAAGAAGACAATTGCAGCTTCAGGTACTCTGTCTCGTTTCTTTCAACCGCCTGATGGTAAATCCTTATATGAAATTCCACTATGCTGTACAGATAATATCCCACGCTGAAAACAAACGCACCGATGAATAAAAGGGCAAAGGCATAGTAGGGGAGCGGCTTTAGGTTGGAACGGTTGAGCAGCATGACAAGGCCCACGTCTATGAATGAGAAAAAAAGGAGCGCAATGCCGCCCAGAATTTCTTTGATTCCGTAATGCAGGGTGATGTGGTATTTGTGGAACAGGCAGCCGGTTATGATTAGGAGGACAAGCAGGGTGACGTCGGTTATGAGAAAAAACAGGGTCATGCTGCAATCCTGAAACGTCAGGTTTATCTGGTTGGACACCAGTTCATCAAGTATGCACTGGGAAGCAACCGTAAGGGTAAAATAGATTGCGGCGGCGGGAAAAAAACGCAGCAAATCCGCCACTTTAGCAGAACTGAACAAAAGAACGGTCAGGGCAACGGAAAATACCATGTGGAAAATGACATTATAATATTCGGGGCACAGATAGGAAAAACCTGCGCCGAGCAGGTTGATACCCGTGCACAGCAATATATTTTTCCGGCTTAAGCGTATGTGTGCAGAGCAGATATACTGCATAAGCAGGATAATTATCCAATATTCCATTAAGTTAATGACAGGTTGAACCGGCAAATTACATATCTCCTTCTATGTAGGCTTCCAATGCAAGGCGGAAGGCCCTGCCCATTCTGCGGCTGATGGGAAGGGAACGCCCGCAGGAAAGCGTAAGGCGCGTCCCGTCAAACTCCCGCACATGGGCCAGATTGACAATATATTTACGGTGGATGCGGAAGAAAAACGCGGCGGGAAGCTGCTTCTCCAGCTCGCTTAATCCCTTCCGGAAAGAAATCAAATCGTCTTTGTAATAAATAACGGAGCTTTTGTTATCGGCCTGCAGATATTGGATATCCTGCAGACGCAGAAGAAATTCACATTCGGGAGTTCTGAGGAAAAGAGTCCGCGATGTCTCCAGTTCCATGTAAATATCCTTCATGGTCCGGGACAGCGATTCCTTTGTTACCGGTTTTAGCAGATAGCGGAAGCCGTTCACCTCATAACCTGCGGGGGCATATTCCAGATAAGCGGTCAAAAACACTAAAATGGCCTGTTTGTCATAGGCGCGGATGCGGGAAGCTGCATCGATGCCGTTTATGGGCGACATGACAATATCCAGAAAAACCACGTCGTAGCGGCTGCCTTCTTCATATTTTTCCAAAAGCCGGACAGGGGAGAGAAAACGCTCCACGGAACAGTCCGGCTGCTGCCATAAAAAATGATATATTCTATTTACAAATACCTCTTCATCGTCACAAATCGCTATTTTCATACAAATAACTCTAGCATACTCCTTTAGTCCCGTCAAGGAACGGATGCATATGGGCGTCCTCGCCTTGCACGTCGCCCATATGCATCCGTTCCCTTAAAAACCGCTTACTCCCAAATAACTGCCGTTCGCGCCTTTTTTGAAAAAATAATGTATTTTCTGGTAGAATTTACTACAGATTGATGACGGGAGGAGAATTATCAATATGAAAAAAAGAGTATGTTTGGGAATGGCAATTGTGGTTTTGCTTACAGTATTAACGGCCTGTGGGAACCATGACGAAGCATTGCCGCCGCAAAGCAACGGCAGCGGGGCGGAAACATCAGGACAGGAGGAATCCGACGGGGCGCGGTCAGAGCAGGTTGAAGCCTCCGGGGGGATTGGGACGAATGACGCAGACAGTCTGGCGGATGTGCTGGCGAATGCAGGGGAGGATACGGAAGCAGTCAAAAAGCAATATGCGGCAGCCATTCTGGAAGCGTTCCAAAATCTGGATGAAGAATCCCTTAAGCCTTTTTTGAATGAGGAGGATTATTTGGAAGTAGCCACAGTGTTCACGGCAATTAAAGAGGTTCCTGAAGACGTGGAAGTATGGAACCGGACAATCGGCACTATGATATATCTGCCCGGCTCTGACATACTGATTGGAAAGAGTTGCGACTATGTGACTGCAAAATGGTATACGGACTGCTGGAAAAACAATGAAGAGCTTCCGGCAGATGAGTCTGTGGGTTTCCCAAAAGAATATCTGGAGGCAATATACGAAAATTATTATAAGGACGCGCCTTACCAGATGTTAAAGCATGATTTTTCCAAAATTGTTGGTATTCATGAAGATGGTTCATTATGTTACACGAGCACACTTTTTGACGCTCTGGATATAGACTTTAAATTTTACAGCTATAAGCCGGAGGAACTGCACGCCACCGTTATTTTAAATCAGGAAAAATTTTTTAATTTTGGATATGAATATATTGCCGAGGATATCCCTGAATATGAGGCCCTTATGTCCAAGGACCTTGAAAAAATGCTGGAAATAGTGGAAGGCTGTGATGATTGGGAAGATATGAAGAACAGGTATCAGGATTATTTATTGAATGCGGATGCCAGGGCAGCTATCCAGACATTTTTCAACGAAGAGTGCGAGGTGTACAGGAACGTAAGCCAAATTATGTTTTATTTTCCGGTTGACGTGGATAAAGTCGGCTATTACAGTTATTTATTTACAGAGGAGGATAAAGAAACCGTCAGACAGTTGGAGGAAGGTTTTGTGGATTGGGGCGGCTTTATAGGGAAGTTTCCGGAACATCTGGGTAATAATTTTCCTTATTCAGAGCTGATAGATTATGCAAAGGATTTTGGCATAGTGGAATAAGCCATATGCTGTTTTGCTCGTGGGAAAGCAGTAAAAAAGAGGGTGCCTGATGCGTTCCTGCGGCAGACATCCTCTTTGCAGACGGGAAAATTATGCTTTACTGTTTAATCGCCCGTTCAGTTTTTTTATTCTGATTTTCCAGAAAAGATACTGCATAAGCCATATAAAAAAGAAGATAACGATAAAAATGGCGGCATATGACAGCAGGCCTTTTACGCTGTGCTCCATCCAGTATGCGAAGTATGCCACAAAAAGCATGACGGGCAGGGTAATCAGCAGGTAAAACAGGGTCTGCTTTGCGATGCTCCATGCGTCGATGCTCCAAATAACGGAAGAAGCGCCAAACGCGATGCCGAGCAGGATATCCAGAATGGTCTGCACAATGACGGCGCCGGTTTCGGTTCCCACGGCGTCTATCAGTTCAGGCACACAGGAAATGTAAGCGCCCTCCCCAAATAAGAGTGAAATGCCGATTGTGATAAAGTAGCCGATAACGATGCCCAGCAATGCGCCGATAAAGCCTCTTACAATAATCTGTTTTTTCATATATTTTCCTCCATTCTTTTTCGGTTGCCCCAAGGCAGTCAGATACCGAGGGCAGCCTTGATTTTTGACACGTAACGTCTTGACACATAGGTTGTGGCGCCATCCGAAAGCGTTACGCCGATAGTGCCGGCGTAGCTTAAGTCAAAGTTTTTTATTTTGGATAAGTTTACGATTTCAGAATTGGAAATGCGGATAAAGCCATGCGCCGCCAGCCTGTTTTCCATTTCATACAAGCGGGAACGAAGCAGGTACTCCCCTTTTGGGGTTACCGCATACACCTTCTGATTGGCTGCATACACCCGGAAAATCTCGGCAGGCTGCAGGATTTCCAGTAAGTCCTCCTTAAATCCGGCAACGACCTGCGGTGTCTCATCCGACAGCTTCTTAACGATTTTTTCCACGTCTTCAGACATCCTTCGGGCGATAATGATTACTGTTGTTTCCTGAACGGTTTCCTCCAGTTTTACTTCAATTTTCATGCTGTCACCTGCCTTTCACGCCTCTCTTTGATGTATTCCTACTATACAATATTTCCACAAAATGCGCATCTGATTTCCCGTAAGTGGTAATATGGGCATATAAGTGGAGTAAAAGGAGTGGGTTTCCGTAATTTGCATTGCGGCAGCCCGGTGTGCATTTGTTCCAACAGGACACGCTTTCGCAATGCAAATTACGGAAACCGGAAAAAGAGATTGAAGAATGGTATGCGGTATGTAATAATGGAAAGAAGTGGATTATATTTTCTGAAATTCGGAAATTTTTGTGTGGAACTGGCGGTATCCGGAAATGTGAAAGGAGACTTATTTATATGGAAATACGGGTATTACATTATTTTCTGGTAACTGCAAGAGAAGAGAATATTACGAAGGCTGCGGCGTTTCTCCATATCACACAGCCCACTCTGTCTCGCCAATTGATGCAGATGGAGGAGGAACTTGGCGTTAAGTTGTTTAACAGGGGAAAGCATAATATTATGTTGACAGAGGAGGGTATGCTGCTGCGGCGGCGTGCGCAGGAAATCGTTGATTTGACGGAAAAAACCGTAAAGGAGCTGAGATGCGGAGAAGAAAGTATTTCGGGGGAAATCTCCATTGGGTGTGGAGAGACACGGAACATGAAGCCGCTTTCTGAAATGATGGTTTCTTTTCGGAAGCTATATCCGAATGTAAATTTTAATATTTATACTGCCATTGCAGATGATGTGAAGGAGCGTCTGGAAAGCGGTGTTCTGGATATGGGGCTTTTGCTGGAACCGGTGGAGATTAGCAGATACCAATATGTGAGGATGCCGTTAAAGGAAAAGTGGCAGGTACTGATGAGGAAGGATGCAAGGCTCGCGGAAAAACAAGGAATCACCCCGGATGATTTGGCAGGTATCCCATTGATTATAGCAAGGCGCCGTTCCATACGAAATGAATTGGAAAACTGGTTTGGCTATGAAAAAGAAAAGCTTTACATTGTATCGACTTGCAATCTTTCCCATTATAATCAGTCCATTATGGTGGAGAGCGGTATGGGCATGGCGTTAGTAATGGAATTTTACTGTAATCAGGATACTTTGTGCCTGCGGCCGTTAGAACCGGAGTTGGAAAGCGGCTGTGTTCTGGTCTGGAAAAAGAATCTGACGCTTTCACCGGCGATGCAGAGATTTATAGAGTTTGTAAAAGAGTATTTGACTAAAACGGTATACTAAAACAGTATAAAAAAACTGTTGCAAATAGCAGAATGGCTGTTCGCAGCAGTTTTTCTTTTATAATAACATGCTTAAAAGGCATTTCTTATAATGCAATATAGGTATTAGACATTTGCTTAAATTATTTTAAAATATAATTAATACTGAGGAAAGTTCAAATTTTCAGGTCAGGAAGGGAGTATGCTTATAAAATGACGATGAAGGAAGCAGGTGAGCGGTATAAAATTCCTCTGAAAATACTAAAAGAATATGAAAGCTGGGGACTATGCGACGCAGTAAAAAAGGTTATGGGGGTATGGCGGTATGATGAACAGGATATAGAACGGCTTGGTATGATTATGACGCTGCGTGACATAGGATTTAGCAGCAGGGAAGCGGAAACGTATATGCGTCTTACGCTGGAAGGGGAAAGTACACAGCCGCAGCGGATAATGATGTTGAATGAGAGAAGGGGAAAGACACTGGAGGAGATTCATTTAAAGGAAAAGCAGATAGCGTATATGGATTACCTGCGGCATGAAATGCAGAAAAGCAAAAAAACAGATTGATGCGAGGAGTGATGAAAATGAAAAAAATAATAGCATTCATTATGGTTGGAATACTGGTGTTTTTGGTGTCAGGATGCGGAAGGAATGGAACGGAAAACAGGGGTGACAGCGCGGCCGCAAATGAAAGCACGGCAAAACAGGAAACAGCAGGAATAGAGGAAACTGCTTCTGTGGCGGCATCGGAGCCGGGAGCAGATGAATCAGGAACCGAAACTGCTGTAGCAGGGGAGGGAAAAGCGTTGGTTGTATATTTTTCCTGGTCCGGGAATACAGAAAATGTTGCAAATGCCATTGCAGCCCAGACGGGTGCGGATGTATTTGAAATTGTTCCAGAGGAGGCGTATATCGACGATTATAATGCGCTTTTAGATATTGCGAAAGAGGAAAAGGAAAGCAAAGCCCGTCCGGCAATTGCGGGAAGCATAGAAGATATTGCGCAGTATGACATCGTTTATGTGGGGTTTCCCAACTGGTGGAGCGATATGCCGATGATTTTGTATACTTTTTTTGACAGTTATGAGCTTTCAGGTAAGACGATTGCACCTTTTTGCACCAGCGGAGGGAGCGGACTGTCAAATACGGTGAATAGTATCAAAGAACTGGAACCGGACGCAGTTGTCCTTGAGGGGCTTCATATCGGCAGTTCGTCCGCATCCAATCCGGATAATGCGGTAAGTGAATGGCTTGCGGAAAATGGAATTGCGGCAAAATAAAAAATGAAAATATTTAGAAGGGAGAGATATATTATGAAGATTAGCAGCAAGGAAGAATTTGACAGGCAGAACGTATTTGGACTGGGACAGGAGAATACTGCCTTTGCACAGTATTTTATCGGTAATTCTTACCTGAACCCGCTTACGAATCCGAAGGAAACGACGGTGTTTCTGGCAAATGTCACCTTTGAGCCGGGATGCCGGAACAACTGGCATATCCATCATGCAAAGAGCGGCGGCGGGCAGCTTTTGATTTGTACGGCAGGCAGCGGCTGGTATCAGGAGGAAGGAAAAGAGGCAGTCAGCCTTGAACCGGGTATGGTTATCACGATTCCTTCGGAAGTGAAGCACTGGCACGGCGCAAAGGCGGACAGCTGGTTTTCCCATATCGCGGTAGAAGTTCCCGGAGAAGAAACAACAAATGAGTGGTGCGAGCCGGTGGATGACGAGGCGTATGGAAAGTGTGGCAAGAATTTCTAAAGACGCACCGTCACAGGACGGCTTCTCACAAAGCCTGTTATATGAGGAGGGCATATATGAAAAAAACGGTTGTAAGTCTGATTGTTACGGTTATGCTGGCTTTTTTGACAGCCTGTGGAAGCAAAACAGCTAGGGATGCAGAACCTGCAAAAGAGCCCGTGGTGGAAAGCAGCAGTGTATCATCTGCAACAGAGGAAACAGACAGCAGTGCAAATCATATGGAGGACAATACCATGAAAATAACGGCAGGAGATACTACATTTACGGCAACGCTTGCAGACAACTCTTCCGTGGAGGCATTGAAGGAACTTCTTGCAGAAGGGCCGCTGACAATCAGCATGAGCGATTACGCAAGCATGGAAAAAGTTGGCCCCATCGGAACGGATTTACCGAGAAATGACGAACAGATTATGACAGGAGCAGGCGATATCATTCTGTATCAGGGAAATTTGCTTGTGATTTATTATGATACAAATTCATGGAACTTTACAAGGATAGGAAAGATTGAAGGCGTGACGGGAGAGGAACTATTGAATGTGTTTGGCAATGGGGATGTGACGGTTACGTTTTCTTTGGAATAGCGTGGAACTTTAGTTCCGTGGGATTATGTGTCGCGGCAAAGCTGTAACAAAGTTGATATAAAAGGAGAATCGAAAAGTATGGATATTTTAGTGATTGAGAGCAGCCCGCATAAAAAGGGTTCGTCGAATCTGCTGGCAGAATATTTTATACAGGGTGCAAAGGAAGCAGGGCATAAGGTGACGGTTTTTGACGCCGCTCGCGCCAACCTTCATCCCTGCCTTGGGTGTGACGCCTGTGGGATGTCCGGTTTTACAGCTTTAACGGGGCTCTTACAGGCAGGAACCTGAAAACGGCGCTGATTGTGGCGGCATGGGACAGTAAGGAATGGACGATGAAAGACATAAAGTCCCATTATGAAACCCTGTGCGGGTATCTTAATTTTCAGAATCAGGGACAGATTTTGGGGACAGGATGCGGTACGGTTACCATGACAAAGAATACAGAGTTTCCTAAGAGGGCATATGAACTGGGGAAAAGTGTTTAACATAATTTTCAATCGCGGGATTTGTGCCTGCGCGCTGCTTGCACAAACTCGAAAGCCGTATGGCTTTGCACAATAAAGCAGCGCAGGAATGAGGAAAAATGGCGGATTATTATGAAACAGATTCAGAATTTATGAGGATTATAGAGCATTTTACCTTGGAAGAAGTGGTAAAGGAACCCGGTCGGGAACTGCCGGAAGATATACGTTATCTGGCGATTCTTGCCACGTTGCTGGGCTGTCAGGGGCTTGAGGTTTATAAAGATATGCTGCCCAAAGCGTTGGATGGCGGACTGACGCCAGTCATGGTGAAAGAGATGGTCTATCAGGCGGTGGATTATCTTGGGCTTGGCAGGGTCATGCCGTTTTTAGCTGCTACCAACGATATTTTAACTGCGCGGGGAGTCAAGTTGCCGTTGCCTGCACAGGCAACGACAGATATGGAAAACAGGCTGGAAAAGGGAGCAGAGGCGCAGGCGGTGATTTTTGGGGAGCATATGAAGGAAGCGTGGAAAGCAGGACACATCAACCGGTGGCTGGCGGCAAACTGCTTCGGAGACTATTATACAAGGGGCGGCTTGGATTTAAAGCGGCGTGAATTGATTACATTTTGTTTTCTGGCAGCACAGGGCGGCTGTGAACCACAGTTGACAGCCCATGCAAAGGGAAATATAAACCTCGGAAACGATAAGGATTTTCTGATTCGGGTGGTATCACAGTGTCTGCCGTATATAGGTTATCCCCGCAGCCTGAATGCGCTGAATTGTGTTAACAAAGCATAAAGAATGTCCTGACGGCATTTCAGGGATTGCAAAAAGGAGGCAGTATGAAAACGAAGGCAAAAATAAAGTGGACGCTGGATGTCCTGATGACAATCGTACTGTTTTTTCTGTTGGGCTATCAATTCTGGGGTGAGAAGGCTCATGAATGGATTGGGGCAGGGATGCTTGTGCTGTTTATTACCCATCAGGTTTATAACCTGAACTGGTATAAAAGTCTGTTTCGGGGAAGATATTCACCCATGCGTATTTTGCATTGCCTCATTAACGCCTTGACGCTTGCGGCAATGCTTGCGCTCATGTATAGCGGAATTGTCATGTCGAGACATGTGTTTGCATTCCTTCCGATACAGGGAGGGATGGCGCTGGCAAGGAGGCTGCATATCTTAGGCTCGTATTGGGGTTACCTGCTGATGGGCCTGCATTTAGGTCTGCACTGGGGAACGGTTTGGAATGCGGTTTTAAAAAAGAACATACGGCACCGTAAGTATCAGATTGCGGGTATTATCATAAGTCTGTTAATTGCAGCTTATGGAGTCTATGTTTTTATCAAAAGAAATTTTCTGACTTATATGTTCCTGCGCAGTGAATTTGTCTTTTTGGATTATGGGGAATCAAGGCTTTTGTTTTTGGGGGATTACTTTGCGTTGATGGGGCTTTGCATTTTCATAGCGCATTACGGCGCAAAACTGGTTAGATGGGCAGGAACCGGAAGAAAGGCAGGCGGACAATGAAAGAAAAACGGAAAAGATGAAGGCGCGGTGGATTTGGGAAACTTGCGGATTTTGCGGAGATTTTAAAGTCCGGCAAACGGACCTGAGCTAAGGACATACCCGTACACAAAGGCTATATGTGTACGGGTTTTCTATTTTCAAATTATAAAGACAGTTTGATACGAAAAAAGATGCCAACGTTTACTTGACAGTAACGAAGGAACATTGGACATGAAAAAGAGATTGAAGAACGGCATGCGGTATGCAATAATAGAAAGAAGTGTAAAGAAAGGATTGGATGCCATGCAGGGATATAATTGCATTATGATATATGATAAGTCTGGGGAAAAACTGCTTTTTTGCAGGCGACAGAAAGAGCCTTACAAAGGGAAATATAATTTTGTGGGCGGAAAGATAGAGCAGGGGGAAAACGGGTTTGCGGCGGCTTACAGGGAATTGGAGGAAGAAACCGGAATCACAGGCAGACAAGTCGTCCTGCGGCATATGATGGATTTTACCTATTACAATCAGGGCTGTTATGTGGAGGTATACGTCGGCAGGCTGAAGGAGGAAGTCGTCCTGCGAAGGGAAAAGCATCCGCTGGAATTTTTAAATGTGGAGGGGCAGGATTTCTTTTCTTTGGATAGGTTTGCGGGGGAAGGCAATATCGGACATATGGTACAGCAGGTAACAGATTACGGGGAAGGGATAGAAGAGGAGCAGGCATGAATAAAAAACAGAGTGGGCAGGCCATCCGGAATAAGAAACAGAGTGAGCAGGACAGCCGGAATAAGAGGCAGAGTGGGCAGGTGTGCCAGAATCAGAGCCAGAATAGGCAGGACAGCCGGAATCAAAAACAGGATGGACAGGTCAGCCGAAATCAGAAACAAAATGAGCAGGTCAGCCGGAATAAGAGGCAGGACGGACAAATCAGCCGGAATCAGAAACCGGGAGAAAAGGACGCGCCCCGGAAGGAAAAAAGGGAGAAGGTCTGCCTGGCAGAAGGAAAGTGTGGCGGCTGCAAGTGGCTGCACGAGCCCTATGCGCAGCAGTTGAAAAAGAAAGAAAAACTGATTGCTGAGCATTGCGCCGGATTTGGCAGATGGGAATCCATCATAGGGATGGACAACCCTTACCATTACCGCAACAAGGTTCATGCCGTCTTCGGCGAAGACAGGAAGCACAATATCATTTCCGGCACCTATGAGGAAAAGACGCACAGGATTGTGCCTTTGGACACCTGCCTTCTGGAAAATGAAAAGGCGGACGCCATTATTGTGTCCATACGCGAACTGTTAAAGTCTTTTAAAATCCGTCCGTTTAATGAGGATACGGGATACGGACTGTTCCGGCATGTGCTGGTCAGAACCGGCCTGCATACGGGGCAGATTATGGTAGTGCTGATTCTTGCTTCTCCTGTGATGCCGTCCAAAAATAATTTTGTGAAGGCGCTCCTGAAGCTGCATCCTGAAATCACGACGATTGTACTGAACGTCAACGGTAGGGGAACCAGCATGGTGATGGGGGAAAAAGAGCATGTCCTGTACGGAAAGGGATACATAGAGGATGTTTTGTGCGGAAAAACCTTCCGCATTTCCCCGCAGTCCTTTTACCAGATTAATCCCGTCCAGACGGAAAAGCTTTACGCAAAGGCAGTGGAATATGCAGGCCTGAAGGGCAAAGAGGTTGTGCTGGATGCGTACTGCGGCATCGGCACCATCGGCATAATCGCAAGCGGCAGCGCAAGGGAGGTCATCGGTGTGGAACTCAATAAGGCAGCCATCCGGGATGCCAAAACCAACGCGAAAATCAATCAGGCTTCCAATATTTCCTTTTATGAGAACGACGCAGGCACTTTCATGGTGCAGATGGCGGAGCAGAAAGCCCGTGTGGACGTCGTCTTTATGGACCCGCCGCGCGCAGGAAGCAGCGAGGAGTTCCTTGACGCCCTTGTTAAGCTGCAACCCCCAAAGGTGGTTTACGTTTCCTGCAACCCGGAGACCCTTGCCAGGGATTTGCGGTATCTGGGTAAGAGAGGATACCGGATGATGAAGGGCGTGGGAGTGGATATGTTTCCGTGGACGGGGCATGTGGAGACGGTTGTAATGCTTTCCCACAAAAAACCTGATAGCGTAATTAACGTAAAAGTCGAGTTTGGCGAGGGTGAGGGCAAAGTGCCGCTTGATAATATCGCCAAAAGAGCCGAAGCGTACAAGCCGAAAGAGCGAGTTACATACAAAATGATTAAAGAGTACATAGAAGCGAAGTATGGCTTCAAAGTACATACCGCATATATCGCAGAGGTAAAGAGGGAGTTAGGATTGCCGATGTATGATGCTCCTAATGCGGTAGAAGAATTGAAACAGCCGAGGAAACATCCGACGGCAGAGAAAGTGGAAGCGATTAAAGAGGCGTTGAAGCATTTTGGGATGACATAAATAGATATAGATTATTAGTGTTTTATGGATGAATGGAGGGAGAGCCATTTTGAATTCTTTATTTCCTGATAAATTGTGGAACTATAAAAATTTTAATATGGTTACAGAGTTAGATATTGCAGGCGAATTTATTTATGATGGGGTACATATGCTCAATCAGATAGAAGTGATAAATCAGGATTCAATGTTATTTTCTTTTTTATATCATGTATCTGTAGGAATAGAACGACTGCAAAAAATTGTATTGGTACTTTGGGAAAAAGTTGAATTAGATACACATGAAGAGTTTGAAAAAAGTTTAATTACGCATAGTCATATTGCACTTAACGAACGAATTTGTAGAAATGCAAATTTGAAAATGAATATTCGTGAAAATGATTTTTTGCAAATGCTTACTATTTTTTATAAATCTGCGAGATATAATCGTTTCAATTTAGAATCTCAGTATAGTAGAGAACAAAAAATGTTGGCGAAATTTATTGAAAAATACATTTCTTTAGATAAATTACAATATCATTTTATAACGAATAAAATTTTGATTTCGAATGATGTAAAAGAACTTTTATGTAGGGTGATTGGAGGACTTTCGAAAAAGTACTACCAGTTGGTATATGAAGGCTGTACAAAGAATCAAACATATACTTATGAATTACGTAGTGGTTCGAAAGCAGAGAGAATCTTTTTATCAAACTATCCGAAAAATTCTTTGCAAAGGCAAAAAATGGACGAAAGAGTCGCATTGAAAGAATTGCTATTGTATTTTAGAAATTCTAAAGATAGTAATTCTTTCACAAGATTTATTGATGGAATTGAACCTTTAGAATTAGATATTGGCTTGGTGAATGAATATATTCAAGAAATATGCAAAGGTATTGTTCCACAATCGTTAATAGATGAGGTAGAATATTTGTATGGGGAAAATGAATATTCCGTGGAACGATTGGAAATGGTTGATGCCATAGGAAATACAGATATAATATTTGATATGCAAGATATTCATCAATGTTTTTTGTTGATGGATGATTTAGTAAATGGTTCACATAATTGCAAAAAATTTGCTGAAGTATTTCCTGATAAACTTAAGATGGTAGAAGATGAGTGTATAGATGAAGTGTTAGATGGAATAGTTGAAATTTGTAAGAAGTTTCTTGAAGGTAAGATAGAATCAGCTTCTTTCATTATTGCAATAAAATCTTATTATACTAAATTTGTAAAATTTTATAATTATGAACAAGATGATGCGGATATATAATTTTAAAGGAACTGTTTTAAAATATATGAAGTCGGATAATGAGAAGGAGACAGTTTGATGAATCAAAAATTTTATGATGAAATCAAAAATATTTTATCTTCAGCAAGAAATAAAGTTTATCAAACCGCCAATTTTGCAATGGTTGAAGCTTACTGGAATATAGGAAAGTCAATTATTGAAGAACAAGGTGGTAATTAAAAGCAGAGTATGGTACAGGATTATTAAAAGAATTATCAAAACAAATGACCCAGGACTTTGGAAAAGGTTTTACAGTAACAAATTTGAAGTATATGAGACAGTTTTATTTGACATTTCCAAATGGTCACGCATTGCGTGACGAATTAAGCTGGACTCATTATAGACTTTTAATGAAAGTGGAAAATGATAAGGCAAGATAATTTTATATGCAAGAAGCTGTAAAATCTCAATGGAGTACCAGACAGCTTGAGCGCCAGATAAATTCTTTCTTCTATGAAAGGTTATTATCCAGTAAAAATAAAGAGCAAGTTGCAATGGAAATTCAGACAGTGGAGTCAGTGAAGGAGCCAGAGGATGTTATTCGTGACCCGTATGTGTTGGAATTTCTGGGGTTGACACCTAATGATGACTTTTATGAAAGTGATTTAGAGCAAGCGTTAATTACACATTTGCAGAAATTCCTTTTGGAACTTGGCAGAGGATTTTCATTTGTCTCAAGGCAGAAAAGAATAACGTTTGATGGACGTCATTTTAGAATTGACCTGGTATTTTATAATTACATTTTAAAATGTTTTGTTTTGATAGATTTAAAAGTTAGAGATTTAACACATCAGGATTTAGGGCAGATGCAAATGTATGTTCATTATTACGAACGAGAACTTATGAACGAAGGAGATAATCCGCCGATTGGCATTGTATTATGTGCGGATAAAAGCGAGTCTGTAGTTAAGTATACGTTACCTGAAAATGAAACACAGATTTTCGCTTCAAAATACAAATTGTATTTACCAAGCGAGGAAGAATTACTGCGAGAATTAAATCAGGAATATCAGGCTTTGGAAGCTGGTAAGACAGAAGAAAAGAAGATTGGTCGTAAAAAAAATTTTGCATCAGGATGGTGCAAAATTGATGCAACATATATTTTGTGGGAAAAGGGTTGCACGAACGGTATTAGTATTGTATAAATATTGCCCATATTTCCGTGATTTTGTGGGGATATGTTCTAATTTGGTATTCATGTGGAGTGCGTAGTATTGCTGTCAAAGGTGAACCCTAACAAGTAAATAAAGTGTAGTGAAATGTGCAGATGAGATGGAAGAACTAAGGCAGAAGAAACAACTGGAACTGGTAAAGCATGCAAATACGGAGGGATAAGGTAACGAATCAATGAGCTTGTAGTCTATGTCGATTCGCAAGAAACTTAAATCAGCGAGTACGATGACAAGTTGGTAATAAAGTACATTGAGCAAATAAAAGTACATGATGATAGATTCGAGGTTTGTTTTAAGACAAAGATAGAAATTAATAAAAAGATAATATTATAGATATTAATGGCATCCAACAGAGTGTTGAATGCTGTTATTTATTTTAAAATTATTTTAGAAATAATTTTAAAATAAATGGAGAATATTGACAAATACTGTTAAAACAATTATAATATAATCAAAATAAAACGAAAAGGAGAAAAATATGGCTGAGTCAAAACACGATAAATTTATAAGAGTTGCTGAGGCTAGAACGAATAAGATTATAGATATGATAAGACTATTGAGCAATTGCTCAAATACTGCAACTTATGAATATACCGATGAAGACGTAAAAAAGATTTTCTCTGCACTAGAATCGGAATTAAAAGCTTGTAAAAACAAATATCAAGATAACAGTAATAAAGAAAGTAAATTTTCGTTGAGGTGATGCAAATGACTAATGAGTGGAATTTTCCGCATAATGGATTCGGACAAGTACGTGGTGTATCGGATGCGGGGATTGAGACTTTTACAGGAACAGAAATACAATCGTTAGCACGAGAGATTTGCCAGAATTCGTTGGATGCAGCAGTGGAAGATAAAAATGCGACTGTCAGGGTTGAATTTGAACAGTATAGAATATCTTCATCAGACATACCTGGGTATGAGCAATATGCATCTAAAATGAAAAAAGCATACGATTACTGGTCAAAAAAGAATAGTGAGAAAGCAATCAAGGTGCTAACTAAGGCATTGAATTCAATCAAAAAACAATCTACAACTGTACTGCGTATCAGTGATTTTAATACAACTGGACTGAGTCATCCGTATGAAGATAGTGATGAGGGGTGGAATGCATTAACTAAACTTGATGGTGGCGCAACTAAAACAGGTGATAAAGCTGGAGCATTTGGAATAGGAAAAAACGCCCCTTTTACTAATTCAGACTATAGATTGGTTTTTTATAGAACTTTGAATGAAGCACAAAAAACTGCTGCACAAGGAGTGTCTCGTTTTATATCTTTTCCGGAAGATTTAAGCAATAGTATGAACACAATGACTACCGGAATAGGTTATTATGGAAATCCACAAGGAAATTTGCCAGTCAATTCTATCAACGAATTGGAACAACTTTGCAAAAGAACTGAGATTGGAACGGATGTTTTTGTGTATGGATTTAATGCCGGTGCGGAATGGGATAGGAATGTTATTAATGAGGTGCTTGAAAATTTTTTGATGGCGATTCATAAGAATTTGTTGAGCGTAACGGTTGCTGATAGAAAAATTGATAGTTCAACATTGTCAAGATATCTTGATACATATAATGCAAAGATTAAAAATGCATATTGGTACTACCAAGTATTGACTCGCCCGGAAACAAAAGTATTTACAAGAGATTTTCATGGATTAGGGACATTGAAGCTCAGCGTATTAGTTGACTCATCGGAAAATTTAAATAAAAAAATTTTGATTACAAGATCTTCGGGAATGAAGTTGTTCGCACTTGGAAATATGTCAAGAATCATTTCATTTTCCGGCATACTTGAGATGGAGGGGAGAGAACTCAATGAGTTCTTTAGAGAAATGGAAACCCCTGCACACGACAGGTGGTTACCAAGCAGACACTCAACGAATGTACCATTGGCGAAAGAATATAATAATGAATTAAGAGATTGGATAAGAGATTGTATTCAAACTTTAGGTGAACACTCTAGTGATGATGAAATTGAGGTCGCAGGATTGGCAGGAGTTCTTCAAAAAGAATCAGATAAGGCTACTCAAAGTGGAGATGATAATAAGGAAAGTCTTCAAGATACAATTGGTTCTATTACAATTCAACCCAGAACATCAAAAAACAAACCAAAGGGATTGTTTTACGGAAGTGAAGGAAGCGGCAAGTCGAAGAGTACCGATACGGAAGGAGTCGTGGGGGATGATGGCAGCAATCCAACAACACGTAATTTGGGCGGTACGAGACATCGAAGTAAAAAAGACACACATAGGGGTATAGCGACAACAGGCGGACATGACACCGTACATAAAAGATATGGAGGAGATATCAACCAAGAACTTAAGAATGTTAGGGTAATAAAAACATCAAGAAACACATATAGAGTTTCCTTTATCTTGCCACGGGATATTCGTACAGGACACGTTGAGATTGTTACGGTTGGTGAAAATGGTAAATCAAATAAGCTTGCAATCTATTCCGCATCAGAATTGATGGGGTGTACGGGCATAAAGAAGAGTTCTGAAGGTGTCAGCTTCTCTGGTATGAAAGGAAATGAAAAAGTCCAGTTTGAAATTGCGTTGCTTGATAACCGAGATTATGCAATGGAGGTAAATGTATATGAACATAACTAAAAGATTATATACATATCCAGTTTTAAGCGAAGAAAGAGATGATTATGTTAATTCCATCTTCGATGCTGAAGTGCAGTATAAGATGAATGGTGTGAATAATCTCCAGTTTGATTTTGATATTGAGATGGATAACAAAAATCTCCAGAGTATGATTTTGACAGGTGATGCTGAATATGTGATTCATATTGAGTGTGCTAACACATCTTTCAGAACTGCGATTCATGATATTTCAAACCATGTCAGTAAGGAAATCCCAGTTGGAAGAATCAATGGAAGAATTGAAATTATCGTTTTAATAGTGATAAAAAAAGATATTTCTCACTTTGTAAATTCCGATTGGAACGAAGATTACCTGGGATTGTCATTTGAATTGTCGAAGGGAACTATCCTTGCGTATAAAAATGTGCCAGCAATTGACATTGTAAAAAATTACGAGGAATTTAACAGTGCAAGTTCCATTTTTAAGGTGTATAAGCGATTAACATCTGAGCCAAATCCGATGGAGATAGATCTTTCAACGGCACAAATCGGTATTGGGTTAGGATTGCAGGAATATGAGATATATTCTCGTTTCTGCGATAAAGAAGAACTTCAGCCGATATTGAATTCTATGATGGTTTTTCCGGCACTGGTATATGTTTTCGAAGAATTAAAACAAGAGAATGGTATTGATAATTACTCGGGAAGAAATTGGTATATTTCTTTGTCCAAGGCTTATGAGAAACGTGGAGTCGACTTGGAAGATGAACTGTTGAATTCGGATAAGACATCTGTTCAGCTAGCTCAAGAAGCAATGGAGTTACCGTTAAATGCTGCATTAAGAAAATTTGCAAATTTGTTTGGGAATGGTGAGGAAGAGGAGGATATCTAAATGAAATTATATTTTATGAAAAAAGAAGCATTGGACATCCTCAAATCCAATCTTGATATGGTTTATAATATGTATTTCACAGAAAAAGATAATAAATGGCTATGGAAAGTCTGCGGAGGAGATCCATTTGTTGAGTTCAAAGAGATACAGGATTTCCAATTAGCACCTATAGATTCTGATACGTCAAAAGGTGAAGTTGAGTTTGCTAACTGTAAAATTATTTATGAGAACTTGTCATTTTTAACAGAGTCACAGGCTTGTGATGAAAGGTTGTGGGCAGGAATGTGTCACTCTGTCTATTATGGTTATCTGAGAAAAAGATGGGATTGCGATACAAAATTTCCGAAAAATCAGAAAGAGGCGGTATCAAATATAAAATCGAGATTTTTCTTTTCTGGTGGTACAAGAGCTGGATTGTTTAGAAATTCTATAGCGAAGTGTTGGTGGGTTGGCAGAAATACGTATGATCCGAGTAATGCAAACCCATTTGAAAAGCTTGATATTATAGGAAGCAACGATATTAGTAGTAAAATTTCAGACATTTTTTATAGTAATAATTTCTCTGCAAATCCGATTATTTTGAATGGTATCGTTAAGGCATTCAAAAATTTTCAAGAGGAAAACATACAACTATTGCCAAAGGAGCATATAAGACCATCATTGCAGTTTTTAAATGCAGTAGGTGGTGGAGTGGTTTTGGATTGTCTTGATGAAGATGAAATTGCAGACATGCTCATTGATAATATTTATGGTATTATACAAGGGGATCAGCAAGGTGTGGAAATTGAGGATGAATCCGATGAGTATGAAGATATGGACATTGATGGCAATGAGATATCAGAGGAGGAAGCATCCGAAGATAGTGCTCAGGATGAATATGTAGTTATTGGTCAAAAAGTCAATGTACGTATTAAAGAAACTGATGAACAAAAAGTAATACTCGTAAACTATCTTCCGAACTCTACAAAAATTCCTCCACTGGCCAAAATGCTTCTAGGATGCCGTATAGGTGATGAAGTGTCATTTCAAGGAAAAACGTATTTGCTTGAGGAAATAATTTAAAAGGGTTGATTGAAAAAGTAAATTTCAGTGAAAAGAAAAGCTAATTGTATTGTATTTTGCGACACAAAAGGGTATAATAAAGAAAAAAAGAAAGGCGGCGGCAATATGGCAACACGAAGTGCAAATGTAAATGTCAGGGTGGAACCCAATGTCAAGAAACAGGCGGAAGATATACTGGATAAACTTGGTGTATCTGCATCGGCTTTTATTAATATGACCTATAGGCAGGTAATCATGAAAAGGGGGATTCCTTTTTCCATTGAACTGCCTTCGGAAATTAAGACACTTGATACAATGTCCGATAAAGAATTTGGTGAGATGATGCAGACCGGACTGACACAGGCAAAAAAGGGAGAATCAGTTTCTTATGAAGAAGCTTTTAATCAGCTTATGAAGGGGCTTTGATTATCATGAAAAAACAATATAAGGTAAAAATCACAAAATACGCCCTGACGCAGATGGAAGAAATAAAGGATTATATTGCGAATGAACTTCTTGCCCCGCAGACGGCATATAACCTGCTTTTGGAAATGAAAAAAACGGCTGCTTCATTAGAGAGCATGCCGGAGCGAAATCCGCTGGTTGATGTGGAAAAATGGAGGGAGCAGGGAATCAGAAAAACAATGGTAAAAAATTTTATCATGTATTACTGGACGGATGAGGAATATCAGACGGTCCATATAACGGCGGTTGCATATGGAAAACGGAACCAGTTAACGGAGCTTGGGAAAATGGAACTGGAATAGCACAATATATCTGAAACTGAAACAGGAAAAAATACAGGGTGTTACGGATATATGAAGCACTTCTTCGGAGGTGCTTTTTTTGTACCCATTTTTAGGAGGTATCATATGGGAATTAAAAGTTTGTTTGGTTTTGGGCAGGCAAGGGACAAACCGAAGGATAAGGCGGCGGATGCGGGATATTCCTTTCCGTTCAGAAGGACGACAAGCGGGAAGCCCGTTAATGAGAGGACGGCGATGCAGACCACGGCGGTTTATGCGTGCGTGAGGATTCTGTCAGAGGCAGTTGCATCCCTGCCGCTTCATGTATATGAATATCATACGGATGGCGGCAAAAAACTGGTGCATGACCATCCGCTTTATTATCTGCTCCATGACGAGCCAAACCCGGAGATGACGTCATTTGTGTTCCGGGAAATACTTATAAGCTATCTGCTGATATGGGGAAACGCATATGCGCAGATTGTAAGGGACGGAGCAGGGCGTGTGCTTGGACTGTACCCGATGCTTCCGGACAAAATGGACGTGCAAAGGAACGACAGGGGAAGCATTTATTATGTGTATTCGAGAAACAGTGATGAAAATCTGATGTTTAAGGATTACGGAAATATCCGCCTGAAAGTGGAGGAGGTGCTGCATATTCCGGGGCTTGGATTTGACGGCCTTATCGGGTATTCCCCGATAGCAATGGCAAAAAGTGCGGTGGGAATGACGCTTGTCTGTGAGGAGTATGGTGCAAGTTTCTTTGCAAATGGTGCAAATCCCGGAGGCATGCTTGAACATCCGGGCGTGCTGAAAGACCCGTCAAAGGTACGGGAATCATGGAATGCCGTGTACAGGGGCGTAAACAACGTCCATAAGATTGCCGTGCTTGAGGAAGGCATGAAATACCAGCAGATTGGGATACCCTCGCACATGGTCGGGGATTTGGAGAAGTCGAGCTTTTCGAACATCGAGCAGCAGTCCCTTGAGTTTGTCAAGTATACGCTTGACCCATGGGTAATACGGTGGGAACAGTCGCTTCAGAAAGCACTCCTGCTTCCGGAGGTAAAGAATAAATATTTTATCAAGCTGAATGTGGTGTAGGATTACAATACATATGTTACAACTGAATATTTAAAAAGCAGAGATACTG
>CAJTKU010000027.1 GCA_910577015.1 uncultured Lachnospiraceae bacterium | reverse complement strand
GCCGCTGCGTTTTTACCCGAGCGGGAGCGTGTCCTGTTGGAACAAATGCACGCCCCGCCCGCCGCCATACAAAATGCGGAAACTTCCCCCATCTTTATAAAGGTATATTCCCATGCTTTTTCTTCACCGGCTCCGCTTTTTTACCTTTCAACGCCTTTAACGCCGCAAGCAGACGTTCCCTTGTTTCTTCCGGCTTTATCACTTCATTGACATACCCTCTCGCCGCCGCCACGTACGGATTCAAAAACCGTTCCTCATATTCCTTTTTGCATTGCAGGCGCATGGCTTCCGAATCGGGAGCTTCCTTGATTTTTCTTTTAAACGCGATATTCACCGCGCCGTCGGCCCCCATCACCGCAATCTCCGCTATAGGCCATGCATATACGATATCCGCGCCCATTTCCTTGGAATTCATTGCAATGTAAGCCCCGCCGTACGCCTTACGCATGATAACGGATATTTTGGGAACCGTTGCCTCGGAATAGGCGTACAAAATTTTGGCGCCATGACGGATAATGCCATTGTGCTCCTGCGCGGTTCCCGGCAGGAAAGCCGGCACATCCACCAGTGTCACCAGCGGAATGTTAAAACAGTCGCAAAACCGGATAAACCTTGCAATTTTATCCGATGCATGGTAATCCAGGGAACCGCAGTTTTCGCATGGCTGGTTGGCGACAAATCCCGTACATTCCCCGTTCATCCTGCCAAACCCGACCACCGCATTTGCTGCAAAATCCCTTTGGACTTCAAAAAAACTGCCTTCATCCGCTATGCAGGCTATCACCTCTTTCACGTCATAGGCCACACGCGGGTTTTCCGGGACAATGCTTTTCAGTCTGCCACACGGATTTTTTTCCTGCTCCTGCAAGGACTTCCTGCCAAGGGGAAGTTTCCTTAATATTTTATTTACTTTCCAAAACAAAGGCTCTTTTTCCGTAACGGGCATCAGGCAAGGCGCCTTCTCCTCATAATTGGCAGGCAGATATGTAAGCAGTTTCCTTACCCCCATGAGACATTCCGTTTCCGTTTTATAGGTAAAATGGGAAACGCCGCTTTTTTTTGCGTGGACTTCGGCTCCGCCCAGTTCTTCCACTGACACTTCCTCGTTGATTACCGTTTTTACTACATTGGGACCGGTAATGAACATTTTGGAAATATTTTCCACCATAAAAATAAAGTCACAGATTGCCGGCGCATAACATGCTCCCCCTGAACAGGGACCCAGGATAACCGCAATCTGCGGAATGACTCCGGATGCCTTCGTATGCCTTAAAAACATGCCGCTGTAGCCGCTCAGGGAAGAAATGCCCTCTTCAATGCGCGCGCCGCCGCTGTCATTGATACAGATAAAAGGCGCCTTCATCTCAAACGCCATATCCTGCAGGCGCGCAATCTTAAAAGAATGATATTCACCCAGCGTACCACCTATTACCGTAAAATCCTCACTGCTGACAAATACCAGCCTGCCGTCGATTTCTCCATAGCCGGTAACCACTCCATCCCCGGGCGCCCTTTTTTTATCCAGTCCAAAATCATCTATCCGGGACTCGACAAAACCATCCACTTCCACGAAAGTACCCTTGTCAAGCAGAATATCAATACGTTCCCTTGCCGAAAGCTTTCCCTGTTCATGTTGTTTATCCAGTTTTAGCTGGCCGCCGCCCATCACTGCCCTGTGGCGCCTGACTTCTAAATCGCTAATCGCTTCATCCCAGTTCATATTTCTTTCCTTTCAAATTGTTTGATATTTAAATACTTTGATTATCAAATTATATAGGTATTATATCACTACGTAAAAAAAAGGCAAGAATTTTTTCCTGCCTTTTTCTAAATTGCCCTCAATGCTGTTGTTCCGACTCTGCAAGCGCTAAAGCCGCCTCTATCACTTTATCCATGTCCATGTACCGATAAAGCCCCAGCCTGCCTCCGAAAAGAACGCCTTTCTCTTTTTCCGCCATCTCGCGGTAGCGTTCATACAGGGCATTGTTGCGCTCGTCATTGACAGGATAGTAAGGCTCGTCCCCACGCTTCCATTCCGCCGGGTATTCCCTCGTAATAACGGTATCAGGCTGCGTGCCAAACTCAAAATGCTTGTGCTCAATAATACGGGTATACGGAATCTCGCGCTCCGTATAATTTACCACCGCATTTCCCTGATAATTGTCACAGCCTAAAAGCAGTTCTTCTTCAAACCTGAGGGAACGGTACTGCAATTCTCCCAGACAATAATCAAAATACTCATCTATCATGCCTGTGTAAAGCGTTTTTCCAAAGGAATCAGCGCCAGCGCCCTTTTGTTCGTTTTCCTTCAAAAAATCCCGATAGGAAATGCCCAGCCGCACAGGGAGGGCCTCCAGCAGCTTTTCCACTATACGGGTATATCCGCCCTTTGGAATGCCCTGATAAGGGTCTGTAAAATAATTGTTGTCATATACAAAACGAAGCGGCAGCCTCTTGATAATAAACGCAGGAAGGTCCTTGCAATCCCTGCCCCACTGCTTTTCCGTGTAGCCCTTTACAAGCTTTTCATAGACGTCGGGTCCGGCAAGCGACAATGCCTGTTCTTCCAGATTGGCCGGGTTTTCGATATGCAGTCCCGCAATCTGTCCCGCAATCTTTTCCTTTGCCTGAGCCGGAGTCCTGACTCCCCACATTTTACTGAAAGTATTCATGTTAAAGGGCAGATTGTACAGTTCATCCTTGTATACTGCAACCGGCGAATTGATGTAATGATTAAACTCAGCATACTGCTGAATATATTCCCAAACCTTTTTGTTGGAGGTATGGAATATATGGGCGCCGTATTTATGCACCTGGATTCCCGCTTTTTCCTCGGTATAAATATTGCCGGCAAGCGTGCTTCGCCTGTCTATCACCAGACAGGTCTTTCCGGCTTTCCGCATCCTGTCGGCAAACACGGCGCCGAACAACCCGGCGCCGACAATCAGATAGTCATATTTCATTTTGTTTTCCCCGAATCCGAATCTTATTTGGACTTTCTGGACCTTGCTTTATACTTGTCTATCTGCACAAAGTCATCCATCAATTCCAGAATCTTGTCCCGTCCTTCCTGATTCAGCTTCACATAGTACTGCATCACCCTGTTTTCCAAAAGCTGTGCGCCAAGGGAAGTATCGCGTTCCAGGGAACTGAAATCTACCGGATTTAAACTCAATTTATCACACATTTTGATTACCGTGCCATATGCCATCCCCTCTATACCGCGCTCCAGCGCAGTGACCAGCGTGCTGTAAGGAATCCCCATCTCCAGTGCAAACTGCCTTACGCTTCTGTACTGCCTTAAAATTTCTTTTTTCAATACCTCTGCTTTGGTCATCTTCTTATCCTCCCATTTCAGTGATAACTTACTTACAGTAATAGTTTACGATATACCGTCTTTTATTTCAATAGTTACTTCCAATTTCATTAAAAATTAAGGTTTTATTCAGAATTATTCTCCTGTCAGGCGTTTTGCAAAGTATTTTCCCATTGCTGCGAGCAGAGCCAGCACCTGCGGATGCAGTTCCTTTGGAAAACCGTCCATACAGCGGAATGTTTCAAAATTTATGACTCCCCTGTACCCGATTTCCTTTAATCCCCTCAGGAAACCGTCCCAGTCCGTGGCTATGCCGTTCCACCCCCGGGCAAAAGTATACGGCATGGTATGCAGGTCACTGACACCGTCATTGTCATGCACGTGCAGGATTTTCAGCCTGTTTCCCAGGGTTACCACCGCCTGATACAGATTTTTTCCAACGATGTTTGCATGTCCCACGTCAAAACAAAATCCAAACAGTTCTTCCCCGGCAAACACATTGAGCTCATCCATCATCGCTGCCGCCTCCGCAAAGTCGGAGCAGACCCCTTCCATCAGATGGCTGTTCATTTCCAGAAACATGTTTTCCAGACACACGACCAGGCCGCATTTCTTTGCCGTCGGAATCAATTCCTTGTAGAGGGCGATATTAAAATCATGCTCTTCCTTTTTGCTGTATTCGTACGCCAATGTCACCGGATGCACCACAATATATTTTCCACCCATGCGGGCGCAGATTTCCATACAGTTTTTTGTAATGCGGGTCATTTTTTCGCTGATGTCCTCCCTGTCCTTTACCAGGGCCGGGAACGGCGCATGCATCTGTTCAAAAGTAAGTCCGTACTTTTCCGCCGCCTTCAGATGCGGTTCAAAATCCTTCCAGATTTCCTCAATCGGACGGTCGAACACATCGTTAATCTTTCCTGCAAGCACATCGTTTACGCCCAGATACTCGTCAAAATTAAAATCCACACAATCAAATCCGGCCTCCTTTATCATACGGTAGCCCTCTTCTATATTTTCACGCCTGATACTTCCCGTAGACTGAACTCCGATTTTTATCATAATGACTCCTCCTTTTTATGCTTCCCGCCACAAGGGTGATTAAAATGCACTATCAGTATTATATAACATATGTGCCGGGCTGCCTACTCCTTTTCCGCATTTTGCATTGCGGCTGCCCCGGCGCGCATTTGTTCCAACAGGACGCGCTTTCGCTCGAGTAAAAACGCAGCGGCACATAGGAGGTTAAAAAACAACCTCCAAATGCCGGCGTTTTTACACGGTCCTTTATGGAATCAAATGCGCGCCGGGGCAGCCGCAATGCAAAATGCGGAAACGCAAACTAAAATATTTGACTTCCTTTTTGCCAGATATTATACTTGTCTGGTAAACAGTATCTTTCATTGCCGCACAGGAGCGCAACAGCCATGAACATCTTATTTTATGATATGGGAAGCTACACCTATCATGATTTTCTTTATTATCTGAAAAAAGCCGGCCATACCTGCAAGACAGTCTATTACCATTTCCCGGATAAATTTCAGGACGCCTTTTTCTGTGAACGATTTGACGCGTATCTGACAGAAAAAGAGTATGATGTAGTGATAAGCGTGAATTTTTTCCCATTGGTGGCGCAGTTGTGTGACAAACGCCATATCCGGTATATTTCCTGGTGCTATGACAGTCCCCTGGAAGAGCGGCTGCAGGATTATTTTTCCTATGAAACCAACTATATCTTCCTCTTTGACCGGATGGAAGCCGCGCAATATCAGGCCGCCGGGTATACAAGGGTTTTTCACCTGCCGCTGGCTGTCAACGCCAAACGGCTTGACGCGTTTTGCGCAAACCCTGCCATAGACACAGCTTACCGGGCCGATGTGTCATTTGTCGGCAATCTTTATGAATCCCCTTTGGAAACCCTGCTTTATTCGGCAGGCGATTATATCAAAGGCTACATTGAAGGAATCCTTCAGGCACAGCTGCGCATTTACGGCTGTTATCTTCTGGATGATTTGATTTCAGACGATTTGCTGGACGCCGTAAATAACTCTTTTGCAAAAATAGGCCAGACAAATCTCCGTTTAAACCGGCGCGGCTTGTCCTATGCCATAGCCACGGAAATCACCCATCTGGAAAGAAGCTTTTTGCTGGAAGAGTGCGGAGAATTATTCCATACCTGTTTTTATACCTCCAAAACCTTCCACTTAAACCATGTAAAACTCTGCGGGCCTGTTAAATATGAGGACGAGATGCCCCTTGTTTTCCGCAACAGCAAATTAAATCTGTGTCCTACCCTGAAATGCATCCAGTCCGGCATTCCGCTCAGGGCGTTAGACATAATGGGCGCCCGCGGCGTATTGCTGTCCAATTACCAGCCCGAACTGGCAGAATATTTTGAAAATGAAAAGGATGTCATCTGGTATGACAGCATGGAAGACGCCATTGCCAAAGCAGACTTCTACCTGAAGCATGAAGATTTGAGAAAACAGATTGCCCTGAACGGATATCAGAAAGTAAAAGAACATTTCACTTATCCGCAAAGAATCAGGGAAATGTTCGATATCGCCGGTATTAGCTGATAAGACGGCATATTTTGGCCGTTTCGGTCACGATATTGCAAAGGATGCCTGCATTTTTGTCCAAAACGTCCTCCGCGTTTGTATCCTCCCATCCCTCTATTTCCTTCAGATACGGAATTTCCGGATAACCGGACGAAAGATACTGGCAGTATGCCGTACCCACACAATAAAAAAACATGGCAATACTCATTTGTTTTTCCAGAAAATGCTCATTGGGAAGCTTTTCTGACAAAAGGAAATGTATCTGCTTGCAGTTGGACAGATTGTAAGCAATGCCGCCCGTCAGGGTTTCCTGTTCAAAGCCGGATAGATTAAAATTGATAAACAAATCAGGCTCTTTCCTTTTCAAATCAGCAAGCGCCATTCCCTGCCCTGCGCCTTCCCATATTTCCACCGCTGTATCTTTACAGACAGCTTCCAGCTTTTCCTTCAGCAAATATATCAGTTTTTTATCCCTGCCTGTCAATGTCTGTGCAATTATCACTTTCACCGTTTTCCCACTGCCTTTCCTCAAAATGGATTTCTTTCGCTCCTGCTATTTTTGCTCCGACGCGTGAGAGATTATAATACGTAATCCGGGGCGTAAGCGCAATGCGGGCTTCAATCCACTTCCTGTAAGCGATAAACTTACTGTCCGCGTACACAAAGTCTTCCCCCACGCCCTGTACCGGCAGCATACCCTCCGTATTGACTATGGTCCTGTCCACGGTTCCTTCTGCATGTGACAGGTTGTTGGGAAATGCCAAATCCACACCCACCAGAAATATGTTTTCCGCCCCGAACCTGACTGCCGCCTCTATCGCCAGATGCGTCACCGTACCTCCTATCGCCCATGGCTCGTCACTTTCCCTTTCCTCATGGACGCCTGTCAGGGGAACCAGATATTTATCCCCCTGATAATTTGCCGCAAACTTCCAGTATGCCGTGGCTGCCACCAGCATCGGCACGTTTTCTCCTTCCAGCCCTTCCAGCTGCCGGTATACTATCGCCATCGGGTCTAAAATTACCACCATATCCGGCCTGATGCCCTGTTCCAGCAGTTTCCGAAACACCGTACACACGGCAATCACTGTTTTCTTTCCCTGATTTTCCTTTAAAAAATCCAGACTGTCATCCAAAGACGGACCGGCGGCAACAATAATAAAATCTTTTTTCATAGACTTTGTATCAAAATCCTTGACCGCACGACAACCGCTTCTATGGTTTCTCCAATAGTTCAGTTCATTTTCCGCCTGCATCTTTTTGGGCGTGGCAAACTCCATGTACGCGTCTTCAAGTTTACGCTGCGCATCGGCCTCTTCCCTGTAGATTTCCGGAAGAAAAACATAATATCCCATATCTTTTTTTGCCATGCACTGTAAAAAGGACTCTGTGCTTTCGTCATGAACGATATCCAGCACGTCCTCGGACACCCAGCAAAGCACACCGTAACGTTTTGCATATTCCACCATTCTTGCGTCCTTTTCAAATACATGAATCCTGACAGTCCCCTCCGAAAGGATGTATAACTGGTAAATCAGATACCCCAGCCCAATCCCCCAAATGCAATATTCCTTTTTTTCGGGATTAAAAATATACTCCGCCAGCTTTGCCGCCTCCCACATAGGGTCACAGATGCTGTGGATATATTTATTGCGCTTCAAATCCACAAGCGTCAGAAATCCGGAATCGCTGCTTTCAAACAGGTAATCCCCTTCCTCGTTTTCCACGCTGATGTCCCCGCCGCCGCGCCTGATTTTTTCTTTGAGCATGGGCAGAATCTTTTCTTCTATCACATCGCCGCGCCTGACCAAATCATTGTCTATTTTCACCAGCGACTGTATGGATTGCCATAATGCAATTCCTTTTTCTTTGTCTTCCTGCAGATACTCTTTGCAGATTTCACACAAAGGCAAAAAAACGTCATTGCAGATTGCAATCATATGAAATTCATCATGGATTCTGGCATACTCCACCGCTTTTTTTAATCTGTATGCCAGATATGCTTCTCTGTAAATTCCTTCCAAAAATTCCTCTGCCACAACTTTTTCCTCCGTTTCACCGTTCTATAAAGACTATTTGACTTCAATCCGTAAAAAAACTATACTTAATATTAAGAAAAACACCAGACAGGAGACAATATGGACACATCTTCCCATTTACTTTCATCCACCGACGCTTTTTTTACTAAATTAGAAACAGACAAAGAAGCTATCCGGGCTTCCTGGAATCACATCGTGACAACGCTGGATACCGCGCTTGCGGCCAGGGACGACAAGGCGCTCTTAGCCCTTATCCCCTATATCGAGCAGGGAGACGGCACGAAGGCATATGAATACATCGCGGAAACGCGCCGTATTCTTCAGATACTGCATATTTCCCGGTTGGAGCTCTCCTGTCAAAAAGAACCGTTTTTTTTGCAATGCGCCGATAAGCAAAGCCTGATGGAAAAATACATGACGGCGCTTTTTGTCCTTCGCAGACTGTATTTCCGGCTTTCGGAAGAATCCGTCAGGGAAGCGTCCGACTGGCTGACCTGCAATCCCTTATCTGTGTTTGCAGTGTATGTCATGACGCAGGAGGATTTGATTACCCCCGACAATGCCCTGTACGAAACCATTGCCCAAATCTGTTTTTCTTACTGGAATGAAGATGACAAAAAAATGTTTCTCTCACTGACTGCAAAGGGATAATGCCATGAATGAAAATAAATTTTGCTTTATCATATGTACAAACAATGAAATACTGTTATCGGAAGCCATGCATTACCTTTCCCATCTGGTAATCCCCGACGGCTACACCACCGATATCCTTACCGTGACGGACGCCAAATCCATGACCCTCGGCTACAATGAAGCCATGGAAGCCTCCGATGCAAAATACAAAATCTACATGCATCAGGATGTGCTGATTTTAAACAGATATTTCCTTTCCGACGTACTCTCCATCTTTTCGTCCGACGCATCCATAGGACTTATCGGCATGACCGGTTATACTTCTGTTTCGGCAGACGGCGTTATGTGGCACGCCGATGAAAAACTTGGCACGCCCTACAGGCGTAAGGACTCCTATCCCCCCTTGTCCGACTACCGGTATTCCCTGTCGGAAGACGGTTACCGTCCCGCGGCCCTGGTAGACGGCTTTCTGATGGTCACTGCAAACGACTACCCGTGGGATACCCAAAACCTGACCGGATGGGATTTCTATGACGCCTGCCAGTCCCTTGCCTTTCTCCTGCACGGCCGTAAAATCGTCGTACCCGTCCAGCGCCATCCCTGGTGCATGCATGACGACGGCGGGCTGCTCAACATGATGGAATATAACAAGTACCGGCTGAAATTTATGCAGACCTACCGGGAATTTCTGGGCAAGCGCTATTCGGAAATTACCGTCCCGATAAATCCGCTATAACCTGCGCTTCATATGCCTCGTCATGAATATCCTCCACCAGATACCCTTCGGGATATTCATTGTTATATTTGTGATGCACCGCAGCCTTTTGGGCGCTTCCGCTCTTTAAAAACCATTCATAGGCCAAATCCGCATGTCCGATGTCTATCGCATGATACCCTGCCCTTGCCAAATCATATGCCAGCACGCTGGCGGTCGGTCCGAGGGCGATTAATATGGTCTTGTCCTTCGGCAGCTTCACCGCCTCTTCCAAAATGGCGTCATACACGTCAAAAGCGCTTTCCGAAGGACACAAAATCCTCTGTATGGATTTGGCGTTGTCAAACAAATCGTTTCCCACGCCCATCCGGGTCTTATCCCCTTCGATAAATACGCAGTCCTTTCCTTCCCAGATTCTCTTCTGGTTTTTGATTTTTTCCCATGAACCGGTACGGGAAATGCACGCATGCGCATAAAGCCTGTCTTTCCTGAGAAGCGACATATGCTGGCTGCGCGCCTTCACTATGTAGGAACGTATGCCGTCGGCATCTGCCTCCGTCCTGTGGGATAAATCCCCATAAAAATCATTCAGCCCAATCAACAGGTTTTCTTCGTCGGACTGTACCACTTCCCGAAGCCTTACGGCAAGCTTTTCATCCTCACGCTGAAACCGCCAACGCGATACGCCGAACATAATTCCAAATTCGCCGTCGCCAAACCTGGCTATGGATTTTTTATGCAGCACAATCTCATCTATGGTATCTTCCAGGCTCATTATCTTCGGTATTCCATACCGGTCCTCGAACCTGGTATCCCGAACTTCATAAGGCAGGTTGCGCAGCCGGTTATACAAAACGGCATTGTTGTGGGTATTGTCCGCGACATCTTCGTTCATCCGGGATACCACTTTTACCACCTCATTTAATGTCGTGCAAAGTGTTTGGAAGGAGATTTTCAGCTCTTCTATTTCCTGACGCAGTGCAGCATTTTCGGTTTCCAGCCTTTCCACTGCCCCAACGGTTTCTTCCCTGTTTTCTTCCATAATGGTCTCTCCTCTACTTTTGGGTAATCCTTGCTATGGTTTCCAGACTGGCTTTTCTCGTATCACCGCAGAAAGCGTCCGACTCCGCTATATGGGCGGCATCAGCCACAACCCCGAAAAAGAGGCTTTCCAGCTGCTGATAATCCTTCCACCCTGCTGCCAGTCCGTACCTGCGTGCCAGTTCTGTTAAAGGCAGCGCCTTGTTTGCCTCCTCAAAAGAACAGTAAAAACGAAGAATCGCCCTGTATAAGACAAAATCGGCCGGCACATTTTCCAGCGTCCATTCCTGGTCAAACCAATAAATAACATTGTCCTCCCAAAACGCATTGCGGGGAATCATGTCCAGATATCCCGTTTTCAGTATTGCACCGTATTTTTCTTTGTCCGGCACAATATCCAGCCCAAAAGTATATAAAATATTCTCCTCCCAGGATATTTCTTCCGAAGATGCCAGAATCTGCTCCCGGATTTGGTCCCACAGGGCATATACCTTCTCCGTATTGCCCTCCTGATAAGTACGCAGCATAACCTCTTCCAGCGTTTCTGTTTCGGAGAAAGCGGAAACAAGTTCTTTGCCGCAGGGGCTGCTTTCCCACACATGCAGGCCCCGCTGCTTTAAAACCTTTTCATTTGCCAGCGTTTCATCCAGATGCTTTCTGCCAGCCTCTCCTGCAAGCGCAAATTTTGCCACCTGTCCCGACTTTTCAAATTTTGTTCCCACCTGATATTCCGGGACGCGCCTGCTGCTCATGCTTGCAAAAGTGACTTCTCCCACGCATCCGCCATCGGAACACTCCGCCATAAACGAATTGGCAAAAAAACCAAACACCCCGTTATCAATCACATCCCTGTAAATGTCTTTTTCCTGTGCCACAAGCGTGCTGTTATCCGGCACATAGTAGTACTGCATGTTCAGCATGTTTCCATTTTGGGGCAGGCACGCTTCGGAATAGACAACGGCGGGCAGCTTGTAGTCGGGCATGGGATAGTAGAAAAAAGTGTTGGAAAATCCGCTCTGTTTAATCAGTTTCCGCAGTCCGTCCTGTGAAAACGTCCTTACTTTTTTCTGTGAAATGGTGTACTGGTTCATCCCTTCAAAGGGCAGCCCCGTGTGGTCCTCCTTTGCGCCGCACCAGTACTTCAGCCCATACTGGTTCTCTATGGCAATTAAGAGCCTTCCGTCCGGCTTTAACAGGGTTTTCACTTTTTTGAGAAAGTCCAGATACGGATTTTCCGTATTGGTATAACTTCCCTGATATTCCAATACCCCTATCAGGGTAATGTAATCAAACTTCTTTTCAAAAGTAATATCGTTTAAGTTTCCGACAATAATCTCCAGATTTTCTTTTTCCCGGCAGCGAAGAAGGGTTCCCACCGCCCTCCTGTAGGAAAGCTCCACCGCCACAACCTCCCTGCATGTATCGCACAACGTGCCTGTCACGGCTCCCATGCCGCATCCGATTTCCAGCACGGAAGCCTCAGGTGAAAACGGATACCAGTTTAAAAGATTCTTTCTTGTATGCGTCAGATGGTAATACACGGACCAGCAGAAATTGTCTGCAATGGCCTGCACATAATCTTCCGGCTCATTTTCGGCAATCAGCCTGATAATCGTATCCTCCACCGCTCCCTCGGAATACAAATCTTCATTTTGATACCATGTCAGGTTCAGTTTCGGACTTGGCTTTAACTGTGCAATTAACTCCTCATACATATTGTGATTACCTCCGGATAACTTTTTCTTATTTTACCACAGCTTTCCCGGCGTTTCAAATGATTCCGCGCCATCCGCCGTTTGTTTTCCTTGATTGAACCTGCGTACCATGCTATTATTTAAATTACACAAAATAATCCGTATCTCATAAGGTAAGGGACATTATGACAAAAATATCTATAGATATCCTGCTTGCCGTCGCAGAAAAAGGCGGCGTGGAAAATGTGGTAAATCAAACTGCGCTTTATTTACAGGAACAGGGGATTCAGGTAAGGATAATTCAGATGGTATGGGAAGGCGTTCATTGGGTCAGCCCTTCCGTCCCTTTTTACCCGCTGCTTGAGGGCAGGGGAACCTATTCCCTGAATCAGTTTACCGAAAGTTATACTGATTTCCTGCTTACACGTAAAAAGCCCGACATTGTCCTGGCAACCGCATGGCCCATGATGGTTTTGACCGCTAAAATGGCGGCTGCCAGACTGAACATCCGGTTTAAAATCGTTTCCTGGCTGCACGCGCCCGTCGACAGGTATGTCGCCGCCGGTTTCGGCGGTCTGGAATGTCTGGAAAAGGCAGACGCGGTATTTGTCCTGAATGAAAAGGCGCAAAAGATTATTCGCGCGCACAATCCTGCCCTGCGTACCGAGCTTGTAAACAATCCTGTTGATTTTACCAGATGCGCCCTGCACACTGACACCGGCCCGGAAAACAAAACCCTGCTCTTTATCGGCAGACTTTCGGTTGAAAAACGTATCGACGTGATTTTGCATGCACTCCGCATTGCCCATACCCCTTGGCAGCTGATACTTATAGGCGACGGTGACGAGCGAAGCAGGCTGGAAGAACTCGCTGCCTCATTGCAGCTTACGGACCGCGTCCGCTTTCTGGGCTGGCAGTCAAATCCATACGAACATGTCTCCGGGGCGTCCGCCATGGTGATGGCATCCGAATACGAAAGCTTTCCCCTGTCGGCAATAGAGAGCCTTGCAAACGGCATACCTGTCATATCCACGCCCGTGGACGGAATTATTGAACTCATCAGACCCGGCATAAACGGCTATCTGTACCCTTCAGGCGACAGCAACGGATTGGCGGTTCTATTAGACAGCCTTGCATTGGGAAAACTGCCCTGGATTTCTCCCGAAACGTGCCGGGAATCCGTGGCTGCCTATGAAGAACAGCAGGTTCTTGCGGATTTTAAGCAAAAACTGACAAATGTTTTGGATAAAATATCTGTAATTATTCCCTGCTACAATGTGGAAAAACAGCTATCCCGCTGCCTTGACAGCGTGTTAAACCAGAACCTGCACGGCGTGGAAATGGAAATCATATGTATCGACGACAAGTCAACGGACAATACCCTGCAGATTCTGGAAAGCTATGAAAGCGCCCATTCCGAAGACTTTCTGCTGATACCGCTGTCGGAAAACAAAAAGCAGGGATATGGGAGAAATACGGGAATGCAGTATGCAAGAGGCAGCTATATCACATTCGTGGACGCAGACGACGCCATATCGCCCGATATGCTGCAACAGTTGTATGACGAGGCTGCTGCCCGTAACTGTGATGTTGTGGAATGCTTCTACAAAGAAATACACGACGGCGACGCGCTGTCCGTAAGCGGAAGCGGCCTGCCCGAATACTTTGATATGCGCAATCCGTCGGTTAAAAGAAAATACATTCTGCAATACGGCTGGAAAACCGCCCCCTGGGGAAGACTTTATAAAAGCTCTTTCCTGACGGACAACGAAATCCGGTTCCCGACAGATTTATATATGGAAGATATTTATTTTTCCGAACGCTGTATGCTGTTGATGCGTTCCTACAGCAGGATTATGCAGACACATTATTTCTACTGCATAAATGAAACCGGCGTCATGTTCGGCGATTCCATTCTCCGCTATTACATGCATACCGCACAAATTCAGAATGCAACCACCGAAATGGTTTTGGAACAGTCTCTGATAAACGACTGCCGCAATGAATACGCCTACTTACATTTTTCCAAGGCCTTTGCCGAACCCGTCCAGCGAATGCTTCGGGATGAACGTTTCTTTTCCTATCACAATTTCAGGTACATGAAAGAAACCCTGTTCCATTTCTTTCCCGACATATTGGAAAATCCCTATGTCGCTAACGACCATTCGCCGGAGATGCTTCTTTACAAAGAACTGTTAAGCCAAGACTATCCTGAACAGCTGCTGCGCGAACTGTTGCTGCGTTTCAGTGAAAGTCAGCAATAATCTGTGACTGATACGTTTCGTCATGGATTTCTGCCACCACATATCCCCCCGGCGCTTCGTTGCTGTACTTTTCGGGTACCCTGTTGTGGTTTCCGCGAAGCATCCACTCATAACTCAAATCTGCGTGGCCGATGTCAATTGCCTGATAGCCCGCAAGCGCCAAATCATAGGCAAGCACACTGGCCGTAGGACCGAGTGCAATCAGCATCAGTCTGTCCTTCGGCTGCTTTATTGCTTCATGGTATATCTCCTCATACCTGTCAAAAGCATTTTCCGCAGGACAGAGAATCCGCACAATGGATTTGGCATTGTCAAACAAATCGTTGCCGACGCCCATCCTGGTCTGGTATCCTTCTATAAATACACAGTCTTTCCCGTCCCAGATTTTTTTCTGCCACTCTACACGCCGGGGCGTTTCATTCCTTGAGATATTGGCACAGGCATATTCCCTGTCCCTGTCCAGAAGCGCATAGTGTTTTTTTCTGACTTCCGGCGTCAGGTAAATCCGGACTCCGTCCGCAGCCCTCCTGGTCCATGTGCTTAAATCACCGTAAAAATTATTCAGCCCAATCAGGATGTTTTCCTGTCTTGACTGCAAAGCCTCTTTCAACCTGCATGCCAGCCTGTCATCCGTACCCTGAAAACGCCAGCGCTGTTCCCCGAACATAATGCCGAACTCCCCGTCTCCAAACCTTGCTATAGACTTTTTATTTTCGATGATTTCCCGGAAAGTATCCTCCTCACTCATAATCTTCGGATACCACAGGTTCTCCTGAAACTTTCTGTCGCTGATTTCATATCCCAGATTGTCCTGCGCGTGAAATAAAATCTGAAAATTTGTTTCCAACGCATTTCTGAATTTGGCAACTTCTTCATTCAGATTGTTAAGCGCCTGCCGTAAAAGCTTATTTTCCTCCTGCAGCCTTGAAAGTTCACGTCCGGAGTTTTCCTCCTTTCGCTCCACCAGTTTTATATCCTTTGTCGCCACATACATAATAGATAAATGGTCAAATCCGTATTCCTGATAGAACTCCCTGCCAAACCACTCTTCGCCAAGTTCATTCACATAAAATCCGGACTCTTCCAGACGCCTGATAAAATCTTCTTTTCCGTACAGCCTGGAATGGTCTCCCTGCCCAAACCGCCTCCAGTTTTCTTCTATGGAACGGTTCCACTGTTCTTCCGTATCATGCTTACCCACAATCAGAGGCACCTGTACCAGGCACACGCCGTCAGGCTTCAGTATTCTATGCAGCTCCTGCATGGCTTTGGCGTCGTTTTCCACATGCTCCAGCACATGCGAGCAGACGATAATGTCGTAGGTCTCGTCCTCCACCATGTCCATGTGCTGTAAATCCGCCTGAAAGGTAACTCCCTCCATCATCAGGTCCGAGGATTCGTACCAAATGTCTTCCCTGCCCAGCGCGTAACGCTCTATGGAGGGTGACGGCGCAATATGCAGCATCCTCAGTTTTTCCCCTTTTTCCGCCTGCACTTCCTCCAGAAAAGCAATCATCAGCCTGTCCCTGTCATACGCTCCGCACACCGGACAGCCGTAGTTTTCCCTGCTCTCCAGCTGGAAATCCGCATTCCAGTACAGAAAACCACACTGCTTTCTGGTCTCCTCATAGCCTGAGGGAATCGGCGTAAAAAACACCTCATTCTTACATGCATTACATTTTTTGGCCTTCTGCCCGATATACCCCTCCAGCAGTTCTATCGTTTCAAAAAGGGTTTCCAGCAAGGCGGCCTGTTCCCCGGCATCCTGCGTTTTTTTCTCCAAGGCCGCTTTTATCTGCCCGCACTTTTCCGAAAGTTCTCCCTGTATGGCAAATAAAACCACACAATTACATAACACAGACGCAATAGTCAACGCTTCTCTCCCGGTGCTTTCCGTCCACGGAATACCGCGTTCCTTTACATCGGGATACCATGCAAGAATTTTCTCTTTTAACACGGGAAGCTGCCTGTAAACCTGCCATTTCATTTGATTGACTTCCTGTTTACTGAACTCTGTTTTCTCCATCCTTATTTCCATACCTCCAGATAGCTTCCTTCCTTAAATTCCTGCTGCGCAATCTCCAGCATCTGTCTGGCCGACAGCTTTTCCTGATATTCTTTATTGTCAAAGAGATTCTTCTGGTCTTCCCTGACAAAATCACCCTTTTCAAAAGAAATGGCAAAAAAATCCCTGCCCAGCCACGCATAGTCTGCGTCCGAAATGGTATCCAGACTGTAAAATACACCTCCATAGCGGAAAGAATGCCAATCCCTCAGCCGGTAACTTTCCGGGTGCCTCATTGCCACAAAAGTACCGTAAGTTTCAAATTCGCTGAAACTGTTTTCCTGAAGCCCTTTCACGTCAATGGCGTGTATAATCTTTTCCCAGAAACATGCTCCCGCAATATTTCGGTTGGACTCTATCTCCGAAAGCAGCTCCCTCATAATCCGGCTGTTCATCAGCATATGCTCCGAGATAAAAGACTTCTCAAAGCACTTATGAAGTCCCGGAACCAGCTTTGCCATTGTGTCAAAATAGGCCGCGCAGTATTCACTCTTCATGTCCAGATAAGGCTGGCGGGTGCCCTCCTTAAACATGGAGAACGGCGCGCAGGGTATGGTATCCCCATCCCACACAAGATAATAGGCGTCCTCACACATACGGGCATACTGCATTTTTATAAACTGCTGGTAATACCAGCCCGTGATTCCTCTGGGAAGCTCCTGCCCCGCCAGTTCATCTTTTAACGCTTCCTTCATTACTTCATGCACGGCGTCAAAGGGCAGAACCGTATTTTCATTTATAAATCCGACTTTCTCTCCCAGCCCGGCGCTTCGGACAAGCTGCTCCACGTCCTCATTGCCCACAAAAAAGATGCGCCGTGCAGGCAGGTTTGCGGAGAGTCTCGGATACTGGCTTTGCACCCTCTCAAAATCCTTTGCCGTAACCACAATCAATGCGTCAAACTCCGGCGCCCCCGCCTTTTCCGGGGACTGTCCCGTCTTTTTCCCAAACACGACGCCGCGCCTGACTTCTGCTTCCAGATACGCTTCCATCGTCCAGTCCGGACACATATAGCCTTTTGACGTCGTTGTTTCAAATCCGTAACCGCTTAAAACATTCCGAATGCTTTCTTCATCCTCCCTGCAGTGATAGGAACAGATGGCGCAGCGGATGTCGCTGCATCTTGCAAGCGTTTTCTCCGCGCCTGAAAGAGCCGCTTTTTCCGCCCCTTCAATATCCATCTTGATATAATTGATTTCCTCCTGCCCAAACAGTCCGTCAATGCTCACATGGCTGCCTGCATGGTAACTGTCCAGAAATCCGTAAATAAGACACACTTTTTCCCCATCGTCCCTGAATGTCTGTTTCAGCGCCTCAAACCATGCCTCGTCCGCCTCTATCAGGTAAACTTTGGATGCTTTATCGATACAATCCAATGCAAAAATGCCCTCCGCCGCACCGGCATCCACTACCACATCCCCCTCTTTTACCACAAATGTTTCCTTTGCATAGCAATGGGGAGAACGCTCGTCCTGTTCCATGATTACACTGCGGTAATAGCCGGCGATTTTTTCTTCGTCCCATCCCCTGGGAAAAAACATCTTTCTTCCTTTATAGGGTATGTAAAACATGCCGGATTTTTCGTCCGGGCATACCGTAACCGGCAGTTCATCATATTCCTTTACAAAGTCATAGCTAATCAGATTTATCTTCCGCTCCCTGTCTATATACTCTATGATACCGGCAATTTCCGGGCTTTCTGCTTTCTCCCCGTGTTTATAACGCCAGTAATCCCCGTTTGCCAGCGTATAAACCGCCTCGGATATCATATCCACCCCAAGAATCATGGCGTCCATAAACAATAGGATTTTTCCTATGTCCGTTTCATCCTCGCGGATGCCTGCACCCAGCCTGTCAAACCGTTCCAGAACCTCTGTATACTGCTGTTCCGTAAAGGTGCTGCGGTGTACTTCAAGCTCCGTGCGGACGCACTGCCTGATATCTGCAATCGGTACTGAACCGGCAGACAGCCTGCCATCCGCTGCCGCCTCCCGTATTTTTACCAGCAAATTTTTCGTTTTATTCATAATGCCTCCCTGTTTCCTGCGTTTTTCCACTTGTACACATTTTTTCTCTATGCTAAAATAATATCAATTTATCATATATTACAGGCGGTGTTTCATGAGGACGATACAAATCCTGTTACAACTTATCAATTCCATAAGAACCAACCCTGCCGTTGCAGCCCTGCTTCCCTGGGAGGATATCCTGCTGTGCGTATCCGAAGAACTTTCCTACCGTACAGGGCTTTATACCGATGCCCGGTTTGAACAAGTCAGCCGCCTTTTTGCCGAATTGGTGGAAGAGGCAAAAACAGAAGCCGCTGCATACAACCCGGACGCCGTCATCCTTCGCCTGCAAAAACTGATTTTTGCACTTCAGGTTCTGCCCGAAACGGAGCATGTGGATTCCCTGCTTGAACAGGCAAATTTTGACCATGCCTGCCTGCGCCACTACCGGGATGACACCGTGATTGTGCTGGGTGATTCCCATGTGAATTTTTTCAGCGGCAACGAGGAGCTTTCTTTCCTTCCCATAGGAAAAGACATCAACACCTGCGTCAACCATACCTCTTATCCGTTTACCCCGCTGCACGCAGGCCCCTGTCTCGCCTATACCTGCAACCGTCCGGACGCTACTTATTCTTTTCGGGAAAAGGCAGAATATCTGTGCCAAAACTTTATCAAGCCGGGGGCAAAAATCCTTTGCTGTCTGGGCGAGATTGATATCCGCGTCCATGTGTTTAAACAGGCAGCGCTCCAAAACAGGGATTACAGGCAGATTGTAGACGATATCCTTGCACAATATATGCAGTTTCTTCTCTGGCTGCAGGCCAAAGATTATAAAGTGTCCTGCTGGGGACCCATCGCGTCCCAAAAGGAAAGCTGTCCCCTTGACCCCAAATTCCCGCGCAACGGAAGTGAGAAAGAGCGCAACCTTGCCACAGCATACTTTAACGAAAGGCTCTCTGAAATGTGCGCCGCACACGGCATCCTCTTTCTGT
Source organism: uncultured Lachnospiraceae bacterium (assembly GCA_910577015.1). Lineage (GTDB taxonomy): Bacteria > Bacillota > Clostridia > Lachnospirales > Lachnospiraceae > Acetatifactor. The sequence goes on along the minus strand of CAJTKU010000027.1, from coordinate 4,205 downwards.
CCGTATTCGGGAAGATGGTTACGCCTGACTTTGAAACCTGCGAACAGTATCTTTCATCTGACCGGTGCCATCTGGGACAACGCGCGCTTTCCCTTGCGCAAACAGAATGGCAGAAACTGTTTTAGTCCATTTTACCATAGCTTTTCCAGCGTTTCAAATAATTCCACGATATCCGCCAGCAGGTAAAGCCTGTCGTTTTCCGTCAGTTCTTCTTCCGCCAGTCTTTTCTCTATGGAATTATAACGCTCCTTTAACTCTTTGGGCACTGAAAAAGCTTTTTGAAACAATACGATACTGCTTACCAATTGTTTCAAAGTATCCTGTTTATCCTTTGACCAAAAGCCTTTGTTTTCATAAAGTTCCGAATAAATTTCCAACACCTTTTGTTTAAACTGCGGAAGGAGTTTAAGCATTTCCATTTTCCGGTAAACATTTTCCTTACCCTGCTCCATTTTATCCAGATAAGAAAGGGCCGTTTCTCTCTCCCCTCCCGATAAATATTCCTCCGATAAGCGCTGCAGTTCTTCTATGTAAATATCATGGCACAATAAAGATTCTGCCTCATGAAAAACAATATCCAGTTTATATTCCAACAAATTCCGCTCCCGCAGCGAATCCAGCATCTCCCTCACCATGTAAAACTGCGTCCTGATTCTTTCACCCAGACGCTGGTTTACACTGTTTGGAGAATTGTTTACCTTGACCAAAGGCTCTGCAACAAATCCAATCTTGTGATTTTTCGCAAAGCGCAGGGAAAATTCAAAATCTTCATAGGACTTCAAATACTCATTGAACCCGCCTGTTTCTATAAATGCATTCGTTTCCATCACCATTGTCTGCGTACTGATGAGGGGATACAGCAAAAGGTAAGGAAATATGTCGCCGTGCTTCTCCTCATCAGGAATTTTTTTGGAAGGTATAATGATTATCAGTTCTTCTCCACGATAAAAGCCAAACTCAGAATAAACTAGGGAAACGTCTCCGTTTTCCAGTATAATTTTCATCTGCTTTTCCAGCTTATCCGGCATCCATTCATCATCGCTGTCCTGAAATGCCAGATATTTGCCCTTCGCCAGTTCCGCTCCCTTGTTTCTTGCCGCCGAAGGTCCCATATTCTTTTCCGCTCTTCTGTACCTGACCCGGCTATCCGCAATGCTGTTTACATACTCCTCCGTCCCATCGGTAGAGCCGTCATCCATAATGATTAACTCCAGATTTTCGTATGTCTGATTCAATACACTGTTCACGGAAACCGGAAGGGTGTTAATTCTGTTGTAGGTGGGTATCACGACGCTGACTAAGGGCAGTTCACGATTTTCCATGCATTTACTCCTTTTGCTTTCCCTTTTTACCTTTTTGTTGTAGTCCCCGCTGCAATACGATATAATCAACTTAAATTGATTCGCAATCCGTTTGACAGGCAGGGAGATTTTATGAAAATACTATTTATCAACTGGAACAGCTTTGGTAATGAGGATTTGACAGCCTCACTGAAAGAACTCGGGCATGAAGTCCTGCTTTACCCTTTTTCCAAATCCATATCCTTTTATGACCGCAAATGGGAACAGGCCTTTATTTCCTATCTCCGTAAAAACACACCGGATTATGTATTTTCCTTTGCTTACTTTCCCATTGTATCCAAAGCATGCGAAGCGGAAGGCATCCTGTATCTGTCATGGGTATATGACAGCCCGCATGTGGCGCTGTACTCCTATACCATGCTTAACCGCTGTAACCGCATATTTTTGTTTGACAAGGAACTCTGCCTTACTTTTCAAAAATCCGGCTTTCCCCATATTTATTATCTGCCCATGGCGGTAAATCCTTCCCGCCTGGCTCCCATGCTGGCAGGCCAGTCTGAAAAAAACATCCGGCAGTACGGCAGCGACGTTTCTTTTGTCGGCTCCCTGTATTCCGAACCCAAACACGACCTTTATAACCGCCTTACCAATATCAGCCCCTACACCAAAGGTTATCTGGACGGTCTGGTACAGGCCCAGATGCATGTATATGGCTGCAACTTTCTGGAAGACGCACTTACGCCGGATATTATGGAAGATTTACTGCAATCGGATTATCCCATGCTGCCTGCCTCCGACAGTGTGGAGAGCAGCGAATACCTCTATGCACAGTATGTTTTGAGCCGCCGGGTGACCGCACTGGAAAGGGAAAAAATATTAACCCTTCTCGGGCAGTCGCATACAGTCGATTTATATACGCATGACGCGTCCGTATCCATCAAGGGAGTCCGCAACCACGGCCCTGTAGATTATTATGACGTCATGCCTTTTATTTTTCACAACAGCAAAATCAACCTCAACATTTCCCTGCGCAGCATCCACAGTGGCATACCCCTCCGGGCCTTTGACATTATGGGGAGCGGCGGATTTTTGTTGAGCAATTATCAGTCTGATTTTCTGGATTTCTTTGTTCCCGGCGAAGACTTTGTTTTTTATGAAGCGCCGGAACAGGTGCCCGCACTCGTTCGGTACTATCTGACAAACGAAGCAGAGCGGGCAGCCATATGTAAAAACGGATATGAAAAAGTAACCCGAAACCATACTTACAGACAACGCCTGGAAGAAATCTTTTCGGTACTTTAACCAACGCTCTCTTCCACAATCCCCAGCAGGTCTGTCAATCTGTCATGAAGGGAAAACTGCGCCATTACTTTTTCACGCCCTGCCTTTGCAATGGCTTCCCTTTCTTCTTCATGCTGTAAATAATAATCCGCCTTTTGCACCAAATCCGCCATATCTGTATACATTACAATTTCTTTACCGTCTTCAAAAAATTCGGCTGTTTCGGGCTGGTAATTGGTAAGGCAGAATCCGCCTGCGGCAAGAATATCCAGCGCTCCCTGTTCCATTCCCGATTCCGTGGACTTGGACGTTATATACAGGTTGATTTTGCTTTGGCGGTACAGGCATTGCCCCTCTTCCTGGTTGGCATACATTTTTATTTCATGACCCAGCTTCTCTGCCACCCGCCTGCGCTCTTTTGCGGTTATTTCTTCATTTATCAAATCTGCTGCAAGCTGCACCGGATTGTCAAAATACATCTCCCCATACTGAATGCCTGCCTTGTCCAGAACATCCCTTGCCACCTCTTCTTCTAACATTTCCTGCACAAAATTATATCCGTATACCCTAATCTGCGCCTCTTCTATACCGTTTATGTATCCTTTTACATACGCCGGAATCCCTTCTAATTCCCCTAAAATCTCCCTACCATCCTGCATACTCCCCAATAAAGAGATGTCGTATGCATATGTTGAGGCTTCCTCCTCACCTTCAGGAAATTTTTCCTCTACAGCAGCCGTGTCTACGGCCAGCGGAAAATGATACACATTTTCACATCCAATCCCGGCCAGCCTGTTAGCGCATACCCTGTCAAAACAGAAAAAATAATTGCATTTGTAGAGAATCGTTTTTGACAGCAGTTCCTGCTGCGGACAGCTGCTAATCCATGAAGCGTACGGCAGTTTCTTCATCTCACAGACGCTTGCCAAGAGCGGAATATACTCACGGGACAATACCATGTGGATTCCTTCTGACTGAATGCAGTTCATAACTTTCATTACAAAGGAAGCATCGGTATGGCTGTCCTCAAATATATCCCCAAATTCCACACAATGGAGACCCATGGAATTTAAAATAGGAGAAAGGGACGGTTTTGGGGATGACGGATTGTTGTAGTAAAGGATGTTTTTTATCATATAGGGGGGGCCTCCGAAATTCTTTTCACTCTCCATTCGCAGTGCAAATCCGAAAAACCTCCGGTTTTCCGGATTCACGGGCTTCGCCCTATCAAAATACAGGCTGCCAAAATCGCCAGCAAGCTGTCATTTTGGCATTCTGTATTTTGGCACTGCTCATTGCTTACGTGCACATTATACCATTTCCCAAGTATTTATGCACTAAGTTTCTTTCCCTCGCCATAATCGCCGGAGATTCCGTATTTTGCATGGCGGGAGCCGGGGGATACATTTGATTCCATAAAGGACCGTGTAAAAACGCTGGTACTTGGAGGTTGTATTTTAACCTCCTATGTACCACTGCGTTTTTACCCGAGCGGGAGCGCGTCCTGTTGGAACAAATGCATCCCCCGGCTCCCGCCATGTAAAATACGGAATCGTAGTATACTAAACTGTAGGTTTGTCAAACATATGTTACACCGACTGCAAATAATCCCTTAATACCTGA
>CAJTKU010000026.1 GCA_910577015.1 uncultured Lachnospiraceae bacterium | reverse complement strand
GCAGTATCTCTGCTTTTTAAATATTCAGTTGTAACATATGTATTGTAATCCTACATGAATTTGTAAGTCAATTAAAATTGAAATAGACACGCCATTTAAGAGGTGGTATCATAAAAGAAGTAATGATAAGAAGGTGTGGGGAATTATTATTTTAGCGGTTATCTATATAGGAAAAGGCAGCCAGTTTTTAGGAAAGGAAAAAGGAGAGATTTTATCATGATAAGTGGAATAGTTTTTATTTTAATTCTTGTGGGTGGTGCAGCAATTATCATTTGGTATCTGAAATCATTTTACGCCGAGCGCGCAAACCGGGCTGAAAAAGCAGAAGAGCATCGCAGCAAGCATGGCGGAGAATATATTTTGGAGTGGAACGGGAATTTGGCAAGCGGCGCCCCGGATGCAGAGTTCGGAAAATTAGTTGTAGAAGTTTCGAAAAAGCGAGGAGACGGTGCGGCACATTTTTATGAAAAAGGGTTGGTACTGGAAAAAAAGCGATTGCCCTATTCAGAAATCAAAGATGTTATATTTGTGGCCGCTACAACGGATACAAAATTCACTTTGAAACAAGCGGCAAGGGACATGGGTGTTTTGTGGATATATCCGAAAAAAGGAGCTACGATAGGATTACGCGAAATGAGTTATCAATTCGATAATGAAATTATGGAGAAAATCAAACAAGGGCTCGGATTTTAAGTAAATCCTATAATGCTTATATAAATATATGAATAATAACTATGGGGAAAATAACCGTAAGCAGGATAAAGAATGGTTAAGGAGAATTGCCGGATGGTGGACGGATTGGAAGCGGTTGTATTTGACATGGATGGCGTATTGTTTGATACGGAACGACTGTGTATGGAAGCATGGCGGGAAGAAGCCGCTGCAAGAAAGATTGATGATATAGAGAAGGCGGTTATCGGATGCATCGGGTTAAACAGGACGGATACCCGAGCCTTTTTTGAAAGAGAATACGGAACAGATTTTCTTTATGATGAGTTCCAAAACGCAAGCACAAAGCGTTTTCATGAAAAGCTGGAAGCGGAAGGCCTTCCCTTAAATCCGGGTGTAACAGAAATATTGGAGTACCTGAAATCGGCAGGGTACAAAATAGCGCTGGCTTCTTCCACAAGCAGGAAAGGTGTAATGGAGCATTTGGAAAAAGCCAGCCTGACACATTTTTTTGAAGAGATTATCAGCGGGGATATGGTCGAACACAGTAAACCAAGCCCCGATATTTATCTGCTGGCATGCAGCAGACTTTCGGTTTCTCCCGAAAAAGCCATTGCAATCGAGGATTCCCCAAACGGTCTGCGCTCGGCATATCTGGCAGGAATGAAACCTGTAATGGTGCCGGACATGATTTTGCCTGTCCCGGAAACAGAAAAGCTGCTCTTTGCAAAATGTGAAAACCTGTATGAAGTGAAAAACCTGCTTATCAGGATGGAGAAGAAACCGAATACCTGCGTGCTGCAAAGCATTAACCGGATTCCGCTGCAGGGAATGTGCAATACAAGGGATTTGGGAGGAATCAGGTCGGAGGACGGCAGACATATTAAGGCGCACAGGCTTATCCGCAGTGAGGCGCTTTTTTCATCGACAAAAGAGGACAGGGAACTTCTTCTTTCCGAATACAAATTAAAAACCATTGTGGATTTCAGGACAGAAGCAGAAAAAAACCTGAAACCGGACCCTTACATGAAAGGTATTACTTATATAAATAATCCGATACTGGAGGAGGAAACTTTAGGCATTACCAGGGAAAGTGAAGGGACCAAGGATGGCAATGCCGTAGTAAAAGAGGTTATTGCCAGAATACAAATGAGTGGCGGAACACCCGTAGGGTACATGAATGATATGTACAAAAACCTGATAACCAACCCGTTTTCCAGAAGCCGGTACAGGAATTTTTTTGATATTCTGCTAAACCATAAGGAAGGCGCCATCCTCTGGCACTGCACTGCCGGAAAGGACAGGGTGGGTGTCGGCACAATACTGCTCTTATCAGCGCTTTCCGTTCCGAGGGAGCAGATTATGGCAGATTACATGAAAGTAAATGAATTTAACAAAAGCGAAGTGGATAAGCTTATGAGCAATTTGATGAGCCTGCCGGGTGTATGCGAGGAACTTGGCAGAAAAGAACAGGAGGCAATCCGGCTTTTATTCACTGTGGACAGAAGCTATGCAGAAGTAATCTTTGGAACGATGGAGCAGGAACATGGCAGCGTAGACGCTTTTTTGAGAGAGGAGATGGGGCTCACAGACGAAAAAAGAGAATATCTGAAGGATAAATATTTGGAATAAGGCATGCATTACATAAGGAGGATGGAATGGCTACACTGGGAATACCGCAGAATACCATTAATATTTTACAGAAGTATCATTTCAATTTTCAAAAAAAATGGGGACAGAATTTTCTGGTGGATACCCATGTGCTTGAAAAAATTATGGATGCAGCCGAAGTTACAAAAGAGGACTGCGTCGTGGAAATAGGACCGGGAATCGGAACCATGACCCAGTATCTGGCAGAGCGTGCCGGGGAAGTCGTGGCAGTGGAGATAGATAAAAACCTGATTCCGATTTTGGAGGATACCCTTTCCGAATATCAGAATGTAACAATTTTAAACGAAGATATTATGAAAGCAGACTTAAATAAAATTGTTGAAGAAAAGAATCAGGGAAAGCCGGTTAAAATAGTGGCAAATCTCCCTTATTATATTACAACGCCTATTATCATGGGGCTGTTTGAGGGAAAAGTGCCGTTGAAAAGCATTACGGTGATGGTGCAGAAAGAAGTGGCAGACAGAATGCAGGTAGGACCGGGTACAAAAGACTACGGGGCATTGTCTCTGGCAGTGCAGTACTATGCAAAACCGGAAGTAGTTGCAACCGTTCCGCCGAATTGTTTTATTCCGAGACCGGGTGTGGGCAGCGCTGTCATCAGGCTGACGCGTTATGAAGAACCTCCTGTCAGAGTGGAAAATGAGGCTTTTATGTTTTCCCTGATAAGAGCGTCCTTTAACCAGCGGCGCAAGACGCTTGCAAACAGCCTTTCCAATGCACAAAATCTTTCTTTATCGAGAGAACAGGTGATATCTGCGCTGGAGAAACTGCAGTTATCTCCGACTGTCCGGGGAGAAGCGCTGACGCTGCGGCAGTTTGCAGATTTGTCGGATTTACTTAAATAAGCGGACGGAAAAGCATTGACATGCGAAAGAAATGCCAACTATAATACAAAATAGCTATATATTATATTTAGGAGTTCATTTGGAGGGAGGATGTGAATGAGGAAAGTAAGCAAGTGGATAGCAGTGTTTATGGCGCTTATCTTTGTCTTTTCCCTGTGTGGCTGTGGAAACGGCGGTTCCGGCAAAAATATTATTGGAACCTGGGAAACAGAATGGGATATGAGCGAAGCGATGGCGTATGAGATGGGGGATGAATTTGCAGATTTTGAAAGCACCCTTGTCGTATCGCTTTTGTTTGACTTTAATGAGGACGGTACTTACAAAATATACCTCAATGAAGAAAAGTTCAAAATAAGTATTTCCGACTGGATAGACGATTTATGCGATTTTGCGGTAGAGAAAATGTATGATACGTTTGAAACAGAATCAGGTGTGGACAGGGAAACGGCGGATTCACTGATTTATGAGCAATATGGTATGACTATCGATGAAATGATGCGCCAGCAGATAGACCTTCTGTTTAATGTGGACGCTTTTATGGCATCCATTGAAACGAAAGGCAATTATGAAACAAAAGGCAATAAACTCTTTTTAGGAGACGGAGGTGAAGTGGACAGAAGCCGGTATGATACTTTTAGCGTTACCGGGGACACCCTAAAGCTGGAAGTGCCAAAAGGTGCGCCAAGCACTCCACTGTCTTCAGGACTGGAATATCCGATTACATTGTACAAAGTAAAATAAAGCTGCCAGACAGCTTTCCATTATGAAAGGTAGAAAAAATATGATATGTGTTAATTGTGGAAAAGAGAACAAAGATGGCTCAAAATTCTGTGCATTTTGTGGAACTCCCGTGGCAGTTGTGCCTGTGGAAGCAGCGCCCGCAGAGGAACAGCCTGTTGCAGAGATGCCTGTGGAAGCAGCGCCCGCAGAAGAGCAGCCTGTTGCAGAGACGCCTGTGGAAACAGCGCCTGTAGAGGAACAGCTTGTGACGGAGGCGCCTGTGGAAGCAGCGCCCGCAGAGGAACAGCCTGTTGCAGAGATGCCTGTGGAAACAGCGCCCACAGAGCAGCCTTTTGCAGGAACGCCCATGCAGCAAATGCCGCAGGGAGAAGCCGTACAGGGCTGGCAGCAGCCGGGAGCGCCCATGCAGCAAATGCCGCAGGGAGGAGCCGCACAGGGCTGGCAGCAGCCGGGAACGCCCATGCAGCAGATGCCGCAGGGAGGAGCTGCACAGGGCTGGCAGCAGCCGGGAACGCCCATGCAGCAGATGCCGCAGGGAGGAGCTGCACAGGGCTGGCAGCAGCCGGGAGCGCCTACACAGCAGATGCCGCAGGCCGGAGCCGCACAGGGAATGCCCCAGACAGGAATGCCTGCGCAAAACTGGCAGCCGGCAGCAGTGCCGCCGCCTGTTCAGAATAAGAAAAAAGGAAAAGCAGGGCTGATTATAATCATTGTGCTTATCGTGCTTTTGCTTGCCGGAGGAGGAGTGGCTGCATTTCTTATTTTCGGAAACAGTCCGGTGAAAAAAATCGAGAGCGCTTTTGCTTCAGGAGATGTATATACGGCAACCGAGTTGTTTGAAAAAGTAAAAAGTGAAAAAGACATTGAAGCTGTTGAAGAACTTGCAAGGGATTATGCAGAGCAGATAAAAAACAACTATATAAATGAAGAAATGGATTATGAAGAAGCCTGGGATATTTTGTCCGAGCTGAAGGTTTCCATTTTGAAAAAAGACGGCCGGCTGGAAAAAATAATGGATTCGGTGAACTATATCATGATTGGCCGAAGCGGATATGAAGCAGCGGAAGATTATAAGGAAGCAGGAGATTATCTGTCCGCATGGACGTGTTATGAAGAGGTTATGGAAGAAGATACTCTCTATTATGATAAAGCGCAGGCTGCCATTGAAGAAGTAAAGGGTCTTTACCGTCAGGAAGCTTTGGATGATGCCCAGTATTATCTGGACATGGAAGATTATGATATGGCCAAGTATGTGCTGGAGGACGCGCTGGGCGAACTTTATGAAGACGCTGAACTTTCCGATAAGTTAGAGAGCGTGGAAGAAGCAATTGCAGAAGCAGAGGCACAGGCTGCTGCACAGGCAGCTGCTCAGGCAGCGGAGGGAATGAAAGAAATTTCCGGAACCTGGAAAATGGAAATTGAAATGGGTCCCTACCTTGCAGGAGAACTGGGCGAAGGGTTTGAAGATTTTGACGGCAGTTTTGTAATTGGCTTGGTGATGGAATTTACGCAGGACGGCCACTATAAAATGTATGTGGATGAGGATTCCTTTAGGGAAAACTTTGACCAGTGGGTGGACAGCTTCGTTGATTACAGTGTAGAAATGATGTATGAAGTGTTTGCATCACAGGGTATCAGCAGAAGTGAAGCGGATGAATTGGTGGAGGAATCTTTTGGCAGCACTATGGAAGAGTATCTTCGTGATATGATGGGTTATTATCTGGATGCGGACTATTTGCTGGATGAAATGAAGAGTTCGGGCAGCTATACATTGGACGGCAACAAGATTTGCTGGGACGGGGACAGTTATAATTATGATTTATTTACTGTGACAGGCGATACCCTCAATATTGATGCACCTGCAGGAATGGAAGGGGTAGAAATTTTCCCCGGCGTTACGTATCCGCTGGTATTTAACAGGGTGCAGCAGGATGAAGTAATGCCCTAATACACTAAATTACGACATATAGTAAGCTAATATCGAGGAAAAGCACAATATCTTGTATTTTTTGTGCATTTTCCTCGATATTTTTTTGACATTATACGACTGATTATGATAAACTGAAAAAGTAAAAAGTGGGTTATTTTACGCTTTCACTAACAAAGTCGTTTAGGAGAGGCAGTTGTCGTGGACAAATACGAATATAAAATCAGGTCGGAAGAAATAAAGTCATTAATTGCAAGAGGGGAATATGTCGAGGCCGCCACTATTGCAGATACAATAGACTGGCGCCGTGTGAAAAGTGTTATGATGCTTTGCACCATTAGTGACTTATATAAAATAAACCGTCGTTTTGAAGATGCGAGGGACATGTTGTTATTGGCATATGACAGGCATCCGGGAGGACGCTCCATTGTATATTCCCTGTGTGAGCTTTCCATTAAAATGGGTGAGTTTGTGCAGGCAGTGGAATACTACAAAGAGTTTGTGCAGGTAGCGCCCAGGGACAGCGGACGCTATGTTCTCCAATACAAATTGTACGAAGCGCAGGATGTCAGCATAGAAGAGCGCATAGAAGTGCTGGAGGAACTTAAGTCAAAAGATTACAGTGAGAAGTGGGCTTATGAGCTTGCATATCTGTATCACAGGATAGGGCTTGCCACGAAGTGTGTGGAGGAGTGTGACGAACTGATAGTCTGGTTTGGCGAGGGCAAGTATGTTTTAAAAGCCATGGAGCTTAAAATGCTGCATGAGCCGTTAAATTACGACCAGCAGGTAAAATACAATGAAGCAAAAGGGATTAGTATGCCCGTTGCCGAGGAGACGGAGCAGTATTCCGAAACAGAGCAGTTTATGCAGGATTTGGCTGACGCACCCACGAAGGAAATTCCGCAAAAAGAATTGGATATCCAAGTGAAACTCATGAACGTGGGGCAGTATGATACTATCAATATGCAAAAGGAACTTGCCCAGAATATGAAAGAACTCTGGGAAGGCTCCCCTGCAGAAGATATTACACCCGGAAAGCAGAATGTTCCTCTGACGGAGGAACCTTTTGCAGAGGGTCAAAATACAGACAATGAAAGAGATGAAGAGGAAGAAAGCCGGGAAATGGACCCTGTCATGCAGGCTATTATGGCGCCTCTTTTAAATTCGGACACAGGGATAATAGACCTTCCGGATGAAGAAAGTGAAGAAGAACCGGTGGAGCCGGAAGAAACAAAGGTAGAAGAAGTTTTCTTTGGAGAAACCGGAGAGATAGATACCACCGCAAGCCAGATTCTGCAAGAAATGAAGCAGGAATCACTTGCGTCAGAGAAAAAAGGAACAGAGGAAAAAGAAGAAGAATCCGTACCTGCAACGGCACAAAAAGGGATGATAGAAAGGCGGGTGGATGAAAAGCCAACCGGTTTTGAAAAAATTCTTGGTATGGAATATGACGGTCAGATAAGCATGATAATGCCCGATTCAGAACAGGTGGAAAAGCAGATAACCGGTCAGATTCGACTGGAAGATGTTCTGGTTGAGTGGGAGAAAATGAAAAAAGACAGCGAGCAAAAACGCATGGAAGCGGTACGCCAGCGTGTCATGCAGCAGACAGGAGCCATGTTTACCGAATTTGAGGCGGCAACAAGGGATGGCCTTTTGGAGCAATTAGAGAAAGGAAGCGAATCCCTGCAGGATGGCGATTCCGATAGTTTTGAAGAAATTGAGGAAATCGAAGAAAACGGTGACGAAAGCTATGGTGAAGACGAAGAAATAGCAGAAGATTTTGGAGAGTCAGACGAAACCGAAGAAGGCTTTGAGGAACCGGACGAAACCGAAGAAGGCTTTGAGGAGTCGGATGAAACCGAAGAAGGCTTTGAGGAGTCGGATGAAACCGAAGAAGGCTTTGAGGAATCGGACGAAACCGAAGAAGGCTTTGAGGAGTCGGATGAAACCGAAGAAGGCTTTGAGGAACCGGACGAAACCGAAGAAGGCTTTGAGGAACCGGACGAAACTGAAGAAGGCTTTGAGGAGTCGGATGAAACCGAAGAAGGCTTTGAGGAACCGGACGAAATCGAAGAAGGCTTTGAGGAACCGGATGAAATGGAAGAGAGCTTTGAGGATTCTGATGAAATGGTAGAAAGTGATGAGAAATCCGATGAATCCGGTGAAGTAGAGGAGAAAGAAGAATCTCAAAAGGCCGTAAATAACGCTGCTGCAAAAAAGACAAAAGTACGCCCTCTTTCCCCGGAAGAACGTCAGCTCTTTGGCGCATATATACAGAGCAGGAACACAAAGGAACAGATTGTACATGCCATCGATAATATCAGTCTGGCGGCTTACACCGGCAATGTAATTATTACAGGTGAAGAGGGCATGGATACCATGACCCTTGCAAGAAACCTGATTAAAGAAGTACAGCAGACCGACAGCAATTTTTCCGGCAAGATAGCAAAAATTTCCGGGGATTCCCTGAACCGGAAGGGGGTGGAACAGCCGTTTTCCAAACTGGCAAACGGGGCCTTGATTATACAAAAGGCAGCCGGGCTGAAAAAGAGCACCATTGAAAAAATGCAAAAAGCATTGGAGCAGGAGCACAGCGGCCTTATTGTGATTTTGGAAGATTTGAGAAAGCCGATGAATAAGTTCCTGAATGAGAATCCATCGCTCACCCGGTTTTTCAACATCAGGATAGATATTGAAGCGCTTGACAATGATACTTTGGTTGCTTTTGGTAAAAAGTACGCCAAGGACCAGGAATACAGTATAGATGAGCTGGGCGTGCTTGCCCTGCATACGCGTATTGCGGAAAGGCAGACAAGCGACCATGCGGTAACCATGTCGGAAGTGAAAGAAATCCTGGATGAAGCTATCAGACATGCAAATAAAAAAACCATGGGACATTTCTTTGACATTCTGGTAGCAAAACGGTATGATGAAGAAGATATGATTATTTTAAGGGAAAAAGATTTTATTTAGTGTGGAGGAGTTTCATGGAAAAGAGCAGTCAGACAGCCGCAAAAAGGGAAACCGTAATGATTTCCGAGGCGGACCAATACTTATTTGCACAGGGAACGCATTATGATATTTACAAAAAGCTGGGAGCGCACCTGTCGGAAGAAGACGGTGTAGAAGGTGTTTTCTTTGCGGTATGGGCGCCCAATGCGGCGGCAGTGCATGTCATCGGGGAATTTAACGGATGGGATGAGAACAGTCATCCCATGAATAAGCTGGGACCGGGAGGCATTCATTCCCTTTTTGTTCCCGGCGTAGAAGAAAACTGCATGTACAAGTTTTTGATTACGACCCATAACGGACAGAAGCTATATAAAGCCGACCCTTTTGCAAACTATGCGGAAATGCGCCCCGGCACGGCTTCCAAGGTAGCTGATTTACAGGGATTTGCATGGGAAGATGATAAATGGCTTGCAAAAAGGGATAAGGCGGATATCCAGAAAGAGCCCATTGCCATATATGAATGCCATATCGGTTCCTGGATGAAACATCCCGACGGCACGCCGGACGGATTTTATAATTACAGACAGTTTGCAGACAGACTGGCGGAATATTTAAAAGAAATGAAGTACACCCATGTGGAGCTGATGGGAATTGCGGAGCATCCTTTTGACGGTTCGTGGGGCTATCAGGTAACCGGTTATTACGCGCCCACTGCACGGTACGGCACGCCTAAGGATTTCATGTATCTGGTGAACCGCCTTCACAAAATCAATGTCGGCGTGATTTTGGACTGGGTACCCGCCCATTTTGCAACGGATGCCCACGGACTGGGATGTTTTGACGGGCAATGTATTTTTGAACATCCTGACCCGAGACTGGGAGAACATCCTGAGTGGGGGACGAAAATATTCAATTATGGCAAGACGGAAGTAAAAAACTTTCTGATTGCAAATGTATTGTTCTGGCTCAGGGAATTTCACGTGGACGGTATCAGGGTGGACGCGGTTGCTTCCATGCTGTATCTGGATTACGGAAAAAAGGATGGACAGTGGTGTCCCAACAAATTCGGAGGCAATAAGAATCTGGAAGCCATTGAGTTCTTTAAGCATATGAACTCCGTGGTAAGGGGAACCTATCCGGGATTTTTGACGATTGCCGAAGAGTCTACCGCATGGCCGCAGGTGACAAGCAGTATCGGGACGGACGGGCTTGGATTTGCTTTTAAATGGAATATGGGATGGATGCATGATTTCTGTGAATACATGAAGCTTGACCCCTATTTCAGAAAAGACAACCATTATGCCATGACGTTTGCCATGAGTTACAATGAAAGTGAAAATTACATACTGCCTCTTTCCCATGATGAGGTCGTGCATTTGAAATGTTCCATGGTTAACAAAATGCCCGGTTATCATACGGATAAGTATGCCAACCTGAGAGTGGGGTATGCCTACATGTTTGGCCATGCAGGCAAAAAACTGTTGTTTATGGGACAGGATTTCGGACAGGAGAGAGAGTGGAGCGAGGCAAGGGAACTGGACTGGTTTTTGTTGGATGAGCCGTTAAACAGCGGCTTAAAGGCATACGTCGGCGAGCTGCTTGCATTATACAGGAAATATCCCTGTTTGTATACTTTTGACAACAGCTGGAAGGGATTTGAGTGGCTGAATGCGGATGATGCGGGAAGAAGCACCTATAGTTTTTACAGGAAGACCGCAACAGGAAGAAATAATCTGCTTTTTGTGCTGAACATGACGCCCATGAAGTGGGAAAATTATCAGGTAGGCGTACCTTTCAAGAGAAAGTATAAACTGGTGCTTAACAGCGACGACGAACGTTTCGGAGGGAACGGATGCAGCATACCGGCAGTGCTGGAGGCAAAGAAAAGCCCGGCAAATTACAAAGATTACTCCATAACTTTTGATTTGGCTCCGTATATGGCGGCTGTATTTGTTTTTTAGAGGGTTAAGAAAAAGAGAATCCATGACGAAATAAAAGGTGAGCGTAAGGATACGTTCACCTTTTCGTGTGAGAGAAGTTCACATGCTGCATAGAGAGGAATGGAAAGACATGCATATATCTAATATCCCATCTTCAAATGTAGACAGGGTTACAACCGGATATCGCGCCGCAACGACCGATGTAAAAAAATCGGAGAGCGGTTACGCATTGGACATTTCTGGAGTAGTTACGGATAACGCTGCGTACGGTCTTTTTGAAGACCGGGGCGTCCATGGAAGGACGGCAGAGGAAGTGATGCAGGCGGCAGGGAGTATGGACGTTTCCCTGTACCGTGACTATATGACAGTAATGTCCAGTTCTATGTCCGACGAGGATTTTGCAAAGCTGATGAAAGACGGCTGCAATCCCACGGATATTGATATTGAAACGGCAGTAACCATTGTTGATACCATAAAGGCACAGCTTATAAAAGCCGGTGTGGACATTGCAGGCTATACCGACAGTATTGACAAGGATGTCCTTGTGCAGATTACCGGAAGCGAAGCGATGGCAGACAGCCTGTTAAGCGCTTTCTCCAAGGAGGATGTCCCGGCTACGCAGGAGAATGTCTCACAGGCCGTGGAAGCCTATAACAGGGGACAGGAACTGACAGAGCTTCCGGAAGGCGCCGTCAAATATATGGTAACCAATGGTATGGAGCCGGAGATTGACAATCTGTATCTGGCAGAACATGCCGGGGCTAAGGATGCCGGACGGCAGAACATGGGTTATTTCAGGGAAGAACTTCCCGGCTATTACGGACAAAAAGCGTCGGATGCAGATATGGAAAAGCTGCAGGACCAGATAGGAAAAGTGATAGAAAAAGCCGGATATCCCATTACGGATGAAACCGTGCAGGACGGTATGTGGCTGGTGGAAAAAGGGATTCCCCTTACAGAGAATAGTTTCTGCCTGATGGAAGAAATCAAACAGGTAACGTTACCCGCATCAGGGGATAAGCTTTTGGAAGCCATAGCCGGAGCGCTGGCAGAGGGACGAAAAGCAGGGGAAGGAAACCTTGCCGACGGCAGAAGCGTTTACCGTAAAGCGGTTGACTGCTTTGAAGAATATGAAAGAAAATATCAATCAGTCCTGACAGATAAACCCTCACAGGAAAATATCAGAGCGAGAAGGCAGTTGGAAGAAATCCGTCTTCATATGACTGTTGAAGCCAATGTCAAGCTGCTTAAAAGCGGATTTTCCATAGACACGGCTCCAATGGAAGAAATGATAAATGCACTGAAGGAACTGGAAAACAAACAGGCCGAGGCAGGAACCATAGCCCTCAATCCGGCGGACCTTTGCAGGGAAACCGTGCAAAAAACAAGGGAATTGCCTTATCTGCCCGCAAACACACTGGGCCGGCTTTTATCTCTGGGCGAGATACTTACCGTGGACGCCATATATGAAGCGGGGCAGGCGCTCAGGGATGCTTACAGGCAGGCGGGAGAAGCGTATGAAACCATGATGACCGCCCCGCGGGCCGACATGGGTGACAATATCAAAAAGGCGTTCCGCAATGTGGATGCCTTACTGGAAAACATGGGTCTGGAACTTACGGATGAAAACCGTAAGGCGGTCAGAAGTTTAAGCTACAACCACATGGAACTTACCGAAGAAAATCTTCTGGCAGTAAAAGAAGCAGAAAAGACCGTAGCATCCGTTGTTAAAAAGATGACGCCGCCGGCAGTTCTTGATTTGATTCGCGATGGAATCAATCCGCTAAAGACTTCCATGGAAGAACTTTCGGAATATCTGTCAAAAAGAGATGATTTTTCGGAAGAGAGTGAAAAATATAGCCGTTTCCTTTATCATCTGGAGCAGAACCAGGAGATTACGGCAGAGGAAAAAGAGTCGTTTATAGGGATTTACAGGCTGTTAAAGCAAATTGAAAAGTCAGATGGAGCCGTCATAGGCAGTCTGGTAAACAGTCAGGCGGAAATTACCTTCAGCAATCTGCTGTCTGCTGTAAGGAGCGGAAAAGTAAAAGGCGTGAATATTTCGATGGATGAAAATTTCGGAAGTCTGAAAGAAGCAGTGGAGAGAGGAATTTCCATCGACGCCCAGATAGAAGCTGCATACAGCCAAACGCTTTTGGAGGAAGTCAGAAAGATTAATGAAGTAGGCGATGAAGCAGTCCGTATCCTTCAGAACTTAGAGCAGCCGGTTACGATTGACAATTTACTTGCGGCAGACGCCATGAGGAAGAAAGATGTCCGGCCTTTTAAGCGGCTTGCGGAGGCAGGAGAAAAAGCGGCGGTGGAAAACACCCAAAATAAAGAGAGTCTTACGGATATTCTGGAGGATACCGGATTTTCGGAAGAAAATGATACCGTATATACCGACAGGGAGAGTTTCCAGAGCGCCTATACAGAGCTGATGGAGCGCAGCGAGGGCATGGCAAAGGCATTAGCGTTTGAGGCGGGGACGGAAAGCCTGGATGTAAGGGCCCTGCAGCTTGTCTGCAAACAACTTCATCTGCAAAAAATGCAGGCTGTCAAAGAACAGGAGTATGAACTGCCCCAGATAATTGACGGGGACCTCACAGCCATACATCTGAAACTGGTTCACTCCGCTGAAGACAGCGGCAAGGTCTTTGTAGGCGTGGATACTGCCGGATACGGGTATTTATCAGGAGAGTTCTTTATGGAAAACGGAAATGTTTCCGGGTATTTTACAGGCAGCGGCAGTGATGCGACAGAGCTTTTGCATCGGACTGTAGATGCGTTTTCTTCCCGTTTAAGGGAATCCGGCTTACAACCCGGTAATGTACAGGTGATTGACGGAAAGCCCGTTGACGGTACACAGGGCGGCGGCGAACCGGAAACAGAAACAAGAGAATTATATCATGTGGCGGGCATGGTAATCGGGGCTTTCAAGCAAGCCTTATCAGTATAGCCCATTGACAGTCGTTTGAGCGGCAGAATGAGAGGAAAATATGAAAATTAACTACAATGTATCGGCAATGATATCAAACAATGCACTTGCAAACAATGATGATTTATTGTCAAAGTCCCTGGAAAGATTATCCTCCGGACTCAAAATAAACAAGGCAAAGGATAATCCGGCCGGACTTGCCATGGCGAAGAGAATGAACGCGCAGCTGGAAGGACTTTCCAAGGCAAACCAGAATGCCGGCGACGGTATTTCCGTGATTGAGACGGTTGATGGCGCGCTTTCCGAAGTTCACAGCATGTTACAGCGTATCAATGAGCTGACGGTAAAGGCTAAAACAGAAACCATGTCTGACGGGGACAGGGAATTGGTACAGGAAGAGATTAGCGAACTTTGTGATGAGATAGAAAGGGTTTCCGATACCATAGAATTTAACAGCCAGAAACTTATGAACGGTGAGTTTGATTTAAAAGCTTACACGGATGTGGAGGATGTGACGGTAAGTTATTATTCCGACGAAGTTGCGACAAAAGTGTATACCATTACGGATGCGGCCATAGGTTACGATGCCCAGACAGGGGAAATCAACTCTTTTGTTCCGACTTTCGGGGCAAATTTTCCCGCCGGTGTCACTGTGAAGGAAATCAAGGACAATGAAGTGACGATTGCGGGAAGTCTTGGATTTGAAATGCGTTTGGATTTGAACGAGGTTGCAAAAAAAGGCGATGCCAATATTGGCCCGTTAAATATAGATGTAACCGGCATTGGCGCCATGCGTCTGCAAATCGGTTCCAATGAAGGGCAGGTACTGGAAGTCAGAATACCCAAAATCAAATTAAAAAATATGGGAATCGAAGGAATTGATGTTTCGACAGTAGACGGGGCAGCCGACGCCCTCTCCAGAATGGGTGACGCAATCGGCTATGTTTCTTCTGTCCGCAGCCGTCTGGGTGCATATCAGAACAGACTGGAATCAACAATCAGCACATTGGACATTACCAGTGAAAATATGACGGCGGCTTATTCCAGAATTATGGATGTGGATATGGCGGAGGAAATGACCAAATACACCACATACCAGATTTTGACACAGGCAGGAACTTCCATGCTGGCACAGGCTAATGAAAGACCGTCGCAGGCATTGCAGTTGTTACAATAGGAGATTGAGATGACGAAGGAATGCAAACAGCAGTTTACACTGCGTATTACACAGGCCAATAAGACTGAAATGATAGTGATTTTATATGAAATGCTCCTTGTTTATCTTGATGAGGCAGAAAAAGCGCACGAACAGGCAGCAATTTCAGAATACAGGGAGGCGCTTCGCAAAGTGAAAGGATGCCTTGACGAATTGCAGGCATCCCTGAATCTGGATTACGAATTGGCGCTCAGGCTGTTTTCCTTGTATATGTATTGCAATCGGGAACTGATTAAAGCGGACATCAGAAAAGATACCGAACCTCTCTCCCATGTCCGCCTTGTGATAGAAAACCTTCTAACCGCATACAGGAAACTTGCAGCAGAGGACACCTCTGCACCTGTCATGCAAAACTCACAGACTGTATATGCAGGCCTGACTTACGGCAAAAACAGTCTATCCGAAAACATGGCTGAACAAAGCGCGAATCGGGGATTCCGGGCATAACTCCGGAACCGTCTGCCGCTCTTTTTCAGCGAGGTCAGTGAGATATTTATATCTTTTCAGGAGTGCATTGACTTCATATATATAGCAGTCAATTAAATCAGGGTCAGTTGCGTTGTCAAAACCCGCGTATGCATTTTCCAGTGCATAACGGGTTTTTTCTATGTTTTCCTGTAATGTGGGACAGTTAAAATCTTCTTCTATGGGTATGTTTTCTACCCGTTCCTGCCGAAATAATACCTTCATAAAAGATACACTCCTTTATCACATTATAATATCTGATAGTAAAGTATAGCCGGAATTGGCCGGAATATTCCTGATTTTACCTTATTTGGTAAATTTGTGCCAAAAGGGGCATAATTGAAAAAGTACAGGCATACATTAGAGAAAGACCTTTTTGGACATGAAAATATGAATCAGAATACGGGAATTTTGTGGATAGTAGGCATTTGTGCGGGAGTGCTTTTGATTGGGGCAATGCGTAAGCGGACGGAATGGCTTTTGAATTTTGTTTTACGGATGGTTTTGGGAACCCTGGCCATTTTTTTGATAAATTCCAGCATGCAGAAATTTGGAATGGCGAGTGGTGTGGGATTGAATCCTGCAACCGTTTTGACATCGGGAATCCTCGGATTTCCTGGCCTTGCAATGCTTTACGGCATCTATTTTTATAAAAATATGTAAAAATTACCAAAAATAAGTTTAAAAGAATTTTATGCTGGACAAACATAAAAGATGCGGTTATAATTCATTTTACAACTTGTAACGTTCTGTTACAATTCTGGTTATCACATAATGGAAACATCGTGTTTCACAATCGGGAGGCATCATCCCAATTTACCAACAAGCAAAAAAGGAACAAGGAGGATGTGTTTGAAAAAAAGAATACTGGCCTTGTGTGACAGTGAAAAGGATTATCTGGAGAATTTGTCTGCCTTTTTACGGCAGAAAGAGGAAATGCCGTTTGAACTTCACACATACACACAGGTGGAAAAGCTGCTGGAGTCCGGCAAAAATGAGCGGATAGAGCTGCTGCTGGTTGCGGAATCGGATTTTACCTATGAAGTTTCCCAGCTGCCGACAGGAAAAACGTTATTGCTCAATGAAAGCGGAGTTATCCGGGGGGATAATGTCAGGAATATTGACAAGTATCAAAAAGCTGAATTTGTCTGGCAGGAACTGCTTGACAGTTATGCGGACATGCTTACGGGAAATGAAAAGAAGCTGCGCACAAGAAAAAAAGCAGTTATACTGGGCTTTTATTCACCGGTCAGGCGCTGTCTCCAGACCTCCCTTGCACTGACGCTTGGACAGGCGCTTTCCACTCAAAAAAAGACGTTATATATCAGTTTTGAGCATTATGCAGGCTGGAATCAGCTGTTGGAAAAAAATGTAAGGGGAGACTTGGCGGCATTGCTGTATTTTTGTCAGGAACAGGAGGAAAAGTTTTACTGTCGCTTACAGTCCATGACGCTTCGCATCGGGCAGCTTCATTATATTCCACCCGTTTATGCCGGACAAAACCTCATCTATGTACAGGCGGGAGAATGGAAAAAACTGATTCAAAAAATTGCGGAGGAAGGAGGATATGATTATCTGATATTGGACTTAAGCGACAGCATACAAGGAACCTTTGAACTGCTGCGTATGTGTGACAGGATATATACCATAATCAGGGAGGATGAACATGCCAGGGGAAAGCTTGCACAATATGAAGAGCTTCTACACGCTTTTGCATATGAAGACATTCTGGAGAAAACCAGTATGCAAAGGCTGCCGCAGTTTACCCGGCTGCCGGAAAGGATAGAGCAGTACGGCAGGGGGGAATTGGCAGAATTTGTAAAAAAGTTGATAAAAGATGATTTACAGGAAAAGGAATGAAAACAGAAAGGAAAATATGGAACACACGACAAATGAAATCAAAGAAAAGCTGGAGCAGCGTTTGCTAAATAAGCTGGATTATTCCAAAGAATCTTCTGACGAGGAAGTAAAAGAACTGATAGATAATCTTTTTTTGCAGGAAGAAGCGCTGCGCGTTTACACCGTGGAACAGAGACAGGAATTAAAACAGCATATTTTTCACGCTCTGAGGCGGCTTGACTTCTTACAGACGCTTCTGGAAGATGAGAGCATCACGGAAATCATGATAAACGGGGCTGATTCCCTTTTTGTGGAGAGAAAGGGACATATAAAACAGTTGACAGAGCACTCTGTTTCCGAAGAAAAGCTTTTGCACATCATCCAGAAAATGGTGTCTGGCTGTAACAGGTCTGTCAATGAAGCCTCTCCCATAGTGGATGCCAGGTTAAAGGACGGAAGCAGGGTCAATGTGGTATTGGCGCCGGTTGCCATCAACGGTCCCATTGTGACAATCCGTCGTTTTCCTCAAAATGCCATTACCATGGAACAAATGACGGCATGGAACAGTATCAGTCCTGAAGCGGCGGAGGAATTGAAATTATTAGTCCGGGCGGGTTATAACATTTTTATCAGCGGCGGAACCGGCTCCGGCAAAACCACTTTCTTAAATGCGTTGTCTGGATTTATCCCATCAGAGGAAAGGATTATCACGATAGAGGACAGTGCGGAACTGCAGCTTCAGGGGATTCCCAATCTAATCAGGTTGGAAACCCGGAATGAAAATGTGGAAGGGTGCAATGCCATATCCATCAGGGACTTAATAAGGGCGTCCTTGCGTATGCGTCCGGACAGAATAATCGTTGGGGAAGTCAGGGGTGAGGAAGCGGTGGATATGATGACGGCGTTTAATACGGGACATGACGGTTCCATGTCAACAGGACATGCAAACAGCGCGTCGGATATGCTGATAAGATTGCAGACCATGATATTGATGGGGATGGACCTGCCTATGGAGGCCATAAAACAGCAGATTGCGTCTGCAATAGATATTATCATCCATCTGGGAAGACTACGGGATAAAAGCCGTAAGGTTCTGGAAATTGTTGAGGTGGATGAATATGTCAACGGAGAAATCCGGCTGCATACCCTTTACCGGTTTGAAGAAAACAGAAAGGAAAAAGGGCAGATAATTTCCGGCAGTCTGGAAAAAAAGGGGGCGATTAAGCATGATGCAAAGCTTAAAGCAGCGGGTTTTGCTGTATAACAGTCAAAAGCGCCACTTTTTTAAAAGCAGAGCAAAAGGAATCCCCATCTATGGAGCATACTTTTTTTCCGGGAAAACCAAACTGTTTTATACCATTGTCAGTATCTCCACGGTGTTGTTTTTTTCTATATTCTTTTATCGCAGCTTCTCTGCAGTATTTATTTTATGGCCTGTCGGCGTATATCTGTATCTTGTTTCCCAAAAGAAAAAGGGTGAAAAAAGAAAGCAAAAACTGGAAGCAGAATTTAAGGATTGCATTCTGTTTGTGGCTGCCAATTTAAGAGCCGGATATTCTGTCGAAAATGCATTTTTGGAGTGCATACAGGACATGCATTCCCTCTACGGGGCAGATGGACTGATGGGTAAGGAACTGCTCAGGATAAAAAAAGGACTGCATAATAACATTCCGTTAGAAACACTTCTGTGTGAATTTGGCAGCCGAAGCTGTAATGGAAATATCAGAGAATTTGGAGAAGTGTTTTCCATTGCAAGGGTAAGCGGGGGCAGCCTTCCGGAAATCATCCAATCCTCAGCCGGACTGATTGGAGATAAAATTGCCTTAAAACAGGAAATACAGGCGGCAGTAAGCGGAAGACTGTTTGAACAAAAAATCATGCATATCATGCCGTTTGCGCTGATTTGTTACATAGAAGTAGGTAATAAAGGCTTTTTTGATGTTTTATACCACAATTTCACCGGAACAGCTATTATGACGGGATGTCTTTTTGTATATGTAATGGCATATTTTCTTTCAGAAAAAATATGTGTTTCCATTTTGTGAGGAAAGGAATTGAAAAAATGACGTATATTGTAATTTTAGGTTTGTTTGTCCTAATCATGATAAGGGCAAAAAAAAGTCAGATTCCGAATATGCCGGAGAACGGAAAAAAGGTTTCCTTTGCAGAACAATGTTTTGAAAAGATGGCGGTATTGCTTTATTCCCTGTTTCCGGTGTGTGGGAAGACTGATGCAGCAATAACTGGCAGCCTTGTACAACTGAATCCGGAAGAAAATGCCGGTTATGTAAAGTGGAAATATGGCGTCAGAAAAATTAAAGTTTCCATCATCATTCTGTTTGCAGGAGATGTAATAGCCCTGCTTTTGTGGGTAGGCGACGGAAAAGACAATAATCTTGTGGATGGCAGGTATATCTTCAGAAAAGAAAAAGGAGAAGGCAGTAAGGAAGTACACCTTATTGTACAACGAGAAGACGGGGAAGAGGCAGAAGCCAGCTTGATTGTAGAGGAACAAAGGTATCAGAAAGAAGAACTGGACGCCATGTGTGATGAAGTGTTGAAGCTGATAGCCGGGGAAGCATTGGGAAAAAATGATTCCTGGGATAACGTTACCAAAGATTTAAACCTTATGGACAAAGTGAAGGGATATCCTTTTTCCCTGTCATGGGAGAGCGGCAGTTTGCAGGTGGCAGGTGACGGTAAAATAAATTATGGCGGCAAGGAGGAAGAATCCGTCACATTGGTTCCCATAAAATTGAAAATAGAATACCATGATTTTCTCAAAGAACATACTTTTTATGCAAAAATTTGTCCGCCGGAAAAAGAAAATTCATTTTCCGATGCTGTTACCGACGTATTGAAAAATATGGAAGAAGTAAGTTACGCCAATGACAAAGTCAGTCTTCCGCAGATAATTGATGAGGAAAACGTGACCTGGACAGAAAGAAAAGAGGATAAAAGCATAAAAGTTTTTATGTTGGGATTGGTCGCTGCAATAGTTGCCTATGTCTTGTCGGACAGGGAAGTACAGAAGAGGGTTCGGGTAAAAAGCAAACAAATGGAGGAGGAGTATCCGGCCATTATCAGTAAACTCACCCTCTATCTGGGAGCAGGAATGAACACCAAAGGCGCATGGGAAAAAATTGCAAAAGAAGGAAACAAATTGAACCAAACAGGAAAAGAGATAAATCCTGTGTACCGGGAAATGCTTTTGACATGCCGGGAAATGGACAGTGGAATTGCAGAAGCAGATGCATACGAACGGTTTGGAAAACGGATTCGGAGGCAGAAATTTATCAGACTGACGACGTTACTGGTACAAAACCTGAAAAAAGGAAACGCAGCTCTTCTGCTGCAACTGCGACAGGAATCCATCGTGGCATTGGAAGAACATGCGGCAGAAAAGAAAAAAGAAGGAGAAGAAATGGAAACAAAACTCTTATTTCCGATGATGCTGATAATGGGAATGGTTATGGTCCTGATTATGGTGCCTGCATTTCTCTCCATTTGACGGAAGGAACGATTCCATGTATTAAAAAAATTTTGAAGGGAGAATAAAATGAAAAGAAAAAATTGTAAAACCCTAAAACAAAGTCCGTTAAAAACTTTTCTCAAAGAAAATACCGGGATGGGAACGGTGGAAGTAATCTTAATCATTGTGGTTCTGGTCGGTCTTGTCATCTTGTTTAAGGACCAGATTACCTTGATAGTGCAGAGCCTGTTTACAAAAATTACCACACAGACGGGTAAACTATAGGAGTGTAAAATGAAAACAGTGGATGGATATCTGACCGTCTTTTTGTCCCTGATATTGTCTGTTATGATTTCCCTGTGCCTTGTATTGATTTTGGGAGCCAGGGAAAATACAAGGCGTATGGAAGTGGAATGTGTGACGGATATCGGCATGAATAATATTCTTGCAGAATTTCACAGGGAGCTGTTAAACCAGTACAACCTGTTTTTTATCGATACCTCCTATGGAACAGAAAACGCATCATACAAAACGACGGAGGCACGCCTAAAAGATTATCTGGAGCGTAATTTGAGCGGGGATGATTTGTTTTTATCATTTCTCTATCACAATCCCGTTAAACTTAAGGTGGAGGACGTTGTCATTACCGGTCTTTCCGCTGCATCTGATGAAAAAGGGGCAGTATTCAGGAGACAGGCAGTGGAAGTGATGTATCAGCGCGTAGGAATAAGTTATTTAAAACAAATAGAAAATTGGGTAAATACAGTAAGCAAATATGATTTAAACACAAGGGATATTCTGGCAGAGTGCAGGAATGCGACTGCCGACTTGGAGGAATGGAGTAATGAAGCATTGCCGAAGGAAGCGGCGGCAGATTGGAAAAATCCGGGGGCAGAGGTACTTTCCCTGTGGGATGCAGGTATATTAAGCCTTGTTGTAAAAGATTACCGGTCTATTTCAACCCAATCGGCAGATTTGACAAAATATATTTCTTCAAGAAAATTACTCGCCGGTACGGGGATGAATCCGGCCGTTACGTTTACGGATGGTTTGTGGGAACAACTGGTTTTTCAGGAATACATACTCGCTTATACAGGGCATTACGGAATGGAGAAAGAAAACGGGTATCTTCAGTATCAGACTGAATATATTCTTTCCGGAAATGAAACAGACTCGGAAAATTTGAAGGATGTGGTGAATCAGATTTTCAGTATCAGGACTGTTGCCAATTTACTGTATTTGATATCTGATGAAGAAAGAATGCAGCTTACGGAGGCTGCCGCCACTGCGCTTGCTGCGTTATTTGCCCTGCCGGAACTGGCGCCTTTGTTGCAGGCGGTTATCGTTTTTGCATGGGCAATGGTAGAAAGCATATCTGATGTGGCCAAGCTTCTTCGGGGAGACAGGGTTCCCCTGCTGAAAAGCGGAAAAGAATGGTACTATGAAATAGAAGAAGCGCTTGCATTTGATGGAAGTATCGAGCAGGCAGAAAAGAGTGATGAAAAAGAAGAGGGACTTCTCTATGAGGACTATCTTCGGATTCTTCTATGTTTCCAGGACAAAGTAACAACGACGTTCCGGCTTATGGATATTGTGGAAATGGATATACGGCAGACCGAAGGTAATGAGTCATTCCGAATGGATGGCTGTATCGACAGCATCGGGGCAGATATAAAATATAGCGCAACGGATGGCAGACAATACGACATATTCAGGAGTTACGGATATTAAAAAAGAGAGCAGGGATGTCCCCTTTATGAAAACATTCAACAAAACATTCATCAACCTAAAAATAAGCACAACACAACCTTCTTTACGACAACCTACAGTATGGAGATTCACCCCAACCATCTCCAACTCCTCTCAAATAGATTTTTGTTCACCAAAACACAAGCAGTATTTCATAAAGGGGACTTCCATGCTCTCTTCTTTTCAATATAGTAAAACAGGCAGAAACGGTGGCAGCATGACAGTCGAGGCTGCCATTGCCCTGCCGCTTTTCTTATTCTTTTTGCTGAATCTTCTTTGGATAATTGAAATATATTATCTGCACAGCACTCTTTTGTCGGCTCTCAGGGAGGTGGGAAGGGAATTATCCGTCTATGCGTATGCATATGATAGCATTGTGCAGGAGGAAGAGGATACAGGGCTGGAAGCTTTTGCAGAAAATGCAGTTTTTTCGTATTTGTATGTAAAACAGCAGGTAGAAAGCTTTGCCGGTAAGGAGTATTTAGACAATTCGCCATTGACATACGGTAAGGATGGCATTTCCTATTTAAATACTTCCGTGTTGCAGGAAAATGATGTTATTGATTTGGTTCTGACATATCAGGTGTCCCCCTTTATCAAAATAGCAGGATATTATCCTGCAAGATTTTATAGCAGATATTATGGCAGGGCATGGACAGGTTACGATGTAAGTGGTGAAAAGGAAAGTGATTCCTATGTGTTTATTGCGCAAAACGCAAAAGTATATCACCTGAGCAGGGATTGCACTCATATCAGATTATCCATAACGGAGTGTGAGGCGCAAAAGGTGGAAACGCTCAGAAATGCTTTCGGCAGCCGGTATTTTCCCTGTGAATTGTGTGTAACAGGAGTACAAGAGAGTTATTATGTGGCGGAAACCGGAGAACGGTATCATCAAAAGCTGGAGTGCAGCGGACTGAAAAGAACTGTTACGGCAATGCTGCGTTCGGAGGCGGAAAAATTATATAAAATATGTGAAAGATGCGGGAGGTAATGTATGTTTGGGTGTATTGGCACAATGGGCCTTTTATTGGGAAGCAGCATATATGATATCAGATGGAAGAAGATTCCTGTAATGGTTTTATCCGTGGGCGGCATATGGGCATTTATTGAAACGGTTATTAATATCGTAAATCAAGGATTTTTAAAGGCATTCCTTCTTACCCTGATTGCAATTATTCCGGGCGCAGGTCTGATGGCGTTGGCGTATCTGACAGAAAGAAAAATCGGTTTCGGGGATGGAATCATACTGATACTTATAGGGATTTTAGAGGGAATTGGTAAAGTATTGCTGATTTTTTGTGTAGGTTTGTTTCTGCAGTCACTTTTTGCAGTGGTTTTGGTTATGATAGGAAAAGCAGACAAACAGACCCGGATACCTTTTGTGCCCTTTTTATTAGCCGCAAGGATAATCCTGTTTATATGGTGAGGAAAAAATGAAAAAGCAATTCATTACGTCAGATGGATATATGACTGTGGAAGCTACCCTTATCATACCAATGGCGCTTTATGTCTGTATCAGTATTGTTTATATCGGTTTTTTCCAATACGACAGGTGTGTGATGAAGCAGGATGCATATCGGGCTGCACTTGCAGGCAGCAGTATCTATCGAGAAAACAATCAAGAGGTGTACAATGCAAGCTGCCATATGCTGGAAAGTTACGGAAAAGAAAAATACATAGCTACAGGGTGCAGTCAGGAGGTTACCATACAGGGCAGTGTAAATGTTTCCATGGAAGGGTTTGTAAAGGCCCCGTTTCAGGGTATAAAAGACCTTGCAGGAGTACCGGGATGGGAAATAAAGGAACAGGCGGAAAGTAAATGTATAAATCCTGTTGTTTTTATCAGGATGTGTCGCCAAATAAAGGATAACGTGGATAGAAAAAAGGAAACCGATGAAGAGGAGAACGAAGATGCAGATAGAATATACAAATAGTTTTAACCATAATTATATCATGACAAAAATAGAAAACGGTGTGGATAACAGACATAGATATCAGTATAAAATATTGGAAAACAAAAAGGTGGAAGGGTTATTGCCATTCAACATATATACATCCGACGGAGAGCAAAGCATATACTATGAAATTTCTTCAATGCAGAGTCTTTCAAAATGGTTTATGAAAGAGAAAATCGGGGAAAAATGGATGGAAAGTCTGACAGCAGGCCTTAGGGTAGTTTTATGGTCATTGGAAGAGTATCTTTTAGAAAGCCGCTGTCTGCTGCTAAGACCGGACTGTATCTTTTTGGACTTTGAATCGGGCAAATTTTACTTTATGTACTATCCGTATTATGCAGAAAAAAACGAATTCAGTATGGAAGCATTTTTGGCTTTTTTAGCGGAAAATGTAAACGAAGAAGAGGAGGATACAATAGAAGCGGTATATGATATCTATTCTGTCTGGGAAAAGACAAAAGAAAAATTTTCGGTAGAAACATTTCTTTCTTTATGGGAAAAATATCAGAAGGAAAAGTCAGAAAACCAAAACGGCAATAATAATGAAAAGATAGCGCAAACCTCTGAACAGGAAGAAAAAGCCATTTGTACCGAGAAAGGAAAAAGAAAAGATATAGCTGCCATATTTGGCAGGAACAAATATTTCAAGGAAGATAATAAACTCAGTCTGGCTATGGAGCAATGGGAGTACAAAGCAGAAAAAATAACAGAAGAACCAAGGGAAGAGGGAAAAACAACTTATATGGAAGTAAAGCCTGAACCTGAAGAGAGAAAATTATACGGAAACGGAAAACAAAACAGGAAAGTGATTTGTCTGCAGCAACTACCGATAGTCATCGGCAAAAAAGGTGACAAA
Organism: uncultured Lachnospiraceae bacterium; assembly: GCA_910577015.1. Classification (GTDB taxonomy): domain Bacteria; phylum Bacillota; class Clostridia; order Lachnospirales; family Lachnospiraceae; genus Acetatifactor. The sequence continues at coordinate 5,249 of CAJTKU010000026.1, read as the reverse complement.
GCAGACGTAATATTACAGGATTCATCCATCAGCAGAATGCACGCAAGATTAACCGAGCAGGACGGACAGGTTTATCTGGAGGATTTAAACGCAACAAACGGGACTTTCAAAAACGGAGTACGACTACATCCGTATGAAAAGGTGGAAATCTTATCGGAAGATGAAATAAGACTTGGAAAACTAAGTTTTACCTATCGTTGACAGAAGAAGTAATAGATGTTACCCTTTTATATATCTGTAGAAAGCTGTATGGCGGGAGAAAGACGTGGATAGAGTATATGGAAGAATCAAAGATGTCCCATATATAACGGTCATTCTGGTTATAATGAACGTGATACTATTTCTAATATGTACATTTACAGGTGACTTGTTATATAATATAGGAGAATTCAGTCCGGCTGCTTTTTTAGGGAAACATCAGTTATACCGTATTGTCATGGCAATGTTTCTACATGCAGATATCAGCCACTTAATAAACAATATGCTGCTTTTAGCCGGATTAGGCGCCATGCTGGAGAAAGAAACGGGTCATTTCAGGTTCTTTTTCCTCTATATAGTGTCAGGTCTGGGTGGGCAGGCAGTGTCGATGGCATATAAGTTATATGCCAATGAGTGGTATGTCGGCTCCATAGGCGCCAGCGGTGCCGTGTTTGGACTGGTTGGCGTGTTGTTAGCCATGTCGTTTGCATGGACAAGGGAATTGGAAAATGTCACATGGCAAAGAATAGTATTTGTGGTAGTCTATTCCTTATATAGCGGGTTTCAAGCAAAAAATATTGATAATGCGGCTCATATGGGAGGACTTGCAGTTGGATTTTTATTGGCCTTTGGAATGTGCCTGTTACAAAGGCGCCGTGAAGATAAAAGAAATAAACATGTCTATGGAGACGGATGGGAGCAGAGAAGATGGTAATAAATATTTATTATGGCGGGAGAGGCCTGATAGATGACCCTACTTTATTTGTAATAGGAAAAATGCAGGAAGTATTGGAGGAACTGCATGTCACAGTGGAAAGGTTTAATTTGTTTGAACTGAAAAACAATATAACAACGCTGCCCCAGACCCTGAAAAATGCGGATGGTATAATTCTCGCCACTACGGTTGAATGGTATGGGATAGGCGGTTATATGCAGCAGTTTCTGGATGCATGCTGGCTGTATGCAGACAAAGACAAGATTGCAAAAATATATATGTGCCCGATAGTCATGGCAACCACGTACGGTGAGCGTGAAGGAAAACTGAATTTGGCGACTGCGTGGGAAATACTCGGAGGTCTGCCATGCAGCGGTATTTGCGGATATATTGCGGACACAGCGCAGCTGGAGATGAATAAAACCTATATTACCTTAATAGAAAAAAAAGCGGAAAACATGTATCGCACCATTAATCAGAAAGTGGCTTGTTTCCCGGCCAGCAATCAAGCGGTCAAAAATATGGTGTCCAGCACGAAAAATATTGATTTGACACCGCAGGAATCAGAACAGCTTTCGCGTTATGCATCGGATGACAGCTATGTGCAGAGACAAAAAGAAGATATCCAGGAACTGACCAATCTGTTTAAGGATATGATGGAAGATTCGGGCTTGGAAGAAGAATATCTGGAACGGTTTAAAAAGGCGTTTAAGCCGCAGCCGGGATTCAAGGCAAATTATAAAATCTTCATAGGAAATAAAAAAGAACCGTTATCTTTAAAAGTAAATGTATCAGAACTGGTATGCAGTTATGACAGTGACCTAAATGCAGATGTCGTAATTCACACGGATAAGAATATAATAAATGATATTCTTTACGGACGCATGACTTTCCAGAGGGCATTTATGTCAGGCGAGATGAAAATGAAAGGTGATTTTAAGATACTTAGAACTTTGGACCAGATATTTAACTTTGAGGAAAAATAATATAGAAGAAGGGCATGGTGACCTGCATGAGAAAAGAAGATTGTATTTTTTGTAAAATTGCAAATGGGGAGATTCCTTCAAAAACTCTGTACGAGGATGAGCAGTTTCGGGTGATACTTGATATAAGTCCGGCAACAAAAGGCCACGCATTGATTCTTCCGAAAGAGCATTATGCAAATATATATGAATTGCCGGAAGAAAAGGCAGTCGGCGCTATACTGCTTGCAAAAAAGATGATGGCAGAGATGAGTGAAAAGCTGAAGGCAGATGGTTTTAATCTGGTACAGAATAATGGTGAAACAGCCGGTCAGACAGTGATGCATTTTCACTTTCATTTGATACCCAGATATCAGGAGGACGGACAGCATATTATGTGGAAACCGGGTACTGTTACTCAGGATGAGTTGGAAGGGATAAAGAACCTGATTACGGAATAATCAGGTTGAACCTTGGAGTAAAATAAATGAGAACGATAAATGTAAAAGATATTACCCAAAATATTAAGGAAATGTGCATTGAGGCAAATTATTTCCTTTCTGAAGATATGAATAATGCAATGAAACATGCAGGAGAGACAGAAAAATCTCCTTTGGGAACCCAAATTCTTGCTCAATTGCAAGAAAACCTGCAAATTGCAAGCGAAGAAAGAATTCCTATTTGCCAGGACACCGGTATGGCTGTTGTTTTTCTTGAAGTGGGCCAGGAAGTACATTTTGAAGGCGGAGTCTTGGCTGAGGCTGTAAATGAGGGTGTGCGGCAAGGATATGAAGAAGGATTCTTAAGAAAGTCTGTGGTAAAGGACCCGTTAATCAGGGAAAACACAGGTGACAATACACCTGCTGTTATTCATTACAGCATAGTAGAAGGAGACTCTGTTACCATAACTGTCGCACCAAAGGGATTCGGCAGTGAAAATATGAGCAGAATATTTATGCTGAAACCGGCGGATGGGGCGGAAGGCGTTAAAAATGCGATTATTACGGCAGTGAAAGATGCCGGACCCAATGCATGTCCCCCCATGGTCATCGGGGTAGGCATTGGCGGCACCTTTGAAAAATGCGCCCTTATAGCTAAAAAGGCATTGACAAGGCCGGTAAACAGTCATTCGGTGATTGCTTATGTGAGGGAAATGGAAGAGGAACTTCTTAAAAGAATAAATGGATTGGGTATCGGCCCGGCGGGGCTTGGCGGTACAACAACAGCCCTGGCAGTAAATATAGAAACCTATCCTACACACATTGCGGGGCTGCCGGTAGCTGTAAACATCTGCTGTCATGTAAACCGTCATGTGATAAGAACAATCTGAAAAGGGTATAAGTAAGTATGAATAAGCGAGTACATACACCGTTAACCGGTGAAATAGCAAAAGCATTATCCGCAGGTGACTACGTATATATAACGGGAACAATCTATACCGCGCGGGACGCGGCGCATAAGCGGATGCAGGAAGCGCTCGATGCAGGATGTGATTTACCGATTGATTTAAAGGATAATGTCATTTATTACATGGGACCGTCTCCTGCAAGAGATGGCAGGCCGATTGGTTCAGCCGGACCTACAACAGCCAGCCGGATGGATAAGTATGCGCCCGGACTGTTGGACTTAGGGTTAAAAGGAATGATAGGAAAAGGCAAACGTTCCAGAGAAGTACTGGATGCTGTTGTCAGAAACGGCGGAGTTTATTTTGCAGCGGTCGGAGGAGCAGGAGCGCTTTTGTCAAAAGCCATTCAAAAGGCAGAAGTTGTGGCATATGAGGATTTGGGAACAGAGGCAATCCATAAGCTGGAAGTAGTTGATTTTCCGGTTATTGTGGTGGCGGATGCATCAGGTAATAACTTATATGAAACAGCTGTAAAAGAATTTGCCGTTAATGAAGTTTAATTTGTGCCTGCGCGCTGCCTAATACAAACTCTAAAGACTTGCCTGGCTATGTGCAGCAAAGCAGCGCGGAAATGAGGAAGACATGAGAAGAATTATTCTGATGGTACTGCGTTTGTTTTATATTGCCCCTTATTATGTATATCGCATCTGGAAGTGCGGAAAAGATGAAAATATTTCGTTTGAAGAGTCTTTTGCTTATATAAAGAAAGTTACAAAAAGGGCTAACCGCGCAGGAAGGGTTATCATAGAGTCTAAGGGATTGGAAAACATTCCTAAGGAAGACGGATTCATATTTTTCTCGAACCATCAAGGTCTTTTTGATGGGCTGGTATTTTTAGAGTCCTGCCCTAAGCCGTTTTCCTACATAACAAAAAAAGAGGCGCGGAATGTATTTCTGTTAAAACAAGTCGGGGACGCCCTCGGGGTGATTGCAATCGACAGAGAAGATATCCGGCAGTCCATGAAAGTGATTAACCAAGTAGCAGAAGAAGTAAAAAAAGGAAAAAACTTTTTGATTTTCCCGGAAGGCACCAGAAGTAAACTCGGAAATAATCTTTTAGATTTTAAAGGAGGAAGTTTTAAGAGCGCCACAAAAGCCAAATGCCCAATAGTACCCTGTGCCCTTATTGATTCTTTTAAACCTTTTGATGAAAAGTCAATTAAGAAGGTGACAGTAAAACTGACATATCTTCCTCCGTTGTATTATGAAGATTACAAAGACATGAAGACGAGTGAAATAGCAGAAGAAGTCAAAAGGCGGATAGAAGAAGAAATCAGCATTCGGCAGAATGGAGAATCTTAAATAGTAAAAAATCTGAGATTCCGTATTTTGTATGGCGGCAGCCCCCGCGTGCAATTGTTCCAACAGGACGCGCTCTCGCTCGGGTAAAAACACAGCGGCACATAGGATGTCAAAAGACGACATCCAAGGGCCGGTGTTTTTACACGGTCCTTTATGGAATCAAATGCACGCGGGGGCTGCCGCCATACAAAATACGGAATCTCAGGGAAAAAAACATTGACAAGGATAAGTTTTCTATGTATAATAACTTCTGCATCGTTGGTTTACAAGATGCAGAATATACTTGACAGTGGTACATTCGGATTTTGGAGAAATACTCAAGAGGCCGAAGAGGCGCCCCTGCTAAGGGTGTAGGTCGGGCAACCGGCGCGAGGGTTCAAATCCCTCTTTCTCCGTTATTAGTGTCAAGAATAGGAAGTGCTGAAAAGCACTTCCTAATTTTAACATTAATACTATTGACAAAATCATAATCATGGGATATCATAAAAGTCCACCGTTGACAGCAGTTATGCTTAGGTGTGTCAATATTTTAGATTTTATTAAAAAAGATGTTGACAAAGAAATAAACTCATGATATTATGATTGAGTTGCGGCCCATGAAAGAGAATGGTACGCAGCAGGCAGAAGGACCTTGACAACTAAACAGCAATGCAGCCCTGAAAATTCC
>CAJTKU010000025.1 GCA_910577015.1 uncultured Lachnospiraceae bacterium | reverse complement strand
TCAGATATTAAGGGATTATTTACAGTCGGTGTAACATATGTTTGACAAACCTACAGAAAATCTTAAGTTTTCATATTTTGCTCCGTCGTCGCCGCCCATGCAAAATAAGGAAACAAAATATGGATTATATGCCGGAAAGTGTCTGCTCCAGCATCCCTTTTGCCCACCGGTATTGTCCGTCGTCATCATACTGTCTGTAAAAGACTTCAATCATCATAGTGAGGTAAAGGATAATATCATACCATGTGATTCGCGTTAATTCCGAAGAGGAAAATGCAGTCTGCCCATATCCCTCCAGAAAGTGCTGATTCCTGGTGTGCCTGCGGAAACGGTCATCCATGTAAGCCTCACCCCACATTGCGCGTTCCCAGTCGATTACCCCGGCTACATGCCCCTCTTTCACAAACACATTCCCCTCCCACATATCCCAGTGCACCAGCGTTGCATGGGTTACTTCATCAAAGCACGCTTTATTTTGGGCAAGCTTTTCCGGCAGTTTACAGATGTCAATGCCAAGAGCAATATCCTTTTTTCGGGCATCTATAATGAGGTTGCAAAGCATTCTGCATATAAATTCATAAAGACTGTCAAATCTTTCCGTATCCCCCAGAAAGCCAAACTGATTCTCCCGGATATCAGTGAGTCTTTTTGAAATCTGCCCTATCTCGAAATTTAACTGTGCAATTTCTTTTTGGGACAGGTTTTCTTTTATCAGAATGTAATTATCGCCGTCCAGTTTTTCCATGAAAAAGTAATCGCTGTCGCAGATTGTTTTTGAACAATCGTAATAATAAATGTCGGCAACTTTCAACAGCCCGCTTTCTTTTACCAGTTCCATTGCCCTGACTTCCGCCTCCATAAGGTTGACTTCGTTGGACATTCGTCCCTGATTATCCTTAGAGGAAATTTTTAATATACTTTCCGTTTTGTCATCCAGGCCAAGCAGGTAGGTGACGTTGCACATCCCTTCTGTCAGCTCTTTTATGGAAGTCACCCTTTTGTCCGGAAAGGCCGCCTTTGCCATACGGCGGATTGTAATATCGGTCTGTTTGTTTTTGGTAATTGTCATAATTTCTTCCTAATATATTAATCAGTTTTCATATTGTTGATATGATAGTAACACAAAAAACAGCCTGTCACAATTTCTTTTCCGTCATTTCCCCAAAACCCAAGTTCCCCCAAAAAGAAATGTATGGTATAATGTCCACGTAAGCAATGAGCAGTGCCAAAATGCAGTCTGACAAAACGACAGCTTGCTGGCGGTTTTGTCAAAATGCATTTTGATAGGGCGAATGCCCGTGAATTCGGAAAACCTATGGTTTTCCGAATTTGCACTGCGAGTGGGAAGACTTGCAGTGCGAGTGGGGAAGACTTGCACAGTGAATGTGAAAACCGACGGTTTTCCGAATTTGCACTGCGAGTGGAAAGACTTGCAGTGCGAGTGGGGAGGACTTGCAGTGCGAGTGGGGAGGACTTGCAGTGCGAACGGAAGAATTTGCACTCGCAGTGGAAAGATATATATAATAAGGAGGTAACCGCATTTGAAGCACTTGGGAACAAAGAATATATTAACTGCCCGCCTGATTCTCAGGCCTTTTCAGACAGAGGATGCAGAGCCCATGTTCCGAAACTGGGCGTCTGACCCGGAAGTGACAAAATTTCTCACATGGCCGACGCATAAAAATGTGGAAATTACGCGTATGGTGCTGGAAAGCTGGGTAAAAGACAATGAAAATCCCGAGAGATATCATTGGGCGATTGTATTAAAGGAGCTGGGGGAGCCAATCGGTTCCATCAGTGCCACGAAAATAAATGACAAAACACAGTCGGCAGACGTCGGCTACTGCATCGGAAAAAGCTGGTGGGGGCAGGGAATCGCGGCGGAAGCGCTGAAAGCCGTTATGGCTTTTTTCTTTGAAGAAGTGGGAATGAACTGTATCAGGGCCTGTCATGATTTGCACAATCCCAATTCCGGCAGGGTGATGAAAAAATGCGGCATGACTCTTGAAGGAATCTGGAGAGCAGCCGGAGTGAATAATCAGGGCGTGTGCGATGAAGTCTGGTACGCCATCCTGAAAAAAGAATATGAATCCATGCGGGACGGCAGAAGCACGGTCAGGCAGCTCACTGACGGGTCCCAAAAAGCGGAAATATCCAGACTGATACTGGAAGCATTGCCGGATTGGTTCGGCATTCCCGAGGCAAGGGAGGAATACATAAAAGAAAGTAAAGGACAGTTTTTCTTTGCTTCTTTTGACAAAGAAACGCCGACAGGTTTCCTTTGCTTGAAGGAAACGGGAAAAGCGACGGTAGAGCTTGCAGTGATGGGGGTACGCAAAGAATACCACCGTCAGGGCATTGGCCGGGACTTGTTTCTGGCTGCAAAAAAATGCGCGGTGGACAGAGGATATTCCTTTTTACAGGTGAAAACGGTACAGATGGGATATTATAAGGATTATGACGATACAAACCGGTTTTACCAAAGTCTGGGTTTTCAGGAACTGGAAGTATTCCCTACGCTTTGGGGGAAAGAAAATCCCTGTCAGATTTATATCATGCAATTAGCGTGAAAAGTACTTCTAATAGCTCATGCCAGAGGGCATTTCGCTAAGAAGTACTAAGTTTCACGCCGGAAAATGCCTGAAAAGCGGCATTTTCCATCGAAACTTTAGTTTCGTGGGATTATGAGCCGCCATGGAGTGGCGGCATGGGGGTTAGCGTGAGAAGGTTACCGGATAGACAGATATAGGAGCGGATATGACACATTTACATACTATTTCTCAAAAAAAAGAGAATGCAGCTTACACAAAGGACATGACGCAGGGCAATCCGTATGCGCTTATGACGGCATTTGCGTTTCCGGTTTTTCTGAGTCAGGTATTCCAGCAGCTTTATAACATTGCAGATTCCCTGGTTGTCGGCAGGGTGCTGGGTACAGACGCGCTGGCGGCTGTGACCTCTTCCGGCACGCTGATATTTCTGCTTACCAGCTTTTTTATCGGGACTGCCATGGGGGGCGGCGTAGTAATATCAAAGGATTTCGGCGCAGGCAATAAAGAACGGGTATCCCGTGCCATCCATACCATCATAGCTTTCGGTCTGGTATGCGGCGTATTTCTTACCGCGTTTGGCGTTATTTTTACGCCTGTGTTTCTGGAATGGATGCAGACGGATGCAGAAGTAATGCCTGAGGCGGTGGAGTATTTCCGGTACTATTTTCTGGGTTCGCTTGCCATGGTAATGTACAATATCTGCCGCAGCATTATGAATGCGCTGGGTGACAGCAGGCGTCCCCTTTACTACCTGATTTTTTCTTCCCTTCTGAATGTAGGCCTTGATATATTATTTATTGCGGTGTTTCATTGGGGAGTCTGGGCGGCGGCTGTTGCGACTGTCATCTCACAGGCGGCCAGTGTTGTGCTCTGTATGGTACACCTTTTGAAAAAAGGAAGCCTGTATACGGTAGAAATCAAAAAAATTCGTTTCCACAAGGATGTCCTGTTTGAAATTATCCGTTACGGACTCCCTTCCGGCGTGCAGAACTCCGTGATTGGCTTTGCCAACGTGATTGTACAGTCCCAGATTAATTCCTTTGGAAAGATGGCAATGGCGGCTTACGGCGTCCATGCAAAGATAGAGGGATTTGCCTTCCTGCCGATTACCAGCTTCAACATAGCAAGCACCACCTTTATCAGCCAGAACCTTGGGGCAAGGCAGTACGGGCGCGCCAAAAAAGGGGCGCGTTTCAGTATTCTGGCAGCAGTGCTTCTGGCAGAAGCCATCGGGATATGTTACTATCTGTTTGCGCCGCAAATGATTATGGTGTTTGACAATGCTCCGGGCGTTGTAGCCCTGGGGATGCAGCAGGCAAGAACGGTTTCGCTTTTTTATTTCCTGCTGGCCTTTTCCCACTCCATAGCCGCCGTCTGCCGCGGGGCGGGGAAAGCGTTTGTTCCCATGGGTATCATGCTCTCCGTCTGGTGCGTGCTGCGGATTGCCTATATCCTGATTGTCATGGAGTTTACGGGTGAAATCGGATATATCTACTGGGCATATCCCCTCACGTGGGCAATCAGTTCGATTATTTACCTGATATACTACCTGTGTGCCGACTGGGTGCATGGCTTTGAAAAATCCGGTTGAGCTTCTATATTCGGCACGCCGGTTGTGGGGACAGGCATTTGTTCCAACAGGACACGTTCTCACTCGGGTAAAAACACAGCGGTACATAAGAGGTTGAAAGACAACCTCTAAGTACCGGTGTTTTTACACGGTCCTTTATGGAATCAAATGCCTGTCCCCACAACCGCCGTGCCGAATGCGGAAACTTTAAAAAGTCCCCTATAGACGAGCAATAAAATACAGTGTAAAATGGACATAAAAACGCATAAAGAATACGAGGAGGTATTTACATGAGCTTTTTAAAAGGAAAAACCGCAATTATCACAGGAGCCGGAAGGGCAGTCCTCAGTGACGGCAGGTGCGGCTCTATCGGCTACGGCATTGCAACGGCTTACGCAAAAGAAGGCGCCAACCTGGTTATCACCGGCCGAAACGTGAAAAAACTGGAAGACGCAAAGGAAGAACTGGAGCGGCTGTACGGGATTCAGGTTCTGACGTTGCAGGCGGATGTAAACGCCGGGGCGGACAATGAAGCTGTTGTTGACGAAGTCGTGAAACAGACCGTGGATACGTTCGGGGGAATTGACGTGCTGATTAACAATGCGCAGGCATCCGCTTCCGGCGTGACGCTGGCGGAGCATACCACGGAGCAGTTTAACCTTGCCATGTACTCCGGCCTGTATGCGGCATTCTACTATATGAAAGCATGTTATCCCTATCTGAAGGAGTCAAAGGGCGCTGTAATCAATTTTGCTTCCGGCGCGGGGCTTTTCGGTAACTACGGGCAGTGCGCTTATGCTGCCGCAAAAGAGGGCATCCGCGGACTGACGCGCGTGGCTGCCACGGAGTGGGCAAAGGACGGCGTCAATGTCAATATTATCTGCCCGCTGGCGTGGACGGCACAGCTGGAGCAGTTTGAAAAGGCATATCCGGACGCCTTTAAGGCAAACGTGAAAATGCCGCCCGCAGGGCATTACGGTGATGCGGAACAGGAAATCGGAAGGGTTTGCGTGCAGCTTGCGTCCCCTGATTTCAAGTACATGACAGGAGAAACCATTACGCTGGAGGGTGGAATGGGATTAAGGCCGTAAATGGCAGGAGGACAGGATAATGTTGTATCATGAATATAAAGGACTGAAGCTTTCTGCCCTTGGCCTTGGCGCCATGCGGCTGCCGGTTATTGACGGCGATGACGCGAGGATTGATGAAGAAAGGGCGGGTGAAATGGTTGCCTGTGCCATGGAGCAGGGAATCAATTATTATGACACTGCATGGGGGTATCATGGAGGCCATTCCGAAACGGTGATGGGAAAGATATTGAAACGGTATCCGAGGGAAAGCTATTATCTTGCCACAAAGTTTCCCGGATACGACCTTTCCAACATGAAAAAGGTGGAAGAAATTTTTGAAAAACAGCTGGAAAAGTGCGGCGTGGATTATTTTGATTTTTATTTGTTCCACAACGTTTGTGAAATGAACATTGATGCATATCTGGACGAAAAAAATCATATTTTTGAGTATCTGTCAGAGCAAAAGAAAAACGGGCGCATCCGGCACCTCGGATTTTCCGCACATGGAAGCTGCGATGTGATGAAACGCTTTTTAGAGGCTTACGGGAAAGAGATGGAGTTCGGACAGATTCAGTTAAACTGGCTGGACTGGTCATTTCAGGACGCAAAGGCAAAAGTGGAACTGTTAAAGTCATACGGGATTCCTGTCTGGGTGATGGAGCCGTTAAGAGGCGGACGTCTTGCTTCTTTATCGGAAGAAGACACGGCAAAGCTGAAAGCGCTCAGGCCGGATGAGGAGATACCGGCATGGGCTTTCAGATTTCTGCAGACCATTCCGGAAGTGACCATGGTGCTTTCCGGCATGTCGGACATGGAGCAGTTAAAGGCCAATATAGAGACTTATCAGACAAAGGACGCGTTAAGCAGTGAGGAAGCGGACGCGCTGCTTGCAGTTGCGGACAGAATGCTTAAGGAAAAGAATCTTCCATGTACGGCATGCCGCTACTGTGTCAGCCATTGTCCGAAAGGACTTAATATTCCGGGTTTGCTGGAACTGTACAATGAACACTGCTTTACCGGCGGCGGGTTTATTGCGCCGATGGCCATGATGGCGGTACCGGAAGATAAAAGGCCGGACGCCTGTATCGGCTGTAAAAGCTGCGAGGCAGTCTGTCCGCAGCAGATAAAGATTTCAGAGGCTATGTCTGATTTTTCTTCAAAACTGGGATAAGAAAGGCATACGGACAGGATGAAAGTAATAAAAGCTTTTCTGTATTTTATACTGGGAATCATTGCCCTTTTTTGTATTTTGGTTTTTATTTGCGCCTTCCATCCAGAGGTATCGGAAAAGATTGCGGATATTCTGTACAGGGGAAAGAACGAAGAATCCCTGCCTGCTTCGGCTGAAGATGCGGCGAAAGCGCCGGCGGATATCCTGCCGGAAGCAGGGAGCGACATACCCGGGGCTGCGGAGGCTGACGGTATAGTGGCAGTCATTCATCCGGAAGGGTATACTCCGCCCGGGCGGGAAGGGATAGTGATACCGGAGACATTGGCAGGAAGAAACGGTTATGAGCCAATCCGGGAAGAAAGCGAACAGCTGGAGGAAGCTGCCGCGGAACTTATCAGAAACCAGTTGGGGTTTGGCAGCACCGGAGACGGGCTGTCCTTTGACGCACGGTTTTACCCGTATTATGCCATGCTGGATGAGAAAGGGCAGCATCTTTACCGGCAGATTTATGCTAATGCGCAGGATTTGTATGCAGCATTCGCACCGGTGGAGGAAGTAAAGGCAGGGCAGCTGAGGAACGTCTTCTGTGCCGTCTATAACGACCACCCCGAACTCTTCTGGCTGGATACGTCTTATGCGTACAAATACACGCAGAACGGCGAATGTGTGGAGATTGATTTGCAGTTTAACCGCACGGCGCAGAATCTGGATAGCGCCGCACAGGCATTTTCAGAGAATGCGTCCCTGATTGTGTCGGCAGCGCAAAATCTGGATAGCGACTATGAAAAAGAGAAATACGTCCATGATGCCCTGATAGAAAAGGTTTCGTATAACCTGGGGGCGGAGATGAACCAGAGCGCATACAGCGCATTGGTAAACGGCCAGACTGTCTGCGCCGGTTATGCAAGGGCGTTCCAGTACCTGCAGCAGCAGCTGGGGATTCCCTGTTATTACTGTACCGGCTTTGCAGGTGAAAGCCATGCGTGGAATATCACCATGCTGGAGGACGGCTATTATAACGTAGATACCACATGGGATGATACGGATGGCGGGAATTATGATTATTTCAATAAAACGGATTCGGATTACAGGAGCACCCATATCCGGCAGGAATTGTCCATCTACCTGCCGCCCTGCAACGGACAGCGTTACCGGGAAGAAGAACAGCCGGTGCAGGAAGAAATTAGCTTAAGAAGCCTTTCAGACATCGGGATGACGGAAGAAGGCGTCCTGACCAGTCTTGAGGAGTACTATAATGACTGCTACAGCCAGATAATTACAGGAGGAAGCGGTGAATTTACATTTTTTAATGTGGTAGAGGGGGATGAACTGTTAAAACAGTGTGATACGGCATACAGGACGGATGCTTACATACAGGGCTATATGGAAGCTGCCGTGCTTGCGGTGGGGGCAAAAAACTGGGAGATTTATTTTGATGTGGAAGCGCTGGAAGGACACAGATATCTCATTGTCCACAATGTTTCCGTCAGTCCTTGACGGAGTCAATTTTATTGTGATAATATATAGGCATTGAAGTATGATATTTTGTTCTTAAACTATAAGGCAGAAAGGGGAACAAACCAAAAATGGATGAAAAGTTCAGGAAACAAATGGAGGAGAACGGCGCTGATGTGGATACGACCCTGAAACGTTTTCTGGGAAAAGAAGAGCTGTATCTGAGATTTATCAAAAAATTCCAGGACGACAAAAATCTGGAAGGCCTGTTGGAGCATTATGCAAACAAAGACTACGAAGGAGTCTTTGAGAGCGCCCATTCCCTGAAAGGCGTAGCAGGCAATCTCGGATTGAATCCGATATACAATATCTCAGCACAGATATGTGATTTACTGAGGGGGAAACAGGCTTCGGATGTGGATACGGCAAAACTGGAGGAGTTGAAGGGACAGCTGGAAGAAGCTTATCACCGTTTCTTAAACATCATAGGTGAAAACCAGTTATAGGCGGTAAACCGTACAGGAAACCAATTGACATTTTATCAGAATAATGGTAATTTAAAGTATAAAGGAAATTACCGAAGGGATGAGGAGAGAACATGGGAAAACAGCAGATATTAATTGTTGATGACGAAGAAGTAAACCGCATGATTCTTGGCGGCATATTCGAGGATGATTATGAGGTTCTTGAGGCGGAAAACGGTCAGGATGCCAATGATTTAATTGCTGCCAATGAAAATATCGTATTGATTTTGCTGGATGTTGTAATGCCTGTCCTCAATGGTTTTGGGGTGCTTGAATACATGCAGCAGCATGACCTTCTGGAAAAAATCCCCGTTATTTTGATTACCGGGGAAACTGTTATAGACAGTGACGACCAGGCGTATTCCTATGGCGTTGCCGATGTAATGCACAAGCCGTTTTATCCGCATATCGTGGAACGCAGGGCAAAGAATATCATTGAACTGTACCAGAATAAGCACAATATGGAAGAGCGCCTGAAAGAACAGGAAGTCGAAATCCGTGCCCAGGAAAAGAAGATTCGCGAGAACAACGAGTTTATGATTGACGCGCTCAGTTCCGTTGTGGAGTTCAGAAGTCTGGAGACGGGAGAGCATGTAAGGCGAATTAAGTATTTTACAAGGATTATGTTAAAATACCTCATGAAGTATTTCCCCAAGTACGGGCTGACGCCTACGCAGGTGGATGAAATCGCCCGTGCATCAGCGCTTCATGATATCGGAAAAATTGGAATTTCCGACGCCATCCTCTTAAAGCCGGGTAAGCTGACGCCGGAAGAATTTGAAGTTATGAAAACCCATACGACAATCGGATGTGAAATTCTGGAAAAATTCCGTGAGAACCAGACGGATGAATTTTACAAATATTGCTATGAAATCTGTCGTTATCACCATGAAAGATGGGACGGAAACGGATACCCCGACCATCTTGTGGGAGAAGAAATCCCCATCAGCGCGCATATCGTTGCGATTGCAGACGTATATGACGCACTGGTAAGTCCCAGGGTATATAAGAGTCCGTATGCAAACAATATAGCATATGACATGATTATGAACGGGGAGTGTGGGCAATTTTCACCGGATGTACTTGAGTGTTTCGCGCTTGCTAAGGAGGATTTCTTTAACATTGTGGAAGTAATAAAAATGTTTAGTTTTTCGTGATAAACGAACGGATAGCAGGCAGCAAAAAGTTGATATGTTTTGCTGCCTTTTTTTAGGCTGTATCTGAGGAGGGATAGGATGGAAGAGAGTAAGGACCGCATATTTCCCATAGAAGATGCCCTGGAAATGATTATCATGTTTGACGGTGCCGGGAAAGTTGCATATGCAAATGCGATTGCCAGACAAAAACTGGAGTATGAAGATGATTTGTGCGGCGTACATATCAGCAGTGTTTTTCCCAATACCTTTCAAGAAACAGAAATAATAACAGAAGAAAAGTGCGTGACAGGCAGGGATTTCCGGAATCTTGTCGCATACCGTAAAAACCATACCTGCTTTCCTGTGGAAGCAAGAATTACCCACAGTGATGATGGCGGTAAGGATGTATACATTTGTATGGCAAACGATATTCTCAAAAAAGAATATCTGAGCCGGGAAGTGGAGCGGGTAAGGGAGGAAGCGCAGCAGGCGCTCAAAGTCAAATCGGAATTTGTGGCAAATGTCACGCATGAACTCCGTACACCGGTAAACGGCATTCTGGGCAATATCAGGGAGATGCTGGAACGGGAATGGGATGAGCAGTCATTAAAGCAGCTGCATTTGATAGAGCGCTGCTGCGATGACATGAACAAAATCATCAATAACATCCTTGACTTTTCAAAACTGGAAGCAGGGAAGTTTACGCTGGAGCCGCGCAAGTTCCATTTCAGGAATATGCTGGATTATGTGAAAGGCAACCATATCAATAAAATCACGGAAAAAGGACTTGAGTTTTTTATGACGGTTTCCCCCCGTGTGCCGGAATACGTCATAGGTGATGAACTGCGCATTGTACAGGTTTTGAACAATCTCTTATCCAATGCACAGAAGTTTACCTCCTTGGGCAAGATTACCGTTGAGGTACTGCGGACGGCACAGATGGAAGGCAGGACGGAACTGTTTTTCATCATTTCCGATACCGGTATCGGAATAGACAAAGCGGACAGGGATAAACTGTTTCAGAGTTTTTCACAGGTGGACGCGTCCATCTCCAGAAAATACGGCGGTACCGGACTGGGACTGAATATCTGCAAGCAGCTTGTGGAACTGATGGGCGGCAGGATAGAAGTGGAAAGCGAGAAAAACCGGGGAAGCACATTTTCTTTTTCCATCTGGGTGGAAACCTGCGGCGAAGACGCGGATTCCCATACGGTGCAGGACAGCAGGAAGAGCCTGTACGGTTCAGAGTCCATGGAGGATGGAGGGAAAAAGAAAGAGGATGTCAGGTGTTTCGGCACGCCGGAAAATACAGAAGCGCTTAAGCGGAATCTGTCAAAGCTGATTCTTTGTGTGGAAATGGAAAACTGGGAAAAAGCGGAGATGTTTATGGATACGGTAAGACAGTTGACGGAAGAAGCGCCCCATGAAGTGAAGCGAGTGGTCCTGAGGCTGAAGATGGCCATTCAAAAAGAAAATTATGAAAAAGTCACTGCAGAATTTGAAGAATTAAATCATTACCTGTAATCGGAGGGAGAAACACGGATGATTTATGAGGATAAGGATGGCGGCAAGGATAAAGTTCTTATTGTAGATGACGTAGAGACAAACAGGATAATTCTGGAAGAAATCATCAAAGATATGGGCGAAACCCCTGTTTTGGCAGAGAGTGGGGAACAGGCCCTTGAAATAATCAGCGAGGAATATCCCCGTCTTGTGCTTACGGATATTTCCATGCCCGGCATGAACGGCTATGAGTTGTGCAGGATTTTGAAAAAAGATGAGGGAACCAGGAACATACCGGTTGTTTTTATATCCGCTTTTGATGACCCGGAGGATATTGTGGAGGGATTTTTCCTTGGCGGTGAAGATTACATAACGAAACCGTTTATACCGGAAGTGGTAAAGGCGCGCGTGGGCGTTCATCTGCGTCTGCACAAGGCCAGGCACGAACTGATGGAAATGAACAGGAGGCTGCAGGTTTCCGTCAATGAACAACTGAAGCAGATGGAACTGGAAAAAAAGAATATACTGTATGCCCTTGCCGGGATTGCTGCCCAGAATGCCTCTTATGACAAGACATATATGGAGCGGTTAAAAGCAAACTGCAGGACGCTGGCCCAGGGAATGCAGCTTTCACCTCTTTTTGAGGAAAAAATATCGGATACCTATATTGACACGATAGAATTGGCAGCGCCTCTCTGCGATATCGGCAATATTGGAATCCCTCGGGATATCCTGTTGAAACAGACAGGACTGACGGAGGAAGAAGAGGCCGTACTGCAGGGCCATACCACGATGGGGGCGCAGATTCTGGGTGACCTCCATGGCAGCAGCGATTATAATGATTTTATCAGGATATCTACCGATATTACCCATTATCACCATGAAAACTGGGATGGGAGCGGATATCCCGATAATTTAAGAAGGGAGGAAATTCCGCTTGCGGCACAGATAGTTTCGCTGGTGGATAGGTACTGTACCTTGACCGGAAAGGAAAAAAAGAGCAGGGAAGAAGCCCTGTCGGTCATGCAGACGGAATCAGGTGTGAAATTTAATCCCGATATTTTTAATATTTGTCGTAAAATATCACGTCAATTTTGCTGATTGATATTATATCTATTTTTTGACGGAGGGAAAAGCAGTGATAACAGATGAAGAATTTTTAAGAATTTCGGTTTTTATGAAACAGCGTTACGGCATTGACTTAAGCCAGAAAAAGGTTATTGTAAACGGGCGTCTGGAAAATTACATCAGAACCAATGGCTGGCACAATTTTAACGAATTTATGGATGCCGTGATGCGCGATTCGACAGGAACGCAGGAAAAGATGCTGGTAAATTTCCTGACAACGAACCACACTTATTTTATGAGGGAATTTGAGCATTTTGAATATTTTAAAGGAGTAGTGCTTCCCTGGCTTAGAAAAAAGGAAAGCGCCACAAAGGATTTGCGGATTTGGTGCGGCGCTGCCTCCACCGGCGAAGAGCCGTATATGATAGCCATGGTTCTGACGGATTTTTTCGGACTGGAGAGGAACCAGTGGGATACGAAAGTGCTGGCGACCGATATTTCCACAAAGGTGCTGAAACAGGCAATGGCGGGGATTTATGCGGAAGACCAGTTGAAAAACCTGCCGGAGAATTGGAAGAGGCATTTTTTCCATCATATTTCAGGGGGGACGCAGTATCAGGTGACAGACGAACTCAAAAAGGAAGTGCTTTTCAGGCAGTTTAACCTGATGGACCCTTTTCCCTTTAAAAAGAAAATGCATACTATATTTTTGCGCAATGTTATGATATATTTTGATGAGGAGACCAAACGGGAACTGCTTCAAAAAGTGTGTGACGCATTGATTCCCGGCGGATACCTTTTTATTGGGACGACGGAAACCCTGGACAGAAGCGGCACGCCGTTAGAGATTATCCAACCGTCTATTTTCAGAAAAAAAGAAGGGAAGGGCTAGAGTATGAAACCGATTAGGGTTTTGGTAGTGGATGATTCCATTGTTTTCAGGGAACTTCTGGTTCAGAATTTGAGCAGGGACCCTGCCATACAGGTTGTGGGGACAGCAAAGGACCCCTTTGAGGCCAGGGACGCCATATTGGCTTGCAAACCGGATGTTATGACTCTGGATGTGGAATTGCCCAGGATGAACGGCATAGAATTTCTGCGGAAGCTGATGCCGCAGTATCCGCTGCCTGTCGTGGTTATCAGTTCCTTAAGCGACAGCGTATTTGACGCGCTGAACGCAGGGGCTGTTGACTTTGTGGCTAAACCTGCCGTATCCAGCAGGGCGCAGTTGGAAGATTTTGTCAGGAATGAACTTCTCGTGAAGATTAAAATTGCTTCCACAGCGAAAATCAGCAATATTAAAAAGATGGTGATGGCGCAGGAAGAGCAGCATCTTTCCGTGAAAGGCAAAAACCTGATTGTGGCAATCGGCGCTTCTACAGGAGGTACGGAGGCCATATTATCCGTGGTAAAGGAGTTTGGTACGGATATCCCGGGCATAGTGGTGGTACAGCACATGCCGCCCGGTTTTACGGAAATGTACGCAAGGCGTCTCAATGACCAGTGCCGGATTCAGGTAAAGGAGGCCCGAACGGGTGACAGGGTGCTTCCGGGAAGCATGCTGATTGCGCCCGGAGGGGATAAGCATATGCAGCTCGTAAAGGTAAACGGCGTTTATCAGGTAGAGTGCAAGGCCGGTCCCAAGGTAAACGGACACTGCCCGTCCGTGGATGTGCTGTTTGAGTCTGTAGCAAGGGTGGCAGGCGCCGATGCGGTGGGAATCATTCTTACCGGCATGGGCGGAGACGGTGCAAAGGGACTGCTTTCCATGAGAAAAGCAGGAGCAAAGACCATCGGGCAGGATGAATCAACCTGCGTTGTTTACGGGATGCCGAAAGTGGCATATGATTTGGGCGCAGTGCAGCATCAGGAAAAACTTGGAGATATTCCCAAGAGAACATACGCTTTGTTAAATAAAATGTAAAGGAGAGAAGGCATGAAGATTCTATTGGCAGAAGACGATTTTGTAACGAGAAAATTTATGGTGAATTTCTTATCAAAGTATGGTGAATGTGATGTGACCGTGGACGGAATGGAAGCGGTGGACGCATTCATGATGGCATTAGAGGACGGTGAGCCGTACGATTTGGTTTGCCTGGATATTATGATGCCGGTAATGGACGGCTATCAGTCGCTGGTGGGTATCCGCAATCTGGAAAAAGAAAGAAATATTCCACCTGAGAAAGCGGTAAAGGTTATCATGACAACCGCACTGAATGAGGAGAGAAATGTCAAAATGGCATTTGAACTGGGTTGTACCGTGTATTCCGGAAAGCCCATTGACCAGGATAGGTTTGAGCAGGCATTAAAGAAGCTTGAATTGATATAACCAAAGAACCTAATAAGAATATGCAGGAAAGGAGAAGGATATGGCTGAAGAATTTAATGCAGACGGCATGCTGGATATGTATCTGTTTGAAAACGAACAGCTACTGGAGCAGCTTCAGGAAATGGTTTTGGAGCAGAAGGATGCGGATTGCTTTGATGAAGACAGCATAAATGAAATATTCAGAACCATGCATACCATTAAAGGTTCATCAGGTATCATGATGTTTGACAATATAACGGCTGTTTCACATAAGCTTGAAGATGTATTCTACTATCTGAGGGAATCACATCCTGAAAATGTACCACACCTGGAACTGGTTGAGCATGTGCTTGCGGTTTCGGATTTCATTTCCAATGAAATGGAAAAGATTCGAGGCGGCGACCCGGCAGACGGGGATTCCAGTGGAATCATTGCAGAACTTGACAAGTTTCTGGAAAAAATCAAGAACGGCGCTACAGAAGGGGGGGCAGAGCTCCCGCCTGAAAATGTGCATGTGGAGCCAAAGCAGTTTTATATTGCGCCCGTGGCTACAAGCGAAAGCCGTTTTTACAAGATTTACCTCACTTTTTTCCCGGAAACGGAAATGGCAAATGTGCATGCATATAAAACAGTGTATGCGTTAAAAGAAATAGCGGAGGATTTGCTGTATTCCCCCGAAGATATCATATCGGATGAAGGCAGCGCGGATTTGATTCTGAAAGAAGGCTTCCGCATCCTTTTGCAGGCACAGTGCGGGGAAGAAGAAATCCGAAACCTGATTGGCATCGGTTATGATATCAAACAGGTGGATGTATTTGAATGTAAGGCAGAAGAGTTCCTTCAGGGCTTTGACTTTGGGACGCAGGATGTCCAGATTGATTTGGATTCCAGCGTGGAAGAGATTGAAGTCAAGGCGCAGGCAGCTGCGACGGAGGAGGAAAGCAAAGAAGCACCGGCTCCTGCCCCCAAACCGAAGCCTCAGCTGGCGCCCGGCGATTTTGTCATCAAGTCAAAAGAGCCCGGCAAACATAAGACGCTGGCAAAAGATAAGGCAAAGATGGAAAAGACCTCTTTCATCAGCGTCAACGTAAGCAAAATGGACCAGCTTATGGATTTGATTGGAGAACTGGTCATTTCCGAATCGGTTGTATTGCAGAACCCGGATTTGAAGGTTCCCGGGCTTAACCTGAACAGTTTTAACAAGGCGGCTGCACAGCTGTCAAAGATTTCCACCGACCTTCAGAATGTGATTATGTCCATGAGGATGGTTCCCCTTACCAATACCTTCCAGAAGATGAACCGTATCGTATTTGATGTATCCAGAAAGCTTGGAAAGGACATCGAGTTTGAAATGATAGGGGAAAATACGGAAGTGGATAAGAACATTATCGAACACATTTCCGACCCGCTGATGCATCTGGTAAGGAATGCGGTTGACCATGGCATAGAAACCAACGAGGAACGTGTGGACAGCGGAAAGCCTGACAAAGGAAAGGTTACGTTGTCGGCAAGAACCGAAGCCGGTAAAGTCTGGATTAGTGTGGAGGACAACGGAAAAGGCCTTGACAGGGAAAAGATACTGGCAAAGGCAAGGAAGCAGGGTCTTCTGGATGAAAACAAACCTGATTCCGCGTATTCGGACAAAGAGGTGTTCCAGTTTATCACCCTTCCGGGATTTTCCACCAACGAACAGATTACAGAGTATTCGGGACGTGGAGTCGGCATGGATGTGGTAATCCAGAATATCCAGTCCATCGGCGGTATGCTGGATATTGACAGCGCTGCAGGAATCGGCTCGGTAATGAGCCTGAAGATACCCCTTACCCTGGCTATTATCGACGGCATTGTGATGGAAACCGGAAACTGTTCTTTCGTCATGGAAACCGGTGTTATCAAAGAGTTTGTCCGTGTGAAGTCGGACATGATGATTCAGGAGCCAAACGGCGAAGAGTTTATCATGATAAGAGGCGAGTGCTTCCCGGTACTCAGGCTTGGCAAATGGTATGGCCTGAAAGAATATCAGGAGTCCGTTGAAAACGGCATGATGCTGATACTGGAAGTGGAAGACAAGAAGGTCTGCCTCTTTGTTGACAGGCTGATTGGTGAACAGGAAATCGTTGTAAAACCGATTCCCTCGTACATCAAAAAGGTGAAAGGATTGTCCGGATGTACCCAGCTGGGTGATGGCAGCATTGCACTGATACTGGACCCGGGCGGATTAATAGAATAAACTTAAAGAAAGGATTGGTATATCCATATGGGTGAAACGAGCGAATTGATGAAGCGGATTGAAGAACCCAAAGCCGCATCCAGTGAGCATGACGCACAAAAAGGCAAGTATATGACCTTTAAATCCGGCAATGAATATTTCGGGCTGAAAATCCAGTATGTAAATGAGATTATCCAATTTCAGGCGATTACCGCGATTCCCGAAACGGAGGATTACATTAAGGGTCTGATTAACCTGAGGGGAAAGGTGATTCCCGTCATTGACGTCAGGCTCAGGTTCAAGCAGGAACCGTTTGAATATAATGACAGGACCTGCATCATAGTGATTAACGTAAAGTCCACAGTAGTAGGATTGATTGTGGAAAAGATTGCAGAAGTAGTGGAAATCAAAGAAGAAAACATATTGCCGCCGCCAACCATCGGACGCGTCGATAAGGCACAGCAAAAATATGTGTATGGTATCGGTAAGGTAGGAGATGCCGTGAAACTGTTGTTGGACCCTGATAAGCTGTTAAATGACGAAGATTTGTCGGTTGCTGAACAGGTGAATGATATGAATGTTGAGGAAGAATGAGAGGTATAGAGATATGAAAGACATGAAGATGAAAACAAAAATGATTATTGGTTTTACCATTCCTATTATTCTTGCAATTATTAATGTTGTGTTGGGAATTTCTTCGGTACGTTCCATTACCAACAATATCATTGACATGCAGGAAGATGAGTTTGTGGTCATTAAACAGACCATGGAAGACATTGGCGCAGATGAAGCAAAAGCCCAGATTCTTATTGACACCATTACAGATACGAAAACAGAGCATATGACGACCATAATGAAATCGTCGCAAATCTCTAACTATATCAGTTTGGGACTGATAGTAGTATCTGTTCTGATTTCCGTTTTCATTGCCCTTTCCCTGATAAAGGCAATCGAAAAGGCGGTTACACAGTTGTCCAAGGCAGCAACTGAAATTGCCCTGGGACACGTTGACATCCAGATGGTTAAATACAACAATGATGAGTTTGGCGAACTGGTAGACAAATATACGGAAGTAATCGAGAATATTAAATACCAGTCCCAGATTGCGGAAGAAGTTTCAAACGGTAATCTGACCGTTACGGTAAATCCGAAATCTGCGGAAGATATGCTGGGCAATGCATTAAAGAAACTGGTAGACGACAACCTGAATGCTCTTTCCAATATCAGTGACGCAGGTTCCCAGGTTACCATCAGTTCTTCCCAGGTGGCAAGCGCAAGCCAGGCATTGGCACAGGGCTCCACAGAGCAGGCAAGTGCGATTGAAGAGATTACTTCTTCTATCGATGAGATTGCTGAGAAGACCAAACAAAATGCAGAAGAGGCAAATCATGCCGCAAACCTTGTTGTGAAGGCTATTGATGATGTGAAGAGAGGCAACAAGCAGATGCAGGATATGATGACAGCTATGCAGGGCATCAACAAAGCATCTGAAAGCATTTCCAAGATTATCAAGGTAATTGACGACATTGCATTCCAGACCAACATTCTTGCACTGAACGCAGCAGTAGAAGCTGCAAGGGCAGGCGAAGCAGGTAAAGGCTTTGCAGTAGTTGCAGAAGAAGTAAGAAGCCTTGCTGCCAAGAGTGCGGCAGCAGCGGCAGAAACGGCTGAACTGATTGAAGATTCTATTGAAAGAGTAAATTCCGGTTCCAAGATTGCAGATACAACGGCACAGGCTATGGAAGCAATTGCCAATGTTGTACAGGAGAGCGAAGTTATCATCAATGGCATTGCAGAGTCCTCCAACTATCAGGCAACTGCAGTGGCACAGATTGAGCAGGCTATTTCACAGGTATCCCAGGTTGTGCAGACCAATTCTGCTACCAGTGAGCAGTGTGCGGCAGCCAGCGAAGAACTTTCCAACCAGGCGTCCAGGATGCGTGAGATGCTTTCCATCTACAATCTGGGCAATGGAAGTTCCACATACAGGCCGTCATCTTCTCCGGCTCCTGCTTCCAACATGAACGAACAGGTTATCTCCCTTGGGGACGGTTTTGGCAAATACTAATATATAGCATAAAAAGCACGGAAGCAGAAGCTTCCGTGCTTTTTCTATTTGCGGATAAAGCCACTGTATGTTATAATGTCCACGTAAGCAATGAGCAGTGCCAAAATGCAAAGAGCAAAAACGGCAGCTTGCTGACGATTTTTGCTCTTTGCATTTTGATAGGGCGAATGCCCGTGATTTGGAAAACCGGAGGTTTTTCAAATTTGCACTGCCATCCATACTGGATTTGAAAAGAGGAGCAAACAATGGATAAGAAGAGAAAATATCTGTTTAATGGTGTTTTTGCCGGAATGATGCTTATCTGTGTGGCGGTTTTTGTCTGGCTGACTTTATTTATGTCCAACAGGACGGAAAAGACGATTGTCGAAGTCAGTGATATCTATATGAGTGAGATGAATGTGCAGTTACAGCAAAAGTTTGATACCATTATCAAACTTCGTATGGAACAGGTGGAATCCATTATCAGCCGCACTCCTCCCACATCAGAGCACACGGATGAAATTATGGAACAGTTAAAAATAAGTGCGGAAGTAAGGAATTTTTCCAGTCTGGTGCTTTACAGGACAGAAGGTACAATGGAAACCTTGTATGGGGAAAAACCGGAACTGGTAGAAAATATTGATATCAGGAAAATGCTGCAGGAAAGCGGTAATCTGGTGACGAGAGGCGTCTATCAAGACGATGAGAAAGTACTGATATTAGGTAAGGCTGCTGCATATCAGATGGAAGACGGGGAGTATAGTGACGCCCTTTTGATTGGGATTCCCATGGATTATCTGAATCAGGCCATGTTTTTAAATGAAGACAGCACCATGCTGTATACCCATGTGATAGATGGCGAAGGAAACTTTATTATCAGAAACGGAGACGCGTTTGTAGAGAATTATTTTTCCCGTCTTGAGAGGATAGTATCTGATTTTGAAGGAAAAACGGGTAAGGATTATGTCAGTGAACTAAAAGAAGCGATGGCAGCAGGCGAGGATTATGCAGAGGTCATTATAACGGAGGGAGAAAAAAGACAGATTTACTGTTCCCCGATTTCCGATGATATAGGATGGTATCTGGTTACGATTATGCCTGACAGTGCATTGGATGAAGCGGTTAAGGAACTGGATGCATTCCGCCTTGGCGTCATGGTTACTTCTTCGTTGGTTATTTTATTGTCCATGTTATTAATTTTTATAGTATATTATAAGCTTTCACAGCAGCAGATGGCTGAACTGAATGCAGCAAGGCAGGAGGCGTTGCGCGCAAATAAGGCAAAGAGCGAGTTCCTTTCCAGCATGAGCCACGATATCAGGACGCCTATGAATGCCATTATCGGGATGACGGAAATAGCTATAAAGAGCATGGATGATTCCATCAAACTGGATAACTGTCTGCAGAAAATCAAGCTTTCCAGCAAGCATTTACTGGGATTAATCAACGATGTATTGGATATGTCCAAAATTGAAAGCGGCAAAGTGACGTTAAACATTATTCCCATGTCGCTTCGGGATGCCATAGATGACATTGTAAACATTATGCAGCCTCAGGTAAAGGCGGGCAAGCAGTTTTTTGACATTTTTATCCAGCAGATTACATATGAAAGGGTGTACTGCGACGGCGTGCGCCTCAATCAGATATTGCTTAATCTTTTGTCGAACGCGGTGAAATTTACCCCTGAAGGGGGAAGGATTGACATATACATGTTCCAGGAAGATTCGCCTCGCGGGGAGGAGTATGTACGAACGCATATCCGCGTGGTGGATACAGGAATCGGTATGTCTCCCGAGTTCCAGAAGAAAATATTTGAAACCTTTACACGGGAAGAGAACGAGCAGGTATCCCATATTACCGGAACCGGACTGGGTATGGCCATCACCAAGAGTATTGTGGATTTGATGGGAGGAAGCATCGAACTGCACAGTGAACAAGGGAAAGGCAGTGACTTCCATATTATCCTGGATTTGAAAAAGGTCAATGAAAAAGAAGAAGAAATGACCCTGCCGCCATGGAATGTGCTGGTAGTGGATGACAATGAGCCGTTATGTCTGGGCGCTGTGGAAAATCTAAGGGAACTCGGCTTGCAGGCAGAGTGGACACTGGATGGCATGGAAGCCGTAGAGATGGTGGAAGAGAGGCATAAAAAGGGAGACGATTATCATTTTGTTCTGATAGACTGGAAAATGCCTAAGATGGACGGTATGCAGACTATCCGTGAGATTAGGAAACGGGTAGGAACGGAAATTCCGGTTTTCCTGATATCGGCTTATGACTGGATTGATATCGAAGAGGATGCAAGTTCAGAGACTATAGAGGGCTTTATTGCCAAGCCGTTGTTTAAATCCACCTTATATGAACGTCTCAAACAATATGAGGACGGACATAAGTTACAGGAAGAATTTCATGGCGTGCAGGAAGTGGATTTTACAGGCAGGCATATCCTTATAGCGGAGGATATGGACCTTAACTGGGAAGTTGCATATGAAATCCTTTCGTCCGTAGGACTGGAACTGGAAAGGGCAGAAAACGGGCAGGAGTGTCTGGAAATGTTTGAAAAATCAGAAGTCGGGTATTATGATGCCATATTGATGGATATCCGTATGCCTGTTATGAACGGTTATGACGCAACGCTGGCTATCAAGGCGCTGGATAGGCCGGATAAAGATTTGCCCATTATTGCCATGACCGCAGACGCTTTTTCCGACGATGCCCAGCATTGTCTGGAATGCGGTATGGTGGCGCATATTCCGAAACCGATTGACATCAAGGAATGTATGCGGATTTTACAGAAATATTTACAGTGATAATGACAGACAGGAAAAGCATCCCGATATGTTGGCGCAGGATGCTTTTTTCCATAAAAGACGATAGGGAAATCCCGCTGTAACGAGGAGGAATACATGGGAAAAAAAGCAATTTGGCTGTTAATACTGGGATTTGTGCTGGGAGCGGCGGCAGGTGCGGCTGTGACATTGTGTTTCACATTACCGAAGGCTTCAACGGGGGAAGGGACGGATAATGCAGTTTCCCAGAGGAAGGATGTTTCCGAAGACAGCACGAGGGAGACAACGGAAGAAACAACTGTGGAAACAGAAACAGACACACCCGAAACCGATGCGTCTGCTGCCGGGGAAGATACGCCGGAATCTGCTGTGCAGTCTGCTTATCCCGAATGGAATGCGGAAACCGTTTACAACGGCGGAGAGAAGATTGTTTACCAGAACCGCATTTACCGTGCAAAATGGTGGACGCAGGGAGAAACGCCCGGACAGGCAGATGTATGGGAGGATACCCTGGAGTCCCCCGTTGCCCTGCCGGATATGAGCGCGGCAGAAGAAGATGCGGGCGAAAAAAAGGCGGAGCCTATTGATTTGGGAGATATTAAGGTAGTGGGTTATTTCCCTTCGTGGAAACCGGGAGAAGCAAAAAATATCCGGTATGATGTCATTACACATGTTGTGTACGCGTTTGCAATCCCCACTGCCGAAGGCGGGCTTCGTCCGCTGGATGAACCGGAAACCGCGAAAAAAATCATCAAGGACGCCCATGATGCCGGAAGGAAAGTCCTGCTTGCAGTAGGGGGATGGAGTTATAATGACACGCCTTTGGAGGCTACTTTCGTTTCTGCGACGGAATCAGAGGAAAAACGGGCATCCTTTGTAAAGGCGATAATAGATATGTGCGAGGAATACGGTTTTGACGGCATAGACATGGACTGGGAGCATCCCAGGGTGGACGGCGCATCGGCTGGACAGTATGAGGCAACCATGCTTGCGCTGGCCAAAGAACTCCATGAAAGGGACAAAGTGCTTACCAGCGCCGTGTTAAGCGGCGCAACGGCTGACGGGAATATATATTATGATGCGGCAGCGCACAGCGATAAGGTTCTGGAGGCGGTGGACTGGATACACGTGATGGCCTATGACGGCGGTGACGGTGAACGCCATTCTTCTTATGATTTTGCCGTTAATTCAGCCACATACTGGAAAGATGTAAGAGGGCTTCCGGCTGAAAAGGTCATACTGGGTGTGCCGTTTTATGCCCGCCCCAGCTGGGCCGCTTACGGGGATATCCTTTCAGCGGCGCCGGACGCATGGAAGAGCGACAATGTTTCCTATAACGGCATGGATGTCTGGTACAACGGAGTGGATACGATTCAGCAAAAGACCCGGTACGCTGTGGATAATTTAGGCGGCGTGATGATTTGGGAAATCACACAGGATACGAAGGACAGGGAAAAAAGCCTTCACACGGCAATTGCGGAGGAAATCTTAAAAGGGCAATGATATTGTTGCAAACAGGATGAAAGGAGAATGCGTATGATTAAAAACAGGGTATCGCAGGAGAAACCACAGCCGGAGGAGTTGAAAAAGCGGCTGGAGGCGGCAAGAAACCGGCTGGCGGTTTTGCAGATGCAGATTAAGGAGCACAAACTGCCGGTTATTGTTTTAATGGAAGGATGGGGAGCGGCAGGAAAAGGCAGCACCATTGGAAGCATTATCCGAAACATCGACCCAAGGTTTTTCCAGGTGGCGACCATGAGTGAACCGACGGAGGAAGAAAGGCGCAAACCGTTTTTGTACCGCTATTTTGTCAGGATACCGGAAGCCGGCAAATTTGTTTTTCTGGATTCCGGGTGGGCGGATGAGGTTATCGGAAAGCGTATCAGGGGAGAATTGACGAAAGAACAGTATGAAGAGAGGACGGGCAGCATAAAGCGGTTTGAAAGGCAGCTTACGGACAACGGTTATCTGGTGCTAAAGTTTTTCTTTGACATCTCCCGGAAGGAACAAAAAAAGCGTCTCAAAGAACTGGAGGAAAATAAAGATACGGCATGGCGCGTCAGCGAACATGACAAATGGCAGAACAAACACTATGACAAATATCTGGAGGTATTTGACAAGTATCTGTCCGATACCAATGTTTCGGGCGCCCCGTGGTATATTGTAGATGCAAAGGACAGAAAGTGGGCGGAGCTTCAGGTTTTGGAAACTTTGTGCAGCGGCATCGATGTCGCCCTGCAGAACGAAAGCCTGGCAGTACCCCTTTTACAGAATGTATTTCCACTGGTGAAAATGCCGAAACTTGCGGAGATTCCGCTGGACAAATCCATAGAGGAGAAAGAGTACAGGGAAGAACTACATCTCCTGCAGGATAAGTTAAACGCCCTGCATTACCGGCTGTACCGTAAAAAAGTGCCGGTTATTATAGCATACGAGGGATGGGACGCGGCAGGCAAGGGGGGCAACATCAAAAGGATTGCCGGTGCATTGGACCCGAGGGGATATGAGGTGCATCCGATAGCAAGCCCGGAGCCCCATGAAAAAGCAAGGCATTATCTGTGGCGTTTCTGGAACAGGCTTCCGAAGACAGGGCATATAGCTATTTTTGACCGTACCTGGTACGGCAGGGTCATGGTGGAACGGCTGGAGGGTTTTTGCAGCGCCAACGACTGGCAGCGTGCTTACAATGAAATCAATGAGTTTGAAGAGGAGCTTGCAAAGTGGGGAGCCGTCATCATTAAGTTCTGGGTGCAGATTGACAAGGATACGCAGCTTGCACGCTTTGAAGACAGGCAGAATACGCCGGAAAAACGATGGAAGATAACGGAGGAAGACTGGCGCAACAGGGAAAAATGGGACGCCTATGAAGAGGCCGTCAATGAAATGCTGCAAAAGACCAGCACGACCTATGCGCCCTGGCATATTCTGGAGTCGGTGGACAAAAAGTACGCCAGGATAAAGGCTTTAAAGACTGTCATTGCTGCTATTGAAGAGGCTTTGGAAAAGCAGCAGGACTGACATAAAAAGGCAGGATAAGTGAGGAGAATCGTGATGACGAAAGAAAAACTGGCGCTGGAAATTGTGGAACTTCTCAAAAAAGAATACCCCGAAGCAGGATGCACCCTGGACTATAACGAGGCATGGAAGCTGTTGGTCAGCGTCCGTCTGGCCGCCCAATGCACGGACGCACGGGTCAATGTTGTGGTGCAGGATTTATATGCCGAGTATCCTGATGTGGACGCCCTGGCAGCCGCTGACGTGGCGGAAATAGAAAGAATCGTAAAACCCTGCGGGCTGGGGCACAGCAAGGCAAGGGATATCAGCGCCTGTATGAAAATCCTAAAGGAAGAATACGGGGGCAGGGTGCCGGATGATTTTGACACCCTGCTGAAATTGCCGGGAGTGGGGCGGAAAAGCGCCAATCTGATTATGGGGGATGTTTTCGGAAAGCCTGCCATCGTCACGGACACACATTGTATCCGTCTGGTAAACCGTATGGGGCTGGTGGAGGACATCAGGGAACCGAAAAAGGTGGAGATGGCGCTCTGGAAACTGATTCCTCCCGAGGAAGGCAGTGATTTCTGCCACCGGCTTGTCATGCACGGCAGGGAAGTCTGCACGGCAAGGACAAAACCGTATTGTGAAAGGTGCTGTTTGAAGGAGGTCTGTAAAAAGAGGCTGTAAAAAGGATAGTGTAACATGGAGAATAAAATAATCATAGCAGAAACGGAAAGGCTAATTTTAAGAAGATACCAAAAAGAAGACATACAGGACTTATTTGAATATTTATCTGATGAAGAAGTGGTGAAATATGAACCATATAAGCCGATGACCTTTGAAGAAGCAAAAGGGAATCTTGAATGGCGTATCAGTACAGATGAAATGATTGCCGCAGAATTGAAAAAGTCCCACAAAATGATTGGGAATGTATATCTGGGCAGGCGTGACTTTGACACGCTGGAAATGGGATATGTATTTAACCGAAGTTATTGGGGGCATGGTTATGCGGCTGAAAGTTGTAATGCTTTAATCAGGCAGGCATTTTCAAACGGCGTGCATAGAGTATATGCGGAATGCGACCCTGACAATAAGAGCTCATGGAAATTACTAGAAGCGTTAGGATTTCGGCGTGAAGCCCATTTTAGGAAAAACGTCTATTTCTGGAAGGATGAAACGGGAAAGGCAATCTGGAAAGATACCTATGTATATGCAAAATTAAAGGATGACAACTAAATTAATCGGAATGAGAGAAATAATATGAAACTGGAAATACAGACTTATACAAAGGCCAGGCATATCGACACGCTGATTGATTTGACTGCCGCCAATGATGAGGCGCAGCGTTTCTACAAGAGTGTTCCCGATTCTGTGATGAAGGATGTCGGCATTTGGATTGATATTAAGTGATGAAAATCCGGTTTTTAGATATGAAAACTACGGGCATGGCAACAGCCCCGGTGTGCATTTGATTCCATAAAGGACCGTGTAAAAATGTGTCCTGTTGGAACAAATGCACACCGGGGCTGTTGCCATGCATAATACGAAAACTATGCAACTGATACAGACATTATGGGGCAGTCTGTATCTTAGCGAGGCGGCAATGTAAATATATGTCGAATGTTGCGATGCGTTGCTTTGCTGTGGTGTTGAAAGCAAAATGGTGTTATGGTAACATAAAAGCATCTACATGTGGCGTGATATTCCGGAATATTCTGTAACTGTAAACCGCAATATAAATGTCTGATTAATTTATATTATGTTTGTTTAAGAAAGGGTAAGCATATGAAGAATAAGATAAAAAAAGTTGTTGCGGCAGTGCTGCTTGGTACGCTGCTTTTGGGGAATACGCTTGCAGTGCAGGCGGCGGACGCGCGTGTCGGCGTGCATACTCATGAGTTTCAGGAAACTTTTTCAAGGACAATCAGGTCTGTGCACACTACCCATGAATATGTAACGGGAAATATTTATGACATTAATGGAAAGTTGATAGGACATACCTATGGCACTTGTGATGTGACAACATATTTGAATGAATATATTTATAAATGCAAATATTGTTCCGCAACGACGGGAACGTCAACAACCAGGACAGAGGTAGTACACAGCGTAAATCATTAAGGTAATACGGGAGGGCGTCCACCAAAAGCGGGGGACGCCTTCACATTCTGGGTTTATAGGGGGAAGCATATGGGTAAAAAAGCTTTGGCATTCATAATGGTGTTCTTACTCCTGCTTACTGCCTGCAGCGGGCAGTCGGCGGTGTCTTTAAAGCCTGAGAAAACAGAAAGGGAAGAAATCAGCTGGACAATGCAGGAGACGATTCTGCCGGATGCGGACGGAACGCTGGCAGAGGTGCTCCCCGTGGGCGGCAGCGCCAATGAAATATTGTGCCAGACGGCAGGGGAGACCCTGTACCGCGTTGTAAATCTTTATGGAGAGGGCAGGGCCTATGAGGGCGTTTGTATCCAGAAGCTGGAGCCTCCTTATGCGGAATGGAAAAATATGGCCGTCTTCAACCGGTATGACTTGGTGGAAGGTGAAATTTGCTGGGCGATGGGGGCGGCAGTTCGTCAGGACGGCTGCGTCTATATTTTGCTGGAAGGGGCGGAAGGAAACGCTTATTTGGTGAAATGGACGGAAGAAAGCGGCGATTCCATAAGTCCGTTCCCAAAAGAAGTTTTGGGGGAGAATGGCGCGGTACAATGTTTCTATGCGGATAACCAATATCTCTATGTTGTTGTAAACGGAAGAATGCAATACTGGAAGGAAGGGACAACCCAGATGTCAGCCTGGATGGATTCGGGGAATGTTTGTCAGGTGGCACATTCGGAAGGGGAGACGGAAGAAGCGTATCTATGCGGCGGCACCGTCGACGGCAAGTTCCGCATCTGGAACCTGATGACAAAGGCAGCTGTCTTTTCGGCGGATGATGTATTTATGGACTGGAGCGGAAAGATAACCTTTTTCAGCAATACGGAGGGCTTTTTATGTACGCCTGAAGGCGTCTGGCAATTTTCCTTAAAAGACGGGCAAATAGAAGATATCTTCTCTTTTTCAGAGAAGGGATATGAGATTGAAAAGGTGTATGGGGCAGCCGTCAGGGAGGATGGGACTTTGATTATGCTGGCAGCTTCCGAAGACGCCTGTATGCTTTTGGAGAGACGGGAAGACGACGGCCTGCAGGACAAGGTAGAACTGGAATTTGCCATAGCCTATTCCACTGCGCCTTCTTTTTTGCAGAAGGCGGTGGCAGATTTCAACAGGCAGAGCAGGGATTGTCGGATTGTACTGCGCTTACGTGGGGAAGAGGAAGCATATGAAGATTACATAAGCCGGATACAGGCGGAGGTCAGCAGCGGAGGCGGTCCAGCCCTGCTTGCGGATGATGTGATGGATGTGCGCGCCGCTGCAGAACAGGGGCTGTTAAAGAATCTGACAGAAGAACTTGCCGAAGAGAAGGATGAGATAGTGGAAAATGCCCGGGCAGGCGGTGAGATAGAAGGAGAAATCTATGCCGTTCCCTATAGCATGACCGTGACGACCTTGTATACCTCCATCGATATCGTGGGAGAGAGGGAAAATTGGAATACACAGGAAATGGTGCAGTATCTGCATAAGACCGATGTGAAGGGGGCTGTAGCAGGCATCGGAAGTAGAGAATTGTTTGTATGTCTGGCCCTGAATAGCGGTTTGGGCGGGGGGCTGGTTGACTGGGAGAAGGGCGAAAGCCGCTTAAACAGTGAGGAAGCCGTTGCTCTGCTGGAACTTTCCGGACAGTATGGCGATAACGGAAGTATTATAGATTTCGGAATAAGGATTGGTAAAGGCGAGGTTCTTGCGGACCAGATAAATATATATAATTTTGATGTGTTGAGAAATGTGTACGGCATCTTAAAGGGAAAAGAAACGTATATCGGGTTTCCGTCGGGAGATGATAGGCCCGGCGGTAAGTTAAGCGGCTCTTATGTTGCAGTGAATCAGTCCTGTACGTACCCTGAGGGCGCCATTGCTTTTATCCGTTACCTGCTGTCGGAAGAGGTACAGGACAGGGTGGGGGAGAATGCAGCGGCAGAAATAGAAAGTATAGGATTCCCGGTGAGGAAGACATCGTTTGATAAAATGTTTGCCAAAGCAGAAGAACTGCAAAATAGCAGCCGCCATATGTATACGCCGGCCGCATGCTACGATGAGGAGGGGGGCAAGTATGAATATACGGTGGAACCACTGAATGAGGAGGAACTGAAAAAACTGAAGCAGCTTTTGCTGGATGCCCGGGTGCCGGAGACCGGCGCGGCGGATATTGAGAGGATTATCTGGGAGGAGGCCGGAGCGTATCTGCATGGGGACGCATCTGCACAGGCAGTGTGCGATATCATTCAGAGCAGAGTGCAGTTGTATCTGGACGAGAGAAAGTAAACTAATATCTATATGCATTTTGCATTGCGGCAGCCTAGGCTGCCGCAATGCAAAATGCGGAAACTCTTAAAGATTTACCCCGATGTTACATGCAGTCAGAATACATCGGGGTATTTTATTTTGCATGTGGAAAGACAGGGCGCAGAAACAAAAAAATTTATTGACAAATTATAAGAAATCTTTTATATTAATAAAATAAGAACATTTGTTCTGAAAAAGCCTTGGCTACATCTGTGTAAAATGGAAGATAAAAGGGGTAACAATATGCAGCTGTTACAGATACTTTGGGACAGGAGAAGTTTTTTTCTTACCTGTTTGCTGGAACATATCAGAATATCAATGACGGTGGTGGTATGTGCGGGGATACTGGGGATAATGGCCGGTATCGTGATTAGCAGGCACAAGAAAGCGGCAGGAGTGGTTCTGGGTATCATCAATGTGATTTATACCGTGCCGTCCATTTCCCTTCTGGGCTTTTTGATTCCTTTTACCGGAATCGGCAATAAGACAGCTATTATTGCCCTGACCGTATATGGACTGCTTCCCATTGTCCGCAATACCTATACAGGGCTTACCAATGTGGACGGGGGGATTCTGGAGGTGGCGGAAGGCCTCGGAAGCAGCCGAAAACAGATACTGTTCAGGGTACAGCTGCCCCTTGCCCTTCCGGTTATCATAAGCGGCTTTCGCAATATGGTGGTCATGATTATTGCCATGGGCGGTATTGCTTCCTTTATTGGTGCGGGTGGACTTGGCGCCGCCATTTACCGGGGGATTACAACCTACAATATGACGCTGACAGCTGCAGGCTCTTTGCTGATTGCCCTGCTTGCCTTAATCAGCGATTTCCTGCTCTCAAGAGTGGAGAAAGCGGTAAACAGGAGGTATGGCATTGCATAAGGTGATTGAGATACAAAACTGTACCGCTTCTTACGGTGAAAACACAGTATTAAGGGAGGTTTCCCTGACAGTGGAGGAAGGGGAGTTTCTTGTAATAATAGGGCCGTCAGGCTGCGGCAAAACCACATTGCTTAAGATGATGAACGGTCTTGTGGAGCCTGTTGCGGGAGAAGTGCTGGTAAAGGGAAAGCGTCTTGAAAAAGGCAGCCTTGTTTCCCAGCGGCGGCAGATAGGATATGCAGTACAGGGAGCAAAACTGTTTCCCCATATGACAGTGGAAGACAATATCTGTTATGCCCCCTGTCTGGAGCGGAAGCTTTCGGCGGAGGAGAAAAAGTCTTTGACAGGCAGGATGCTGAGTCTGGTGCAGCTCCCGGAGGAACTTGCAGGGAGGTTTCCCAGACAGTTGTCCGGCGGACAGCAGCAGAGGGTAGGGATTGCCAGAGCTATGGCGTCGTCACCGGACATTCTTCTGATGGACGAGCCTTTTGGCGCGGTGGATGAAATCACCAGAAAATGCCTGCAGGAAGAATTACTTACCTTACAGCAAAAGACGCATGTTACCATAGTGTTTATTACGCATGATATCCGGGAAGCCTTATTGCTGGGAAACCGCATTGTCGTGATGAAAGACGGCAGTATCTTACAGGAAGGAACCGGCCGGGAACTGTTAAACGCACCGGCGGATGTATTTGTCACACAACTTTTAATGGGACGGGAATCCCAAAAAGAAAAATAAAACAGGAAAGCAAAGCCGTGTGGTTAAGGCGGCATGGCGGAAAGGATGAAAAAGAAATGAGACACTTAAAAAGAGGAATGATAGCGGTACTGCTGGTATGCATGGCGCTTGGCATGGGCGCCTGCGGAGAAAAGAAAGTGATTAAGATTGCGTCAAAACCCATGACAGAGCAGTATATCCTGACGGAAATCATTGCACAGCTGATAGAGGCAAAAACCGATTATCAGGTGGAGATTACCAAAGGTATTGGCGGCGGAACCACCAATATCCATCCGGCGCTCTTAAAAGGAGAATTTGACTTATACCCGGAGTATACCAGGACAGCGTGGCTCAACGTTTTAAAGAAGGAAGAGATGGAAAAAGACGATGAAAAGCTGTATGCGCAATTGTCAGAGGAGTATGATGCCATGGGGCTGGCATGGACAGGCCTGTATGGTTTCTCCAATACTTATGGTCTTGCCATAAGGCAGGAAACGGCAGAGACTTATGGGCTTTCCACCTATTCGGATTTGGCGGCAGCATCCCCGGAACTGATTTTCGGGGGGAATCCCGATTATATGGAATTGGAAACCGGGTACGCAAGACTCTGCGCAGCTTACAATATGCAGTTTAAGGACACAAAGCAGATGGAGATTGCATTAAAGTATGAGGCTTTGAAAAACGCGGAAGTGGATGTTATCAATGCGTTTACCACTGACGCACAGCTTGCAGCCAATAATTTGGTGCTGCTTACCGACGACGGCGGATTTTTTGAAACTTTTGAGGCCGGTACGGTAGTGCGGAAGGACGCGCTTGAAAAGTATCCTGAACTTGCCGGCGTTCTGGAGTTGTTAAACGGAATGATTTCCGAGGAAGAAATGCAGCAGATGAATTATGAAGTCGAAGCTGGCGGAAGGGAAGATAAAGAGGTTGCCCGCGAGTTTCTGGAAAGAAAGGGATTGCTGCAGTAACCGATGCCGGTTTACCGGTCCGTTTTCAAATATGAAAATCGGAGCATGTGAAACTTTTTCTGTAAATAGCGTATGAGAGGTCTTCTATGATAAAAT
>CAJTKU010000024.1 GCA_910577015.1 uncultured Lachnospiraceae bacterium | reverse complement strand
TGGATGGATTCCCGAGTGGCCAAAGGGGACAGACTGTAAATCTGCTGCAAATTGCTTCGGTGGTTCGAATCCACCTCCATCCATTTAATTTAATAACGCGGGGTGGAGCAGTCTGGAAGCTCGTCGGGCTCATAACCCGAAGGTCATAGGTTCAAATCCTGTCCCCGCTACTCAATGCCCAGATAGCTCAGTTGGTAGAGCAGAGGACTGAAAATCCTCGTGTCACTGGTTCGATTCCGGTTCTGGGCATTCATTTTGCAAAAAAATAAGGAGCACTAGCTCAGTCGGTAGAGCACCTGACTTTTAATCAGGTTGTCGGGGGTTCGAATCCCCCGTGCTTCATTTTAGAGAAAAGACTGTTAAGTCTTTTTTTTTGTGTAAAGGTGCTGTTCTTTTGCCCGAATTAATGATATAATAAAGTGCTAAAATAGAATATTTGTGATTTGGTACTGGGAGAAAGTTATGAAAAGAAATACAAAAGGTAACAATCATAAAAAGCGGAAAAAGAACCTTTCAGAAAAAAGTAATCTTGAGTTGGCGGAAAACAAAAATATAGCGCCACAGGAGAAAGAGGACTCCGGTGGGAGTGGTAAGAAGGAAGAGGAATGTAAAGCTTCTGAGAAAGAAGAAAAGGAGAAAAGTAACGGGAACGAAACGCAGGTATTAAAACCGAAAAAGAAAAAGATTTTACCGGCAGTGATTGTAACAGTGCTGTTTTTCAGTATTTTGGCATTGGTGTATTTGTATGGCATGTATTATTATAAATATCACTTTTTTCCTGCTCAACAGGTAAATGGATTGGCGTGTGGCAATTTTACGGCTGAGGAAACAATCAGGCAGTTACAGGACCGGTATTACGAAAATTACAGATTGGTTCTGATGGACAGGGATGGCGCGGAAGTACTTACTATCACGGCTTCGGATGCACAGCTGGAATTTTCGATTGCGCAGGAGGTTGAAGAGATACTTGCAAGCCAGAATACATTCGGATGGATTGGAAATTTCTTTTCAAAAAGGATACGGGAAGACCAAACTTATATTGCGGTTGAATTTGATGATACCATAATAGAAGAGATTTTGGTTCAGGCAGGGATTTTTGACAGTAAAAACGGGAAAAAACCGACTGATGCATATATCAGTGAATATTTGGAGGACATTAACGGATACGAAATTATTCCGGAAAAGGAAGGAACTTTACTGGATAGGGAGTTGACGGTTGCGTCTGTATGTAAAGCAATCAGTAATATGGATACAATATTAGATTTGACGGATGCAGGATGTTACCGGCAGCCGGAAATTACGGCAGATAATAAAGATTTGCAAGCAAAGCTGGAGAAGATGAATAAGCTGGTGAGCGCGCAGATTATTTATGACTGGAATGGAGAAGAAGAAGTTGTCGATGGTGAGTTGATTCATAACTGGCTTGTGGTGGACGGAAAAGAAGTCTCTATTGATACAGAACAGGTAAAAGCTTTTGTGGAAGAGAAAGCAAAGGAGCATGATACTTACGGAAAAAAGAGAGACTTTGTAACGACACTTGGCGTTGAAGTCAGGCTGCCCAGCGGTGCATATGGATGGAAAACAGATAAAGATGCAGAAACAGAGGCATTGATAGAATTGATTATGGAGGGAGCTGTTACCGAAAGGGAACCGGAATATATCAGCCGGGGATGGTCAAAAGGGATAAATGATATCGGTAATTCTTATGTAGAAATTGATTTGACAAATCAGCATCTGTACCTGTATAAAGAAGGCGAATTGATATTGGAAACGGATTTTGTTTCCGGAGATATGGCTAAGGGAAACGCTACGCCCCAAGGAGTTTTCGGTCTGACATATAAGACAACCGATGCAGTATTGCGTGGCAGGGACTATGAAACGCCTGTAAACTATTGGATGCCGTTTAACGGGAATGTGGGAATGCATGACGCAACATGGAGACGGAGGTTCGGAGGAGATATTTACCTGACGAATGGTTCTCATGGCTGTGTTAATCTTCCGCTCGACATGGCAGCTTCCATATACAGCCAGATATCAACAGGTTTTCCGATAATTTGTTATTATTAGTTTTCGGTTTCTTATATTTGTGGAAAGGAGTAGTCATGAAACGATACAGACTTCGTAATTTCAAACAAGCTGAGAAGTGGAAAAAGCACTATTTAATGCAGCGCTCTTTACATCGCGAAATTGTGCATAATGCATCAGATATCCTCAAATCCAAAAATTTTGAAAAGACCAAAAGGCATATTCAACATGGAAGCATGACTGTCAACAGGCATTGCATGGATGTAGCAAAATACAGTCTTTTTATCAGTTATAAGCTGGAGAAGATGGGAATCAGATGTAAGAAAGACGAATTGATAAGAGGCGCGCTTCTTCATGACTATTTTCTCTATGACTGGCATGATGCCGACCATGTACAACCTCACAATCTGCATGGATTCAGGCATCCGGGTACAGCTCTCAGAAACGCAAAAAAAGAATACCGGCTTACGCCGAGGGAAGAGGATATTATTCGGAAACACATGTGGCCATTGACACCGATGCCCCCTTTATGCAGGGAGGCATGGATTGTAACAACAGCAGATAAGTGGTGTTCTTTGCTGGAAACCCTGCATGTTCACAAGGGACATGGAGCAGAGAAAATCAGAACGGAATTTTAAGATGGGGGAATTATACCGCAAAATAAAAGAATATGTGCAAGAGGATTATTATCCCTATCACATGCCGGGGCATAAAAGAAATCTTCTTGGAAGTACGGCATTGCCGGTTGCAGAAATTGATATTACAGAAATAGACGGCTTTGATAATCTGCATAATGCGACACAAGTCTTGAAGCGGCTGCAGGATAAAGCGGCATCAGTCTATGGGGCAGAGGAAAGTTTTTATCTTGTCAACGGCAGTACATCAGGAATATTAAGCGCTGTATCGGCAGCATTGCCTGCGGGCGGGAAGTTGTTGATGGCCCGCGGATGTCATAAGTCTGCATATCATGCGGTATACTTAAGGGATTTGGAGGTAAAATATCTTTGGAGCGGTGAAAACGAGGATTACGGATGTAATCTGGCGGTGACGCCACAGCAGGTTGAGCAGGCGCTTTTGGAGGACGGCGGCATACAGGCAGTTTTCATTGTATCGCCGACATACGAAGGGATGGTAGCCGATGTTGCGGCAATTGCAAGAGTGGTTCATAAAAGAGGGATTCCTCTGATTGTTGATGAAGCGCATGGAGCACATTTCGGATTTCATCCTGCATGGCCGGAAAACAGCTGTAGACTGGGTGCGGATTTGGTAGTACACAGTTTGCACAAAACGCTTCCCTCCATGACGCAGACGGCAATTCTGCATGTGAACGGAGAACTGATAAACCGTGACCGGCTGAAACGTTTTTTACAGATATATCAGAGCAGCAGTCCATCGTATGTCCTGATGGCGTCCATGGAAGATGCAATAGAAATAACTTCGCTGCGCGCAGAAGAATTATTTGACGCTTTTCTCAGACAATGGAATAACATGTTGAGAAAGCTGGACGGCTGCAAATGGATAAAAATTTTACAGGAAGAAAGCATGGATATCGGCAAACTGGTTATCAGAGACAGTTCAGGAGTGTTTTCAGGCCAACAGCTTTACAGATTGCTTCAGGACCGATTCCACCTGCAGATGGAAATGGCGGCAGGAAGCTATGTGCTGGCCATGTTTACCATAGGGGATAAAGAGGAAGCTTATGAACGAATGACAAAGGCGCTGTTGGAAATAGATAGGGAGTGTGGGAAAAAAGCAGAAGCAGCGTCCTTCGGCAATAAAAAGCACAAAACGGACGCTATTTATAGAAACGTAAGATTATCCACAAAACAAAGGATACCTTTAAAACAGGCATGGGATTGCGAAACGATAGAAGTTGCATTGGAAGAGTCACCGCAGCATATTGCAGGAGAGTTTATTTATCTGTATCCGCCCGGCATCCCGCTCATTGTTCCGGGAGAAGAATTTACAGAGGAGATAAGTTTACTTATCAAAAGAGATATAGACATGGGGTGCAATGTCCAGGGAGTGATAAACCATAACGGGCGATTCTATGTAAAGGTAGTTGATAAACGCGCATAAAGGGCGCAGAAATGAGGTTTATATGAGAAAAACAAAAATCATTTGTACATTAGGACCGGCATGTGAAAGTGAGGAGAAAATAAAAGAGTTGATGCAGGCGGGAATGAATGTGGCACGCTTCAATTTTTCCCACGGCACACATGAAATGCAGTTGGAAAAATACAAGAAGGTAACAAAGGCGAGGGAGGAACTGGGTCTGCCGGTAGCCACTTTGCTGGATACGAAAGGACCTGAAATCCGTCTGAGGGATTTTGAAGGCGGAAAAGCGGAGTTAAAACCGGGTCAGACCTTTATTCTGACAACGGAAGACGTGATGGGTACTTCCCAGAGGGCTTCTATTACTTACCAGAACCTCAAGAACGACATCTGTGTGGGCACTACCATTTTAATTGACGACGGACTGATAGAAATGACAGTGGAGGAAATAACCGGCCATGATATTGTCTGCCGTGTGGTTAATGGCGGTTTTGTATCCAACCATAAGGGCGTCAATGTGCCGGGATGTGTTTTGTCCATGCCATACATCAGTAAAGTGGATTTGGAGGACATACTTTTCGGCATAGAGCATGGTTTTGATTTTCTTGCCGCTTCTTTTGCCAGAAGCAAAGAGGATATACTGGAAGTCAGAAAAATTCTGGATGACCATGGAAGTAAGATGAAAATCATTGCCAAAATTGAGAATATGCAGGGTATTAATAATCTGGCGGAAATACTTGAGGTTTCCGACGGCATTATGGTGGCGCGCGGAGATATGGGTGTGGAAGTTGCCATGGAGGAGGTTCCCATTTTACAGAAAAAGATGATAAAGATGGCGGTTGCACAGGGAAAACATGTTATCACTGCCACGCAGATGCTGGAATCCATGATTAAAAATCCCCGTCCCACCAGAGCGGAGGCAACTGACATTGCCAACGCCATTTATGATGGGACAACGGCAATTATGTTATCAGGAGAAAGCGCAGCGGGGCTGTATCCGGTAGAAGCAGTCAAAACCATGGCACGCATTGCGGAACGTGCAGAGCAGGATATCAATTATCGCTCCAGAATGCAGAGGGAACAGGAGGAGCAGGAGAATACGCCGGATATTACCACCGCTATTTCCTACGCAACCTGTAATGTGGCAATGAGCCTTCATGCAGCGGCGATTATTACGGTTACAATGTCCGGGTTTACTGCAAATATGATTGCACGGTACAAACCGGGCTGTCAGGTTATCGGCTGTACACTGGATGAAGGCGTATGCAGACAGTTAAATCTGTTATGGGGCGTCAGTCCGATTATGATAGAAAAAGAACAAACCACGGATGAACTTTTTGAGGAGGCTGTATTTAAAAGCAGGCAGGCAGGGTTGATTAAAAGCGGCGACACAGTTGTCATAACAGCGGGAGTTCCTTTGGGAGTTGCAGGAAACACAGATATGATTCATGTAGTAGAGGTAATATAACGGAATGGGAAAAATCGTATATCTGATGGGCAAGAGTTCCACGGGGAAGGATACCATATACAAGAAGCTGTTACAGGAAAGCCGCTTTGGATTGCAAAGAATCATTCCTTATACGACCAGGCCCATCCGCATAAAAGAACAGGATGGGATTGAATATTTTTTTACCGATGAAG
Source organism: uncultured Lachnospiraceae bacterium (assembly GCA_910577015.1). GTDB lineage: Bacteria > Bacillota > Clostridia > Lachnospirales > Lachnospiraceae > Acetatifactor. The sequence goes on along the minus strand of CAJTKU010000024.1, from coordinate 35,349 downwards.
AGGGATTCGAGAACTTGTTGAAAAACGGCAAGGTGATAGAACACCGTGCCTATCATACATATCATGGCCTGTGGCGCTATTTTACGGTAGACGACGGACAATTCCACTTACAGGAGCAAAATTATATCTGCATCGGAACACTGGAGTCCTATGAGAGTACCAGAAACTATTTTGGGGAAAAAAATGTGATACCGGTTTTGATTGAATTGGATGACGGAGTGCGGTTACAGCGCGCCTTGGACAGGGAGAAAAAACAGGCCAGTCCAAAGTATGAAGAAATGTGTAGGCGTTTTTTGGCTGACAGCGAGGATTTTTCTGAAGAAAAGATAAAGAAGGCAGGAATTGCCAGACGATTTTATAATGGAAATCTGGTAAAATGTCTACAGGAAATAAAAGAATATGTTTTGGAACAGTTGTAAGGCGTATTTTTCCGGGGAGAAAGGAGGGGAAGCGTATGGAAATTAAAGTGGACCAGATACAGCAGACCCAGCAGATACAGCAGACCAGGGAAAACCATCCTACAGACGGCAGCTTTAAGTTTACGCTTGCCAGCCATGTGGAAGAAGCGGAACTGCAGACAAGACTGCAGGGACTTATGGAAGAGATTACAATGCAGGGTGACAGGCTGTATAAGCGCAGGGATGTGCGTGACATGAAGCGTTATCGGAGTCTGATTAAGGAATTTATGAATGAAGTGGTCAGCCGTTCCCATTCCTTTTCCAGGGAAAACTTTCTTGACAGAAGGGGGCGGCACAGGGTTTACGGCATTATCCGCCTGATAGATGAGAATCTGGATGATTTGGCAAAAGAACTGGTAAAGGACGAACAGGACAATCTGGCCATTTTAAACAAGATAGGAGAAATCAAAGGATTGCTACTGGACATTTTTACATAAGGAGAAAAGAATGGCAGCATTTAAGGATATTATCGGACAAGAACAGATAAAAAATCATTTGCAGAACGCGCTTTCCACGGGAAAGATTTCACATGCCTATATCATTAACGGAGAGCGTTTTTCAGGAAAAGAATTTATTGCAAAAACCTTTGCCATGGCATTGCAATGCGAATCCGAAGGATTAAAGCCGTGTCAGGAGTGCCGCTCCTGCAAACAGGCGTTATCCGGCAATCAGCCTGATATCATTCGCGTAATGCATGAAAAACCGGGCTCTATCGGTGTGGACGATGTCCGTTCTCAAATTAACGGGGATATCGCCATAAAGCCATACAGCAGCCGCTATAAGATTTATATTATGAACGAGGCGGAAAAGATGACGGTTCAGGCACAAAATGCATTGTTGAAGACGTTGGAAGAGCCGCCGGCTTATGCAGTGATTCTGCTTTTAACAACGAATGTCAATTCCCTGCTTCAGACTATTTTAAGCAGGTGCGTCGTTTTAAATATGAAGCCGGTATCGGATGAACTGGTAAAAAATTTCCTGATGACCCAGATGCAGGTGCCGGATTATAAGGCGGAAGTCTGTGTGGCATTTGCAAGAGGGAATATCGGAAAGGCCAAGCTTCTGGCAGTCAGTGAAGACTTTGAAAAAGTAAAGGAAGAAGCGCTTTCCCTGTTGAAGTATGTTCACGAAATGGACATTACAGAGATGATTGCCGCTATCAGGAACATTTCAGAATATAAACTGGATGCAGGTGATTATCTGGATATCCTGTCTATCTGGTACAGGGATGTTCTGTTGTTTAAAGCAACAAATGATGCAAATAATCTGGTTTTTAAGGAAGAAATCGGCAATATCAGAAAGGTAGCTGGCAGGACGTCTTATGAAGGGATAGAGTCTGTGCTTCATGCGCTTTCCCGGGCAAAAAGCAGATTGGAGGCCAATGTCAATTTTGAACTGACAATGGAACTTCTCTTGTTGGAAATAAAAGAAAACGGATAATATAAAAATAAAGGAAAAGGCTGTAAAGAGCCTGATGGAGGTTTATAGATGATTAAAGTAATTGGAGTAAGATTTCGTACGGCGGGAAAAGTTTACTTTTTTGACCCGCTGGATTTTCAGGTAAGCAGGGGCGACCATGTGATTGTGGAGACAGCCCGTGGAATAGAATACGGAACAGTGGTTGGCGCGCCCAGGGAAGTAGAGGATGACAAAGTCATTCAGCCGCTTAAGCCGGTACTTAGAATTGCAAATGAAAAAGACAAGGAACAGGAAGCTGCCAATAAGATAAAAGAAAAAGAAGCATTTAAGATATGTCTGGAAAAAATTCGGAAACATGAATTGGATATGAAGCTGATTGATGCTGAGTATACATTTGACAATAACAAGGTATTGTTTTACTTTACTGCAGACGGAAGAATTGATTTTCGTGAACTGGTCAAGGATTTGGCAAGCGTATTTAAGACGAGAATCGAACTGAGGCAGATTGGCGTGCGTGATGAAACCAAGATAGTGGGCGGTATCGGTACGTGCGGCAGACCGCTTTGCTGCCATACCCATCTTTCCGAGTTTATCCCTGTATCCATTAAAATGGCAAAGGAGCAAAATTTATCTTTAAATCCTACCAAGATTTCCGGTGTGTGCGGCAGACTGATGTGCTGCCTGAAGCATGAAGAGGATACCTATGAGGAGTTGAACCGCAGACTGCCCGGTGTAGGGGATACGGTCACTACTTCGGATGGGTTGAAAGGGGAAGTCCAAAGTGTAAATGTGCTGCGCCAGCGGGTTAAGGTGATTGTGGATGTGGATGATGAAAAAGAAATCCACGAATACAAGGTAGAGGATTTGCGGTTCAGGAGAAAACATACCAAAAAAGAAAGGCTGGAACTTTCACCGGAAGAACTCAGGGAATTGGAAAAACTGGAAGCAGAGGACCAGGTGGAAGGCATGGAAGAGGACAAGCCTGCAATCAAGGAAGAGCGTGTAAACCGGCGTGACACAAAGCAGGCAAGAACTGCCAGACAGGAACGCAGCCATGACAGGCAGGGTGAAAAAAACAGCAGAAACGGGGAGCAGGAAGAGGAACAGCAGGAAAGCAGGGGAAACAGGCGGAACAGAAGAGGTAAAAGAGAAAATTATCAGGGAAAACCGGCCAGACAGGAAGAGGGACAGCAGAAACGAACAGACGCTCAGGGAACGAAACGTGGTGAACAGCGAGGCCCCAGAAACCGGAATAATTTTAGAAATGGCAGAAGGGAAGGGAAGACAAATTTCGATGGCAGTCAATCTGAGAGAAAAGGAACGTCTTGATGAATTGCAGAGAAACGGTTATCAGATTATCCAGAATCCCGAAAAGTTCTGTTTTGGAATGGACGCGGTTTTATTGTCAGGTTTTGTCAAGGTAAAGGCCGGGGGAACTGTACTGGATTTGGGTACAGGGACAGGGATTATCCCGATTTTATTGGAGGCAAAGACCCCGGCAGGCCGCCTTGTCGGGCTTGAAATTCAGGAGGAAAGCGCAGATATGGCCAGAAGAAGCGTGGCTTTAAATGAACTTTCCGATAAAATAGAAATTATTACGGGAGATATCAAAGAAGCAGACAAATTGTTTCCGTCTGCTTCTTTTGATGTCATTACCAGCAATCCGCCGTATATGATAGGGGAGCATGGGATTAAAAACCCGGATGAACCGAAAGCCATAGCCAGGCATGAGGTACTCTGTACTTTAAAAGATGTGGTGGGACAGGCAGCAGGGCTGTTGAAGCCCGGCGGACATTTTTTTATGGTACACAGGCCGTTTCGTCTGGCGGAAATCATTACGACAATGTCGGGGTACGGTCTGGAACCCAAGCGGATGCAGCTGGTATATCCGTATGTGGACAAAGAGCCTAACATGGTACTGATAGAAGGGGTGCGCGGCGGAAGGCCGAGAATGACAGTGGAGAAACCGCTTGTGATTTACAGTGCGCCGGGGGTCTATATGCCGGAAATTTATGATATTTACGGATATTGAAAGGGGAGGAAAATATGGCAGGTATGCTTTATTTATGCGCCACACCGATAGGTAACCTGCAGGACATGACGCCTCGCGTCATAGAAACATTAAAGCAGGTGGATTTGATTGCCGCTGAGGATACCAGAAACAGTATCCGCCTATTGTCGGCATTTGACATCCATACGCCCATGACAAGTTATCATGAATATAACAAAGTGGAAAAAGCAGGACGCCTTATCGCACAGATGCAGGCCGGAAAAAACATTGCATTGATTACGGATGCCGGGACGCCGGCTATTTCCGACCCGGGCGAAGCGCTTGTACGCATGTGCCAGGAGGCGGGCATTGCAGTTACCAGCCTGCCCGGAGCTGCCGCCTGTATTACGGCGCTGACACTATCGGGACTACCTGCCAGACGTTTTTGCTTTGAAGGTTTTTTACCTGCGGAAAAAAAGGAGCGGAAAGAAGTATTAGAAGAACTGGTGAATGAAACCAGAACCATTATTCTTTATGAAGCGCCGCATCACCTGATAAAAACGTTAAAAGAGTTAGCGGAATTGTTGGGTGACAGGAATGTTACCCTTTGCAGGGAGCTGACGAAAAAGTTTGAAACAGTCCTTCCGACCTCTTTGTATAAGGCGTTGGAAAAATACGAGGGAGAAGAGCCGAGGGGGGAATATGTCATTGTGCTTGCCGGTAAGAGCAGGGAAGAGAAAAAGCAGGAAGCGATTGCAGCATGGGAGAGCATGAGCATCGAAGAGCATATGGCATATTATGAAAAAAGCGGTATGGACTCCAAGACGGCAATGAAGCAGGTGGCAAAGGACAGGGGAGTAGGAAAGAGGGAAATTTATCAATATCTCCATGGAAACGAGTAAAAGGAAGCTTCGGCGAGAAAGGCGGTGTACTGGAATGGTACAAAAAGCAACGGATGCAAAAAAGGCGGACGGCTTATTTCAGGGTTGGGAGGAAACCTTAATATGGTCATGTCTGCAAGGAGTAATGGGAGAAATATACGTGGATGACGCCGTTTTTGCCCGTTCTGCCATGGCGATACTCGGAGATTTTGCCTTTTTTGCAGGAAAGCCGGACAGGGAACTGGTAATGTTTAAACCCGAGTGGTGCAGGCAGGAATTTATCATTATGGTGCCGCAAAATGCAGGCTGGGCGGAAGAGATTGTATGCTGTTATGGGGAAAATGCGAGAAAAGTGTCAAGGTACGCCATCAAAAAAGAACCGGATGTATTTGACAGGGATAAATTGTGGCTGGCAGCGGGATTGCTGCCCAACGGCTATGAATGCAGGTTGATAGATGAAGATATTTATAATGCCTGTAAAGCTTCAGACTGGGCAGGGGATTTGGTGTCCCAGTACAAGGATTATGAAACGTATCGCCGGCTGGGATTGGGAGCCGCCATTTTAAAGGACGGCGAAGTAGTTTCAGGCGCTTCTTCTTATTCCAGCTATGCGGGAGGTATTGAAATAGAAATAGATACGAAAGAACCCTACAGAAGAAGAGGGTTGGCTTATGCATGCGGGGCAAGGCTCATTTCAGAATGCCTGGATAGAAATCTGTATCCAAGCTGGGATGCTCAAAACCTGTGGTCCGTAGCGCTGGCGGAAAAGCTGGGATACCATTATAGCCATACTTATGAAGCATATGAAATATGGGGATATTGATAAACGGAGGGAAGGCAGTTGGAAAGGATATTGCTTGCGTCACCCTTGAAGGGAAATTGTATTAGGGAACTTGAAAAAATTTATTTAGGTGAAAAGGCAGATATTTTTGTTTTTCCGGAAGGTTTCTTACAGACGGAAAATCTGGAAGAAGCGTTGGCAATACTGGGGAAAAAAGAAAGTCTGGTTATTACGGGGTTAAAGGACGGGAGGTCAGGGAAACGCTATGAAACGGCTCTAATCATTGATGGCGGAAATATCATAGGGGAATATCAGAAATGTATTCTTACCAAATCCGAAAAGGAGAGGGGCAAAAAAGCAGGCAGCCGGATACACTGTATTGATACACGATATGGGAAGATAGGTATTCCCATCTGCTATGAGATTCATTTTCCGGAAGTGGCAAGGGTTATGGCGCTGGAAGGGCCCGTCCTTTTAGTAAATATGATTGGAACAGGGATGTATCATGATTTACAGTATACGCAATGGACAGCCCTTGCAAGGGCAAGAGCAATTGAAAATGAAGTATATGTGATAGGATGTTCCCACTATATCGGGGAGATTCCCATTGCCTATGCCTTTTCCCCCCAAGGGGAACCCCTGATTTGTGAAAAAAACCATTACGGCGGCATAGGCATTGAAATTGACTTAGCGGAGAGCAACAAGAAAAGAATAGGGTATCTGGAGGACCGCATCCCCGGCTGCTTTGCGAACCTGGGAAAATAGAACCGCAGACATGATAGCTGCAGGTACAGATGAGGGGGATATCGGGATGAGAAGAAAAGACAGGGAAATTACGGATACGAAAACTATCGAGGAGATTATCAGAAAATGTAAAGTATGCCATGTAGCAATGGTTGATGAAGGGATACCGTATGTAGTGCCTCTAAACTTTGGCTGCCATTTTGCAGGGGATGGTTCCTTAGAACTGTATTTTCACAGCGCGAAAGAAGGAAAGAAGCTGGACATTCTCAGAAAGAACCATTCTGTCTGCTTTGAAATAAGCTGTGAGGGAGAAACGGTTGTTTCGGAGCCGGTTTGCCGTTCGGGCTGTTCGTATGCCAGTGTGATAGGCTATGGTGAGGTGATTTTTTTGGAAGAGAATGCAGATAAATGTAATGCCCTGACAATCCTGTTTGCACACCAGACAGGAAAAAAAGTGTGTTTTGAAAAGAAACAGGCGGAATCAGTCTGCGTCTTTAAAATTGTGTCCCGAAATTATACAGGGAAAAGACGGCTGTTGGATATTAATTAAGGGATTTTTTCTCTACGCTGGCTACAAGCCGGTCAAACTCACTTTCTGCAAAGGTTTCTGCAATCGTTGCAGTAACCTTCCCTTTGTCTTGCAAGACTTCTGCATCATTGAATTGCAGAAAAGCATCCAGTTTGGAATCCCAATCTGAATCCTCGGACAATTCGCCGCTTTCATAAATGTTGTTCAAGTGCTTTGTTACTCCGTTGTGTTTCATAAAGGGGACGGCTATAATGATATGCAGGGCGAAAGAAACAAATTCAGTTACAGCCAGATGTTGATAATCCCGAATATGATATGGACAAAAAACGGTCTGGGGACTATGAGTTGTATGTTCAAAATGAAAATAAAATACTGTTTGTGCTGGGCCGAACTAAAGCAACCAAAGACTAAAAGGCAAGCATTATGGGGATGTGCAGGTAAATAAATATGAAAAATATCCGTAGCATTGAATTTTATACTGGAAGCAAGGAAGAATTGCTTCCCGATTATGAAAAAGATTTTCCCTATATCGCTTCGAGGGCAGAACTTGACAAGTATATAGGGCGTTATGTACCGTGGCACTGGCACAAGCCGGTGGAACTTTTTTACATGGAAAGCGGCAGTATAGAATATGATACGCCGGGAGGAAAGCTATTGTTTCCTGCCAGAAGTGGTGGCATGGTAAATTCTAATGTACTCCATATGACAAAAGCAATATCACAGAGAGAACAGAATATACAGTTACTTCATATTTTTGATGTATCCCTTCTTGCCGGGGAACAGGGAAGCAGGATTGAACAAAAATATATTGCACCTGTTATTACAGCCCCGCAGATTGAGGTAATCCCGCTTTTTCCGGGCAATGCAGCAGAAGAAAGGATTTTGAATCTTATTGCCGCGTCATTTCGTTTGTCCAGTGATGAATTTGGGTATGAAATAAAACTACGGGAAGCCCTAACGGAAATATGGCTAATGCTTTTTGAACTATCCCGCCCTATGCGCGAAAAGAAAGGAGAACATAACAAAATCAACGATAAAATTAAGTTGATGATGATATACATTCATGAACATTACGGGGAGAAAATATCTATCCCGGAACTTGCGGCGGCAGCATACCTAAGTGAAAGAGAGTGCTATAGAGTATTTCATGACTGTCTGCACATGACACCCGTAGAGTATATAAAGGCTTACCGTCTGCAAACCGCCTGTCAGATGTTAGCAAATGGGCAGGAATCTGTTACAGTTATCGGCCATGACTGTGGTTTAGGGAGCAGCAGTTATTTTGGAAAAGTTTTTCGGGAATATGCACATTGTTCACCCACAGAATATCGGAGGAAATGGCAGAATATTGATAGATAAGGGCAGAAATGAAATATTTTTCCTACGCCGTTTGCATTATAATGATACCTGTAAAGTAAATCAGCTATTTCAGGATGTGAGTGCAAAGTGTTAAAACTGAACATCAATGGGGAAGAAAAGATACAGGGCGGTTTATCTGCCAGCCTCGCCTTTTTAAAGGAGTTAAACATTCAGTTTGTTGTCAGTGATGAGGATTACCTGTTTATGAAAAAATTTGTCGAGGAGGCGGCAATAGACAGGTGGAAAAAGATTTTAGATATTAAAGAACTGTTTGAAAAACAGATTGGCTGTTCTATTTATACTTTGCTTCCAGGCGTTGTGGGAAACAGTTTTTGTTAAGGGGGGATGTTATGTATTACGAAGCAAGTGATTTTTTAGAAACTGCGGACAGCGATACGTTAAAACGGATTGCCCGTACAAGGGAATTAACAAGAGAATATTATTTTTCTGATTATGAAGATAAGGAGAAAAGGACTGCCATTCTCCACAAGTTGTTAGGAGGAATAGGGGAAAATGTAGCAATCGACACGCCTTTTCATTGCGACTATGGAAAAAATATTTTTTTGGGAAATGATGTGATAATCAATATGAATTGTACCTTTGTGGATAACAAAACTATCCGAATTGGCGACAGGGTTTTGATTGCGTCAAATGTGCAGATTTATACATCTTCACACCCTGTTTTACCGCAGGAAAGGCTTGTGCCGGATTGGAGGGAACGTCAGACAACATTTTTTAGAACCTATGCACGTCCGATAGAGATAGGAAATAATGTCTGGATTGGCGGCGGCTGTATTCTTCTGCCGGGAGTTACCATAGGAGAAAATAGCGTGATAGGGGCTGGAAGTGTTGTAAACCGCCCTATTCCGCCTAATTGTGTTGCAGTAGGGAATCCATGTAGGGTGATACGTTATTTTGATACAGACAGAGGAGGCGATTAGAGAAGCCGTTCTTTATGCCATTTCTGCCAGTTTCAGGAAATAAACCATAGTCAGACACGGCACTGTTTTCACACTCTTTCTGCAAAAGATTTTGCAATCGCAGCAGTAACCTTCCCTTTGTCTTGCAAGATTTATACATCATTAAATTGCAGAAAAGCATCCAATCATTCCTCGCCTTTTTGGGAAATCAATTGTCACTCCGTTAAATGGCAGTTGTGTTTCATAAAGGGGACGGCTATAATGATATGTAGGGCGAAAGAAGCAAATTCAGTTACAGTTAAGGGGTGAAAGTATGCATTTTGGATTTTCTTATATAGGACTTTTGTTTTTACTGATGCTGATAATCCCGAACCTGATATGGACAAAAAATCAGCCCGCGGATTATGAGTTGTATGTTAAAAATGAAAATAAAATACTGCTTGCGCTGGAAAGAGCCGGTGAGGCACTTGTGACATGCATTGCTTTGATATTCTCTGACTTTAATATTCATGGGATTACGGCATGGTCCGTTATTCTGCTTCTGGCGTTTATCATTATGTTGTTTTATGAAGCATACTGGATAAAGTATTTTAAAAGTAAAAAGACCATGCAGGATTTTTACAGCAGCTTTTGCGGCATTCCGGTGGCAGGGGCTTCTTTACCTGTAGCGGCGTTTTTCCTGCTGGGCATTTACGGCAGAAATCCATTTATGATAATGGCGGTAATTATCTTAGGAATCGGGCATATCGGTATTCACTTAAACCATAAAAAAGAATTGGAAATTCCCCAAAAAGTGGTGCTGAAGGAACTGGACTGGCACAACTACAAGGAGGATTGGCCCGTCATCCGGCGGGAAGCCGTGAGGGGCATTATCCGCAACAAAGAAGGAAAGTATGCGTTTGTGCAGAGCAGGCTGTACGGAGAATGTAAGTTTCCGGGAGGCGGCGTGGAAGAAGGGGAGTCGAGACAGAATACTCTGGTCAGGGAGGTTGCAGAAGAAACCGGAATGGTGGTCATCCCGGCTTCCATACGATATTTTGGCGAGACATTAGAGCGTAAAAAGGGTTATAAAGACGGAGAGAGTATTTTTGAACAGCGTTCCTATTACTATTTTTGCGAAGTGGAGGAGAAGTGCAATTCGCAAAGACTGACTGACAGCGAAAAAAAGCTGGGATATGAATTAAAGTGGATGCGGCTGGAGGAAGCGCTGCGCCAGATGCGTAAGGTGGAGGTCGAACTGGAGGACTGGCTCTGGAAAATTCCATGGCTTCGCCGTGACAGTTCTGTTATGGAAATTCTGTTACATGACAGCAATCAGCCAAGCAAGCTGTAAAAGTGGGGAATATTCATATCGCAGGGAAGATTTTTGCCATGGGCGCCTAAAAAAGCGTATGCTTTGTGGCATCCGTGGTCGGGTGCAAAGGCAAGGGCAGTGCGGTGTGCATTCCAATGCGTACGGATGGCGGCATGGAGTTTGGTAAAAGTGTCAATATTTTCGCGCAGCGCCCTTAACGCACGTTTTCCCTCTGGGGTATGGCGGTGCATATGATAGTCATAATCTCCGTTGTAAAGCACGATACAGTCGTACTTATCCCCGGCAATCAATTCCAGCGCCTTTTGGTTGCAGGTTTCTTTATGAGGATAAATAAAATAATCCATTTCGCGCTCCAGAAATATTCTGGAAATACTGTCGCCCTCGGTAGAAACGATGGCGGCTTTTTTTCCGGCTTTTGCCAGCAAATCAAACAGGGTAGTTACCTTTAGAACCGGTTTCTCATATTTTAATATGCCGTGGTCTGCGGGCTGCAGACCGCTGTACATGGAGCCGAAACAGACCGGCGTTACGGGAGGAACGACGGAAAGCATGTTAAGCCGTATATCCGTCAGCTTCTCCATTTCCGCAAAGTAATCAGCATACTTTTCGTAAATCCACATGGCAATGGCGTCCGGATTGTAAAGAAACACCCTGTCACAGACAGGCATGCCTTCCAAAGGGGAAAAGCGTCCGCCAGCCGCTTGAAGAACCTGTCCTATCGGGGGAGCCATCTCTGCCGGTGCGGAAACGCCAAGCAGGGACAGAACGGTGGAAGCTGTGCGTGTAATACAGATTTCATGAAACGGTATAACGTCTTGTCGGGTTGTTTTATGTATCATGGGCAGTCCTTTCCTGAAAATGAGGCGTGCGGTATCCCGATATTAAGATACCTTCAGCAGGGAACCGACGGTGGAGATAAGGGAACCTGCAATTACCAGAAGCTGAAAGGGGAGAGTGCCAAGTTTTCCGCATATAGGGCTTTCCCCGGCATGTTTTCTGGAGCGGTTGTATGCAATGATAATGCCGATTCCCGTCAACACCTGCACTACGCCGGCAAGTCTTGTAAAACCTACAAAGCTTTGTATGCCGATTAGGGCGATAATAAGGCAGGGCAGGGATGCGGTAAGCCAGCTGATTTTCAGTCCCCAGCCGGTCTGTTCCCGGACAATGTCACGCAGGTTCAGGGTATTGGCCCAAAAAGAAGTGGACAGCGCAAGCAGGGAAAACAGGTATCCGATGATGCTGACCCAGCCGCCCAGATGTGCGGACAAGTCAACCAGTGCGCCGTTTTCCGAAATATTGCTTCCCGCACCCAAAAGCGTCATAAAAGTGATAAGCAGAATCAAAACCACATTAATGCCCGTTCCGGCCGCGATGGAACCGCGTACTTTTTTGCGGTCACCGTTTAACCCCTTCACCACCTGCGGGACGGACATCACCGCAGACAGGGAAAATGCAACCATGCCGTATAGGGCCAGCACGTGATTGGCTGACACAAAAGCGGTGGGCAGCGGGCTCATTTTGGACAGGAGCGTAGCAGCAAAGAGGATGCCGATTACACCTACCATGGAACAGACGGCAATTTTTTCACAGATTCCGACAAGCTTCATGCCCACATAGACAACGGCGGCAGCCAGAATATAATACAAAATCATGCCGGCTATGGAAGGGAGTCCGAACCATGAGTAAAATACGGCGGCAGCCCCGGAAATAAAGCCGCTTACATTGACGATAACGGAAAAGCCTAAAAGGGCAAAAGCAAACCAGGTAGCAAACTTCTTTAATTTACCGGTAAAAAGTTCTTTCTCAAAACATTTGATAAACTGGGCGCCTTCGTTGTTGTAGGATAATTCCGCAATCATAAAATGCATGATGAGGTTTATGGAGTAAGCGACCGCCACAATCCATAAAAAGTCGTACCATCTGTTGCGGGATGCCAGAAACGGCACTGCCAGTACGCCGGAACCGACGCCGTGTCCTACAATAATGCTGGTGGCTTCCAGAAAAGTAAGCCGGGATTCACTTTTCATTTCTTTCATATGGATTTCCTTTCTAAACAGCATGTTTATTAATGTCCCTTTGTTTATAAGTGTATTGTAATATAAAATCATACATTTGTCATGGTAATATTGGACTTTAATCACTGTATAAGCCTGCCGGATTCTGATAAGATAATTGCAGGAAGTAAATCGCCCAATAGCAGCGCGGAAATGAGGAAAAGTATGGATGAATATGTAAAAATTAAAAATCTGGTAAAAAATTACGGGGATGTGTGTGCGGTGGATAATCTGAGTTTTTCCATAAAAGAAGGAGAAATATTCGGGTTGCTGGGACCCAACGGCGCAGGAAAATCCACGACAATCAATATCGTGACAACACTTTTGGAATATGATAAGGGAACGGTCGAGGCGGGTGGATTTGACTCTGTCAAAAACCGGGAAGCCATGAAAAGATTAATCGGGGTGGTGCCGCAGGATATAGCGCTGCATCCGTTTTTAAGCGCATATGAAAATGTATGTTTCTTTGCATCTCTCTACGGACTTAGCAAAAAGGAATTGAAGGAAGCGGCAAAAAAGGCGCTGGATTTTGTAGGATTATCCGATATGGCGGGGCTGCGTATGAACCGCATGTCGGGAGGTATGAAAAGAAGGCTGAATATTGCCTGCGGCATTGCCCATTCCCCGAAACTGATAGTCATGGATGAACCGACGGTGGGGGTGGACGCCATGTCCCGGGATTTGATTCTTCATTCCATTCAGGTTCTGAGTAAGGAAGGGGCAACGGTTTTGTATACCTCCCATTACATGCAGGAGGTTGAGGAAATCTGCGACCGCATTGCCATAATTGACAAGGGCAGGATGATAGCCTGTGGGACGAAAAAAGAACTGGTGAATCTGGTAACGGACAGAAAAGAATATGAAGCGGAAGTAAAACTGCCTGCCGATTTTGACAAAGCAGCCTTTTATAGAGAAGTCCTGTCTTTGCCGGATATCAAGGATATTACATTGACGGAGGGCGACAAAAAGCCGGTGCTTGTCATTGCCACCGGTCTGGAGTTTGATGCCTTGATGCAGATTTTACGGATTTTGGATAAGCACGGTATTCATGTAAAATCCGTTAACTCCCGGATACCGAGTCTGGATTCCATGTTTCTGACATTGACCGGTCATGACATGCAGACAGAAAATCATGCCGGATGATGGGAGGGATGGGACATGCAGATTTTTTTATCCGTTTATAGAGAATTTATCAGACAAAAAGCAAATTTGTTTTTTTGTGCGGTTTTTCCGGCTGTACTGGTATTTATTTTAGGTACGCTTTTGGAGCAATGGAATATTTCGGATTATGAGATTCCCGAAATACGAATAGCTTATGCGGCAGAAAACGAGGATTCTGCTTTCATCCAATATATGGAAACGCTGGAAAAACAGGGTATACTGACAGCGGAAAGGGTGGAAGATGTGAACAAAGAAACGGCAATGTCGGATATGTCATTTGCAGCCGTGATAGAGTATGACGCGCTGGGCCGTCAGGTTATACTGCATCAAGGCCCGGACAAAGTGATAAACAGGGCCCTTCATATCATGCTGCAGGGTTATGCTTCCATGGAAAATGCTTTAACGGTGTGTTACCAAAACGGCGCGCTGCCGGACATATCGCTTGCAAAAAATGAGGGGGAATATGTAATTCCGAAAAAGCTCGGAGTGGAAAGAAGCATGATAGATTACTATGCCGTTTCCATGCTGGTAATGATATTATTTATGGGGGGCGGCATCAGCGGCAGTACAATGTTTTATGAATACAGGCAGGGCGGTCTTTTTAACCGGGTAGTGGTAAGCCCTGCAAAAAAAATAAAAGTTTTTTTATTTATGCTGCTGGGCAATCTTCCGATGACGGCCATCGAAATCGGCACAATCATGTTTTGCAGTACGTTTCTTTTCGGAGCCCGCTATTGCATGAACTTCACGGAAAACCTGATACTGATTGTGTATTTTTTTGTAGCAGCCTTGATGATAAACGCCTTTGGAGCAGTTGTAGGGCTGATTGTCAACTTTAATCCTACGGCAGTCATGATGCCGTTAGCCTGGATAATGTTGTTTTTGGGAGGAAGCTTCTCCAAGGAAATTTTTATAGACGGAATATCCAACAGGATGCCCGCTTGGGTAATCCAGCAGGCGGCTTTCGACCTCACTTTGTTTGGAAATTATAACAGGGTATTTTGGACGGGGGGATGGATGTTTTTATGCTTCTTTCTGTTTCTGGCTCTGGGAGCGGTTTTATTCTGCAAAAAGAAAGAAAAATAACGGCAAGGCGGGAAAGGCAGGTGTATCAGGTTGAACAAATTATATTTAATCATAAAAAACGGAATCAGGAGGAGCATTATTCTGATTCCGGCAGCCATTTTAATGACGGCAATCATGGCCATTGCCTATATGGGCGGGCGTACAGGAAGTACTTATGCAGTGGGAGAGATTCCCGTGGGAATCATTGACAGGGACGGCAGCCTGTTGTCCGCAGATATGCAAAAGTATTTGTCAGAAGAACTGGGTATGCGGGTGGAATCCGCCGACAGCGCTTTGTCATATGAAGAAAGCATGGATTTTATGACAAACCGGCTTTTAGACGCCAAAATAGCGGTGCTTGTGGAAATTCCGGAGGGATTGCAGGAAAATATGCTGGCAGGAGTTACCGTAAAGCTGGAAATGCTTTCCCTGAATGATTATGCCAATGAAGCTTTCATGGAAAGTTATATAAACAACTATATGCAAAGAACGGCGCTTCTGGCACAGGCGGCAAAGGGGGATGCGGCGCTGTTTGCAGACCTTCTGAGCGAAGTATCGGAAGACGGAATGGCGGTAATTTCACAGGAAAAAACCGAAGAAAGTTCGAAAAAGGAAAAGGATGAAAGCGGCCTTTCTTTGATGATGGGGTTTTTCACCTTTGTGGGATTTGGCTATCCCATGTTTATGGGAATGCTGCTTTTGGAGGATAAGAAAAACGGCACTTTTAACCGTATCCGCGTATCCAGTGTGAAACCGGCAGTGTATATCGGCGGCATATCCCTGTCCAATCTTGCTGTTTCAGCCCTTGTTGTATTTGGAACGCTTGCCATGTTGGCGGTATCCGGGATGGAGAGCAATGTTCCATACGGGATGCTACTCTTTCTGATGATAAATTATACCGTGTACTGTATTGGATTTAACCTGCTTGCGGCATTTTTATCTAAGAGCAGTTTTGCCTTTATGACGGTGGGAGTCGCCTATATAAGCATCGGAAATATTCTGGGCGGGGCCTACTTCCCGCTTGGTGAAAACATACTGAGCAAATTTTCCGTGCTGGTGCCGCAATACTTTATGCTCAACACCGTACGTGGGCTGGCAGAAGATACCTCCTACCGCTACGGCGCCAATATCTGTGTGCTGATACTTATGACGGCCCTTATCTTTCTCATGGCGGCAGTCGCCTACACGCGTCGGGAAAATACGGATATACAGAGATAAAAATGTGTGGTAGAGTAGAGGGGAAGTTTCCGTATTCAGAACGGGCAGCGGCGCGGGGATGCATTTGTTCCAACAGGACGCGTTCTCACAGGGTCCTTTATGGAATCAAATGCATCCCCGCGCCGCTGCCCGTTCTGAATACGGAAAGGAGGGAATCCCATATGAACCGTAGTTATGAGTATTTGGCAGGAAAGCTGCTGGCAGTTATTGTGACAATCTATTTATTTTTTGATACAGCGGATACCGGTATTTTTGTTATAAGGATGCTGGTATTTGGCTGTCTTTTTGCGTTGCAGCTTCTGTTTTTGACGATGAGGATGGGAAGAGGAAAGAAATGGGCTATGTTGTGTCAGGCCGTTTCTTTTTTCTGGGCTTTTCTGGCAGGTATGGAACAGACTTTTTTGATAGCCGTTGTGATTGCCATGGAACTGCTGGATGAATGGATTAAAGGTTCTCTTTTTTATGAAACAGGCGGTGTACTGTTCCTTTTGCTCGGTTTTATCTATCGGCCTTCAAAGATTTTACTGCTTTTTTCAATAGTATTTACAGCGTTTCTTACGCTTTTACGATGTTCGGCACAGAAAAGGGAAGCATTGTGGCAGGCCGGTATGGAGCAGAAGGAGGCGCTTGCCGGATTACAGGATAAACTGTCGGATATGAAGATATATACAAGAACGATACAGGAAACGGCGGTGATGGAGGAAAGAAACCGGTTTGCTGCGAGGATTCATGATAAACTTGGGCATAATATTTCCGGCAGCATTATCCTGCTGGAAGCAACAAAGCTTATGCTGAAAGAGAAACAGGGTGAAGAGGAAACTGTTCAAAATAATTTAAGTCTGGTAACGGAAAACCTTCGCAGGGGTGTGGAAGACATCAGGGCAGCCCTTAGGCAGGAACGCCCGGAAAGGGAACAGATTGGGATTCGGAAAATAGAGAAGGCGCTGGAAGAATTTCAGATGGTTTACGGCAGGAAAACAAGGCTGGAAACGGAAGGGGAACTGGAAAAAATCAGTGCGGCAGTTTGGAGCTGCATACAGCAGAATTTGGAGGAAGCATTGACCAATATGCTGAAACATTCTGACGGAACGGAGTTTTTATTGCAGATACATGTCATGAACAAGGCAGTACGGGTTGTGTACGCGGATAATGGCAGATGCGGGGAGAAGATAAAACCCGGAATGGGACTTGGAGCCATGGAGGAACGGGCGGCGGCATTGGGCGGCACCGTTTTATTTGCAGGGGGATATGAAGGTTTTCAAATTACGACATTGTTTTTATAGGAGGATATTGCTATTATGATTAAGGTGGTAATTGCAGATGATGACGCCATAGTCAGGGAAGGATTAAAACTCATGCTATCCATGCAGCAGGACATGCACTTTGCGGGAGCTGCGGAAAACGGAGAAGCAGCGGTAGCGCTGTGCAGGGAGCAGAAGCCGGATGTGGCGCTTTTGGATATCCGTATGCCCGGGATGGATGGGATTGCGGCGGCAGAAATCATTCTTCGGGAGAAGCTTGCGCAGCCATTGCTGCTCACTACGTTTGACGAGGAGGATTTTATCATCAAGGCGCTTGGCATCGGGGTGTCAGGTTACATTTTGAAAAACTCACCTTCAGAGCGGATTATGAATGCCATCAGGGCCGTGGCGGCAGGCGCCGCCGTATTTCAGCAGGACATCCTGGAATGCGTGCAGGGCAGGCTGGAAACGGGAAAAAGCGGTGGGCAGGCTTTTTTTGAGGGCCTTTCCAAACGGGAAATGGAAGTAGCGGAACTGATTGCAGAAGGGTATTCCAATCAGGAAATAGCGGATAAACTATATTTGTCAAACGGTACGGTCCGCAACCATGTAAGCCTGATTCTGGAAAAAACAGGTCTGGAACACCGTACCCAGATAGCGGTCCAATACCTGAACAGCAAAAAAGCTGACTGATAAATCGCCTGACAGGAGAAGAAGGAGGATGTGTTGTGAAGAGCAGCTGCGATATGTGTGCAAATTATGAATACGATGAAGAAGAGGAATATTATACCTGCGCCGTCAACCTGGACGAGGATGAGATGTATCGTTTTTTAACCGGAGGGTGCGGCGAGTGTCCCTACTTTTCAATGGACGACGAATATGCCGTTGTAAAACATCAGATGTAGGAAGGCAGAACATATGAAATATATAAAACAGCTTACGATTATCCTATTGGTTTCACTGATAGCAGAAGTAATGGAATACCTGATTCCCCTGCCGGTATCTGCCAGCGTGTATGGACTGGCGCTGATGCTTACGGGGCTAATCCTGCATATCATTCCACTGCACAAAGTGGAGGGAGCGGCTGATTTTCTGGTGGAAAATATGTCGTTGATGTTTATACCGCCTGTGGTGGGCATTATGGCCTGCACGGACGAATTAAAGCAGATGGCCCTTCCTTTGCTGCTGGCCTGCTTTATCACGACAGTTATCATAATGGGGGTTACCGGCAGGGTAACCCAGTTCATTGTCGGGAAACGGAGGAAAAAGTGAAGGAGTTTGTGAGCCAGTCGGTTTATTTTGGCGTGGTAATCAGTTTTATCGGCTATGAAATCGGTCTGTTTATGAAGAAAAAATGGAAAATGGCGTTATTAAATCCGTTATTGATTGCGGCTGTTTTTGTCATTGGCGTACTGTTTCTTTTTGATGTGGATTACGAAGCTTATGATAAAGGGGCAAAATACATCAGTTACTTTCTGACGCCTGCTACCGTCAGTCTGGCTATTCCCCTGTACCGCCAGCTTTCCCTGTTAAAAAAATATCCCGTTGCCATCCTGGGAGGCATTGCTGCCGGCGTACTTACCACAATGGTCTGTATCTATCTTCTGGCGCTTGGCCTGAAGCTTAACCATGAACAATATGTAACGCTCCTTCCCAAGTCCATCACAACAGCAATCGGCATGGGAGTGTCGGAAAAGACGGGAGGCATTGTTACGATTACGGTTGTGGCAATCTGTATCACGGGAATTGTGGGAAATATGCTGGCCCAGACGGTTTTAAAACTGTTCCGCATTAATGACCCCATTGCAAAGGGGATTGCCATCGGAACGTCAGCCCATGCGCTGGGGACAGCCAAAGCCATGGAGATGGGGGAGGTGGAAGGCGCCATGAGCAGCCTTGCCATTGTAGTTTCCGGAATTATGACAGTGGTGTCGATATCCTTGTTTTCAAAATTTATATAAAAAAATACCGAATAGAAACTGCTCCTGCTTCAAATAATAAATTTGTAAAAATAAAAAAGGAGGCAGTGACATGTCAAACATTTCAGAGTTGGAATTGCAAAATTTAAGACATTTAATTGGCGGTTATGATACGACGCATTGCAAGATGCAGGAATATGCAAAATGTGCCAGCGACACACAGGTAAAACAGTTTTTTGAAAAAGGTGCAAAATCCGCCATGGAGAACAAACAGCAGCTTATGAAATTTTTACAGTAAAAGGCAGGAGGTATAACAGCATGGATATGCAGGAGAAAACAATGGTAGCGGATACCCTGACGGGCATCAACGGGGAGCTTTTGCGTTATGCAGAGATGATTCCCCAGACGGAGAACCAGGAATTGAAAAGCGTTTTGAAACAGTTCAGGACTACCTGTGAACAGTCCCAGGAAGAACTGTACAAAATTGCAAGGGACAAATCCTATTATGTTCCGGCGCAGAAAGCAACCCAGGAAGAAATTTCCCATGTAAAGGGCTTATTTACTTCAGGAACGCTGTAAGAGCCGTAATAGCAGAAAAATGGAACAGCCTGCTGTCGTAACGACGGCGGGCTGCTTAATTGTCGGGATTTGGGTATACAGCCTTGGAATCCGTATTCTGCATGGCGGCAGCCGGAACCCGGGACGTCATTTGTTCCAACAGGACACGCTCCCGCTCGGGTAAAAACGCAACGGCACATAGGATGCTATAGAACAGCATCCAAGGGCCGGCGTTTTTACACGGTCCTTTATGGAATCAAATGACGTCCCGGGTTCCGGCTGCCGCCATGCAGAATACGGATTCCAAGGAAACACAAATCTTTTCAAGTGGAATATTGTGTGCTATAATGCAAAAGTAGCAATCGAAATATAATTCAGGTAATCGGTCAGGAGGATTTTGGAATGTTTCCATACTTTTTTTCGGACAACCGTCCAATCATTGCATTTATAGGAATTATGGCGGCTTTTGGGATTACCTGTATAATGCTGAGCAAATGCAGCGGTTATCTTCCCAAGGACCACGGCAGGGAGTTTGCAGTGGACGGAAAGAAGTCGGCAGGCAAGCCCAGGGGGGCAGGACTGATTTTTATTCTGGTGTTTACGGTGTCCGCCTTATTGTTTTCGGATTTGAGTATGGAATTATGCATTTATTTTATGCTGGTAGTCATAGAGATGCTGACCGGATTTTTTGACGATACCGCAGAAAAACCCTGGGGCGAATGGAAGAAGGGCCTGTTGGATTTGGCGGTTGCCATTGCGGTATCGGTTACTTACCTGCAGCACAATTCTTCCGTAATTGAGATTGCCGGAAAAAGTGTTGCAATGCCTCCCGTGGTTTTTGCATTGTGTGCGGTTGTGCTGGTGTGGGTATCCATTAATGTAACAAACTGCTCCGATGGTGTGGACGGGCTTTCGGGAACGCTGACCATCATCACGCTGGCAACTATTTATCTGCTCAATCAGATGAAAGGCACGGGCGGAGACTTTTCATTCCCTATTTTATTGTTTATGGTATGCCTTCTCGGTTACCTTTGGTATAATGCCACTCCCAGCAGGTTACTGATGGGGGATGCGGGTTCCCGCGCGATGGGGGTTTTTATCAGTATAGCCATCTTAAAGTCCGGCAGCCCGCTTTTATACATTCCGGTGGCTTTTGTGCTTATCATGGACGGCGGACTGGGTCTTGTAAAGGTTTCCCTGATTCGGTTGTTTAAGATTCGCATTTTAAAGAATACACTGACTCCGTTACATGACCATGTACGCAAAAAAATGGGATGGTCCAATACACAGACGGTATTCCGATTTGCCATTGTGCAGATAGTGATATCTATGGCAACGGTTTATATGCTCTTGATTTGACGGAACGGATTTCATAAAATAAAATACTTGACAAAATTTTGGATGCCACATATACTTTGATTGTCAAACTATTTTGAAAAAGGAGAATTACAATGTTAGAGAAAGTGAAAGAAATTATTCAGGAACAGTTAAACCTTGATGGTGTTGAGATTACCGAAAGTTCTTCTTTTAAGGATGATTTAGGTGCGGATTCCTTGGATTTGTTTGAACTGGTAATGGCGCTGGAGGAAGAATTTGACACGGAGATACCTTCCGAGGATTTGGAGAAGATTGCTACTGTGGGCGATGTGATAGAATATCTGCAATCCAAATAGCGCGGAACCTTGGTTCCGTGAGATTATGGGATTCCGCAGAGCGGAATCAGGGAGGTTAAAGTGATGGATACAAGAGTAACCGGGCTGCTTGGCATCAGGTATCCCATTATTCAGGGCGGCATGGCCTGGGTTGCAGAATATCATCTGGCAGCAGCGGTATCCGAAGCGGGAGGCTTGGGAATTATCGGGGCGGCCAGTGCGCCTCCTGAGGTAGTGCGCGAGCAGATTCATAAAGTAAAAGAACTGACGGATAAGCCTTTTGGCGTTAATGTCATGTTGATGAATCCCAATGCGGAAGAAGTTGCCGATATTATAGTGGAAGAGCAGGTAAAAGTGGTGACTACCGGCGCAGGTAACCCTGCAAAATATGTGGAACGCTGGAAACAGGCAGGAGTCAAGGTGATTCCCGTCGTTGCAAGCGTGGCGCTGGCAAAGCTGATGGAGCGCGCGGGAGCGGATGCCGTTGTGGCGGAAGGCATGGAAGCGGGCGGGCATATCGGTGCAGCCACTACCATGACGCTGGTGCCGCAGGTTGTGGACGCGGTAGGGATTCCGGTGATTGCTGCCGGCGGAATTGCGGACGGTCGTGGCGTGGCCGCTGCCATGATGCTGGGGGCAGAAGGGGTGCAGATGGGTACCAGGTTCTGTGTGGCTGCGGAGGCAATTACACATGCCAATTATAAAGAAAAGATAATAAAGGCCAAGGATATTGATTCCGAAGTCACGGGTATGAGCCACGGACATCCCATACGTCAGCTTCGCAATAAAATGACAAGGGAATACCTGAAGCTGGAAAAGGAAGGCGCACCCTTTGAGGAGCTGGAGCAGCTTACGCTCGGTTCCCTGCGGAAGGCGGTTATGGACGGCGATGTGGTAAACGGCACCGTGATGGCGGGACAGATTGCCGGGATGATTACAAAAGAACAGACATGTGAGGACATGATAAGGGAAATCATGGATGGGGCGGAGAAATTATTACATAGATGACGGCACAGGCAGGAGGTCTTTAGCGGCCTCCTGATACCATGTTTTATATTTTGATATTCAAACTAACAGGAGGAAATGATGGGAAAGACAGCGTTTATTTTTCCGGGACAGGGTTCGCAGTATGTAGGAATGGGAAAGGATTTTCATGACAGTATTCCGGCCTGCAAGGCAGTTTATGAAACAGCGCAAAAAGCATCGGGACTTGACATGAAGGCGCTTTGCTTTGAGGAAAATGAGAAGCTTTCTGTAACGGAGTATACCCAGATAGCCATGCTGGCAACGGAAATAGCCATATTAAAGGCGGTGGAGGAGAAAGGAATCCGTGCGGACGTCACTGCGGGCTTAAGTCTGGGTGAATACGGCGCCATATACACGGCAGGTGTCATGGAGCTGGAGGCTCTTTTCCGCATTATCAGGAAAAGAGGCATTTATATGCAGGAAGCGGTGCCCGAGGGCGGCGCGATGACGGCGGTGTTGGGGGCAAAAACAGAGGTCATTGAACGCATTTGTAAAGAGGTTTCAGGGCAGGTAAGTATTGCCAACTATAATTGTCCCGGCCAGATAGTGATTACCGGTGAGAGCGGGGCAGTCAAAGAGGCGGAAGAAAAGCTGATGCAGTCGGGGGCAAAGAGATGTATTCCGCTAAAGGTCAGCGGGCCTTTTCACTCCCCGATGCTTAGGGAAGCAGGAGTAAAGCTGCGCAAAGAGCTTGATACCGTTACATTGCAGGAAATCAGGACGCCATACCTTACAAATGTAACTGCCGATTATGTGGACGATTGCAGCAAGGTGAAAGAACTTCTGGAAAAACAGGTATCTTCCCCTGTGCGGTGGCAGCAGTCGGTAGAAAAAATGATAGCGGACGGGGTGGACACTTTTATCGAAATCGGCCCCGGAAAAACCTTGACGGGATTTGTAAGAAAAATTAACAAAAGTGTCACGGCAGTGAACATAGAAAAACTGGAAGATTTGGAAAAACTGGATGCATTGGTTCAAAAGTGACAAAAGGAGATATTTATGTTAAAGGGAAAAGTCGCGCTGGTAACGGGAGCAAGCCGGGGGCTCGGCAGGGAAATCGCCCTGACCCTTGCAGGGTATGGCGCTGCCGTTATCGTAAATTATAACGGCTCAAAGGAAAAGGCCGAAGAATTGGTCGGAGAAATCGTGTCAGGAGGTGGAAATGCCGTTGCCATACAAGGTTCTGTTGCGGATTGTAACGCCTGTGAAAAGATGATAGCGTTTGCAATGGAAAAATACGGACGTCTGGATATTCTGGTCAATAATGCCGGTATCACAAAGGATAATCTTGTCATGAAGATTTCCGAAGAGGATTTTGACGCGGTGATGGATACAAACTTAAAAGGCACGTTTAACTGCATAAAGCAGGTCTATCGCCCTTTCTTAAAGCAGAAAAGCGGCAGAATTATCAATCTGACCTCTGTGACCGGGCTGCTGGGCAACGCAGGACAGGCAAACTATGCGGCCAGCAAGGCCGGTGTAATCGGTCTGACAAAAAGTGTTGCAAGGGAACTGGCAAGCCGCGGCATTACCGTCAACGCGGTGGCGCCCGGATTTATTGACACAGACATGACAAGAGCCATGAGCGCTCCCGCAAAACAGGCCGTTCTGGGACAGATTCCGTTGGGGAAGGCAGGCACGCCGAAGGATGTTGCCGAAACAGTGGCTTTCTTGGCAAGCGATAAAGCGGCATATATTACGGGGCAGGTCATTTCCGTGGATGGCGGCATGCACATGTAAAAATACATATTTGGCATCAGAATGCCGATGCCAAAGTTGACACGTATTGGAAGGAGAAGTAGAATGAGCAGGAGAGTAGTGGTGACAGGCATGGGAGCGATTACGCCTATCGGGCTGTCTGTTTCGGAATTTTGGGAAAATGTAAAGGCAGGCAAAACGGGATTTGCCCCGATTACCCGATTCGATGCCACAGGGTACAAATGTCATCTGGCGGCAGAGGTAAAGGGTTTTGAGGGAAAAGAGTACATGGATTTTAAAGCTGCAAAGCGAATGGAGCTTTTCTGTCAGTATGCAGTGGCGGCTGCAAAGGAAGCCATATTGGACGCAGGGCTTGATATGGAAAAAGAAGATGCTTTCCGGGCAGGCGTTTCCATAGGCTCCGGTATCGGTTCGCTGCAGGCCATGGAACGGGAACATGCTAAATTATTGGAAAAAGGGCCTTCCAGGGTCAATCCTTTGTTTGTTCCCATGATGATTGGCAATATGGCGTCCGGAAATGTTTCCATACAGTTTGGACTCAAAGGAAAAAGTATCAATGTGGTTACGGCATGTGCAACCGGAACCAATTCCATCGGGGAAGCTTTCCGCTCCATTCAGTATGGCGATGCGGATATCATGGTGGCGGGAGGCGCGGAGAGCAGCATTACGCCCGTAGGGATTGCCGGTTTTACGGCATTGACGGCGCTCAGTACCTCTGACGACCCGGCGCGCTGTTCCATCCCGTTTGACAAAGAAAGAAACGGTTTTGTCATGGGTGAGGGTTCGGCTGTTGTGGTATTGGAGGAGTTGTCCCACGCAGAAAAACGGGGGGCAAAGATTTACGCGGAGGTGGTTGGCTATGGCTGTACTTCTGACGCCTATCATATTACCTCGCCGGCGGAGGACGGCGCAGGCGCGGCAAAGGCAATGGAGTATGCGGTTGCGGATGCCGGTATTGATAAAGCAGAAATCACCTACATCAATGCCCATGGAACGGGGACGCACCACAACGACTTATTTGAAACAAGGGCAATTAAGCTTTTGTTTGGGGAACATGCCCGCAATATCAGGATTAATTCGACCAAATCCCTTGTCGGGCATCTTTTGGGGGCGGCAGGAGCGCTTGAATTTGTCACCTGCGTAAAGGAACTGGAAGAAAACTATATCCACAAGACAGCAGGCTATCAGGTTCCCGATGAAGAGTGTGATTTGGATTATTGCAAGGAACCTGTGAGGGACAAACTGCAATATGCGCTTTCCAATTCTCTGGGATTTGGCGGGCATAATGCCAGCATTATTATGAAAAAGTGGAAATAACATACCGGTTTATGCCGGGGGAAGGCAGAAAAAACAGATGTCAATATTAAACACACAGCAGATAATGGAGATTATTCCGCACAGGGCGCCTTTTTTGCTGATAGATGCGATAGAAGAACTGACGGCAGGAGTAAGGGCGGTAGGAAAAAAATGCGTCACGTTTAATGAACCGTTTTTTACCGGACATTTTCCGGGGGAGCCTATTATGCCGGGAGTGCTTGTGGTGGAAGCGCTGGCGCAGACCGGTGCGGTGGCTATGCTGAGCCTGCCCGAAAACAAGGGCAGGCTTGCCCTGTTTGGCGGCATCAGGGAGGCGAGATTCAAAGGAAAAGTGGTTCCGGGAGACGTGCTGATGCTGGAAACGGTCATTACAAAGACCAAGGGACCTGTAGGATTCGGTGACGGAAGGGCTTTTGTGGACGGTAAGCTGGTTGCCAGTGCAAAGCTTTCTTTCATGCTTGCATAAAAGTGGAGGATACAATGGCGATTAAAATAGCAGGAACCGGGAGCTGCCTTCCTGAGACAGTGGTGACAAATGATGACCTTGCCGCTGTCATGGAAACCTCTGATGAATGGATTTGCAGCAGGACGGGAATCAGGGAGCGAAGGCTGGCAAAGGAGGAAACGACGACGGGAATGGCGCTTGCGGCGTCGCTGCAGGCGCTTGCGGACGCGGGATTTTCGGCGAAGGATTTGGATTTGATAATTGTGGGAAGTATTACGGGAGATTATGTGACGCCTTCGACAGCTTGTGAATTGCAGGCGGCGCTGGGGGCGGACAGGGCTGTTGCCTTTGACATCAATGCGGCATGTTCGGGCTTTATGTTTGCTTTGAATACCGCGTATGCTTACCTGCAGTGCGGTTTGTATCAAACTGCGCTGGTGGTGGGAGCCGAAACCTTGTCCAAAATAATGGATTGGACGGACAGAAGCACGTGCGTGCTGTTTGGCGACGGTGCAGGCGCGGCAATTGTGCAGAGAAGCAGTCAGGGATTGTATGTCTTTGAACAAGGCTCTGACGGAAAAAGAGGACAGGCGATTTCATGCAGGAACAGACCCTGCAGCAATTTTCTTGTTAAGAGGGACTTTGTGCCGGACTTTATCCGTATGGATGGACAAGAGGTTTATAAATTTGCGGTGGGTACGGTGCCTGCATCTATAAACCGTGTTCTGGAAAAAGCGCAGATTGAGGCAAAACAGATAGAGTATTTTATTTTGCATCAGGCAAACTTAAGGATTTTGCAGGCGGTTGCCAAAAGGCTGAAAGCGGAAGAAAACAAATTTCCCGTCAGTCTGGACCATTGCGGCAATATATCAGCCGCCAGTGTTCCGATTCTTCTGGATGAAATGAATAGGAAGGGAGCGTTAAAACGCGGGGATTTACTGGTTCTTTCCGGCTTTGGGGCAGGGCTCACCTGGGGAACTGCGGTATTGGAATGGTAACGCGATAAATATATTGACAAAAATTGTATAAAAAATTTATGTAATTATACCATATTAATAAAACAGATAAGTTTGTTATACTATTACACAGGGAACATTTACCGGTTACAACAATATTGTACGCATGGAAAGAAGTGGAATATGGGAAAAAAGTATTCAGAGGGGCATCCATACAAAGTGATTGCGTTTTGTCTGTCTTGTTTTTCAAACGACGAGCAGCAGCGCCTGATAAAGAAAGTAGTGAGCGAATGCAGGAAACATTCCTGTAAAGTAGTATTTTTTTCCACATTAACGGATTTTTGCTATGGGGATATCAATGATGCAGGGGAAAAAAAGATATTTCAGACTATCAGTGTAGAATGTTATGATGCAATTATATTAATGGCTGAGTCATTTAAACAGGACGAGGAACAGATTGCGCTCGCAAAAAGGGCAGAGGAAGCCAAGGTTCCTGTCATTGTCGTCAATAAGCATATGGAATACGGGATTCAGGTTTCCTTTGACTATAAAGAAATTTTTCGTAAAATTGTGAAGCATATGGTGGAGGAGCACGGTTATCGGGTTATCAACTTTATGGGAGGCGTGCCGGGAATCAGTTATGCGGACGACAGGCTGGATGCATTTAAAGAAGTACTGGCCGAGAATGGGATTTTGTATGAGCCCGAGAGGGTGTTTTACGGGTCTTTTCTGGAAGAGCCCACGCAGAAGGCTATGCAGGAGATGTTTGAAAGCGGGCTATCCCTGCCGGAGGCTATTATCTGTGCCAATGACAATATGGCGTTCAGTGTATGCAGGTTTCTTCAGGAAAAAGGATACAGGGTGCCGGAGGATATTGCCGTAAGCGGTTTTGATGCTGTCAGCTTTGCCAGATACAACAGTCCCAGCCTGACAACGGGAGGCAGCAGCATGGACGAATGCCTTCGGGCAATTTTTGAAATCATAGACGGGCAGAAGCCGGAAAAATGGACGAATGGGGAAATATGCATTTCCGGGGAGATACAGATGGGGCATTCCTGCGGCTGTCCTGAGCCGGGCAATGCATATGTGATTGAAGAGTTGGTGAAGCTTCGGGAAGAGTTCAGAAAAGAAAGCAGATACCAGTGGGATATGAATCAGATGGTTGCCAATTATGGCAATGCGGAGAACCTGAAGGATGTGATTTATGCGATACCTGAGTATATGAAAAGTCTCAGGTATAAGGATTTTTGGTTTTGTGCCAATGAAAACCTCGTGGAAGACGCAGAACTGATTCAGCGCCGCCATTCGGGCAAATATATAGATGAAGCCTGTACTTATACGAAAGTAATGAATGTGCTGCATTATCACTACACAGAGCAGGAAACGGCTGTAGATTTCCAGCAGCAGATTCCTTTTGGGGAGCTGATTCCCGACAGACAGAGGCAGTTTGCTGAGAACGACTATTTTCTGGCAGTAACGGTGCATATGAAAGGAACGACGGCAGGGTATGCCGTTATCTCTTTCGATTTGGATTCGTTCTGGTCTGCCCAATATGCGTCTTTTATCACCAGCTTCCGTTACCTTCTGGAGATGCAGAAAGCCCAGATGAAACTGATGCGGGTTTATATGTGCGACCCGCTTACCAATCTGTACAACAGAAACGGATTTTACCAGAAAATCCAGACGGTTATGCAGGCGGCAAAAAATCTGGATATGTCGGTGATTTCGCTTGATATGGACAGACTGAAAAAAATAAATGACACTTACGGACATGCAGAGGGAGATAAGGCCCTGGTTGCCCTGGCGGATATTATTAGGGCATCCACGTCCGGAGAAATAGCGGCCAGAATCGGCGGAGATGAATTTCTGATTGTTTTTACAGGATTGGATATCGGGGAGCATACAGACGAAATTGTATGCCGGATTAAACAGGGAATTTGGGATTACAACGAAAGAAACGGAAAGGATTATGAGCTTCATGCAAGCATCGGGGCATACACCAACCGTATCGGCAGCCATAACCTGGACTTTTCCTGAAAAAAGCAGATGATTTAATGTACGCAAGAAAGTATCTGCACAGGGAAAAAAGGGGAGATATTTAAAAGGAAGGCTTCATATATATGTTAGTAAACAAACGGATGTATGGAGCAGAAGAATGTTAAATTATATCTGGGCGTTTATGATACTCGTGGGAGTAGTGTATGCTGCTTTCACCGGAAATATGGAAGCCGTATCCGAAGCCGCCCTGAGTTCAGCCGGGGAGGCGGTTTCCCTCTGCATTACAATGGCGGGGGTGATGGCCCTTTGGATGGGGCTTATGAAAATTGCAGAAAGTGCAGGGTTGATTACCAGACTTGCGTCGGGTATTCAGCCCTTTTTGTCATTTATGTTTCCGCATATTCCGCGCGGCCATACGTCAAGGGAATACATTGCGACAAATTTTATAGCCAACATCCTGGGGCTTGGCTGGGCATGCACCCCCGCGGGGCTGAAAGCCATGGAGGAACTGGCGAAGCTGGAGGCTGAAAGGGGCAACCCGGCTTACCAAGGAAAGGAAAACAAAGACTTGCGTATTGCAAGCAAAGAAATGTGTACATTTTTAATATTAAATACTTCTTCCTTACAGTTAATTCCTGTCAACATGATTGTATACCGGACCCAGTACGGCAGCGCCAATCCTGCTGCAGTCATTGCGCCGGCCATCATTGCCACATTGTTTTCCACAGTGGTGGCGGTTGTGTATTGTAAGTTGATGGACAGGAGGTAAATGTGCATGGCAAACGTATTGGCAAATTTCTCAAATATCATTATTCCGGTTCTTATATTTTACATAGTTGCATATGGGTTGATAAATAAAGTAAAGGTATATGAAGAGTTTATCGGCGGGGCAAAGGATGGGTTAAAGACGGTAATCGGCATTCTGCCGACCCTGGTAGGACTGATGGTGGGAGTGGGGGTTCTCCGTGCATCGGGGTTTATGGAATTTTTTGGGGGAATGTTGGGAAAGCTTACGGAAAAAATCGGAATCCCCGCAGATATTGTGCCGCTTACGCTGGTAAAAATGTTTTCTTCTTCGGCGGCAACGGGACTGGTGCTTGACATATTTAAGACGCATGGAACCGACTCGTATATCGGGATGCTGACTTCCATCCTGATGAGCTGTACGGAAACCATTTTTTATACCATGTCGGTATATTTCCTGGCTGCCAGGGTAACGAAAACCCGGTATACGCTTGCCGGCGCCCTCATTTCCATGGCAGCAGGTCTCTTTGCCAGCGTGGCGCTGGCAGGAATTATCGTCGGAGGTTAAACGCTTACTGTTTCTTCCCGCACACCCGCACCAACGCCTCGTGCATAACTGCCATGAGAATGAGCAGCAGGAGGAGGTAAACGGGGAACAGCGCCACATTAATATGGTTTGCAATCAACCCGAACAGCGGAGGCATCAGGCAGGTGCCTACATAAGCGCAGGCCATTTGTACGCCGATAATGGCCTGTGATTTGTCTGCGCCAAAATGCTCCGGCGTGGAATGGATGATACAGGGATAAACGGGGGCGCAGCCCAGTCCGATAAGAACCAGCCCTGCGGGTGCCGCCATTCCGCCTAAGGGCAGTAATAAAACGGTAATGCCCACGAGAATAATGGACAAACCAAGACGAATCATGCTTACGTCGTTTAACTTGATTGTCAGAAAGCCGCTGAGCGCCCGTCCGACTGTGATGCCGATATAAAACAGGGCGGCAAATTCGGCAGCCGCTTCGGCGGACAAGCCCCTGTGGAGCACCAGATAGCTGCTTGCCCACAGACCGGCGGTCTGTTCCAGCGCGCAGTATGCAAAGAAAGTAATCATCACCGACTTGGCCCCCGGAATGGCGGCTATTTGTTTAAGGGTTAAAGGCTTTGCTTCTTTTTGACCCGCTTCTTCCGTATTGTTTCGTTTCTTCCAGAGAGGCAGACTGAAAAAAAGCACAACCGTAAGGGCTATCTGTAAAAACGCGATATAACGGTAACCCATATGCCAGCCTTTTGCATGTGTCAGTGCATATCCCATAATATACGGTCCTATGGAGGCGCCGACGCCCCACATGCAGTGCAGCCAGCTCATGTGCCTGCTTGCATAGTGCAGCGCCACATAATTGTTGAGGGATGCGTCCACACTGCCTGCCCCGAGACCGTAAGGAACCGCCCACAGGCAAAGCATCCAGAAGGAAGGGCTGACGGAAAAGCCAGACAGTGCAATGGCGGTCATCGCCACGCTGATGGCTGTGACTTTTCCGGTTCCCAGTTTACGGGTAAGTCTGTCGCTTTGCAGGCTGGAAACCACAGTTCCCACGGCAATAATCGTGGAGAGAATACCGGCATAAGAAACCGGAACCCCGAATGCGCCGTACATGGACGGCCATGCGGAACCGAGCAGGGAATCGGGAAGCCCAAGGCTGATAAAGGACAAATAAATGATGGCTAACAGTAAATGTATCATTTGGCAAATCTCCTTAAATTCTGATATAATGAATTATACTTTTAAATAGGGGAATTGTATAGAGGAAGTCGATAAAAACATAAATGAGGTGCGGTTGTTTTGACCGGCGGGGGAGACGGCGCTATGGAAAAGCCATTATATCAGCCCGAAGGTGCGCAGGAGAAAAAGCCAAAGTGTGATGGTAACAGAGCTTAAAAAAGTGGTTGCAACCACTACGCTTGAAGTCAGAGTGCCGTCATGTCCCATATTTTTTGCCATGATATAGCAACTTACCGTAGTGGGAGCTCCGAGCATAATCAGTATGGCTACCATTTTTTCATCCCTAAAACCGAGCGTGGCGGCAAGTGGCAGAAAAAGCAGGGGCAAAAGCAGCAGTTTTATGAACGAGGATATTATGGTAGGTTTTATCTGCTTTAACGCTTTCCTTCCTTCAAAACCTGCGCCAAGGCCAATCAGGGCAAGCGGCGTAGCCAGTGAGGAAACGCTTTCCAGGGTTTTGTTTAGGATAAACGGAAAACGGATTCCGGATAAAGAAAATACCATTCCTAAAAGAATACCCAGTATTATGGGATTGGTAAGGATTCCTTTTACGGATTTTAAAAGGGCGTTTTTTCCGGATGTTTCCCCGGAGGGTTTGGTAAAGGATAAAATCAGCACGGCGGCGATATTGTAAAGCGGAACGGTTCCGATTATCATGAGGGGCGCCATACCGGCATTGCCGTAAATATTTTGGATAAAGGCAACGCCCAGCACGGCGGCGCTGCCCCTGAAGGAGGCCTGCACAAATTCCCCGGTATGGGACTTATCCTTGTAAAGAAGAGCGGATAACAGCCAGATGGCGGCGATACAGAAAAACGTGACAAAAAAGCAGTACAGTACATAACCGGTATCCCATACTGCATAAAAATCGGATTTGGCAATGTCCTGAAAGAGCAGTACGGGCAGGGTAATCTTAAAGTTAAATGAATTTAACGTGTTGACAAACGGTTCATCGACAATCTTGAAAAGCCTTAGCAGGTATCCCAGCGCCATAAGCAGAAAAACAGGGACAGTGGCATTCAGACTGAAAATCAGGTTTTCCATAAGGCAGTTCACATCCTTTTCATGATTTGTAAGGAAATAATACCAGCATCTTTGCCAACAATACAGTATAGGACCGATGGGGGCATTTGTCAATTATAATGAAATAGATAAATTGGGATTTATGGAGGTAAATATGAATACTATTTGGTCAGAGCATGTGCAAGGGATTATGACGCTGTATCTTAGTAGAAAATTAAGATTTGACGATATGTTTTTTAATCAGTATAAAAGTTTGTTTAACCTGAACCGGAGCGCTAAGCTGAGGATTCTGGAGATTGGCTGTGGCCCGGGAGCATTGGCAGAATCCCTGCACAAATGGTATCCCAATGCACATATCACCGCGATTGACAGAGACAGTAATTTTATATCGTTTGCAAAAGCAAATATAGCAGGTGTTGACTTTATAGAAGGTGACGCTACACAACTTCCTTTTGAGGATAATTCATTTGACGTCACCATTTCCAATACGGTTGTGGAACATGTGGAGCCGACTGCTTTTTGGGAAGAACAAATGCGGGTATTGAAATCAGGCGGTGTATGTCTGTGCCTTTCTGCACGAAAAGGGCTATGTTGTGTTGCACCATGTTTGGAAACATCGGAAAAAGAAAAAAAGTTTTGGGAGAGTGTTCCGCAATCCGAATATGATTTGGAAAAGTTCAGTGTTTGCAGATTTCCGAAGTCTGAGTCCGAAATTCCTGCTTCCATGGAGAAAAATGGTTTTACAAACGTAATTACCGGATATGCAATTATTGACCTCACTCCGGATGACTCAAAATATCCGCCCAAAATGTCAGAACTTATGATAGAAGCAATGCGTCAAAATGACATAGAGGCTGTTTGGTCAGTGCATTCCAATCACGCCGATGAAATGATATCAGTGATTAATTCCAAATATGATGAGCGAATCCGTCTGTACAGAGAGGGAATAAAGCAGTGGGACACGTCCGTTTCCGTAACGATGATTATCCGTGGAATGAAGAGATAAACGCCGGTTTATCTCTTCATTCTTCTGTTTTATTCCCTGCCGACTGTCTTATCCGGCGGCGTACATAGTTTCATTAGCGTTCCTGTTTCCGCGTCAGGAATATTCCGACGATAGCTCCCATAAAAATAATCGGCGCTAATCTGACAAAAAGATATTCAAATGTGTGAAAAGCGGCTCCGAAAACAGCGGTTTCCGGGTCATTATAATTCCAGTCTAAGTAGGGGCTGTTTAATATGACGAGGACTGCGAAAACCGTTACTATGACTGCACATAGTGCGATAAGCAGCCAATGAAGCGTTTTTCTTCTCGCAGTCTTTCTTTGCGCAAGCTGCAGGTTTATTACCTCCAATTTCGCGGAAATTTTTTTAAAGTCGTCAACTTCTGACATGACAGCTGTTTCCCCAAGTAAAGCGCTTACAGGTGTTTCAAGCGCTTCTGAGATGGAAATTAGCATATCAGAATCGGGAACCGACAATCCATTCTCCCACTTAGAAACGGTTTGCCGCACCACATTTAACATGACAGCCAGTTCCTCTTGCGAAAGTCCTTTTGATTTTCTGATTGTTTTGATATTTTCGTTTAGCATTAGGCGTAACCTCTTTTCTTTATTTGTTACCACCATTGTATGAAGAACTGCCCATTGCTGCAAGCAACGCAAATTAACATGCAGGATTTACCATTTTACCCATTGTTTCCGCGTCCGGTTCCGATTATTTCCACGGTCTGGTTTTGCCAAGCCAGCCCTGCCCAGCCCAATACTTTCCATCGAGATATTCAGCATCCTTTTTATGTAGCGTCTGCTGCATCAGACGACAGATGGAAAATTTGGTTTTCGTAATCAAATTTGTGTGTGCGGGTTTTGTATAGTCTATTTTTGCAAACCTTTTAGACAGCTTTTTCACTTTTCGGGTCAGTTCAGCCCGTTTCTTTTCCGAAAGCCTTTCCCAGACGATATCCTCCATCAATGCGCCGGTGCATATTCCGATTTTAGAAATTCCCCACCAGGACAAGCTGTGCCGGATATCCTTTGCCGCAGATTTTGCTCCTGCGCCCAAACACTGTGTAATAATCACCGCCCGTTTTCCGAACATTTCGGGAGCAGGTCGGTGGGGCAGCCAGCGGTAAGCAAAATGGTCAAGCAACGCTTTCATTGCTCCCGTAGTGTGAAACACATATGCAGGAGAGGTCATTACGATTAAATCTGCTTCCAAGAGCGATTTGTCAATTTTTCTGATGTATTCTGTGTCTTTGCAGCTATTTTCACCTTTTATCGTACAGCTTATACAGCCGTTGCAGAAATGAGGGCAGTCTTTTGGCAGATAATATTCCGTAATGTCAGCTTTGTCCTTAAATTCTGCTAAAAACATCTCTTTCAACCGATAGGTGATGCCGTGTTTTTCCGTTCCGTTTATAACCGTTATGTTCATCATTTTCCTCATTCCTGCGCAGCTTTTTTGCGCATAACGAGTTTGTGCAAGCAGCGCGCAGACACAAATCTCGCGATTTTTCATAGCATGGGTGTACTCACTTCAATTAAGTTTCCGTCTAAGTCATAAAAACGGATTACCTTCTGTCCCCAGCTATGAGACAAAAGTCTGTTGACGTACTGAATGGAAGGATACAGTCTTTCCAGCTTTTGAATAAACAATTCCAAATCATACTCTTCAAAATATAGTTCGCAGGAATTGTTCTTCGGTATAATCTCTTTTCCCAGAAATGCTTTCCAGATTTTTTCTTCCTGAAGCACAAGGCCTTCCGTTAAAATCATGTTGCCGCCATTATCCGATACTACGTCAAGGCCGAATAAGTCATAATAAAACTTTTTTGCTTTTTCAATATCCTTTACCACAATCAATATATTTTTTAATTTCATCAGGATTTATCTCCTTATATTGTCTTGTTTGCGAAACTTGCAAATGCAGACGGTCGGTTGAAAATTCATATGGACTATTATAACACAAACCAGGCGTAACACAATAAACTTAATATAATCAGACCAACATGGAATTGTAATAGTGTAGGATTACAATACATATGTTACAACTGAATATTTAAAAAGCAGAGATACTG
>CAJTKU010000023.1 GCA_910577015.1 uncultured Lachnospiraceae bacterium | reverse complement strand
GGTATTAAGGGATTATTTGCAGTCGGTGTAACATATGTTTGACAAACCTACAAAAGACGAACCTTAAAGGTTCGTCCCTCTTTCTTTTCATCGAGCCCGGGCAAAGAAGAAAGAAATGCCGGCGTGTTGCGGCCTACACCGTCTTATCCACCATAGCGCCTTTGATATCCTCTTCCACCAGTTTCATTTTATCCACAATATTCTGAATCTCTGTCTGAAAATCTGATTTGGTCATGTCAAGTCCGAGCAACTCCTGCATCGGCATACTCTCTGCCAGCTCTTCTGCGCGCTTTTCGGCTTCTTCCCTTTCCGTCCTGCGCTTCTCCAGCAATTCCTCCTGCTCTTCCTTCTTCTCCTTGGTTTCTTCCGCCTTTTCTTCTCTTTCCTCCTGTTCCTCGTCTATATGCTCCTTACCTTCCTCTACCAGCATACCAAGAATCTCTTTGCCTGCGGCTTCCTCAATCGCATCCGCTTCCTTCTGCGCTTTCACCATAGGGTCTTTTTTCAGGCGTTCTTTGCGTATCTCGCGGATAACCGCGTTTTCAACTTCTATTTCTTTTTCGTTTTCCGAAACGATGTTTCGCCAGTAATCTGCGCCTTCATCCATCTCCAGAACACGGCTCTGGTACTCCGTACGCTCCATTTTGTCAAGCTCTGCAAGGCGCTCTCTCTCGTCCTCACTTAACGAAACCTTGGAACCTGACCGCATGGACTCACGGCCTTTCAGAATCAGTTCCAAATCTTTCTGCTCCGCACTGTCACTGTCAACTCCATACTGCTTCCGTAAATCCTCCATACCAGCCTTTACATCTGCAATCTCCTTCTTTGCTGCGGCCGCTTCTTCCCGCAGGCTCTTTATACGCATCCTTCTCTCTTCCAGATTGGCGTCAATTTTCCGGTCGCCCTCCCAGGTATCCGCCACCACTTTTAATGCTTTTTTCTGGGCTTCTTTCCTTTTTTGCAGAATTTTGTCCGGTGTGGCATTCAAATCCCCTGCAAAAACACTCCTTTTCCTGTTTTTATCCGCTGCTTTGGCCAGTTCTTCGCTTTGGCGCGTGCGCTCTCCCATAAATACGGATACCTGATTTCCTACCTTCATATGTTCCTCCTGTCTGAAGCCTCCTGCAGGCAATCCCTTGCCTTGCTTCTCTAATTAATAAAAGCCGATATACCTTATTGTATATATCGGCCTTTATCATAACTTTCATAAGTTTATCTGAAATATTCCACACCGCTTTCAAAAATCTTTAAATCCTGTTCACCATAGATATTGAGGGCAACCGCCGTATCCCGCCTTTCCGCATGGGCCATTTTGCCAAAGCATCTGCCGTCCGGAGAGGTGATTCCTTCTATGGAGAAGTAGGAGCCGTTCACATTCCACTCTTCATCCATGGAAATATTACCGTCGATATCCGCATACTGCGTCGCTATCTGCCCATTCTCCAAAAGCTTGCGAATCCACTCTTTTTTTGCCACAAAACGGCCTTCCCCGTGGGAAGCCGGACTGCAATAGGTCTTGCCAAGTTCTGCCTTGTTCAGCCAGGGGGACTTATTGGAAACCACTTTTGTATATACCATCTTAGAAATATGTCGGTTAATGGTGTTGAATGTCAGTGTGGGAGAATCCTCCGTCTGCCCTGTAATCTCTCCAAACGGCACCAGTCCCAGCTTTATCAGCGCCTGGAAACCGTTGCAGATGCCGAGCGCCAGACCATCCCTTTCATGCAGCAGCCTGTTGACCGCCTCTTTCATCCTTGCATTCTGGAATGCCGTTGCAAAGAACTTTGCCGAACCATCCGGCTCATCCCCGGCGGAAAAACCTCCGGGAAACATAATAATCTGCGCGCTGTCAATGGCTTTTTCAAACTCTGCCACCGAATCCCTTATATCTTCGGCCGTCAGATTCTTAAACACTTTCGTAACTACCTTTGCTCCGGCACGCTCAAATGCCTTCGTACTGTCATACTCACAGTTTGTTCCCGGAAATACCGGAATAAATACTGTCGGCTTTGCAACCTTATTTTTACATACGTAGATATTTTCAGCCCTAAACGGCTTTGTTTCCACCGGTGAAGAGTCTTTTACCGCCTTTGTGGGAAATACTTTCTCCAGGGTGCCCTTCCATGCGTCAAGCGCTTCATCCATCCCAAGTCTGATATCTCCATGTACAAATACCGGTTCTTCGGTCACGCGGCCTATCAGGGTAAAATCCGCCTCTGCGTCCGCAAGCAAATCCATTTTATCTGCATCGACTTCCGCTATCAAATCGCCCAGCCCGTTTTCAAACAATGAGCGCACCGAAACCTCACCGTCAATTTCCACACCCAGCCTGTTTCCGAAAGCCATCTTTGCCATGGCGGCCGCAACACCCTTGCTGTCCAGGGCATAGGCGGAAACAATGGCTTTTTTCTGAATCAGCCCCATAATCTTTTCATAAAGCTCCATGACTTTCCGGTAAACAGGCACATCATAGTCGTCTTTCTCAATCTCAAACCGGACAAGCGCATTTCCCGCCTGCTTCAACTCCGGTGTTATGACATCGCCGTATTTTGCCACATCCACTGCAAAAGAAACCAGCGTCGGCGGCACGTCAATATCGTTAAAAGTACCGGACATGGAATCTTTTCCGCCGATAGAGGGCAGTTCATAACCTATCTGCGCATCATAAGCGCCTAAGAGCGCGGCAAACGGCTGGCTCCAGCGATGTGCGTCTGAAGTCATGCGTCTGAAATACTCCTGGAAAGTAAACCGTATTTTCCTGAAATCACCGCCGCAGGCAACTATTTTAGCCATGGATTCCGTTACCGCATACACTGCGCCGTGATAGGGGCTCCACGAAGATAAATACGGGTCAAAGCCATAACTCATCATAGTGACTGTATCAGTTTTACCCTGCAGAACAGGCAGTTTTGCCACCATGGACTGTGTTTCGGTAAGCTGGTACTTTCCGCCGTACGGCATCAGCACGCTGCCTGCCCCGATAGACGAGTCAAACATCTCCACAAGGCCTTTCTGGGAACAGACATTCAAGTCTTTCAACAATGCAATCCATGCTCCCCTGACATCACCCGCCTGCAGTTTTTCCTCCACTGCGGGAACCGCAATTTTATCCAGATAGTTTTCTTCTTTGTCGGGTATATCCACTTTTACGGCCGTTTCCTGATGGGCGCCGTTGGTATCCAGAAAAGCGCGGGAAATATTGACAATATCCTTTCCACGCCAATTTAAAACCAGTCTGGGCTCCTCTGTCACTACCGCAACCGGAACCGCTTCCAGATTTTCCTCGGCCGCAAATCCCAGAAAAGCATCCACGTCATTTTTATCCACTACAACCGCCATACGTTCCTGGGACTCGGAAATGGCAAGTTCCGTGCCGTCAAGGCCGGCATATTTTTTCGGCACCTTATCCAAATCCACTACCAGCCCGTCAGCCAGTTCCCCGATGGCGACAGATACGCCGCCTGCGCCGAAATCGTTACACTTCTTTATGATGCGGCTGACTTCTTCACGCCTGAACAGTCTCTGAATCTTTCTCTCCGTAGGTGCATTTCCCTTCTGCACCTCAGCGCCGCAGGTTTCAATGGAAGTATCCGTATGTACTTTGGAAGAACCTGTTGCGCCGCCGCAGCCGTCACGTCCGGTGCGTCCTCCCAGCAGAATAATGATATCCCCGGGGTCCGAGGTTTCCCGGATAACATTTTTGCGTGGCGCCGCCCCCATAACCGCGCCGATTTCCATTCTCTTTGCCACATAATCGGGATGATAGATTTCTTTTACATAACCGGTTGCCAGCCCAATCTGGTTACCGTAAGAAGAATAACCTGCTGCCGCGCCGCGCACCAGCTTCTTCTGGGAGAGCTTTCCGTGCAGCGTTTCCGCCACGGGAACGGTAGGGTCGGCAGCGCCTGTGATGCGCATCGCCTGATATACATAACCGCGCCCTGAGAGCGGGTCCCTGATAGCGCCGCCGAGACATGTGGCAGCGCCGCCGAAAGGCTCTATTTCCGTGGGATGGTTGTGTGTCTCATTCTTAAAGAATACAAGCCATTCCTCCGTAACCACTTCATCCCCGTAATCCATTTCCACAGGCACGACAACCGAGCAGGCATTGATTTCATCGGACTGCTCCATATCCTCCAGCCTGCCGTCCTTTTTCAGCTTTCGCATGGCCATCAGCGCCAAATCCATCAGACAGACAAACTTGTCCTTTCTACCGCCAAAGATTTCTTCCCTGGTATCCAGATAACTTTGATAGGTTGTGACAAGAGGCTCCTTATAATATCCTTCTCCAAATTCAATATCCGTAAGTTCCGTGGAAAACGTGGTATGGCGGCAATGGTCGGACCAGTATGTGTCCAGGACACGGATTTCCGTCATGGTAGGGCAGCGATGCTCTTCCTCTGCAAAATAACGCTGTATATGCTTAAAGTCTTTTAACGTCATGGCAAGGCCAAGGGAATCATATAACTCTTTTAATTCCTTTTCCGGCAGCTCCGTAAAACCTTCAAATACCATTACATCAGCCGGCTCCTCAAACACCGTAATCAACGTATCCGGTTTTACCATGTCAGTTTCACGAGAATCCACGGGATTGATACAGTAGGACTTAATCTTTATGAACTCTTCTTCAGATATATCGCCGGAAATAACATAAATAACAGCCGTTTTTATTACCGGCTCCTCATCCTCTTTCAAAAATCTGACGCACTGCACTGCGGAATCTGCCCTCTGGTCAAACTGCCCGGGTAAAAATTCCACTCCAAAGACCCTGTCCCCGTCTGCAAAATCAATGGTTTCATAATACAAATCATCCACAGGCGGCTCTGAAAACACGGTACAGCAGGCCTTTTCAAAAATATCATCCGAAATATTTTCCACATCGTAGCGGATAAATACGCGAACCTTTTTTAGTCCCGCAATTCCCAGATAGTTTTTCAATTCCTCATGCAGTTCCTTCTCCTTTACGGCAAAAGGCTCTTTCTTTTCCACATAGATACGTCTGACGTTTTCCATATTATCCTCCAATTTTTATTTAAACTGACACCTCTATTATACAAGAGCTTTCTGTACCTTGCAATGTGCATTGTATAATTTCCGCATTTTGCGTTGCACCAGCCCCGGCGTGCATTTGATTCCATAAAGGACCGTGTAAAAACGCCGGCATTTGGATGCTGTATTTTAGCATCCTACGTGCCGCTGCGTTTTTATTCGAGCGAGAGCGTGTCCTGTTGGAACAAATGCACGCCGGGGGCTGGCGCAACGCAAAATGCGGAAACTCGGGACATTGTAAGGTACGGTTTATTCATGCATCCTGTGTATCAGCCTGTAGACCATGTCATACTGGGTAACCAGCGCTTCCTTGTGGGTAAAAAATACGATACCGTCGGTGGGCGCCAGAATCATTTGACGGATGCTGCCCTCCATGGGGTCCATAATCTGTGCCAGGGGCTGTCCGTAACGTACCGCCTCCCCCAGTTCCGTGAGACCTTTGAAGATTCCGGCGCATTCCGTATACACATTTGTCAAATCCTCTTCCATTATTACATGACTGATATATCCGCTATGGCTTTCATACCGCAGGATACCCATCCTTGTCAGAAAACGCAGCACTGCCGCCACTGCCTGTCTGGCGCTCTTGTCATCAATCTCAAAAGTTTTATTGGTATACACCAGAAATGCCGCCGTCATTTCCGTCTGCCAGTTATAGTTCAGGGTCTTGGTATCAATTGGCGCAGGCTTTTTTACCACCACATAGGGCAGCCCGAAAAGATTGGCAAGGGAAGTGTTCTGGTAGCCTGTTTTCATCATCCTGACATGGGGAGCAAATTCCCCCGCAATGGAAAAGGAAGAAAACTGGATGCCATAAGAATAATCCGCAATCTCTTTAAACAGCGCCGCGGCAATCCTGGAAGTGGTTTCCCCTTTCTCATTTCCCGGAAACATCCTGTTGATATCCGACTCTTCCATTCCGAAAAATTTCTGCCCTACATTCATGGAATACGGATTTACATTCGGAATGACAAGTATTTGTTTGCCTACACAGATGCCCCCGCTGTTTTCCAAGTCCCTGAGGGCCTGCACCAGACGGGAGCAGATATACATCTGCTGGATTTCATTTCCCCTGAAGGAGCCGACGATACAGGCAGCCTTATCTCCTTTTCCGAACAAAAATCCCTTAACCTTCATGTCCTCCCGATAAGTTGACTGCAAAGTGACTATTTCTTTCGTATGCATGACATAACTCCTTTTCTCTTTCTTATCCGGGCCGTTTCAAGTAATGTCGGTCACTACCCTGGCTATCAGGTCCCCGGGATACACAACGGGATATATTCTCAAAGTAAATACCAGACCGTCTTTCCCTGCCAGCACCGACTGCTTACGCTTTCCGCTCCACGGGTCTACAATCTCCCCAATGGTATCTCCCTTTTTTACATAGTGGCTGTTTCCTATACAGGGCAGGAAAAGCCCATCCGTTTCACTGCAAATAATTTCAACTTTCCCTTCACTGGAAATCACGGGCATCTGCGCCTGTGGCGGCGTATTTGTCCACAATCCCATCTCATACATCAGGTTAAATATCCCGTCTACCACCTGATTGCCATATGCCCGGCTGATACTGCTGCCCTGCCCCATTTCTACCACCATGGAAGGGACTCCCAGCACATTCATGGAATAGGCAAGCGTAGCTTCATGCACCGTTTCACTGGCATTCACCCAAATCATGTCCACATTCATCAATTTTGCAAAAGGAAGCAGGCGGTCAGCGGATTCTTCATCCAGCCTCACCTGGGGAATCTCTTTCACAAAGATATTGCTGGCATGAATGTCGATGCAGATATCAGAGCCTATCAGGTCCTCTACAACCGATGCTGCCGCCCTCTCAAACATATCCCCTTTTGAATTGCCGGGGAAAATCCTGTTCATGTCCATTTCCAGTCTGGGCATATTCCTGTGCGACATGGCAACACCGATTGGATTCACAGCAGGATAGATATCCACAATGCCCTGCAGGGCCATGGGGTTTTCTGCAATTCTCCTTGCCACTTCATAGCATACATACTGGCCTTCCAGTTCATCTCCGTGGATTCCCGACACAATGGAAATCCTGCCCAGATGTCCATTATCTTCCCTGCTACAGATTCTGTTTTTTGCAACAACCAGTTTTTCCCCCACCGGCAATTCCATTTCTATCAGTTTTATAACCATTTTTTTCTCCATTCCGAAGCGGCACGAAAAATGCTCCAAGGGATGTCCTTCCTTGAAGCATTACCATTCTTTTATGTTACTCTTCAATGCCCAACTCCCTCAAAATAAAAAGCAGTTCCGCGTCTACCATTTCCGCTGTGATGCCTATGGTATGGGCAGATATTTTTAATCCCTCCAGGACAAACATGATATTACGGGCTGTTCCACGACAGTCTTCACAATAAAACTCTCCGTTCTCCACACCTGCCTCTATCAGCTTTTCTATAATCTTTACCGCCGAATCAAACTGTTTTTTCAAAATATTATCTTTTTTGGGAACATTTTCCCCAAAATAATATTCATATGTAGCCACTGTCAGATTATTCTTTTTCCTGAGCAGTTCTTTTTTCTGCTCTTTTAAAAACAACGTCAAAATATCCGCAGCTGTCGCATCTTCCGTTATACTGTCCGAAAATACATCATCCGCTTCTTCCGTTTCCATTTTGAGAACTTCTGTA
The DNA here is from genome assembly GCA_910577015.1 of uncultured Lachnospiraceae bacterium. Taxonomy (GTDB): domain Bacteria; phylum Bacillota; class Clostridia; order Lachnospirales; family Lachnospiraceae; genus Acetatifactor. The sequence goes on along the minus strand of CAJTKU010000023.1, from coordinate 34,884 downwards.
AAAATCTCCGCCGTACTGCCAAAATACAGGTACAAACCTCCCCGGCTGATTTCACATGCTTCCACAATATCTTTCATCGTGACGTTCTTATAGCCCTTTTCCATGAAAACCTTTCTTGCCGTTTCCAATATAAACCTTTTCTTTTGCAAAGACTTCTCACCCATATATACTTACCCCTGCTCCCCTTTATTTCCTTCCGGCTGGTCCCATGTATCAAATAATTCTTTAAATTTAAGAAGGATACTCAAAAAAATCCCTTCTTCCACCGCCTGTGACCAAAGCCATCCTTTCGTCATGCCGCCAAGGACATATTTGGACAGGATGTCAGTCAACACCTCCGGATTCCGTATCGTCACACTCTCAATCAGCGCGCGCTCCTCCTTTGGTCCTGTCAGTTTATGCCGGGAATATAAATATACATAGTTTCTGTTTGTCAATGTGCTTTTTTGCACTTCTTTTACAAAACCAAGCAGTGTGCCATCATAAACAGGAAATGCCATGGAATGCTCCGTAACTGCATTTTCTGTATAAGAAGAACTGACTTTAGCCCCCTGTTTGCTCTCCAGCCATGAAAGATAGCGGAACAGCGGTTCCACTTCTTTCCTGTAGCCTCTGATTAACTGACGTGTATATTCTAAATCCTGTTCCAAAGCTAACACCCCCGTAAAATGACACTCATGTATTTTTATTGTAACATATTTTTTAAAAAAGTACAGCAAGTCTTTCTAAAAAAGGAATATTTTTCGCCACAATGTATTATTTTGCGACATTCTCCCCAAAACAAACCGGCTGGCTGTTGAATTTCTTCTGATTGGAGAGTATAATAAAAAAGGCTTGAATATTTGAATGAAGGAGGACCTTATGGCTTCTGTTACTATCGAAAAAGACCAGATTCTTTTTGAATCCGGCACACCTGTAAATGAAATTTTTGTGATTCTGAAAGGCAGTGTTTCCGTTTCTTTTCCTGGCGGTGCATTCACCCTCGCAAAAGGCGAAGTGCCCGGGATTTTGGAACTGCTTGACAATGAACACTTGATGACTTGTAAAACCCTTGAAGATACCACTGTAGTGGCTTATCCCATCTGTGACATTGCCGCGCTGGAAGCGTTTTTCCGTAAAAACCCCGACTACAGCATCCTGTTTGCCCGTTCCGCTTCCCGGCAGATAAATGCTTCTTTGCAGTGCTGTGAACGCACCCGCTTTGCAAGCAGGGAGTTTTACGCTGCATGCACAAAAGACTATTCCCTGTACAATGCATGCTGCATCCGTCATCAGGTAGACGCCGGAAAACTGCCTGCAATGGCAGAACTTCCCCCTTTCATGGATGTTTCCCCCCTGGAAGAATGGGCTGTTTCTTATTATGACGGATTTGAACATCTCCTGTCCGAATACGGGGACTCTTCCATTCTGGCAAAAGAGCCTTCTGTTCCGACAGGACTGATTGCTTCCATCTGCGTGGATTTTGAAAAAATATTTTCATCCATGGAGTCCTCCGAGGAATACCAAAAGCAGATACTTTCCCTGTATCTGAATGAAGAGGATACAGATTTGTTTACACTTTATACTTCCCTGTATGAGAAATCAGAAGCAGGGTCATCGGAAATCGGTCTTCTGCAGGCTTCCATTGCCCGGATGATTCAGCGCATACAAAGTTCCCCTTTTGTCAATCAGGCGTTATACGCCAAACGGGCAGCCAGTCTGCAGGCTGTATTAAAAGCAAAGCCTGCCGCGGCTGTTGAACCGGACAAAAATTCATCCGTGGATTCCGCCCTGCTCGAACAATTGGCGGATTCCCTGGAAAAAATACTTGCCTATTCCGAAGCGGAAAGTGAATTTTGCGGTAAGTTTAAGGACGCCCTTGCAAAATATCAGAATATGACAGATAAAAGCGCTACCGACGATGATTCCCGCCGTCTGCGCCAGCAGATAACGACCCTGTTTTATGAGCTTTACAGCCTGATTTTTTTCAAGGCCGTCAAAGACGACTCCATGCCGATTTATGTCCGCATGTTCCTTTATTTCGGTTATGTGGATGAGGCGCTGGCAGGAACAGAAAATACTGCTTATCTGTGCCAGCTGGCTGAACAGCTCTCAAAAGAATCCCATCCCCATACATTTACCTTTTATGACTGGCTCCTGGCCATCCTGAAGGGGGAGCGGGAGCCAAGCCGCAATGAATTTGACGAAGATTACGCCAAATACCTGCGTGACATGAAAGTTTCAGGCAAAATTACTGCCGCAGAGGAAACGCAGCTTGCCGATGATACTACTAAAAAAGTTGAATTTGAGTTGAAAAGCATGTTCCCGCCCGTAAACAAAATGACCAGCGGACGCATCTCCACTTTCTGCCCCGTATTTTCCGGGCACAATGTTTTAAAAAGCCTGAATACCACACTGGTATCCAACAGCACTTTAAAAGCAGCGCTGACCTATACGATTTCACTGGACTTTGGCGCTTATTACCGCGAGTATGTATATACCAATACTGCTGCCGGCATTCCAAAAGAATTTTTCCATGTGGAAGTGCTTCCTGATTTTATCCTGATGCCCGGAATCGGCACAAGGGGCGTCATGTGGCAGGAAATAGAAGGCCGCCGCAGAACCACTTCCGCCCGCATGATGCTGCCCATCTTCTATCTGGATGATTTGCGCTCCGCCGTCGTGCGTCTGACCGGAGAATACCGTTGGGAAATGTGCAAAAGGGTGCAGGGTCCCCGCTGGAATGACCTTTCCGAACGTTCCCTGACCAGCGAGTACTTCGACTACATTCAGTTCTACAAAAAGAACCATGAATTATCAGCTGAGACAAAGGAGAAAATAAAAGCGGCGCTGCAAAAAGCCAGGGGCAATTTCAAGGAAATGTTTATACGGGATTACACCACTTACATCCTGTTTGAAGGAACCGGTTCACCCCGATTGACAAAGACCGCGCGAACCATACTCTTTACCTATTGTCCGTTCGCCAAACCCGTCAGAGGCACGTTGTCCGAAAATCCTATCTTCAAAGACCTGATGGAACGTTACGGCGCCCGCCAAAAGCAGCAGCTTCACAAACTGGAACTGCTGAAACGCAAAATTACCAATGCCGGCAATGAAGTGCCCGCAGAAGTAGAGGATGAGTGGAATTACCTGAATTGTTGACAATCTTTTACTTTGGGTGTATGATAATGATGTCTTGGCAGGAATGCCACGACTGCTAATATTAGCATTTCCGGAAAATTCCCCTTTTACACAAGCGAAGAGCCTGCAGGTATCCCCTGCAGGCTCTTTGTATTTTCCATATTATTGACTTATTTGTACACTGCCACGCTGTAAGGCGGAAGCGTCAGGTTCGAGCCCTCCTGCACTGCCTGCTCCTCTCCTGTAAGAAGTACGGCGCATGCCGCAAGGCTGCCCCATTCCTGCCCGTTCACCAATATGCCGTCCATAGCAACGCTTGCCGGCTCTGCTGACAGATTATACACCAGAAGCAATTCTTCCCCGTCATAAGTTTTTCTGAACGCACAAATCTGCTCATTGGAAATATCCTCGAGATATTCCGTCATTCCCCTTGCTATTTCCGGAAAAGCATTCCTGATACGGATAACATCCTTTATATAACAATAGACCGAGGCTGCATCCCCTTCCTGTTCCTCTAAACTTCCGAACTTCATCTTGATGCTGTCCATATATTCGGGGCCTTTACACATGCCCTCCGCCGATGCATCTGCAGACCATTGCATGGGAGCCCTTTTGTTTTCATCTTTTCCCGCTCCCTTCATTCCCAGCTCTTCCCCATAATATAAGAAAGCATTTCCGCTCATAAGCAGATTCATCGCCTGGGCAATCTTAGTTTTTTCAGTGCTTCCGTCACCGGCATAATATCCGGCGCTCCGGCCCATATCATGGTTGGTATAGAACGGCGCGTCAATAAACTCTTCATTGTATGCGGACAATTTCTCCGCAACCTGTTCCACCGCCTTACCATACGAAATCGCATTATACCCGCCTGTGCCGTTTAAGGTTCCGGCAATGATACCGTCCTGTGCGGCAAACTGAAAGTCAAACGTACTGTCTATGCCGCTTGCATAATACTGTGCATAGGTATCCGCATCCGTCCAGACCTCCGCCACAATATAGGCATCCTCTTTCTGGGACTTTACCATATCGGCAAACCATGTCAGGATTTCCACATTTGCCGCGGTGTTGTCGGACACAAATTCTTTCGCTGCATCCAGCCTGAAACCCGCAACTCCCTTGTCCAGCCAGAACTGCGTGATGACGGCAATCTCTTCCCTGACCTTATCACTGTAAAGGTTTAAATCCGGCATTTCACTCCAGAAAGGCGCTTCATAATACCACTCCGTCCCTTCTACCTGATAGTATGCACTGTTCTTTTTTTCCTTGGAAAAATTGTAATACTCAAAATACGGGCATTCCTCCGCTGACGGTTCCCCGTCTCCCAGCTCCTTCAGATAATCGCAGGCAGCCACAAACCATGGATGGCTTGAAGAGGTATGATTGATGACAAGGTCAATCAGAACATGAATATCCCGCTCGCCACAGGCAGCCATAAATGCTTCAAAATCTTCCATGGTGCCATACTCGGAATCGATGCTGCAATAATCCGTCACATCATATTTGTGATATGTGGTGGAGGGCATAATGGGCATAAGCCAGATGCCGTTGCACCCCAAATCCGTATCTGTCGCGTCATCCCCGTCATTTATGTAATCCAGCTTCTGTGTCAGCCCTTTCAAATCACCTATGCCGTCTCCGTCACTGTCATAAAAGGAATAGACAAAAACTTCATAAAATGTGCGGTACTTGTCATCTATCACTTCAAGCGGAAGTGAGGCAATTCCCTGCTCTTCCAGCTCCTCTTGCACCGTCGTATCATTGGTATCCGTAATATTCTTTTTTGATGCGCAACCGGGCATGGCTGCTGCCATGCCCAGTATGCACAAGATTATCCATAATCTTTTTTTCATAATAACCTCTTTTTATTCTGATTTTAGCCTTTCACTGCTCCCGACATACCGTCAGCATAGAACTTCTGCGTTGCGAGGAACACAATGGCAATCGGAATGGAAATCAGTACGGCGCCCGCCGCAAAGCTGGTATACCAGCTGTTAATATATTCTCTCTCAAGCATTCTCCAAAGCCCGATTGCAACGGTAAAATACTGTGACTCTGCACGGCAGATAACCTTTGCAAAAATGAAGTCGGTCCAGGGAGCCATAAAGGAAGTCAATACCGTGTATACGATAATCGGTTTGCTGAGCGGCATGGTAATTCTCGTAAACACCTGAAACTTCGTTGCGCCGTCCAGAAATGCCGCCTCATCCAACGCCTTGGGAATGGTATCAAAGAAACCCTTCGCCACATAAAATCCGAGTCCTGTACCGCCGGAATAAACCATCACAAGCGCCACACGAATCATGGCTCCCTCCGAAAGTCCGATTGCCTTTAAAATGTAGTAAACGGCAATCATGGACATAAAACCGGGGAACAATGTCAGAATCATGGCAATATTCATAAACGGCTTCCTGAATTTGAAACGCAGTCTGGACATACAGTAGGATACGCTCAGCACCATGAAAGAAGAAATGATGCAGGAGAATATTGCAATAATCAGCGTGTTCATAAACATCCTCGGAAAGTTTAACACCGTCGTGTCCGTAAACAGCTTCTGGTAATTGCCCAGCGTGTATCCCTTCGGGAAAAATGACGTCACATACGAACCGGGCTCTGCACGGAAACTTGTCATAATAACCCAAAAGATGGGAAACAGCCAGATAAATGCCAGCACTGCCAGTACAATATGCACCACCGTATTGGAAATAAATCTCCTTGTCTTAGCCGAACCATGTTTTTCTCTCATTATTGGAATCCCTCCTCGTCCTTATAAGATGCGGTATTCCGATAAGTTACCAGCGCCACGATTGCCAGAACTATGAATGTCATAATACCGATAACGGCGCCCAGGTTGAAATACTGCTGGTCAACAGTCAACTTATACAGCCATGTAACCAAGAGGTCCGTCTTTCCTGCCGAATTTCCTACCGGAGTAGGCGCTCCCGCCGACAGCAGGTAAATGACGTTAAAGTTATTTACATTACCCGTAAACTGGGTAATCAGGTACGGCGTCATGACAAACATCATGTACGGCAGCGTGATTTTAAAGAAAGTCACAAATGCATTCGCACCGTCCACCCTTGCAGATTCATACAACTCGGCAGGAATATTCTGTAAAATACCCGTCGCCTGTATCAAAGTATATGGGATACCTACCCAGAGGTTGATGACAATGACGGTCACCCTTGCCCATGTGGCGTCCGTAAAAAACGGAAGGGACTCATCTATCAGTCCAATGGATTTCAGCAGTACGTTTACCGCCCCCTCCTGATTCAGCATGGTACGCATAATAAGCAGGGTTACAAACTGGGGAACCGCAATGGAAAGGATAAAGCAGAACCTCCAGAAGCCTTTAAATCTTGTGCCCTTGCGGTTAATGACAATCGCAAGTATCATGCCAAGTATATAATTGAGTCCGGTGGCAAAAATGGCCCAGATAAGAGTCCAGCCCAATACCGACCAGAATTGTTGTCCGATAGCATCTTTAAAACTCAAAACTTTTTTGAAATTATCAAGCCCTACCCAGTCGAACAGCACCAGATGGTTATCCAGTTTACTGTAACTGGTAAAAGCCATGCTTATCATGAAAATAAGCGGCAGAACAGTAAAAGATATAATACCAGCCAAAGGAACCGACATCAGCAGATTCTGCAGATTACCGTTAAACAAATCCTTCACATCATCCATAAAGGAATTGACATGTTTTCCTTCCTTTGTCAGGCACTGTGCCTTATACGCACTTTTTACGGCGCTTTTCCACACCAGAATAAACATAAATGTAATAAATATCGTCAATACGCCGTATAGCAGAATCAATACCGAATTGTGTCCGGCCACATACTCATATATCCCTTTGGATTCATTCCAGATTTCTTCCTGTTCCAGCCATCCCAAAGAAGGAAGCATGGATAAGTTATAAAATCCGCTTTTTATCATGAACCAAATGTAGGCAATTTCTATTGCCAGAAACAAAAAACCTTTAATAAACTGTCTGTATATGATGTTTCCCGCGCCACAGATGACGAAAGAAAGCTTTGTTGCAAAATCACCCTTTTTCACAGCCGCTCCCAGCGTATAGGGTGTTGCAAAATCTTTTCCTCTTTTTTTCTTACCAGCTGCTTTACCCACGCACACGCCCTCCTTTTCACCTTCAGACTGCTATAGCGAATCCCGCATTTTCATAAGTGCTTCCAGAGGGCACAAAGCCCTCTGGAAACTTACCTGTAGGAAAAATCCTATTCTACTACAGAAGAATTTACAGAAGTGTTCAACATCTCTGTTTTTTCTGCTGCGTTGTCATGGGTTACTTCCTTAGAAATGATGGACTTACCAAAGTTCTCTGCAGGTGTCCAGTAATTGTTCATGGCCGGGCAGTAAGGCTGCATGATGGATGTGTTTGCAATACATTCATCAGATGCGATTGCCACGATGTCAGATGCGATTGCAGGGTCTGCCAGTACGGTGGTATTGGTAGGAAGGATATTTCTCATATCATAATGTGCTTTCTGTGCCTCTTCGCCGCCAAGATATGCTACCAGCGCAACTGCTACTTCCATATCGTCACAGTTAGGATTTACGCCGATTGCCTTAGAACCAAAGAAGGACATCAGGCTCTTGTCTGCTCCGTCAATGTTGATGGTGGGAAGCTGTGCAGCGCCTACATTCTCTTCACCGATTGCATTTACTACGTTGCCGTAATCCCATGAACCGGAGAAAAATGCTACAACAGAACCGTCTGCCATACCTGCAAGGCCTTCGCCTGCACCGTCATTTACAAAGTTAGGATTTGCAGCCAAATCTACAAGGTAATTGGTAACTGCCACTGCCTTGTCACCGCCAAAGTCGATGCCTGCTGCTTCGTCATTGCCGTCGCCAAATAAAGTACATCCGTTAGCTACATAGAAAGATGCAATATACCAGGAGTTGCTTAAGGGGAATGCTACCTTACCTTTTTCAAGCATGGTTTCCAGACTCTTGATATCGTCTTCTGTAAGAAGGCTCTTGTTGTAATACATAAACCATGTGTTGGTTGTAAAAGGAACGCCGTATACAGAACCGTCAACCGTAACGGAATCCACAAGCGCCTGTGACATATTGTTCTGCACATATTCCAGTGTGGAACCGCCCAGTTTTGCAATACCGTTGCTTGCAATCAAGTCAGTCAGGTTGTCGTTTGCAAACATATAAACGTCTGCTGCTGCTTCTACGTCCTGGGTAACAGTTGCTTTTGCATCACCTTCTGCACACACACCATAAGTAAAGGTGATATTCCACTCGGGATGCGCTTCGTTAAACTGCTCGCACATGGTTTTCAGCCAGTTGCCGGTCTCATCATTCTGGTCCTCTGAAGGAGCCCATACAGTAAGGGCTACGTCTTTTGTTCCCTCTGTACCGCCCTGATTGTCTGCAGGCGTGCTTTCATTGGTGTTTGCAGGAGTGCTGCCGCCTCCCTGATTGTCTGTAGCCGGTGTGTCGCCACATCCTGCCATGGTTACTACCATGGCTGCTGCCATGAGTAAAGCTAAAACTTTTTTCTTCATAATTGTCCTCTCCTTTTCCTATCACTTTCGTTAATAGTATATATAAAATGTGCTTTGCACACCCTATATCATGTTCATGCCGGCCTTATCGCCGGTATACGGCGGCCAGTGTCCGAAGCCAGGCCCTTCTCTCCTCTGTGAGACCGTCTTCACCCGTCCCCCATTGAAAAACTTCCTGTTCGGCCGGACGGCCTGCGCCATAATCACTGTCTGTGTTCAGGATGTCGCGCATCCTCATGATAACCACATCCGCAACAGAAGAATACGCCAGCCTTATAATGGCATCCGGTATTTCCTCCTTGGAAGCAATCCCGAGATACTCATACAAAAATGCAAGTTCATATTCCGTTTTATCCCTGAAGAATGCCGTCATTGACATATTCCCGCGGGTTCCTGCATACACCACGGCTTTTGTGTCCGTATAATTACTTGGCAGATTTGCATTGGCTGTACTGTCACTGAAAGCTTCCGGCAGAACCTTGACAACGGGCCATCCCATCCTGACTGCCAGCCTTCTTGCCCCCGGCAGCAATGAATCCGGATTCCCTGCGAAAAGTTTGCAGTCGCCTGACGCCTGTTCTAAAACATCAGCCAGTTTTTTGCCGGGTCCTTTATGCCATCTACCTGCCTGTACCGTTCTGCCCTTAAGCGGTTTTTCATAAAATTTGACGATATCAGGAAAACCGTCAATACATAGAACATCATACATGGCAGCGGCGTTTTTTATCCTCTTCTGCCACCAGGAAAAATTGTCTTCCTCCATCTGTTCCCAGCGATAAGCGGGAACAACATCTTTGCCACCTCCGCCCTTAGCCTCATCAGTAGGATAACCTGCCGTCATCTGTAATATGCCGTCATCGTCAAGTGCAAACAATTCCTTGTTCGCCCATACTTCTGCGCTGTCATACTTAACATACAAAGGCACTTCCCCGATTAACTGTATGCCCCTTGCATTGGCATACTTCTTCAGTCTGTTCCACTGTGAAAAAAACAGATACTGGCAAAACTTCCAGAAACAAATTTGATTAGCCAATTGCTTCCCGTATCTTTTCATTGTTTCCGAATTTCTGTTTCTTAAACTGTCTTCCCAGCGAAACCACTCTTTATTTCCAGAAAACGTTTTCAGCGACATGAAAAAAGAATAATCATCCAGCCACTCTTTATTTTTTTCACAAAAACTCTCAAACGCTTTACTGCTGCTGTCAAAACGACTAAATGCTGTTTCTAAGACTTGAAAATGTTTCTCACACACATCCCTGTAATCGATATGACCCTTTTTGCCAGGTCTGTCAAAAAATCCGACTTCTTCTTTCATTACCAGACCCTGCGTAATCAGGATACCCAAATCTATCAAATACGGATTGCCGGCAAACACGGAATGCGACTGATAGACTTCGTCAATACAACCGGTATCCACAAACTGCGGTATCTGCCAGTACTTTTGTCTCAAATCCACCAGCAAATCCACAAAACTGCAGGCTGCATTCCCCAAGGTACCCATACCGTACTCGGATGGAAGGCTTGTTATCGACAGTAGAATGCCCGCACCTCTTAAAAATGCTTTCTCCCCCATTCTCCATCCCTGCTTTCATTATGTATGTTGTTTTCGTGAATTTTCGTTTTGTAATTACTTTTTAACACTTTTTACTGCATTTTGTCAATGCTAATATGAAAACATTTACATATTCTATGTTTTTTACGTTTTTCTAATTGCTTTTTTGTACAATTTTAACAAAAAGAAAATTTGATGATTTCGAAAATATATTTTCTCATCTATAACTATTGCATGTCTAACTATTTGCTTTTATACTATAAAGTAAAATTTACAGACTATTTTAGAAAAACGCAAAAGAAAATTCGGACATTAAAATACCGAGGGAGGCACTTTATGGCTACCATAAAAGATATTGCAAGCCGTCTTGGCATTTCTGTCAGCACGGTTTCCAAAGGGTTGAACGGCGCCAGTGACATCAGTGAGGAATTGCGCCAGACAGTTCTGGACACTGCTGTGGAAATGGGTTATACCACGAAACGGATGAAAAAAGAAGAGCATAAAAAGTTATGCATTTTTATTGAAAACATGGACTATGAAACTGCTAATCAGTTTGGTTATGAAATTGTACTGGGTTTTAAACAGGCCGCCTACCGCGACAACTGGGAAGTGGTTGTGACCCCTATTACCCCCGCTTTTCAGACGTCTGAAAAGTATGATACTTATATGCTGAAAAACGGTTTTTCCGGTGCATTTCTTGTCGGTTTTGCATTGCATGATGACTGGATGGGTCAACTCTCTGCAACCAACATCCCGACTGTGCTGTTTGATAATTATATCCGCAGGAACCCTGCCGTAGGTTCTGTCGGAACGGACAATTTTGAAGGAATTGATATGGGCATTGACCATCTGGTTTCCCTTGGGCATACAAAAATTGCCTTTTTAAACGGTTCCTTAAACTCCATGGTATCTGACCAGAGACAGCAGGCTTTTATCGACAGTATGCAATCACACAACCTTCCCATCTCCGAAGAACTTACCGCTTACGGCTATTATGTTGCAGATTCTGCAAAATATCATGTCCCGAACTTTCTTGCGGCAGGCGCTACCGCCATCATGTGCGGCAATGACCTGATTGCATCGGGCGTCATTACAGAATGTAAAAAGCGGGGGTATTCCGTACCGGAAGATATCAGCGTTATCGGCTTTGATGACCTGCCCATTTCCGCACACCTGACACCCCCGCTTACCACCATCAAGCAGGACAGGGTGGAGTTGGGAAAAAGCGGCTATTATACGTTGTCTTCCCTGCTTAACAAGGTTTCCATCAGCAAAACGCTCCTTCGCGCCCAATTTATCCGTAGAAAATCCACTGCAATATGCAAAGAACGCCGCTTACCATAAACAAGCGGCGTTCTTTTATGAAAAACTTCGGGTAGGCGAGCCTCATTCCAATTCCTTTCTCAAAACGCATCGGGCCTGTCCGTCCCACTTTCCTGTCTCATTTTTTCCACATAGGGGCCGGGGTCCGACTCCATTTTCATCATAATATCAAAAGCGGAAAGCAACAATCTGGCGCTGTCATACCGGAGGCAATCCTCCCCCCTGTCCAAATAAGCCTTAAAATGGTCAACCTGCCAGACCATAATATCTGCAATACTGTAGCCCGCCACTTTTTTCTCACACAAAAATCCCCGCGTGTCAAAATAATAGGCAAACTCCCTTAGCATCCCTTCCGAGCTGCACAATCCGTTCCAAAACCCTTCTAAATATTCTTCCCCTTTTCCCGCCTGTCTGCATAATTCGGCAGCACGTTTTTTCTGCACGATAAGAGCCTGCCTCAGCGCTGTTCTGTCATTCTTTTCTTTCATGACCCTTTCCTCCAGTATATTATTTCCAATACTTTTCCATATATATCTGTTCCTGACCTTCTTCCAGCATAAATTTGGTCTTTATCTTTGCGGCTACTGCATCCTTTAACAAACCAAACTCCCTGCAAATTTCAATGAGTGCCCCAATCCCCTCTTCTCTTCCTTCTTCTCTTCCTTCTTCTCGTTCTTCCTGCTTCCACTCTTGAATCGCCAAACACATATTATATCCCTCTCCTTCCTCATTTTTCCACATGAACCGTTGTCTTTCTTCCCATATCCCGGGCATATTCAACATGACTGCCAAAGCCTCCACCGTATCTTCACTTAAATGCCTGTATAAAGAATCTTCTTGCAGCATTTTCTTCATACCGTTCTTATCCGCCCGATACTGCATGGCCTGAAACAACGCCCTGATATCCGAATGAAATACCGTAAAATCATCCATCTCATTGATACAGTACAATTTCATTGGATAATCTGCAAAAAGAGCCTTCATTCCATCTGCATTTTCCCCGAAATCCATCATCTCCCCCAGTGTGCGCGGGCCATCCCATTTTGCTTCCCCATGATACAGGCAAAGGGTATATACCGGCGTCAGTTTATCTGCCTTCTTTATTTTGCATAGTTTTTCCGCCCCTGATAAATAGCATCCTGTTTTTTCATTTTCTTTGCGAAGCAGGGCCAGCTGCTGCCCATATTCCATGACATCATACTGAAGGCATCGAAATGGCATGGTATAATCAACCATATTCTGGTTTTCTACTGCCAGAATCCGCAGGGAAGCCCCTGTCCGTAAGCGCTTCTTAATATCCCTTATCCGCACAGACCGCCTGCCGGCAGTTAAACGTGAGTTCATTTCCTGCCCGGTATATTGCTCCGATGCCTCTGACAAATCTCCGGCATGTATCACTTTTTGCCCATGAAAGCAAACTCCATTAAACAAATCGGCAAATCTCTCATTATCAATGAGAAAATGCCTCATGATATCATTTACCTTTCCCAAACGCTTCCTCCTTTGGCAAAGGCTTCACAACTCCCCTGCCACTGTTATAAAATCTGAGTAAAGTGGCAGAAATTGCCTGAATGTGCAGATATGCACGTTACATTGATTACTCTTGATGAATTTATTGTAAAACTTTGGCATCCGTTTGTCAATACAATTTTCTCCAAAATCCGCGAATCAAGGATGGCGGCGCCATCCTTGATTTTTACGTTCCCTTATTTGCTTATAAAAAATCCACACCGGCTATTTACCGGTGCGGATTCATTTTCTTTAAGGGAATCAAAACTTCTTTCAACGCCTTACCGCCTGAGTCGGAAACTTCGTATGGACAGTTTTAGGTTTTCAGCGTGGCTTTGCAGTTCCTGGGCTGACGCCGCAGACTCCTCAGCCGTTGCGGCATTGGTCTGCACCACGTCAGCTATCTGCCTCATACCCTCAGTAAGCTGTTCCAGTGACTGTGCCTGCTGTGTTGCAGAATCTGCAATCCGCATCATCATTTCCGTTGACTGCTGCCCGCCGGCTACTACTCCCAATAATGCTTTTGTCGTATCTTCGGAAAGCGATGCGCCATACTGAACCTGCTTTATGGAATTTTCAATGAGTTCCGTAATGTTCTTTGCTGATTCTGCGCTCTTATTCGCAAGGCTCTGAACCTCGTCAGCCACAACTGAAAATCCTTTTCCGGCCTCTCCTGCACGCGCCGCCTCAACGGAAGCATTTAAAGCAAGAATATTCGTCTGGAATGATATATCCTCTATGGTCTTGATTATTCCGCCAATCTGTCTGGATGACCTCGAAATATCGTCAATAGCCTCCGTCAGCGCTTTCATCTTCTGGTCGCAAATCTGCAGCTGCGTCATTGCACCCGTAGAAGCCTTACGGGCATTGTCGGCATCCTGCGACGTACTGTTCACCTGTCTGGAAATCTCCTGAATGCTGGAAGAAAGTTCTTCCACGGCTGCTGCCTGTTCCACCGTGCCGCTGGAAAGACTCTGCGCCCCGCTGGACATCCTGTCAGCTTCCCCCGAAACCTGTTCGGATGTCACGTTTATCTGGGACAACGTACTATTCAGGGAATCCACAATCTGATGCATCGCCTGCTGAATCGGCAGGAACTCTCCCCGATAATCGTTTCCTATTGTCAAATCCATATTTCCCTGTGCCATTTGGGAAAGAATGGTATCAATCTCATGGATATATTTCTTTAATTCGCGTTTGGTTTCATGGATGGATTCCACCAGCATACCAATCTCAGAGGTATTGGATTTTAAATCAAACGGAGCCGAAAGATTGCCCTTTGATATCTCAACCATCTGATTTTTAACTGCAATCACAGGACGTAAAATTTTTAATCTGGTAATCAGCATATTGCTTAACAGCATAATGCCGACCAGCGCCAAGGCGGCAATCATAGTCGTCTTTATGTACTCTGTCTTCTGCACCAGCATTTCCACCTGGTTTGATGTCCTTGCATCCAGGTCCGCAAGAAACTGCTCTTTTAAGGAATTGATTTCCGTAATGGCAGCCGTATACTCTTCTCCATATACATATTTGAGGGCTTCCTCCGTATTCCCCGCCTGTACATTTTTCATTGCTTCCTCTTCCAGAGGAACAAGCTGGTTGGAAAGCGCCGACATGGCATCAATCATTTCCTGCTCTTCGGGCGTAATGCCTATTTCCTGCATAGCCGCAACACCTTCATCACGGTTTTTCAGGTTATTAATTTCATTCCAGTAATTGTCATAATGCTCCTGATTGCCGGTAGCGGCAAATGCACGTACCTCATTTGTAAGATAAGAAGAACCATTCATAAAACGATTTGCATTGTAAGTTAAATTAAATCTTTCTTCATTCGCCTTACTCAGCTGGTTGTTTGCCTTTCCATAGGCAAAAAGGGAAAAAATCAAAAAAATCAGTGCTAAAATGGAAATCCCGTTTACAATTAAATTTTGCAGCGACTGGCTTATTGCTTTTTTCATGCAATGTCTCCTTCCGTAAAGAATACTATTTTCAGTTTACAAAAAATAATTGAATATTTCAACAATTATGTTCAAAATTTTCTATAATTATTTTCCGGGTTTTAAATAGTTGAGTTTCATCCGTTTTTGTCCTATACTTAATATACAGGAACAAACCCCTGCATAACAAAAAAAATGCTCCATGAGAAAGGGAAAAACATGCTGAACCAATTTTTTACCATCCCCACATCAGACATCACGATTGCAGAATACCTTCTCTGCACTTTCGCTTCTCTTTTATCCGGCGTTATTGTCGCACTGATACATATGTACAAAAACAGTTACAGCAAAAACTTTATCCTGACGCTGATAATACTTCCGGTAATCGTAATGGCAGTCATCATGCTGGTTAACGGCAATCTGGGAACCGGCGTTGCCGTCATGGGCGCTTTCAGCCTGATTCGGTTTCGTTCCGCCGAAGGCAATTCCCGGGAAATTACCAGCCTTTTTTTATCAACTGCCATCGGTCTTGCCATCGGTATCGGACAAATCGGCGTTGCAGGGCTTATGCTCCTCGCCGTGGGCGCCGCCATCCTTCTCATGCAGACCCTGCCGTTTGGCAGCAGCGGGGATACCGCCAGGGAACTCACTGTTTCGGTTCCCGAAAGCCTTGATTATGAAGGACTGTTCGACGACCTGTTCTCAAAATATACCAAATCATTCATGCTGGTTAAGGTAACTGCCCACGACGCAGGGGAGCCTTTTGAACTGCAGTATCATATCACCCTGAAAACCAACACCGGCGCGCGGAAATTTCTGGAGGAAATCCGCAGCCGGAACGAAAATCTGCCGGTAATGCTCTACTACCTTCCTTCCAATAAAATCGTGCTGTAACATTATATCCAAGGGGAACACACCAGTTCCCCTTTTGCTTCCCCTACCTTTCCTCCCTGCAACAGATATTTCTTCATGTTTCTCTGCAGCAGGCTTTCCTCCGGCAGATTTTCCACTGCAATATCCCTGCGCTTATATACCCACTGCATAAATTCCTGTGATTCCCTGTCCCATTCCGTTATCCGAAACCCCTTCCTGAAACGGTTGATACGGGAATCCTTTGGCAGCAGTTCACCCAGCGAAGGTGACAGCAGCCAGGAACAGCACACATACTTATCACATGCGGTTTCCGGAAAATATTTCCTTATAAAGATTTTTGCGCGTTCATAAGAATCCCTGCACTCCTCCGGCGTCAAAACGGCATCAGACGGTATATGGATGCTGATGGCCCTGTTTCCACCTGACTCATCAAACTCATATTCCAATTCCCCGATACGGAACAGCTGCATGGAAAGCTGCCTGCCCACCCACCAGGCCCGGTCAAATCCATAACAGCCATATCCGGCATAATATTCCCTGATAAATCTGGTAAAACATTTCATGGTATCAAAAAAAACACTTTCCGCTATGCCGGCCTCCCGATACCTTTCAAATGAAATCTGCATCGCCATCATCATGCAGGAAAGCATTTTAAACCCCTTTTCATCAAGTCCAATCCATACCCGCAAATTGTTATAGGCCTTTCTCCAGTCCGTTTTCCGGGTAAGTCCTTCTATTTTTATGTTTACCGGACTGTAATCCGTCTGTTCCACTGTGTTCAGTACCTGACATGCCACTTCCTTCGGCATGTCAAGCGCCCGGCACAATTTAGTCACTGTCATTTCCATGGCATACGCTCCATTCCTCTATCCTGCCCTGAAATTGACTGTAAAAATCTGCCTCATCGTATGGGCGCAGATAAAAAATTTGTAAAAGATGGACATTCAGAGATTTTAATGTTTCTTCTTTGCCTGCCGTCAATCCTGCCGCCTCTTTCAGCCTCTTTATGAAATAATGCCATGTAATCAAAAAATCTTCATACTGCAAAAAAGACGGTACGCCAATCCATTTCTCAATTTTCATTTTTGTCCGGTTTTGGGCAGGACACGCTGCTTCCAGCAAAAAATAACCCAGACGCCCCTCCTCGTAATTTCTTCCGAGCGGAAAAGCCCTGCACAATCCCGGCCGGAATGCATGGATGGAGCACCTCCCTTCCATGTCCAGAAAAAAACATTTCTCTTCCTTTCCCGCCATTTGTACATGGGGCAGGATAATCCCGTCCTCCACATGCAATGAAATGCCGTTTTCCAGCAGCCGGTCAAAAGGCCTTCCCAAATGTACTGTCAGACTGTATGCGTCAAACGGGTCCAAAACAACGGATTCGCCCATTTTCCGGCAGCAGGAAGAACACCCCTTGCAGTCATGACAACCTACTTTTACCATTTCTTTTCTATCATAAAGTTTCATAAATGAAATATCTCCATCCGTATATACTATAATAAAAATCAATTCCCGAAAGGAAAAAACATGCAAAAAACACTGCTGCGCCATATGGCCGCCGGCTTTGTCTTTACAGCCATTGCCGGCACCCTGTTTCATTTTCTCTATGACTGGTCCGGTCAAAATGCCGTCGTCGGCCTTTTTACACCGGTAAATGAATCTGTCTGGGAACATATCAAACTCTTATTTTTCCCCATGCTCCTGTTTTCTGCGTTTGCCACACAAAAATGGGAAAGTTCCTACCCCTGCATCGGCTATGCGCTTCTTGCCGGAATCGTATTTGGCTGCCTTTTGATTCCGGTATTGTATTATACCTACACCGGAATTTTCGGTATCCAGATTGCCGCCGTTGATATCGCTATTTTCTATGTCAGCGCACTTGCCGCATTCCTTCTGGCTTACCGCCTTGCCAGCACATGTCATGGTGAAAAATGGAAATGGCTTGTCCGGCTGCTTGTAATACTGCTTGCCGCCGCCTTTTTTATCTTTACCTTCTTTCCTCCTTCCCTGCCTCTCTTTACCTCACCATAAAAAATTCTTTTGAGGTATCTTTTACCATATAAAGGGAAATGCTATGGTCAGGAAAGGATGGTGCAGATTATGGATTCTACCAAATTACCTGAAAAGATTGAAACCACTCCCGGCGGTCAGGCGCCGGCAGCTGAGAGCAGCAAAAACAGTACAAAAGATATTATTCCGGATGAAGTGCCCAGAAAAGACGGCCCCGGCGGAGAAAAAAAATAATTTCCCCCATCCCCGGTACATGGAATCGGACGGCTGCTTTCTTTTTGCCCTAAAGACTCCTTACCGGGGAATTTTTCTCCGTAAATATGTGCTGGCACCATTCTTTTTCCTCCCGAATATTATGCAGTAAGACTCTGAAAGGACTGCAATGCTTTGCATATCCTAATACCCCTATTAGAAGCGCTTGTCATAGCTTTTGCCTTGTCCATGGATGCCTTCGTGGCCAGTTTTTCCTACGGCGCTGCAAAAATAAAAATCCCTGTCACTTCCGTACTTGTCATTGATACCGTATGCAGCCTGACCATAGGCGCAACCCTGTTCATCGGTTCCCTCGTCCGAAACTATATTCCGGACTGGCTTACCACCGCCGTCTGTTTTTCCCTTCTTTTTCTTTTGGGGCTGGTAAAACTGCTGGACGGCATCACAAAATCCCTCATCAAAAAATACGGCGCCATCAGCAGCAACATCAAATTTTCCTTTTGCAATTTCCGTTTTGTCCTGAACCTCTATGCGGACCCGGAATGTGCCGACGTGGACCACTCCAAAACCATATCGGGAAAAGAAGCCGCTTCCCTTGCCATTGCGCTGTCTTTGGACGGCTGTGCCGTAGGATTCGGCGCGGCGCTGGGAAACGTAAACGGGTTAGCTGTTTTTTTATGCTCCCTTGTCGTGGAGGCCCTCGCTGTCCTTGGCGGCGCGGCGCTCGGTAACAAAGCAGCAAAAAAACTTTCCTTCAATGCCTCCTGGCTTGGCGGCTGCCTCCTGCTCGCGCTTGCTTTTTTAAAACTTCTGTAACAGACGACAGGACAGTATTTTAATTTTTCCCCCGATAAGCGATATCGCGCCGCACAAAAGCATAACACAGATTACCAACAGCGGAATTGAAAATACCGGACTGCAAATGGATGTATCAAACCCTATACGGGAAAAAAGGCTGATTGCCAGCGGATGCAGCAGATAAATGCCAAGCGTGCAGTCTGCTGCACGCCGCAGCATGTTGCAAACCCGCTCATTATCCTCCCACCTTCTGCACAGAGCATATCCTCCCACAAAGATTGCCGCCACCGCAAAAAAGGACGGGACAACAAACGGCGTATTCATGATGTAAGACGGTTCCCCCGCCTTGCGGGAAGCAAGATTGCCCAATGCGCATGCAAGGATAAAACATCCCGCCCCCGCCGCATAAAGCCCTTTTCGCTTTGCCGGTGTAATATCATTACGCCAGTTGTGCAGATAATAACCCAGAATAAAGTACCCCAGATACCCTCCAAAAAAGGAAAAATCATTAGAGGAGAAAAAATCCACAAACAGATATTTAAACTTAAACTCATAGTGGAATAGCGTGGGAAACAAAAGCGCGGTAATAAAGAATACACATAAAAAATACCGGCAGACGCTTTTTTGTGACACACCTTTTTTAATCAGCGGAACGGTCATATAGAGGACTGCAATCATAGGCAGAAACCACAGATGGTAGTAACCCCTTTGTTGAATCAGTGCAAGCAGGACATCCTCTTTTACATTGGCAAGTGTAAAACTTTCCCCCTTTTCCAGCATGGACACAACCTGATAAGCCGCCTTCCAGATATAGTACAACAGGAAAAAACGCAATGTTTTGTGCAAGAGCAGTGTTTTCAACTTCGTTTCCTTCTCCGGATTTAAAGCAAGCGCCCCGCTTATCATGACAAAAAGGGCAACGCCGGAAAAAGAAAGGCAATTATACGCATGCGTAATTGCAAAATCCGCACCTGTCACTGATAAAACTTCAATCCGCTGAGCGGATACATGTACCAGAACAACAAGGCTGCAGGCAATCAGACGAATCAAATCCAGATATGCGATACGATTCTTATTCACAATCATTTCCTCCATTTCCACTGTAATCTTTTATAGTGTAAGATATGACAGCCAAAAAAGCAACCTGGAACTTCCTGCAGCGTTTTGCATTTTGCATTGCGGCAGCCCGGCGTGCATTCCCCTCTTGCATAACCGTTTTTCATGCAAAATATAGAAACTTATGTGTTAATTTTATTGCATTTTCAGCCGATATTTGTTATAGTTAATGTAAGTAAAAGTATGTAAAGGCAAGGATGCCGATATTTCACATGGAGTGAAGTGTGGACTATTTGTTCACACTCCCAAAGATTTGAGCGTGCCACTGCACGCAGATGGGAGCGATTATGAGTATTAATATTCAAGCAAAAACCAATTATTCTTTTTTATTCAGCGGCATGAGTTCCGGCGGCGGTTCCATGGGTAACCTGAATTTCCTGTCCGATTACGCCAGCATTAAAAACGGCAGTTACGGCAGACTGATGAAAGCATACTTCCGAGGGGATTCCGGCAAGGAAGTTTCTTCCGCTGCCAAGAATACATTCGAAAAGAAAAACAATACCGCTGCTGCCGATTCTACAAAGAAGCTTGCTGAAGTGCAAAGCACTACCGATTCTTTAAAAGCATCTGCGGACGCCCTGTTGG
Organism: uncultured Lachnospiraceae bacterium; assembly: GCA_910577015.1. GTDB lineage: Bacteria > Bacillota > Clostridia > Lachnospirales > Lachnospiraceae > Acetatifactor. The sequence continues at coordinate 14,308 of CAJTKU010000023.1, read as the reverse complement.
AAAAAGGCTCCAAATCTGTTTTTAAAGATGGCGAAATCACCGACGACACTTATAAAGCTGTTTCTAAATTTGTAGACGATTACAATTCTGTTGTAAGCGCCACGAAAGGTATCAACAATACCTCTATTTCCAGTAAAGCTTCCAGCATGGTTTATGCAACCGATGCCAATAAGAAATTACTCGGAAAAGTCGGTATTACCATCGGTGAGGATAATTCTCTTTCCATAGACAAGGAAACTTTCATGAAAGCAGATTTCTCCACCGTTAAAAACCTTTTCAACGGCACAGGCTCTTACGGATACCGGGTTTCAGCCCAGGCTTCTTTGATTAATTACGCGGCGGACAATGCGGCAACAAAAGCAAATACTTACAATTTCAACGGGTCATACAACAATAACTACTCGGCAGGCAATATCTTTAACAGTTATTTCTAATATCACCCGGTAACAGATTGTTTTAGTCAAGTTTATTTTCAGAAAAACGGTGCAGGAATCTGCACCGTTTTTTAGTTTAAATGTTTGAATCCTTCGACAGTCTGGATTTCTCCTCTTTCTTCCATGCAAGCAATTTTTCCATAAACATGGGCATAAAGATGCCACCCTGTACGCTTCTTGCAATAAAATGGCAGTATTCTCCCGTATCTGTTTCATACCAGTCGGAAAAGGGTACCCTGCTTGCAGACTTTTCCAGATATGCCGCCACCGGTTCAATAAGCTGTCTTTTCTGTAGGCCATCCCGGCTCATCGCCGCACACCACAAAATCCAGTCGCTCTTTGTATAATTCTTCCTGCCATCCAACGGTACCCCGTAGGTATTAGCCTTTTGCGTGTAAAAAGAAAGTTCTGTTTCAAATACTTTCCCACTGAAAAGCCCGCTTCCGAAAATCAAGTCCCACACCAGATTATACTTCAGGCTCCATGTGTCCGGATTTCCAAATGCAAGCACATAGTGGTCACCTGCCTCTGCCCTCTTCTCCCAGTTTGCCGCCATGTTTTTAGCAGTTTCATGGTACTTATCCGCGTCCTCAGCCATACCCTGCTGCCGTTTCAACCTCGCAAACGCCTCGATTCCCATAATCGCCTTGACAGAAAGGTTGGCATTATGGGAAAGATGCCCTGCAAAATCGTCCGTGCAAAGCTGCTCGCCGGGGTCTTCCCCATTAGAAATCAGATACTTAGCCCATTGCTCCAAAAGCTTCATATAAGGCAGCGCAAATGCAATATCCCCATCCAGCATACAGACTGCCGCCATAAGAATCAGCATATTGCCGCACTCCTCCACAGGCATCTGATAGCGGACATCATAAATGTGGCTTCCTTTCGGATACATGTAATACGGAGGAAATACCGCGCCGTTTACTCCCACAGCCCCGGTTTTTGCCTGCTCACAATCCAGTCCGTATACCTGTCCCCACGCATATGGGTATCTTCCCACATCATGAGGCGCAAAATCATATTCCCATGCTTCACAGGAAGCAAACCGAAGTACCGGCCTAAGCATCCCTTTCACATATTCCGTTCCATATAAGAAAAACAAGGGTACGGAAGGATAACTGACATCCACTGTGCCGATACAGCCGTTGGAATCGTTTTCCTTGGATAAGAATAGAATATTTCCCTCCTCATCCGTAATCAGCTTATGGGCCGCAACCGCCTGCCTGAAACTCATACAGCACAGATACGCGTATGCTTCGCCTCCGGTTTCCACAGCCTTTCTGTAAATCTCCCCGTCAAGCGCCGCAGCGCGGGAAAGCACTTGGTCCTTGTCTGCAAATGCTGCCCCTATCGCTTCCAGAATATCTTTATATTCCTTTGTCCAGTATGCCCTCCTCCACTGACCGAAATAGTTGATGGAAAGCATATCGTCATAGGCAATTATCACGCCCTTTTTCCCTGCGTTTTCCCCGAACGGCAGTATACAGCCAATCATTCTGTTCCTGTCGTCATATACAAGAGCCGCGTCTTCTTCGTCTGACGCCAGATAAGCGTATCCCCAATCAATTGTCACATTGTCGCCGCTGTGTCCCAACGGCTGCTGGAATGCACGTCCCATGAAGGCGTAGGAATAGGATTTCCCTGTTTCCATACTCGGTTCTTTGGCATAACTGCCTCCCACAAGGGCATCCCCGTTTCTCTGCACCAGGTCTGCTGACACGTAAAAATGCACCTCTACGCTGCACTCTGCCTTTTTCACCACCTCAAAATCCACATAAGTGCAAGGCCTGGAAACCAGCTTCGGCTCCTCAGGAAGAAGCGGCGAGGTGAAGCGGACAGTAAGGCTTACTTTGTCATTTTCAAATAAGTACTCCGTTGCCGTTGCCGTCACATCCACAGCCTTTTGCAGAATCGGCTTGTGAAACTCCTTGTCCCCCAAAAAGCAATACATTGCCTCATCTACCACGATGTAACCCTTAAGCTGCTGTCTTTGTCCGCTCCAATGCACCGTGTCGGCATCATACAGACAGTCCGCTGAAGACCAGACAGAAAAATAGGGGTCGTGCAAAATTAACGGAATGCTTGCCGCTCTTTTGATTCTCATACCGATACCTCCCAGGCGGAACACTTCTCTGTCCCGCAACCGATTTTTCTTTGCAGATATTATACCACAAGTCGCTTTGCAATTTATACCTATTATTTTTTCAAAAATGCATACAATAGTTTTTCCAGACATGCCATCTTGGCTGTCACAACACTTTTATCCTTTGTCGCTTTTGCATTCAGGCTGTCAAAAGAAGCCTCTCCCACTTTCTTTTTATGCAGCGTTTTGGTAAACTCCTCCATGAATGCAATAAATTTTTTATCCTCCGCATTCGTCCTGACAAACCTGGCAAACAGTCCAAACCACAAAAAACTGTCCTTTGCGTCAAACATGGCGGCGGTTTCCTTTGTAACTGCCTTTTCCAGCCTGCCAATCATTTTCCCGAAGTCATCAAAGTGGGAGAAAGCGGCGTTGCATCTGATATAATCACACATATCCTCCTGCTTCTTTTTCCAGTTGTCAAGGAAAAAGGACGCCATGATGCCTTCCACAACAACACGGTTAATAGTGCCGTTCTTAAACTCGGATACTTTATATCCTCCCATATCCTTAAAGAAAGACATTCCTGAAATGGATTTTACCATCTCTGCATATTCTTCGCCAAGCCTTGTGATACCCCTTTGCGAAACCGTCATGGGCTTTCCCTCATTATACCTTGCAATATGGTAAGCGATATCCTCACCCGAACAGTTCAGGTACTGTACAATTTCAAAATTGTAATCCCAAAACCTGTCACGCAGTTCTTCCGGCAGCTCTGAAAACTTCTTTCCCCTGATGTCAAACTCCTTTTTTTCATATAACGGAAACCGATTTTCATCCAATACAGGCCTCCCCATCCCGTCTGACACCGGCGCCTGGTATGCTATCATGTACCGCCTTATATTTTTGGTAATCCTAAATCCGTCTTTTGAAAAAGAATACGCATTGGTACACCGCTGCTTGCCGTCCAAATCCCAGATGACCGCTGCATCGTTTACAATCTGCTCCGCAAACACAAGTGCAGGAATCGGATTGCCCTGCAAAATATCAGCGATAAGGTTGCCCTTCATGGAAGGACTCCACTGCTCGGACTCCCTTTGCAACGGATGGTCAAAGCGGATGGTGTGCCTGTCCATTTTCTTGATAATAGATGCGATGCTTAATCTGTCCGGTTTGCTTTTCTCCATTGTCTGTGTAACTCTGCCCATATTACTCCTCATCCTTACGTTGTTATTTGTGTGTCTGTGATTATTTCCGCTATATAAGAGACTGATTTTTGAAAATGCTTTCAACCCCTGCATCTGGCCTTCATACTCCCGCGCCGTCAGGTTTAACTTCTCCCTTATTTCTGTAACAGGCTTTTCCTCCAACCTCATCTCCACAATCTGTCTCTGTACTTTGGAAAGACTGCCCAGATACGCTTCCACTCTCCCATCATAATCACCCTTCACGGTTTCCAGCAATGTTTCTTCCATATTAAAGTCGGAAACCAGAAAATCCGAAAGAGTCATCCCGCTGTCACCGATGGGCGCTTCCATGGAATCCGCCAATATGTTGGCACGGCGCTTGTCCTTGTTTCGGCTGTCCATTTCTTTCATAACGGCATACTTCACCACGCCGGATACATATTCCATAAAGGATTTGCCGCTGTCCGGGTTAAAACTTTTTCTCGCCAGTGCGATTTCATAATTGGCCCTGGAATAGAAATCATCGTAATCCTTCTGGGATATCCCGCCAAATTCCCTTAATTTCTTATGGCATAGCCAATGAAGTTTTCTGGCATTGTCAGCGTAAAGCTCTTCCATAACCTTCTCTACGTCACCCAATTTTATCACCTCGCATGTTTTATCGTACGTATGTTCTGTTCATGTAATTATTATAGAACGTACGTTCTGTTTTGTCAATAGGTGTTTAGAATATGTGTTTGTCAATTTCCGCAAATGGAACGGGCGGTGGGGCAGGGCGGGACGAGGCGGGGCGGCAACGCATTTGATTCCATAAAGGACCGTGTAAAAACGCCGGCATTTGGATGCTGTATTTTAGCATCCTATGTGCCGCTGCGTTTTTATTCGAGCGAGAGCGCGTCCTGTTGGAACAAATGCGTTGCCGCCCCGCCTCGTCCCGCCCTGCCCCACCGCCCGTTCCATATGTGGAAATTTCTGTGTTGCGGACGTAAGAAAGACAGAAATATATACTGGAACAATTTACCAACGAAAAAAGGAGAACTGAGAAAAATGGAAAAACAATTACATGAAACTTTTGGAGGTATTCTTTATGCTTCCGATTTTTGCACCGAAAGCCGGGGAGGTTATGTGGCGAAGGAATCTGCCATTGCAGGCAGGATTGAAAGGGATTTTGCATTTGACAGACAATGCAGGAAAAACAGGGAAGGCGGTGAAGGGCATGAAAACAGCGCAGTACACATTAATTAAAATACCCATCAATGAAATTATGCGTCAAGATTTCGACGTCCGGCTTGAAAGGAACGAGGAAATCGAAAAGGAATATCTGATTACACAGGGGGATTCCCTTCTGTTTGACCAGATAGCGCGCCTGCGCGGCGCATTTTCCTTCCACGTCAAAGAAGTTATTCTTGTGGTGGCAAAGAAAAATCCCAGACAGGAGGAGGCCCTGCGCCGCATCCTGATGGAAGGATTCCATTATAACGGCGTTCACTACTCCCGCTTTGGCAAATCGGCTTCACAGGGAAAGGAGGGGATTACCGCTTTTGTATGCGATGATGTTTTTGAAGAATTGTACGCCATTACCCAGATGGACATCCCCATTGAGGAATGTGTAATAGCAAAATACGAAGCCCAAAGATGCCTGCCTTTTAGTTCCTGTACCTTAATCCACGATTATATGCCCCGTATCGTCATTATTGGGGAATATGAAAAAACGCTGCAAAACCAGTTGATTAAATATGTAGTGGAAAAAGACCGGGAATTTACCGATGAGGGGACGGGAGAAACCGTTGCTTACCGCGCAAAGGAAATTGAGGAGGGTTACAGGGATGTAACGATTTCTCCCTTTGACGGATGCGGATGCCATGAACATGAATTTACGGAAACCGTAAGCCGCCGGCTCGGCCTTGACTATGAGGCGGCCGGCGCACAGGTGCGGCTTCCTTTTATAAAAGGCTATTCCGTATATGTCCCTTTCCGGGAGATTTTAAAGGAATGGGGATATGATTCCATCACGGATATTTACGGGAAAAGCCATCCGATTGAGGAAGTGGACTGTATCTGGAATACTTCCATGTTCAAGGGCCATGGACTGTTTTACAAAAAGTACGGCAACGACGCGTGGAATGCGTATCTTTGTACTTTGGAAAAATATCACTTTAAGCTGGGAATCAGCAAATACAGCCATCACGCAGACCAGCTTTCCCGATATACGCGCATGAACTTTCAGTACCTGCAATGTCTGGATTTGTGGAATCCCGGCTATATCGAATGCTATGAAAAAAAAGAATGGGAAAATTACGACATTCTTGATGAAAAAAATGCGGGGAAAATCATAAAGCTTGCCCGATACACCACCTCCCTGTTTGAAAAAATCATAAAGGGAGACAAATTTTATACCTGCAAATTCTTAGGTCTTACCGATTCCCAAAGCTATGAGCCCCAAAGCCGGTATCTGGAAGCCGTGCTTATCAACGACATTATGTTAAAAGACCCCGCCGTACGCCAGTTTTTGTACCGGAAGCTGCAAAAAGCCATTGATGAAGCGAAAATAGGTAAAATCTACTGTTCCGGATTTTACCATACCGGCGTCGGGGACATGATTGGCTACCTCCAATATGCCGTCGGCATAACCCCTGAGGGCTGTTTGCGCAAGCGGGAGCTTTACAGTGGAAATTTTGGGGAAGGTGAAATCGTTTCATTCCGCTCTCCCCTGGTGGACGCCTCCGAGGTTAACCGGGTACGGATTGCGCACAACGGGCTTACCGAAAAATGGTTTTCCCATTTTAAGGACCAGGATATCGTCATGTTCAATATGCACGACATCTCTGCCCCGCAACAGGGTGGCGCCGATTTTGACGGGGATATTTTCTTTTTATGCGATGAGCCGCTTGTGGTCCGGTCTAAAATCGATAAAAAGATAATCATCGACATGGAAGACAAAACCACCGCCACGCCAAAGCCCTATACAAAAGAAAACATAACGGAGTATGAAATTATGACGAGGGATAACCGCATCGGGGAAATCACCAACGCGGCAACCAGTATAGAAAACAAATACACCACCGATTCCGCCACCAGGAAGCGCTATGAAGACTACACCTCCCTTTTGCGAATCATCCAGGGACACGAAATTGATTTTATCAAGACGGGAACCCGCTGGCATATGAGCGCCGGACTGAAAAAGCACCTGAAACAGCTTCCGCATTTTCTGGGCTGTCATTATGACAAAAAGATAAGCGCCTACCGCTCGCCTTCCCCTATGAACGAATTGTGCGATTATATCTGCACATGGGAGAAAAAGCATATCCTGTGGGACAAAAGCACAAACAATCCCGCCGACACAAGGGAGTATATCCTTGATGGAAAAATGGATTTATCCGACAGGAAGGTAATGCGGGTGGTTCGGCGTTATGTAAACGAATATGCCGACGCCATCCGACGCCATATCGCACTCTGCCGTGAAAACCGGTGCAAGGAAAACACCGACGTGCAGGAAGAACTGGTAACGCTCTGCAAAAACAAGCTCGCCGCCGAACTGCAAATGGAAGAAGAGGTCATTGCCAACTATGTCATCAAGGTTTCCTACAGCAGCCTTTCCATCAGTAAGTCCTTTGCCTGGGCAGGCTACGGGGAGTATATCCTGCAAAACCTGCGCAGCCATTCAGAGAAAAAGCAAAATGCTTCTATTACGGAGGTTTCCAGCCGGACCTCGGGCGCGTATGAGTATCTCGGCAGATATTATGCATGGAAGGAGGAAGAAGCCAATGCCTGACTATTTATATGAAATCATGGAGGATTACAAGTGTGCCGCCTCAGGGCAGGAAAAAGAAGCCATTTTTCAATCCTTCTGCTCTTTAGTCTGGAAAAACGGCAATAAAAGACAGGTTTACACCAAAACAATCCGCTTTACCGTCAAAAAAGAGCTGCTTTCCACCGAGACCGGACAAATTTTATCCAAATATTCCAAAATACCCTATACCGGCTATCGCTCCACCACAAAAGAGGCGGACTGGTGCAGCCTGATAAGGCAGAAAATCAATAATCTGTACACCGTATACTTTGATAAGGAAGTCATCTGCAGCAAAGAGTACCTGCGCCTGCTGCAAACGCCCCGGACGCTTTACCGAAAACTTTGCGCGGGCGCAGGGCTTACGCCTGATGAAATTACCCTCTCCATTGAAACTGCCCTTGCATCGGCCGAAACCGCGAAAGCTTTCTTTCAAAAACAGAAAATGGACTTATCCTGGCAGGAATACCAAAAGGTAATCGAATCCATCCTGCAAAAGATTTTCGACAGATGCAGGCTGATTGAGGAATACGAAGACGCCTCCTCCCTGAGCGGTATTTACGATTTTATCAATGAAGATAATTTTTATATCCGCTACTTTTGCAGTTCCCTTACATATGAAATGCGGCAATGGCAGAAAAAGTATTACGGCGTAAAAAACCACCGGACTTATATACGGTGCAGGCGCTGCGGCGGCCTTGCGGAAAAGACCAACAACCGTATCCTGTATTGCAAAGCCTGCCGCGTCATTGTAAACCGGGAAAAAACAAAGGAAAACAAAAATCGAACATGTGTTTGATTTAGAAATATTCGGGCATTTCCCATTATAACGGCTTTTGACATCATTTACGGCTGCACATATATACAGTAGTGAGTAACTTTTAGGAGGCGGTACTTTTGAAACTGGATTATTTTGCACTACTGTCACCGGAGCCCATTTACCTACAGGGCGTCGGCGGCATTCTTTCACCGAAATTGAGCGCCATTTCCAGACTTGGCATTCAAAACTATCAGCACTACCTGGCCGTCCTGCTGCTTGAAACCCAATCCTACCTTGCAGCGCTCGGCCTTACAAATGAATATGAAACACTCACAAAAGAAGAAAAATCCCGGACGGATATTTTCAGCCTGCTGACTTTACAAGAGCAATCCACCTCCCTGCTGCAGGATGTACTGAACTTTTTTATAGAGGAAACAGTCCGCTATTCTACAGAACAAAACTGCTTTCTTGTCTACAGGGAAGAATCCGTCACAGGAACCATCCATAAAGAAAACTACCCGCTTGTGTGCGACTGCATATGCCGGCGCAACTGCATAAAACCGGGTATGGACGCTGATATATCCAAAGTAAAAAGTAAAAAAGCACAGGACATCCTAAAGAAACTCAGCCAGGGAAGAGCCGCAAAGACGAAACAGGCGCAATCCGACCGGAATATGGAACTGGGAAACATTATTTCAGCGGTGGCAAACAAAAGCCATTCCCTTAACATACTAAATATCTGGGACCTAACCGTATTTCAGGTCTGGGACTGCTTTTCCAGGCTCTCCAACAACAGCATCTATGACATTCAGTCCATGAGTGTCGCCGCGTGGGGAAATAAAGACAATGCCTTTGATATCTCCGCATGGTTCAAGAGAATGGACACCGATAATTAAAGCCAGGACGCTTTGATTATAAAACAAATCAGGAGGATAAAACATATGTTAAACCAGACTATGGCAAACAGAGAGGTCTGTGACCTCATTTTTGTGGACTATGCCACAAAGAAACCCTTTTTAAACCTGGACTTCGCCAATGTTTCCACCACGGAACTGACCGGCGAATCCGTATTTGCCTACGGCGGCAAAGGACATCCCAAGCGCGTCCAGTTTGCCGGAGAAAGAGGCGGCACCATCACCATCGAAACACAGATTCAGAGCTTTAAGCTGTGGCAGCTGATTACAGGCGGCGATGTTTCCAAATCCGCAAAATTTGTGGTAAGGAAAGAACTCGTTACCGAAGACGGCACGGCCATCACTCTGCCGGAAACGCCCGCTGCAGGAACAGTCAGCGTCTACAAGGCAGACGACGATTGCGGTACAGAGCTTGCATGCACTGTAGCAGACAGCGCCGTTACGCTTACCACTTCCCTGACAGCCGGTGAAACCGTCATTGTTTACTACATGAAAGAAGCCACCGACAAGGTACAGAGAATCAATATCAAGTCTACAAGCTTCCCGAAAAACTTCACGGTCTACGGCGATACCGTCATGAAGACTGAAAATGATGAAGTACTCCCTTACAAGCTTACTGCCTACAAGGCTGCTCCCCAGAGCAACATGTCTTTGAGCTTCTCCAACTCAGGAGACCCGGGTACCATCACCATTACATGTGACCTTTTGGCCGACAGTGATGACAATATCCTTGATTTGACTTTAATCGAGGAATAAGCGCACTGTAGTTTCGATATTATCTTGACACAGGGATAACATGCCACGATGCAGATTGCGGCATGTTATCCCTTTTTTTACATGGAAGCAGAAAGCTTCGGAATTGAGGTAATTATGAACCACACATTTGAATTTATAATGGGCGTCATTTCCATACTTAGTGCAATTGTCACTTATTTCATCGTTCCTTATATCAAGGCCGGCATTTCTTCCGAAAAATTGGAACAGTATCAGGAATGGGCCGCCCTTGCGGTAAAGACGGCGGAAATGCTCTGGGCTGAAACCGGACACGGCACCGACAAAAAAGCCTATGCCGCTGATTTTCTGGACGGGCTGTTTAACGCTAAGGGGGAAGTCCTCACCAAAGAGCAGATAAACGTACTGATTGAAGCAGCCGTACAGGAATTACAACACTAAGGAGGGATACCATGCCTATCAGACCCATCAGCTATTTACAGACGGATTCCCGCTGGAAAAACCACAATTACTCCGCCAAAGGGGAAAAGAAAACCATCGGCTCCTCCGGCTGCGGTCCCACTGCCGCCGCCATGGTAATCGCCTCCTTAAAGGACAAAAACGTCACCCCCGTTACAACCGCCGAATGGTCCATGGCGCACGGATACAAAGCGTTAAACCAGGGCACCTTTTACTCCTACTTTGTACCACAGCTTGCGCAGTACGGTATTTCCTGCAAAAAACTGAACAACTCGAACCTTTACGGCAAATCCGTTTCCGATGCCCACTCGCAGGCCCTGTCCGACCTTATGGCCGGCAACTGGATTCTTGCCTGCATGGGAAAAGGCAACTGGACAAAATCCGGACACTTTATTCTTTTATACGCCTTTGAAAACGGAAATGTTTACATAAATGACCCTGCCTCCACCAAACCTGCCAGAATCAAAAACACATGGGATTTGTTTGCAAAACAGGTAAAATACATGTGGAGCGTATCCACCTCCGGTTTTGAAAAAACGGAGGTGCCGGACGCCCCTCCCAAGACAGAAGTGATATATACATCACACCGCATTTCGGACGGTAAATGGGGTAACGAGATAAAAGGTTACCAGAACAGAAACACCATGGGATATTCCGGCTCTTTCGGAAAAGCAATCGATAAAATAGCCATCCGGCTCACCGAAGGCTCCCTCACCTACACCGTACACAAAATAAACGGTGGATGGGGAAACGAAATAACCGGGTTTTCCACCACGGACACCGATAAATATGCCGGCTCCACCGGACAGCCCATTGACGCCATCGCCATCAAAGCAACCGGCATTGCCGGAAAAATCAAATACCGTGTTCACCGGAAAACAGACGGAAAATGGGGAAACTGGATTAGCGGATACAGCAAAACGGATACCAAAAGCTACGCCGGTTCGTTCGGAAAGGAAATTGACGCCATCCAGATTGGCGTCGAATAAACCGGGAAAGGATACCTATATGGACGCCATCACAGAATTAGCCAAAATCAACTTTACCTCCCTTTTTATTTCCCTGTGTATCCTGCTGGCAGGCATAAAGGCGGCTGTCTCACTCTTTGGGTGGGCAGCCGGAAAACTGGGCCTTGAAACAAAATGGCAGAAAAAAAGACGCGAAGAACACACCCTCCTTTTAAATACTTCACAGCGCCTGATTGCCCTACAGGAAAAACACGAAGAGGACATGGAAAGGTCGGACCGACATGACGCGGAAATGCAAAGCGATATCCGCAAGCTCACCGATATGTTCATCGACAAACAAATCAACGACTACCGTTGGGAAATCATTAACCTGGCCGACAAGATTGCCAGTGGAAAAGCCGTCAGCAAGGAATGCCTGCGCCACGCCCTCTCCACCTATGAAAAATATGAAAAAATCATCACGGAACACGGCCTTATAAACGGCGAAGTGGAAATCTCCATTGAAATCATCAGGGAACATTACCAGAAAAAGTTGAAAGAAGTTTGTTAGTTTTTGAAGGGCGGCCGGGGGTGGGCCGCTCTTTTTTATAGCTATATAGGGTTTAATTTGCGTTTCTACAACAGAAAAAAGGAGTCGCATAAACCAAAAAGCACTCTATAAGCTACATTATAATTAGTGTATCTTATAGAGTGCTTTTATACTCTCACTTTTTTTATGAGAAAGGACTTGATAACTAAAAATCAGCACCACAATGGTTACAGTGAAATTGTTTTCCAATTTTCTTACTACCCAATCCCCAAAACTCTGTTGAAATGGCACGATTTAACAATCCTATTTTTCTTATATTAGTTGAACCACAGTAAGTACATTTAGGACTTTTACTCTTATCTTCTAATATAGCTTTACCATGTTCTAATGCGGCTTCTGTTTTAGCCCAACGCTGTTGTAAGTCATTGTCTCTATGATTAAAAAGATATTCATCAAATTCTGGTGCTGTTTTTACAAGTTCTTCTCTAAGAAGTTCTTCTTGTTCATTTGTAATCAAAAAATCTAAACCATCAAGCCAATACTTTTCTGGTACTGGATATACTTTTGATTTGCAATAATCACATGTATCATCTTTATATCCTGTTTTATCTGGTTTTATTTCTACTACTCTTCCACACTTTTTGCAGTAATGCAATGCCATAAGAAAATCCTCCAAATTCACTTATTTAATATTTACTTTATCACAAAGTTAATAAGGTGTCCACAACCATAATGTAACTCTCCACAAGTTACATAAGCTACTCTCCACAAGTAGTTACTACCGTATCCACAACGGTAAAATATAATAGTATGATATATAAAACATTTAACAGTGATATTGATAAAATAAGTTCTAAATGGGGAATGTTTGGGAAGTCATTTAACGACATTGGCACTGCTATAATTGGAAGAATAACTGATATAAATAAAGCATTTCAGGCAACAAATGGTGATTTGATTGGTTCGTTAAAAGATTCAAATAGCATATGGAAAAGATTATATCCAAGTAAAGAATCTATAAAAGAGCAATTAATTGATGTTGATAATCTTATACCAGAAATTGATAAAAATAAATTCTATTTTGATGGTTGGATAAATGATTTAAATAATATAGACAAAAAAGTAAAAGCTGGTACATTGTCTTGGCAAGATTATTCTAACGGTTTAAAAGACAATGAAAAATGGATTGCAAAATGGGGACAAGAAACAGAAGGACAAATTCGTACTCAAAGCGACCTCGTAAAAGCTAATCAACAAGCCCGTGACTCCGCTCTCGCTCACAACGAAGCAATCAAAGCACAGACATTCTCCGCCAAGGCCGGAAAAGTAGCACTACAGGCCCTTGCAACCGTCGGCAGCATGTTCCTTATGCTGGGAATTACTAAAGTCATCGAATGGACAGTGAAAGGCATTGACAATCTCATCCACTCCGCAGAACACTGCAAAGAACGCGTGGATGAATTAATGTCTTCTTATCATTCCGCACTTGATAAAGCAAACAGCAACGCCAAAACCATTGAAGAACTTGCGGGAAAATATGAAACCCTGTCAAAGGGCGTAAACCAATTTGGTGAAAACGTATCTTTAACAGCAGATGAATATGACGAATACAACAACATTGTAAACCAGATTGCAGACATGTTCCCAACCCTTGTAAAAGGTTATACCGACGAAGGCAATGCTGTTTTATCTTTAAGGGGTAATGTGGAACAATTACGGGATGCATACAAAGAGGCACAACGGGAAGCATACAATCTCCTTATTGTAGACGGCAAGGACTCTGACGGTAACGACATTCTAAAAAATGCTAAAAACATTATTACCGGCTCTACAGTTGGTTCACATGACTGGGGTAATGTTGAAAAAATCGAGTTCCTTAATAGGCTTATGGACGCTGCCGAAAGTGTGGATGGTCTTTTAAACTTATGGAACGATTCGTTAGGAAGCGCTTATTATGAATGGTTTGAAGACTTTGCCGGTGTTGGCGGCACCGCCAATATTGGAAAATTGACAGAGGAAGATTTAGCTGATATAAAAAGAAATGCCAAAATTCTTATGCAGCAATATCAAGCCGAAATTAATTCTGCTATCGAAAACGTTGAAACAATTGCAAATGCATATTTCATGACTAATCCTGACTATGAAAAACTGGACAAACAATCCAAAACTGCCGCCTCCATAATGCTTAACAGTTTTAATGAAGAGATTGTTTCTGGTTTTGGCAACAAAAAAGAAAATGTCGGAAAATATGTAGATGACATTATTCAATTATTCCAATCAAACCCTAAATTTAAAGACGCTGCAATTGAACTCTTCACAATGGATATGTCCGACATGTCCATAAGTGAAATGAGATGCCAGGTGGACAAATATATTGAAACGCTGGCAGAATTTCTCGGTGAAGACGAACTGGAACTGAAAATCAGGCTTGGCTTTGAAGATGTGGACACCCTCG
>CAJTKU010000022.1 GCA_910577015.1 uncultured Lachnospiraceae bacterium | reverse complement strand
AAAGTCCCTGCAGCGCCTGCCCCTTGACACCATTCAATATACACACAGGCGGCAGTAAAAAAACTGAATAAAAACCGTAACACACTAACTATCATATTACAGCTTTGCTGCAACACATAATCCCACGAAACTAAAGTTCCGCAGGAGAATGCCCGCTTTTAGGCATTCTCCCGTGTGAGACATAGAACTTCTTCGCGAAGCAGCCCTTGCTGCGAGCGAAAACTGCCAAAGGATGTTAGAAGTTCTTCTCACACTAACAACAATGGAGGAAAAGAAAATGAGTATTTTATCAGGCTACAAACGATTCAAAAAGTATCTTCGCACGGCAGACGGTTACAGGCTCTGCTCCGAATGGACCAAATCCGATTCCGTAGAAATGGCGGACGGAAAAACCTTACAAGAAACCGTATCCGATATCGGGGACGCGGTAGAAAACGCCCAAAATGAAATCAAAAATGTACAGGATGATTTGCATGTCAGTCTTGGCGGCATGACCTTCGGCGTAGATGCCGCCGGAAGGTACGGATACATAAAGGCAGGTGCAGATACAGTAACCCCTTTTAAAAAAAACGATTGGGGTACATTAAGCTCTGAAAATATAAAAGAGTATACATGGACCAGCAGCGGCAGCACATATGGAAAAAATCCCAGCCTTACCTTCCGTTCTCCTTCTGCCGGTCAGATAGCCACCTTTTTAGGAGTAAAAGACCCTGTGGCAGGAGCTGCAGCCAAAATCATAGGAATAAAAAAAATCACTTCATCCAGACCCGGATTCGGTGGGATTTCTACGGTGTCTATTGACCCCAATACAGGTTCCGGCGGCACTGCCGTCATCACGCTCCAATCCGACGGTGATTTAACGACTGTGGGTATGAGCGCCAACGTAAATGCTATCATTCTTGTCTATATTCCCAGTTAAGAAAAGCTACGGAGGACATAGTTATGAACTTGAACCAGACGCTTCTGACATCCATTGAAAAAATATTGTCAGACAAGCTTTCCACCATCTACTACGACAAAACCTTTCCATCCGTCGTCTACGGCGTTAACGATGACGGCACTTACCGGATTGTGCGGGAAGGCCATTTATACACTGTTCCAAACGGACTCGGCATACCCTTAAAGCTTGCACAAAGCGTCTGGGTTACCATCCCCGGCGGAAATAAAAACCTGAAGGACATGTATATCAGCGCCATAAGAGGAACTCAAAAATAAATACAAAGGAAGAAATAAAAAAATGGCAAACGGACAGATAAAAATCAACGAGCTGCCGGAGACAGCGGTTGTGAAAGGCGACGACGCATTCATTGTTGAAAACGGCGTCATCACACAAAAAATCTCCCTCGCAAACTTAGATAAATATATCAATGAACATTTACCCTTCGGCACAACGGAAAACACGGTTTATGACGGGGCGCTTGGCAAGGCTGTTTCTGACAGTCTCGCCCTCCACACAACTTCCACGACAAACCCGCATTCCGTCACAAAATCACAGGTTGGCCTGTCCAATGTGGACAATACCAGCGACATGAGCAAACCTGTGTCCACCTTGCAGCAGACATTCATAGACTCTGCATATGCCAATTCCAACGCCTACACAGACCAAAAGATTGCGGACCTGATTAACGGCGCGCCCTCCACGCTTGACACATTGGGCAAAATAGCAAACGCCCTGCAGAACAACCCCGGCGTTTCAGACGCCCTTGAAGAGGCAATCGGGAGCAAGGCCGACGCGGCGGAGCTTGACAGCCATGTACGCAATGACACCATACATATCACGGCATCGGAACGGCTTTCCTTTGAAAACAAGTTAGGGAAAAACGACGATGCAGGCGAAACAACCGTGTCCTTTTCAGAAGCTTCCGATTTAACCGGCATTACTTCAGGTGAAAAAATGAAAACAGCCATGGGCAAGGTTGCCAAAGCTATATCCGCATTCATAAACCACCTTTTTACCCATGCATCCGATGAATTATCGGGGCATGTAAAGCTATCTGACGCTTACGAAAATGCATTGGAAAACGGAGCCGCTGCCGACGGAATGGGCGCCAGCCAAAAAGCGCTTGCAGATGCTTACTCTGCGTTAAACAGCCAATTCTCTGATAGCTTGGGAGGCCTTACCTTTGGTATGGATGCTGAAGGAAATCCCGGATACAGAAAGGCAGGTGCAGATACAGTAACCCCTTTTAAGAGGGGGGGTGTTGTTACTTTAGGAAGTGGCGTTCTAAATACCGGCACCATTGTTGGCGGGGTTGCAGAAACCACATTTCCCTTTACAGGTCCCGGAAGCATTAACGACTATACATGGTATCCAATTGCCCAAAAAGTTTATGCAAACTCTGGCGGTAATGGAGAATGGATATCTGTTTCGTGTAAAATCCGTGGTAATAATGTCATCGTATATTATCCCACGGGCGCGTTCGGCGGATATTTTTATGCTTTGGGGATACATAAATAAAATACTAAGGAGAAAATAAAAAAATGGCTAACGGACAGATAAAAATCAACGAGCTGCCGGAGACAGCGGTTGTGAAAGGCGATGACGTATTCATTGTTGAAAACGGCATCATCACACAAAAAATCTCCCTCGCAAACTTAGATAAATATATCAATGAACATTTACCCTTCGGCACAACGGAAAACACGGTTTATGACGGGGCGCTTGGCAAGGCTGTTTCTGACAGTCTCGCCCTCCACACAACTTCCACGACAAACCCGCATTCCGTCACAAAATCACAGGTTGGCCTGTCCAATGTGGACAATACCAGCGACATGAGCAAACCTGTGTCCACCTTGCAGCAGACATTCATAGACTCTGCATATGCCAATTCCAACGCCTACACAGACCAAAAGATTGCGGACCTGATTAACGGCGCGCCCTCCACGCTTGACACATTGGGCAAAATAGCAAACGCCCTGCAGAACAACCCCGGCGTTTCAGACGCCCTTGAAGAGGCAATCGGGAGCAAGGCCGACGCGGCGGAGCTTGACAGCCATGTACGCAATGACACCATACATATCACGGCATCGGAACGGCTTTCCTTTGAAAACAAGTTAGGGAAAAACGACGATGCAGGCGAAACAACCGTGTCCTTTTCAGAAGCTTCCGGCTTAACCGGCATTACCCCGGGAGAAAAGCTAAAAACAGCCATGGGCAAGATTGCAAAGTCCATATCTTCTTTTATAAGCCACCTTTCCACCCACGCGTCCGCCAGTGTATCGGGGCATGTAAAACTGTCTGATGCTTACGAAAATGCATTGGAAAACGGAGCCGCTGCCGACGGCATGGGCGCCAGCCAAAAGGCGCTTGCAGATGCTTACTCTGCATTAAACAGTAATTTAGGGAATTGTTCTTTTTCTGTACAATCTGACGGAGCGTACATCACATACATCCCGGAAGGAGGTGCTGATGCAGTAACAAAAAAATTGGATAGTTTAAGCAACTTAGAGTTAAAAACAAAGCATTATGCTGCCAGTGTAAGAACATATGGAACTAATTTGAATATAGATATATCCGACATGGGGCTGGAATCCTTTGCTGCCATTACAAGTTTTAAGAGCACACCAAATGTTGGTGGCGATGGAAGAGGCGTAATATTAACACCAATATCTGTGACTACCTCGGCTGTAACATTATCTTCAATAAGAATTAATGGTGGACAAGATTTAAATGTCGGTCCTTGGACAGGATATGACATGATAGTAATAGGCTATTAAATGCACCATTAATCCCAAAAATCATCAATAAAGTAACCCACAAAGGAGGTTTTACCATGCCACTCAAAACACTGGCTACCCCTTCCATCATCGCAATCGGCGTGATGGACCCTTCCGGTCCGTATGATATCCGGTTTACATACACGGACAACCAGGCTGTTAAAAACCGGGCGGTGATTATGGATGCCCAAACCTATGAAACCGTATATGACAGTACGCAGCTCACCATGAAACTGCTGCACACCGTTCCCGCCGGCACTTTGCAGACGGGAAAATGCTATATTGCAATGGTACAGGTATTTGATGCGGATGAAAACAAGAGCGGTTTATCAGAAAGCACACTGTTCTACTGTTTCAGCCAGCCTGTATTTACCATAGATAATGCGCCCGCTGTCTGCAAAAAGGCCAGCATTACCCTTCCCCTTACCTATGTTCAGGAGGAGGGGGAGCCTTTGAAATCATACCAGTTTTTTCTGTATGACGCCGATTACAACATGCAGAACAGCTCCCGCATTTTCTTTGCAGGCGAAGATATGAATTATACGTTTAACGGCCTGCAAAACCACTGTGCCTACCATTACCGTGCCATCGGAGAAACCATGCATGGCTTCCAGCTTGACACCGGATACCAACGGATAACGGTTGATTACAATGTGGTTCCCACAAACGCCGTTTTGGTTTTGGAAAATGACAGCCGGCACGGAAGCGTTGCCATCAAGACCAATATCAAATCTATCGGTTACAAGCTGCAAAACGACAATTATTTTTTTAGTGACGGCGCAGTGACAATGTATGACAATGCGGTAACATACAACGAGGGGTTTTCCCTTGACGGGGATTTTTCCCTGTTTATCGAAGCAAAAAAACTGCCTCTGGGCGTATTCTGGCGGGCGGAAAACGACGCTTTCACGTTGCGCATAGTACACATATGCGGCCTGTACTACTGTGAATTTGCTACAGATAACTGCGTTATTTACAGTCCCCTCCCCAAGCCAAGGATTTCCACCGACGACGAGGATTTTCTGGTTACCGGAAGCGGAAAACTTTTGGAAATCATAAATCCCGGCTATGATGATGACAACTTTGTCATTTTTGAAGTAAAGCGGATAAATTCTGCTTACAGCCTGCGGACTTATTACAAATTTCACTGACTGCTTGCGCCGCCACAGCGGCAGAATGAGAGGAAATCATGATATTTTTAGGAAACACTTTTCACGGCGGGGAGAACGCTTCCTATCCCCCCGCCGTAGATACGAAAAAAGTCACCGAAGTTCAGTTATCCGACGGTACCTATAACCATCTGGTACTGACATCCGACGCGGCCATGGAAGTCGGCGATATATCTGACGAATGGGATTACAACACAAAAATCAATGCCACGTTTGACGCAAATTTTGATGCCGGCAACACAGGATTTTCCCTGCGTAACACGGACTATGTCGTCATTAAAAGAAGGGAAGTCGGAAGCACGCACTGGGTCATCATTTATGCAAAAGAAATTCATACGGTTGCTGATTTTGACATCTCCTTTACGGATAAGTACGCCCGCAGCAAAACAGAGTATCAGTACTGCGTATCTTCCTATACCAACGGAATTGAAAACTCCTTTATCCTTGACAATGTATATTCCGAATTTGACGGTTACTATATTGCGGACAAAGACTGCCTGTTCGGGACCATTTATGATGTAGACGGCTGCGATACCAGCAAAAACATGGCAAATCAGGTTATCCGGCTTTTGAACAGCAAATATGCATCGGTGGTATCCAATTCGGATATCAATTACGAAAGCGGCTCTGTCACCGGAAGCTTTATCCGCATGGATGAAGTCACGGGCGAAGTCAGGCCGGACGACGGACTGCGTTACAGAAGCAGCCTGAAAAACAGGCTGGTCAACAAAAAGCCCCTTATCCTGAAAATCCATGACGGACGAATCTGGATGATAAAAGTGACAGGGGCTCCCACCGATTCCATGAACGGACATCAGGATTTGAGAAGCATCAACTTTGAATGGGCGGAAGTCGGAGATGTGGAGGATATGCAGTCGCTCTTTGAAAACGGTCTGTCCGATGTGGACGCAAAGTGGTGGACATCGTGAAAGGAATGAAAGAAGATGAAATATAACATTACAAATGCAGACAAAACCACCCTGCTCCAGTCCGATTTGCATTACAAATACAGAATCTATCTGTTAAAAGACGACAAGGTGATGGATACACTGACCGGAATCACCGATACCGGCAATTACAGCGTGGACTCTACGTCTGACGTAAGAAGAACCCTTTCCCTCACCATGCAGCCGGACACACAGCCCGGGGCTTTTTTGCGGATGGAACAGAAAATAGAAAACCTGCTCGGCTATGATTTGCAGTTCCAGATTGGGATTTACCACATCAGGCAGGAGGAATATATCTGGTACGAATGCGGACGGTATACGATTACCGGCACAAACACTTCCTATGACGCCGTTACCAATACGCTGACCATGGACTTGTCCGACTGGTTTGCAAAACTGGACGGCACAAGAAACGGGCAGGTGGGGGGAACCCCCACCATTCTTATCCCTGTTTCTGATGGCAATGGCAACAAAACCACCATAAGGCAGGCGGCGCTCGGAGTGCTTGCAGACGCCGGGGTAAAGAACCACATCCTTCAGGATATCGGAGAGTTTTATGGAATGGATATTTACAATCCTGATTATGAAGCGTACAGGGCGGACAATCCCCTTTGGAACCGGATTCCCCACGACCTTACTTATCAATGTGGATGTTATGTCAGTGAAATCCTGACGGACATCAGGGATTTATATCCGAACTGTGAAATGTACTTTGATATCTACAACAATTTCTGCTTTCATATGATTCCTTCCTGCGACAACGATTCCATTGTCCTGGACAATGATTATCTGCAGCAGGTTCTTCTGGCAGAAAACTCGGAAAATACCGATTATGATGTCACTGCCGTCAAAAATGTCACGGAAGTCTTTGGGAAAACTTATGAAGTGGACAGATATGCCCAATCCTGCACAGTATCAGGAAACCGGTATCAGATTACCCTTGCGGACTACACCTCGTATGCATACGGGGATATCATCGCCTTCAAAGCGCCTCAGACAAACACCGCTTCCATGGAACTGTCCATCGGCGCACTTCCCCCCATTCCCCTCCGGAAAGAATACACAACAGAAGCCATTTCTGCCGGAACCATTCCGGCAAATACCCTCTGCTGCGTCAAAATCGTATATGACAAGGGCGCTTATGCCGCTTATTATCTGGGACAGTACCAGCCCCATGCCCTTTGCGTACTGACTAATAATGCCGAAGATGAAGTCTATACAAAAGAATATTTTTCACAGAAATACAACTGTGAAACAGTGACCTTTCGCGTGGAGGAGGACAGCCCGTTTGCCATACAGAAAATAGGCGTCGTGCTGGATACCAAATCGGGGGATGCCTTCGACAATATCATGTCGGATACCACCGCCATGGCAAATGCGGTTTATTACAATAAACAGTCTTCCACTATAAACGATACTGTCACCCTTACCACAAAAATGATGCCTTTTCTGGACGTTAACGTAAAGGTTTCTTACCAAAAACAGCAGGAAACAAAAAGCCATGAATATATTGTAAAATCCATATCCCATGACTTGGGCGGAATGACTTCCACCGTTACCCTGCACAGATTCTATCCATTATATATCAATTAAAGAAAGGAAAACGTATGAATTATCAGAGAACCTTCGGCAGCCGCTATCCCGGTGAATGCATTGCCGCCGGCACACGCCGGGATGTGGACGATGCCGTAATCGACTTAGTAAATCAATACAACGCATTCATGAAACAGGGCGACATCAAATCAGCGCACACGCTGCTTACGGCAAACCAGGCCATCCTTGCGCCATATATCATTGACACCAAATACTTAAACTATCTGGAAGAAGAAATTTACAATACCGGCATTGCCGCCCTGTCCACCATCACACAGCTGGTATCGGATACGGAGCCTCCCACACAGGACGAAGGCAGCAGCTGGTATTTGGAATACTAGGAGGAATTACCGATGACAGAACAGACTCTTTCTTTTGTGCCGCACAGCGATTTAAACCCTGACGGCACCCCTGCAGGCTTTAAAGCTTCCCTATGCAACGCCATACAGAACAAACTAAGGGAAATCCAGATACGCCTTTTAAACAAATCGGCAGCGCCGGATGAATATTATTCCTTACAGGAACCCACGGAAGAAGAAATGCAGGAAAAACTTTTCTGGATACAGCCGGTTGCCGATGACGATATTTCCACGCCATAAAACTGTAATACTATGGGCCATAAACCCATCTTTCTGCCAGACAATCAGGGAAACCTTACAAATAAAAAAAGGGTTCCCTGATTTTTTTCCCATAAAACTAATAAAAATAAAATTATTGATTGACAGAAAGCAAAAAAACGTGTAAAATAATTTTTGCTTGCGGAAGTGCTGGAATTGGCAGACAGGCATGATTCAGGTTCATGTGTATGTACGTACGTGAGGGTTCAAGTCCCTTCTTCCGCATAAAAAGCGCGAAACAATATTTTGTTTCGCGCTTTCTTTTTGCAATGCTTTATTCCACTTTTGGAAGTCCGTCAAATCCAACCTGTAAATCCGCGTCGGTAGGAATGTAATCCGACATTTCACCGTCATTGTATTTCTGGTATGCCACCATGTCGAAATACCCCGTTCCGGTAAGGCCGAACACAATCGTTTTCTCCTCTCCGGTTTCCTTGCATTTCAATGCCTCGTCGATGGCAACGCGGATGGCATGGCTGCTCTCCGGTGCAGGCAGGATGCCTTCTATCCTTGCAAACTGCTCTGCCGCCTCAAATACGCTGGTCTGTTCCACGGATACCGCTTCCATCAGCCCGTCATGGTAAAGCTGGGACAGGATGGAACTCATACCGTGATACCTCAGTCCGCCTGCATGGTTTGCAGAAGGAATGAAACCGCTTCCCAATGTATACATTTTAGCCAGCGGGCAGACCATTCCTGTATCACAGAAGTCATATGCATATTTTCCTCTGGTAAAGCTGGGACAGGAAGCAGGTTCTACCGCAATAAAGCGATAATCCTTTTCCCCGCGGAGTTTTTCTCCCATGAAGGGGGAAATCAAACCGCCAAGATTAGAGCCGCCGCCTGCGCACCCGATAATGATATCCGGCGTTATGCCGTATTTATCCAACGCCGTTTTGGTTTCCAGTCCAATGACGGACTGGTGGAGAAGTACCTGGTTCAGCACGCTTCCCAGCACATAACGGTAACCTTCTGACTTGGTTGCCACCTCAACGGCCTCCGAGATAGCACAGCCAAGGCTGCCTGTGGTGCCGGGATGTTCTGCCAGTATTTTTCTGCCCACTTCCGTCGTTTCGGAGGGGGAAGGGGTAACGCTTGCACCGTAAGTCCTCATCACTTCCCGCCTGAAGGGTTTCTGCTCATAGGAAACTTTCACCATATAGACCTTACAGTCAAGTCCCAGATAAGCACATGCCATAGAAAGCGCCGTTCCCCACTGCCCTGCCCCTGTTTCGGTAGTAACGCCTTTCAGTCCCTGCTTCTTTGCATAATACGCCTGTGCAATGGCAGAATTTAACTTATGGCTGCCGCTGGTATTATTGCCCTCAAACTTATAGTAAATTTTTGCCGGCGTTTCCAAAGCCTTTTCCAGACAGTATGCCCTGACAAGGGGAGCCGGGCGGTACATCTTGTAAAAGTCCTGTATCTCCTGAGGGATATCGATATAGGCCGTATCATTATCCAGTTCCTGCTTAATCAGCTCATCACAAAATACAGGACGTAAATCCTCATATCCCATTGGCTGCAATGTGCCCGGATTGAGCAGCGGCGCCGGTTTATTTTTCATATCAGCCCGTACATTATACCACTTTTTCGGCATCTCGCTTTCTTCCAGATAAATTTTGTAAGGGATTTTCTTTTCTTCACTCATACGCTTTCCTTTCTGCTCATTACGAGCCTGACAATTTTTTGCAAATAAAAAAACTCCTATCCCAACTAATGCTGGGACAAGAGTATACTAACCTCCTGCGGTGCCACCCGGCTTGATGCCTGTACATCCACTCACGCATACTAACATATGCTGATTCTTGATAACGGAGTATCTTCTCCGGCTCGCCTACTCTCTTCAACTCGCCCTCAGGAGCCCATTCACCCACGCTTCCACACTGCAATCCCACCACCTGCAGCTCTCTGTAATGGTTCAGCAAAAGGTTACTCACTCTCCTTCACTGGTTTACATCTTTTATATCACAGCGCTTTGGTAAAGTCAACACTAAATTTGAAAATTTTTATAAAGCCCGTGGTATGCCTCACGGCGGCCTTCTTCAAAGGCTTGCTCTATCTGTTCCGCCACTTTTCTGTCACGCAGCCTTGCGGTCAGAAGCGGTGAAAATCTTTTGCCTTCCAGTGAAACAGCCTCGTCTGCCGCTTCGCGGAATGATTTTCTGAAACCTGTATAAAAACGGCCTGTTTCCGTTACGTTATCCAGCCAGTCAACCAGACCGATAACATCTACCATCTGTCTGTACGAACATTCCAGACGCTTATAGGACTCGGGATAACCATGGGTGCCATCATACCAGGAGTGATGTCCTTTGGCTATATCGGCAAACCGGCTGGTGGAGCTGCGCAAAGCCAGACAGGCTTCCCCTACCATGGTATGCAGGCGCGCCATCTCATATTCTTCTTCAAACCACTGCCTCCCCGTCTGGGAATACAGACTCATGAAATTCATTTTACCGACATCATGGAATACGCCGCATTCCATGGCATACGTCAGAATGGCATCTTTCTTTTCCTGCAAATCCGTTATCCGGCGAATGAAATCAATGTCATCAAAAAAGGAAACGTCTTCTTCCAGTATAATCGCGCAGAGTACCGCTGCGGCCCTGCCCACTGCATGGGAATGCACATAAATATCCGGCGCAAACCTCTTCTGCAGCTTCTGTATAAATTCTCCATAAGAAATGCTGTCTTCTGTCTCAACAAAAGTAGCTGACAACTGCCTGAGATAAAAAAAGAGGGTGGCATTTTCCGATGCCTTGGGGGAATCCTCCACATACAGCAGAATCCTCCGGTAAAGTCCTTCAATGTATTCTTTCCTCTCCGGGATTTTCTCCGGGTACTGCTGCATAAACTGGCAATAAAAGGCAGGAATGGAAATAATTCCGTACATGCTCTCCCCGGAATAATCCGAGGTATCCGCCGCGTCTATCAACGCTTCCATTTTTGTGAGCAGCCCTTCCAGGGTATCCAGTCCGCAGAAATAAGTTATGGCATAATAGGCAAATGCCGATTTAATCGGCGGCCGTTCTTTTTGTTCCACAGCCTCCTGCATCCTTTTATGGTAAACAATATAAACCGATTCCATGATATCCGCAATATCCTGTGATGTCATGGTATTTTCCCGGCTGTAAGAAATGCTGGCAGCCATCAGCTGATGCGTCATATAAATATACTTTTCCCATGGAAGGTCCGGTTCTTTTTCCTGATACCCCTTATCCTGCATAATTTGCAGCGTCTGTTTTAAAATACGGACTCTCTCACTGACCGACTTAAACTTTCCAAGAGCCATATTTGCGCGGGAACGCATAATATACCCTCTGGTCTCCGTATCCTCAATGTCGTCAAAATATTTCAGATAGGCGGCCGCTTCCGTAAAACACAGCCGCATTTTATATACATATTTCTCACTATCCTGTGAGTCCAGACCAACCATTTTATTACACAGGCTGTTTCGTCCGATGCCAAGCCAGTACAGCTCCTGTATAATGTCTTTCCGGCTCTTTCTATGTCTGGCAAGGCTTAACAGCGCCTGATGTATCTGACAGAACAGCCCTACATCCAATTCCTCCCCGACGCTTGTCAGCTTTCCCGCAAATTCACGCAGTTCACAGATTTCTTCCTCACTTGCTTCAAACAAACGGTCCAGAACCGGAAACAGTTCTTCTTTTAAAAGCGTCATATTACGTTTCGCTTTCTCCTCCGCCTGTTTCCTGTCATTTAAAAATGCCTCCTGATATGCCTCAAACGACCTGTCTTCGGGACTTTTTCTTGCTGTGAGCACAGCAATATCTTTTAAGTTGGCAATATATTCTTCCTGATAAGGCTGCATACTTTTTCAACCCTTTCCTTTATACTGCATCAGCTTCGTTCTTCAGACGGCTGCGGAGAATTTCCTGAAGCCGCTCAGGGTCCACCGGCTTAGAACAATGCTCATTCATTCCTGCCTCCCGGGACAGCCGTATATCCTCCACAAACGCATTGGCGGTCATCGCCACAATCCATATGGTCTGCGCATCTTTTCTTTTCATCCGGCGGATACGCTTTGTAGCCTCATATCCATTCATGACCGGCATCTGGATATCCATCAAAATCAAATCAAAATGCCCTTCCTCTGCTGCCTCGAATATTTCCACCGCACGGGCTCCGTTTTCAGCCACCTCCACCTGCACGCCTATCAGGGAAAGCAGTTCCATTGCGATTTCCTGATTCAACGCATTATCTTCCACAAGCAGTACCCTCATTCTGGCAAAATCCGCGTCAACACCCTCTTTTTCCTCTTCCTCTTTTCGGGATATGCCCATCAGACCGCACAAAGATTCCAGCAGTCTGCTTTTAAATAGCGGACAAGGAACAAATGCATTGACGCCGGCACGCGTGGCACGGTATTCCATTTCTGCCCAATCCTCCTCGGATACCAGCAGAATAGGAAAAGCCTGACCGGCAAGCCCGCGCACATGGGCAGCCAAATCCAGCACCGACATATCGTCAAGTTCCTGTCCCAGAAGCATGGCGCAGGGCATCCTGTCCTCACACTGCGCCTCTGTCAGCCAAGTCACTGCCTCCAGTCCTGTATTTACACGCACCGGCACAAGTCCTTCTTCCTCCAGATAACCGGCAATCTGTTCTGCCCTTGCGTCCCGGCTTTCCGTTATCAGAACTGTCTGCCCTTTAGGAAGGTTCGGCGCCGTCCGGCTCTTCGACGCTATCGTCATGGGAATCTCCACACGGAAACGGCTTCCTTCCCCTTCCCTGCTTTCCACATGGATAACGCCGCCCATACG
Source organism: uncultured Lachnospiraceae bacterium (assembly GCA_910577015.1). Taxonomy (GTDB): domain Bacteria; phylum Bacillota; class Clostridia; order Lachnospirales; family Lachnospiraceae; genus Acetatifactor. The sequence continues at coordinate 29,819 of CAJTKU010000022.1, read as the reverse complement.
GTCAATGATATTTTTGACAATCGCCATCCCAAGACCGGTGCCTTCAATCTTACTGGTGGTAGTATTGCTCACCCTCTCGAACGGCAGGAATATCTTCTCTAGGAACTCCTTGCTCATGCCTATTCCATTGTCCTCACAAAGGAAATCCAGCCATACCAAATCCTTTTCCCGCTCCCCGATGCAGACATGTATACTTCCGCCTTCCTGTGTATATTTCACTGCATTGTTAATTATATTTACCATAATCTGGCGTAAACGGAGTGCGTCTCCTATTAAATTCTCTTCATATATCTGCCCGATTTCCATCAGAAGACTCTGATTCTTCTGCTCTGCCTGCGGACGCACAATAACGGCAATATCATGGACGGAATCCGCCAGGGAAAAGACCTCCTCATTCAATGTCAGCCGGCCGCTGTCAATCCGCGACATGTCCAATACATCGTTCACAAGACTCATCAAATGCGTCGATGCCGTCTGTATCTTGTGCAGACAGTCCAATACCCTTGGTTTTTCATCGATGTAGGACAAACCAATGGATGTCATTCCTAAAATAGCATTCATGGGTGTGCGGATATCATGGGACATATTGGATAAGAAATTACTTTTAGCCCGGTTCGCCGCTTCCGCAGCATTCAGGGCATCCTCTAACGCCGCATTCATTTTTTCCAGCTCTGCAAGACGCTGCCTGCGGTTATGTAAGGTGTCCAATATCCATAACTCATGCTCGTCATCAAGCCTGATTGTTTCCATATCCAGACTTTTTGCCGCCTGTACCGGGTCTGACAAAAGCAGTTCTTCCACGGACATACCTGTCAGCATACAGGCGCCGCTGTCAGCATATACTGCTTTTGCCTTTCCGTCCCCCGCCCATTCCACCACGAGATATCCTTTTTTCTTTTTATTCTCCATTTCCATACCCCCGTACACTACAAACTTTGCCGGCATACCCGTTCCCACGGTACGCCGCCCGGGACTTTCAAAACAAATTATATCACTTTTCCTGCAAAGATTCTATATCTTCTCTTAGGTTTTGGCATTTTGCACGCCGCCAGCCCCGGCGATGTGCAAAATGCCAAAACAACCACTTTTTTATTCACCCAGTCATTGTTTTCTTTCAGGGCGCATACAATTAGAAAAACAACACGGGGGTACTTTATGTCAGAAATCAAACCCAAGATAGCCATTGCGGGACGTATCAAAGATACCGGCAACTATGAAAAGGCATTAAACGGGCTTGGCATTCCCTGCCAGACCACGCTTTCCCTCAGCGAAATCCACTCCTGCGACGGCCTTATCCTGCCCGGCGGCGGGGATATCACACCTGCATTTTTCGGGCAGAAAAACAATGGCTCCAGAAACATTGATACCGAACTGGATATTATTCAGCTCCAAGCCCTGGAACAGACCCTGCGCTACAAAAAACCGGTTCTCGGCATCTGTAAGGGGATGCAGATTATAAATGTATTTTTCGGCGGAACCATCATACAGCATATGAAAGAGTATGAAAGCCACCAGTATCAGGATGGCGACCAGACGCACGACTCCACCATTGTCCCCGGCACTTTCCTGTATAAGATTTACGGCGGCGCCCTGACGGTAAACAGCGCGCACCATCAATGCGTCGGCCGCCTCGGACAAGGACTCCTTCTTGCACAGTACGCCTCTCCCGTACCGACGCCGGAAGCCATATGTCATGAAACCCTTCCTGTTTTCGGGGTACAATGGCATCCCGAACGATTATTTCCCGAAGGCGGCAGATTACTTTCCTTTTTTTTCTCGCTTTTGTCTTAACCGGGACGGCTTCATATGCTCCAGTGATATTTCGAAAAGCGTCCTGATAATTTGTTTTACCGCTCGTTTTGTCTCGTCATCCACCTCTTTTAGGGCGGATACCATACCGTTCATGCTCTTTTTCCAGTCGGCCGTCAAGTCTATCAGGTTCTCTGCTTTAGACGCAGAGACAACCTGATACAGGGTATCCACAAACATCTTTCGCTGCGCGTCATCCAGTGATATGACCCATTCGTTCAATGCTTCATCAAAAAGCCGTCTGGATTCATACAGGCCTTTCACATAAAGAAAATTATCTCCTTCTATCAGCCATGTATACGGATTGTGCTGCAAAAGCCCGAATGTCTTGCTTTCCACCACCTTATAACCCGGCGTGGTTTCAAAAAGCATTCCCACCATGGAGGAATGCGGAAGTATCTTGACTATTTTGTCCTGCACTGCCTCATAACGGCACTTTTCCAACACTTCCCTGCGAAAACCCGGTCCGTCCATACTGTAAATTTTCAAAATACGCTCCTGAACCTTCGGGGTACAGTTCATTGCCGCGTAGACCGCCAGATTTCCCCCTTTGGAATGCCCGCCCACATAAAAACTGTTGTTGAGCCTGCCGGTCACCATGTTGAGATATTTTACCGCATACGCCTGTCCGGGCACAGGGGCCTCAAACGCCATGTTAAAGTCTTCCTTCCAGCCTACGATGGTTTCATCCGTCCCCCGGTATGCAATATACATAGAGCCGTCTTCCAAAAGAAACGTAACGGCGGAAAACTGTGTTTCCCACTCCGTTTCCACAATGTTGATATAACAGTTCATCTTCATGCGGCGGTATCTGCGGCTGTTTATCATGGCGTTAAACAACGCCCTGTTATCTTTTTCATACCGTTCATCCGAAAAAAGGTTCTCAAATTCCTCATGGGAGGCTATCTCCTGCAGGGACACGGATTTCCTGTTTTCCGTCACAAGCGGCACCATACCGTCAAACTTTAAGTAGCAGAACTGGCAGAGCGCCAGACTGTCCACATCATTCATCGGCTTTTCCATAAAGGTATAATCCCCGTATTTTTTTACGTATCCGATAATCGTATCAGCCACCTTGCCAACACATCCTTCCAAAAATAAAATATAAATAATATGGTAAATTGTAGCATAAAAACAACAAGAAATAAACAAAAGTCACAGGATTATTCATTGAAAACCCACTTGACAGGTGATAAAGTGGAAATATAGTAATGCATTTGTGTGCATAGGAGGGCAAAATTATGAAAAAACCAAAAGAGAAAGTGCAATCGTCAAGCATTCAGAAAAAACTGTTATGTGTTATTCTTCCTTTTTTCTTTGTATCCTTTATCATCCTACTGGTGATTAACTTTATTTCCAGCAAAAACACTTTGGTCGAATCAGCCGAGCGGACACTGCGCAAAGAAACGCTTGCCACCGTACAGGATATCTCCATTGACATGATGGTGGCCGCCGATTCCGCCAGTGTCAGTTCCGCTTACTCTAAACTGCAGTTTCTTCCCGGCAGCCTGATAAATATATCCACTATCTGCGAGAGAGTCAGTACACTGCCTGTTATGGACTGCGGATATGCGTTCCTGGTCGATTCCAATTCCGGCTGGATAAACGCACATCCCGACGAGACAGTTAAGGGAGCCAATGTTTTCAATGCGGAAAGCAATACATTCCTCGGACAAGTTGCCGAACTAATGAAAGAAACCGCTGAACTGCCGGAGGACAGCGACGCTCCGGTCCGCCGGATAAAAGACGGTTCACACGCCTACTATGTCACCGTACAGGCTTTCCCTGAAATTCCCTGGACGCTTGTCACCTGCCTGCCCGAATCCTATATTGACAACGACTTATATATCACTACCGGCAGCATGTTTGCCATATTCCTTGTAATTCTTATTATTTCCAGCATTTTGCTGAGTATAATTGTAAGACGGACCATTTCACCCGTCAAAAAGCTTACGCAGGTTCTGACCAGCATTACAGACGGGGACTTTACTGTCGATATCACTCCCGTGGGTAATGACGAAATCACCATCATGAGTAAGGCATTGAAAGAGTTTATTGTTATCATGCGTGAAGTCATGATAGATATTCAGGAGGTTTCTGACCGGTTAAGCACCCATTCCGGTTCCACCAAACAGGTGGCGGAAGAATTATCTGTTACCGCACAGACGCAGACAGAGTCCATGGGGGACATGCAGGTCACCTTAGACCAGGTTGCAAACGCCATCCAGGAGCTGGCACAGCATGCCTCCACGCTGGCAGCAGTAGTGGACGCCACCAATCAGGACGGTAACTCCGCCAATGAAAAGATGCTCCAGACCGTTGACGTTGCCACAAAGGGCCGCGAGGATATGGAGCTGGTTGCCCAGACCATGGATTCCATCGTTTCTTCCATGAAACACCTGAAGGTTTCCGTTACCGAAGTGGGTACTTCCACGGAAGAAATCAATTCCATTGTCCAGCTTATCAGTGAGATTGCCGAACAGACCAATCTGCTGTCCTTAAACGCCGCCATCGAGGCAGCAAGGGCAGGCGAAGCCGGCAGGGGATTTTCGGTGGTTGCAGAGGAAATCCGTAAGCTTGCGGAAATCAGTTCCAACTCCGCCACACAGATTGCAGATATCATTTCCAAGGTCAGCGCCCAGGTGTCCGACATGGTTAACTGCACCAACGAAAGCGTAACCTACATTGAAGACAACTCTGCCCGCATTACCAATTCCTGTGAAATTTTCAACAATATCTATCAGGATGTTTCTTCCTCCAGCGACGCGCTGCAAAATATTGTTGACCAGATTCATCAGGTAGACGAAGTGGCCACAAACATTGCTGCCCTTTCTGAAGAGCAGTCCGCCAGCACAGAAGAGATTCTTGCGTCCACCCAGGTTCTTGCAGACAATTCACTGCATGTATCCGATGACAGCAAATCCATGGCAAACAGTGCGGAGGCTGTTTCAGAAGCTTCCTTTACGCTGGCAGAACACATGAGACGTTTCAAAATTTAACTTATCCTTTCCTATAAAACGACAGGGCCGGTTTTCCTTGCGCGCAGGCGCAATAAGGGAATGCCGGTCCTGTCATTTTATGCATATACCGTATTTTTTCTGCAAATACTAACAGCATGAATACACGAGTTTTTGCATCGAAAATAAATAATTATCTGTTTCTCTTTTTTACTGCAGCATTTGCAGGGTTTTTATGGGAAATCCTGCTTTGCTATATTACAAGCAAAGAATTTTGTAACAGGGGCTTCTTTTACGGTCCGTGGCTTCCGGTTTACGGCTCCGGTGCGGTGTTGATATATTTCTTCCTGCACCGCAAAAGCCAATATCCCGTAAGATGCTTTTGCTATTCCGCATTTATCGGCGCTGTTGTGGAGCTGTTTACGGGATGGCTGCTCAACACGCTTTTCGGGCTCCGGTACTGGGACTATTCCGATGAATTTTTAAATCTGGGCGGATATGTCTGCCTGTACTCCGTTATCGGTTTTGCCCTTGCGGGAACTGCCTACGTCTGTTTTGCAGCTCCCTTCCTTTTAAAACACTGGCAGCGGCTTTCTGTCAGAATACGCAGAAACTGCATCGGATTCCTGCTTGTGCTTGCCGCAATCGATATTGCAGCCTCCTTAATCTTCCCCAACAAAGGGCGGGGCATTACTTTTTAATCCCTCAGATAGTTTTCCCGCAGTTTCTTTTTTTCCCTTTCAATCTCTTCCAAAAGCTCCCTTGAGGACAAAAGGCAGCAGCCCTGTCCCCTGATAATGATTTGCTCCAGCCCGTCCGAAGTGGCAACCGTAATCTGGTATTTCTTCCCGTTTTCATGGGCAAATTTCTCTATATACCGGTCGGCAGTTTCCGCCTCCTTTGTATACACGACATGAATATTGTGGTAATCTGTTATGTCCGTTTCATGCCCCCGAACCCGGTATGCGTCGAAAACCACTATCACCTTACATCCGCGCATGGCCTGATAATCACAGAGAATATCCAGAAGCTTTCCTTTGGCGCTGTCAATATTGACTGCGGCAAGCTCCCTCAAATCCTCCCATGCAAAGATAACATTATAGCCGTCCACCAGCAGGTATTCCTCTTTTCTCTGTATCGGATGGTATCCCTGCACCCCAGGCGTCTGCACAGGGATTTTTGCCGTCTTTTTCCTGTAAATGCCTTTCCGCCGGGCGCCCTCCCCCCGTCTGTTGGCATAAAATGTCTTTTCTAAAATGCTGTCAATCTCTTCCGTCCCCAACGCAGCGTCCAGAGCCTCCATGCCCTGTTTCCTGCCGCCTGCCGGTCTTGACGCATATATTCCTGCTTCTTTCTGCTGTCCGGCTTCCCCATCCCCGGCTTCCTCCAAATTTTTCTCCGGCGCCTCCTGCAATTCCGTATGCATATGAGCCTTGACTTCATCCCATGGCACCACAAATCCGGCGCCGTGGGCACAAAACACGGAACCGGAAGGATTTTCCAAATCGGCCTCCGCATCATAGCCGGACTGCATCAGCACTTCCTCCGTATTTTGGCATGGCAGGTAGCCCTTCAAGGTACAGTTCAACCTTCCCTGTCCCTGCGTATAGACGGTCACTTCTTTCTGGTAATCCCGCAAGGCCGCTGCCGGGGCATAGCCGGTCAGTATTGCACGCCCTGCTTCCACGGATGGCAGCCGGACGCTTCCTCCCATCCTTTCCAAATCCGTCATGGCACGCCCGATTCCTTTTTCCGGCAGTTCCAGCGTAAAAGAATAATAAGGCTCCAGAAGAACGGATGGCGCCTCCATCAGTCCCTGTCTGACAGCCCGGTAAACAGCCTGCCTGAAATCTCCGCCCTCCGTATGTTTTAAGTGCGCGCGGCCTGCTATCAGCGTGATTTTCATATCGGTAACAGGCGCGCCCGTCAGCACGCCTTTATGTTCCTTTTCTTCCAGATGCGTCAGCGCCAGACGCTGCCAGTTTTTCCCCAGCACATCCTCACTGCAGGAAGAGGCAAACACTAGACCGCTTCCCGGCTCACCCGGCTCCAGCAAAAGCTGTACCTCTGCATAATGGCGCAGCGGTTCAAAATGCCCGACGCCAATAACCGCTTCCGCTATGGTTTCCTTATATACGATACTACCCTGCCCAAACTCTATCAGTATGCCAAAACGCTCCTTTACAAGCCGCTGTATCACTTCCAGCTGTACTGCTCCCATAATACGCAGATGGATTTCCTCCAGCCCGGCATTCCAGACAACATGAAGTTTTGGCTCCTCCTCCAGCTGCCGCAATTTGGGCAGCATGACTGCGGCATCGATTTCTTTTGGCAATATCACCCTGTACGATAAAACCGGCTCCAGAACCGGCAGTTCACCCGCCTTTTCCTCTCCCAGCCCTTCCCCCGGAAAAGTCCTTGTAAGCCCTGTCACCGCACACACGCTTCCCGCCAAAGCCTCGTTTATCGTATCGTATTTCTCTCCGGAATAAATCCGAATCTGATTGACTTTTTCCTCCCATGCGCCGTCTTCCCCGGCCTGCCCTTCTCCCTTCACGGTATCTTTTACCTTAAGGCTGCCGCCTGTGACTTTCAGGTAGGTAAGCCGGTTTCCCTGTGCATCGCGCGCAATCTTAAACACCCTTGCTCCAAATGAAGCCTTCCAATCCCGGCTCAGGGTATATTCCGACAATCCCTGCATGAACGTTCCGACTTCGTCTCCTTTTAATGCAGAGCCAAAAAAGCAGGGGAAAACCTTCCTCTGCTGAATCAGCCTGCAAATACTCTTTTTATCCACAATGCCCGTTTCCAGAAACTGCTCCAGAACAGTTTCGTCACTCACCGCAATATTCTCATAAAACCCATCCCTGTCCTGCACGGAAAAATCGATGCAGCCGTCACTGAGCTTTTCCTGTATATCCGAAAACAGAGCCGCCCTGTCAGCGCCGGGCTGGTCCATTTTGTTGATAAACAAAAATACAGGGACATGATACCTGTCAAGCAGCCTCCATAATGTCGCCGTATGCGCCTGCACCCCATCCGCTCCGCTCACCACCAGTATGGCATAATCCAGCACTTGCAGGGTTCTCTCCATTTCCGCCGAAAAGTCCACATGTCCCGGCGTATCAAGCAGGTAAACCTCCATATCACGGTAAGTAAAAACCGCCTGTTTGGAAAAAATGGTAATCCCTCTCTCTTTTTCCATTACCTCCGTGTCAAGGAAAGCATCCCGATTGTCCACACGCCCCATTTTTCTGATACTGCCGCTTTCATAGAGCATGGCCTCTGACAACGTCGTCTTTCCGGCATCCACATGTGCAAGTATGCCGATAACCACCTTTTTCATAAGCACACGTACCCCTTCCGCCCCTCTATCCGGCCTGTCCGTTTTCCACGGTTTCAAATATGTCGGCAATTCTTTCCGGATACCTTTCCAAAAACTCTGTAAAAAGAAGTCCTTCTTTTTCCACGGCACGTCCCAGTTCCACAAAAAATGCCGGGATGTTTTCTGCCGCCATCACGCCGATTTCTTCCCCAAACTGTTCTTCTCCCATACGTGCATTGCCGTTAATAAAAATCGCAAATGCATCTTTGGGTCCGTCCGCCGTCTGCTTTTTTCCGCCGCGCAGACCGATTACCGCGGTCTGATGGGCAGAACAGGAGGACGGACAGCCGGAAATATGGATGGGCGGAAGCACACCGTCCGCCAGTCCTGCTTCCTTCACCCGTTTTATGCATGCTTCCAGAAGCGCCTGCGAATTGCCGATTCCTACCTGACAGATTGCCGCCCCGATACAGGCCGTAGAACGTTCAAAGGCTGTACCTCCATCTTCTTTTGTCAGTTCCAGCACCTTTAAAGCCTCTGTCCCGGACAGGTTAACCACATACAGCCCCTGGTCCGGTGCAAGGCGCACCTTTACCTGTTCCATTGGCAGAATGGCATCATATAATTTCTCAAAGAAGTCCGGCTTCGGCACACCTCCCACCGGATGATAGGACACTGCATAAAGTCCTTCCTGTTTCTGTTTTATCAGCCTTTTATCCGAAGGCGGGCTGACAGGAGCGCCTTTTTTATCTATTTCTTCCGCGTCTACGAAAATATCCAAATCTTCCGTTTCCAGATTCTTCACTAGTTTTTCCTTGAAAATCCTTTGCAATTCCTCCACACCAAGCGTTTCCTGCAAAAATCTGGTTCTGGAGGCAGCGCGCTTTTCATAGTTGCCATACTCCGTAAAGATTTCCACCATGGTTTTGATGCAATAAAGTATCCTGGAAGGCAATATGCCTTCTGCCACAAGCACTCCCATTTTAGGCTTTATGCCAAGCCCGCCCGCTATATAAACGTCAAAAGTCCGGTTCTCTTTTGCCACAAAGCCCATGTCCCGGAAAGTGGCATGGGTTTCATTTTCCCTATTATTGGAAAAGCAGACCTTAAGCTTTCTGGGAAGCTTTACTTTCCCTATAAATCCAAGCAGATAATCGGCTGCTTCTTTTGCATAGGGAAGCACATCAAACGCCTCTCCTTTATCCACTCCCGAAAGAGGGGAACACATTACGTTTCTGGGGTAATCCCCGCCGCCTCCCCTGGTAATGATGCCCTGTTCAAAGGCTTCTCCCACAAGGGCGCAGACCGTTTCTTTTGTCAGGTTATGCAGCTGCACCGTCTGGCAGGTGGTGAAATGCACCAAATCTATTCTGTACTTCCTGATACTGTCTGCAATAAATTTCAGGTTTCCCTTGTTAATTTCACCACCGGAAAGCCTGAGCCTCAGCATGCTTCTTTCGCCTCCCCGCTGCGCATAACTTCCGAATGCACCGGAAAACGACTTATATTCAGGAACCGTTACCTCTTTTCGATAAAACTTTTCCGTCACCTCATAAAATTCCTTTAAATCTTCCCGGAATCCTTCCATATATGACTGTGCCATACTTTTCCAAAGCCCGCCTTTCTGCTGTCATTACTGTCATTACTAATGCTGCACATTTTCCATGCTTTTGATACCGGCTTTTTCCAGATAAATCTGCATATATTTCCCGACAAGCGGCATCAGCTTTTCATCGTGATTGGTTCTAAGCCTTGTCTGTCTGTCAAAGACCATGGTGTTTTCTTCATCGGGAGTGCAAGCCGGCCATGAAGGAACGGACTCATTTTCAGGGCTGCCTGTTCGGGCAAAAGCCATCACGCTGTCAAAAATCTGTTTTTCAAGCTTTTCGGATATACCTTCTTCCTGCGTAATCGGAACGAGTTCCGTATTGTGGAACACATAGGGAATATCCGCACAGTGCCATGGCGTACGTCCGCCGTCTATCGGCATTTCATGATTGAACAGATAGGAATACGTCTTCGGGTTCACTTTCGCCCGCATACGCACGAACTTCTGTATGGGATGTCTGATGATATAATCCAGCGTCAGGATATCCACCGGAAGCCTTTCAGGGTATGCCGTTTCAAACAGCGGCAGCAATTGATTGGCAGCCTCCTTTCCCAAAGCCTCCTCCAGCGCTTTCTCCGCCTCCGGCTTTGTCATCCCGCGTTTGTCATAGGGAGGCGCCACGAAAGAAGCAAACTCTCCAAATACACTTCCCACCATCAAAGGTATTCCTGCAGTTTCCTTCCTAAAGCCGTATTTCAAAGGATTTCCGTTATAGTATCTGTTTTTCTGCGGAGCCCCTCCACAGTATTTTCCTTCTTTTGCAAGTATGGGCCTTACCTTTTTATAGGCGTCCGCCAGCCTGTCAAAGGATACTGATTCCAGGTCTTTTACCCCGCCAAGCTGCAATTCGTTTAACAATGCCTGCACCAGTTCTTTTCCACTGCCTTCACAGTCCGGCAGAAGGTCTTCCACCACGCCGCTCATATTGATTCCTTTTGCATACAGTCCGTCCGCCGCCGGCGTCTGCATAAGCGTTGTAATCTTTGCACCGCCGCCGGATTGGCCTATCAAAGTCACATTACCGGCGTCACCGCCAAACAGGGCAATGTTTTCCTGAATCCAGCGAAGCGCGGCAATAATATCTTCCGTCCCCGCATTGCCGGAATTTTGATATTCCTCACCGAAATCCGACAAATCGCAATATCCCAGCACATTCAGCCTGTGGTTAACGGACACTACAACCACCTGCCCAATCCGACACATATTTTCTCCCTCATAGGCAATCTGTTCAATCGCAGAACCGGCCTCAAAGCCGCCGCCGTGCAGCCACACGATAACCGGCCTCTTTTCCCCGTCACATGCAGGCGTCCAGACATTCAGGTTCTGGCAATCCTCATTCATGACCCAGTACCGGTGCGGTACAAGAAGTTCACAGGCAGGCTTACCCATCTCAAGCAACGGGCACACATAACCATAGCTTGTGGCATCCAGCACGCCCTCCCACGCCTCCACCGGCCGGGGCGCATGAAAACGCTTCGCCTTTGCATAGGGAATCCCTTTAAAAATACTGATGCCGTCGTAACAATATCCCCTGACTTTTCCTTTCGTAGTCGCAACAACCGCCGTTTCCGTATTACAGGTAAATTTATGCGCCATACTCCACATCCTTTCTGTTTTTCTCCTTATATTATAGCCAAAAAATCCCAGAAAGAAAAGCAGGAATACATAGAAATATATAGGCAATTCTGCAACAGGCATGTCGGCAGAATCGCCGGGAAAAGGATGGTTGTTTCCTTTTCAAAAATATGGTAAACTATTCACATCAATCAGTATGAATGATTACTACATACGGGGAGGAAATCCAAAGATGACCGAAGTGAAATGGAATGACCGTTTTAACCTTGGCGTGGGAGTGATAGACAAAGCGCACCAACGGCTTTTTTCGATTGTAGGAAAACTGATTGCCCTCAATGAGGATGAGGCAAAACAGCAGCACGCCTGCAGAGAAGGGGTCAAATATTTCAAAAGTTATACGTTAAAACATTTTGCAGAAGAGGAAGCTTATATGCAGTCCATACATTACGGTGGATATGAAATGCATAAAATTCTCCATGACAATATGCGGGATAAAACGCTTCCGGCACTGGAACAGGAATTGGAGGAACAAAATTACTCTGTGGAATCCGTGCGGCACTTTCTGGGAATCTGTGTCGGCTGGCTTACCGGACACATTATGATTGAAGATTTTGCCATCACGGGACGCACCACCAACAAATGGATTCACCATCCCTCCGAAGATGAAATGGAATCCCTGGAAAAAGCAGTGATACAGGTCTTACACGACTTGTTCAAAATAAATGCCCACATTGTCAGTGAACATTACAGCGGCGAGGATTTTTCTTCCGGCAATACACTTTGTTTCCGTTTAATGTACCGCTCCGGGGGAGGCGAGCGTTTTCAGGTCTTTTTGGTTTATGAAGAACGGATGGTTCTCAATACGCTGGGCGGTATGCTTGGACGGCAAATTAAAAAAATGGATAAAACCGTACTTTACACCATCAAGGTTCTTTCACAGCAGTTTATGGATTGGGTCGGAAAGCACTTTCCCATAACAAAAGAATGCCAGCTTGAAAAATGTGATATGCTGACATTTGAGCAGCTTCTTCGTGCGTTTGATAAGGAATATCCTCCGTACAGCCTTCTTTTCAGCACGGAAGGAAAAGGTTACTTTGCTTTCTGCGTTAAAAAATAGCTTTCTTTTGGGAAAATGCTGCAATCAGGAGGAAATGTAATCATGTCGCAAGACAGTACAGAAGCATATCTGCATACCTTTCAGGAAGAAAAACAGGAACTGATTGTCAGGATTTCGTGGTGCTGGGAAAAAGGGCTTCCTCCCTTTCCCATGATTGGAAATTATTACAAGGCGAGGGCGCGGTTTGACCGGGCCATTGATGTGAAGACAGGAGAAGTTATCGGGGAAGGAATCGCTTTTAACTGGCTCGAATGGTTGTCTGAGAAAAAATTGTTTGGATTCCGGTTCGGGTATCATTTTCAAAGGGGGCATTTGTACCGTCTTCTGGTGAGGGAAGACCTACCCCGGGATAATGTACAATTTCGCCGTTATTATGTAGAACAATTGCTCGAAAAGAACGTAAACGAACCAAAGCTGCTCCCAAATCTCAGGGAGTTTAGTCTGAATAGGAAACCCAGTCAGTTTGAGATGCAGATTGACTGGCTTGGGGAAAACTGCACAGTCTGTGTGGAGATGGCAGCAGGCGATAAGGAATCAGAGACTGCCTCTAAAAAGCTTGAAGAAATATGCACTGACCTTCCGGCGTTTGACCACAGGATAAAAGAATATATCGTTGATACAATGTCCGGCAGTATAAAAGAATGGTGCGGAAAAGAAATCGGCAGGGAAGAATTTATGAAAAGGCTCCGCGTCCCCTTGATTACGATTCACGAGGACAATTCCATGGAATTTGTCTTCGACGATGACAATCTGTTTGGGGGGCATAGTATTCTTTTGGAGATGGATTCGGAGGGGCAGTTGACGGCGGTGATGCTTGCCGGATAGGGAATATTGGATGTCAATGCATTATTTTAAAAAAGTATGCATGCCACCCGCAATTTGTATTGTATTAAAAACGGCCGGACATCTCCGACCGTTTTTTTAATCCTATATTACATAAATCATCCCATCACTTTATCAAGCGTTTCAAACAGGTTCTTAATCTCAATCGGTTTTGCGATATGACCGTTCATGCCGCTCCTTATGGCCTCCCGCTTATCTTCTTCAAACGCATTTGCCGTCATTGCTATAATGGGGATGGAGGACAGTTCCTTGTTTTCCAGACTGCGGATTTCTTTCGTCGCCTCATAACCGTTCATTACCGGCATCTGCACATCCATGAGTACCAGCTGATAATAACCCGGCTCCGAATTTTTCAGCATATCTACTGCTATCTGGCCGTTTGCGGCAACCTCTGTGCTAAATCCTGCATCTTCCAGAATCGCCACTGCAATTTCCTGATTCAGTTCCAAATCCTCAGCAAGCAGAATACGCCCGCTGCGAAGTTTGACCGTTTCCTTTTCTTCCGTTTTATCCTCTGCGTCATCTGACTTGATAACAGACTTCAGACAGCTTCTTAACTCTGACAAAAACAACGGTTTGCTGCAGAATGCCACAACACCGGCTTCTTTTGCCTCTGCTTCAATATCTGCCCAGTCATATGCAGTCAGAATGACAACAGGTACCGTGCCTCCTGTTTCTTTTCTGATTCTCCGGGCAACTTCCACTCCGTTCATATCCGGCAGCAGCCAGTCAATGATGTATACACTGTACTCATCACCCCGTGTTATCGACTGATGCGTACGCAGTACAGCCTCTTTTCCTGACAATGTCCACTCCGCGCGCATTCCCAACTGTCCCAGCATGTAGGATACACTGTCACATGTGTTGAAATCATCATCCACTACCAGCGCCCTGCAATTCCTCAGTTCCGGAATATCCTGCAATTCCTTTGCTTCCGTATGCAGCCGGAAGGTAAAGGCAACCATAAATTCCGTTCCTACTCCCAACTCACTTTTTACTTCAATGGAGCCGTTCATCATATCCACAATATTCTTGGTAATTGCCATTCCAAGACCCGTTCCCTGTATGCCGCTGATGGTAGAATTCTTTTCCCTCTCAAACGGTTCAAAAATATGCTGTACAAACTCTTCGCTCATGCCGATGCCGTTATCTTTTATGGAAAATTCATAATGCGCATATCCCTCCGGCGCGCCGCCCTTTTCCGTTATCCTCATGCTGACCGTACCGCCTGCCCCCGTATACTTAACCGAGTTGCTGAGCAGGTTAAGCAGTACCTGATTGAGCCGCAGCTTGTCACAATAGATATCCTCATCCAGCACATCTACCGTATCAATATGCAAGTCAAGCTGCTTTGCATGAATGTCTGCCTGTAAAATATTGTGGAGTCCATGAAGAATATCGGGAAGGCTGCACGGCTTTTCTTCCAAATGTATTTTTCCGCTCTCGATATGGCTCATATCCAGCACATCGTTGATTAAGCTAAGCAGGTGATTGCCTGATGTAGTAATTTTTTTCAGGTACTCTTCCACCTGCTCCCTGTTGTCAATATGGGAAACAGCCAGATTCGTAAAGCCAACAATGGCATTCATCGGAGTACGGATGTCATGGGACATATTGGACAGGAATACGCTCTTTGCCTTGTTTGCCCTTTTTGCCTGTAAAAGGGCATCCTCAAGCAGGCTCTTCTGCTCCATTTCATTGCGGATTTCTTCATCCACACTGCGGATTCCCAAAACAATGCCGTGATTTCCGCTATCTGTTCCTGTACGTACCACCTTAATCTGAAAATACTTAATTTTTTCGTTTTGGTAAATACGGTAGTTGACATAGTACATTTTCTTTGCTGCCAGCACATTTTTCAATGTGTCCAGAGAAAGCGCATGACGGAGCATTTCCCTGTCATCTGCATGTACAATTTCCTGTATATAACGCTCCATGCTTTCTTTTAAAGAGATTTTACCGCTGAATATATCATCAAACTTCTCCCCGTTGGTACCGCTGTTTTGAAGTATCATGCCCCTTCCCTGTTTCGCTTCAAAAAAGCAGACAAGGTTGTAATCTATACTCAATGCCTGAATCAGCTCCATATGACGTCTTTCATTT
The DNA here is from genome assembly GCA_910577015.1 of uncultured Lachnospiraceae bacterium. Classification (GTDB taxonomy): domain Bacteria; phylum Bacillota; class Clostridia; order Lachnospirales; family Lachnospiraceae; genus Acetatifactor. The sequence goes on along the minus strand of CAJTKU010000022.1, from coordinate 14,481 downwards.
TCTCTTTCCTGCAGTTTCTGGGCAGTACAATCCAAAAGGAAACGCTGGTAAATCATTTCACCGTTTTCCTTCAAAAGTTTAACATTGCCCATGACATGCAGAATCTCCCCGTCCTTATGCCGGACGCGGTATTCCACGCTTACGCTGTCCCCTTCTTTCTGTAATGTCTTAATGCTTTCCCTGAGTTTGGCCTTATCTTCTTCCACAACAGAGGCTGCAACCAAATCAAACCCTTCTGCCATCAACTCTTCCTGAGAGTCATACCCGAGGATTTTAAGCGCTGTGCTGTTAATGTTGCGAATATGTAATCCATCCACAGTATGACGCATAACGCCACAATCTATGGTAGTAAAAATGGTTTCCAAAGTCCTGTTTTTCTGTATGATTTCCTGCTCATAGGCACGTTCCTGCGTCACGTCAATGGCTACGCCCACTGTCCCCATCACACTGCCGTCAATATTATACAACGGGGATTTGTACGTTGTAAGGGTACGCATACCGTCCCCGGTCTTGATAATTTCCTCGGACACGCAGGTCTTTCTCTTTCCCATAACCTCCCGCTCCGATTCAATGCAGGCAGGGTCATCCTGCTCCACATCCCAAATATAAGCGTGGCCGCGCCCTTCTACCTGCTTCTTTGTTTTATTTACCGTCTTGCAGAAACTATCGTTTACTTTCTCATGGATGCCATCCTTATCCTTATACCATATAAGGTTGGGAATATTGTTAATAGTAGCATCCAGATACTGTTCAGTCTGCCAGGAATCCTTGCTCACTTTGTATGCCTGCTGCCACGCCGCGAAACGATACCCGATTTCACCGTCCGGCATGGGCATCCTCCATATATCCTTTACGCCTGATAAGTCTGCTTCCCACGGAACCTGGCTTCCGTTTCCTGCAAGCAGAATAATTTCTTTTTCTTTCTTAATTCCGAAATCCGCTATAAACCGTATTTCCTTTTCATCCATATCCTGCAGGTTTGCCAGAATCACATCCGCACTCTCTGCCAATGCTTCCTCAAATCTGTCACTCTCTGAAAACTCATGTGAAAAATTTGCAAGCGGAGACACTTCTTTTATCAAATCAAATACTCTGCATGATTGACCTATAAGATAGAACCGAACTTGACAATGGTACATAATGTTTCCTCCTAAATCTGCGACAGACAATCCGGCAAAATGCCTATAGTGCTATTCTATCAAGCGTATCAAAGTATGTCAACATTTTGACTGCCAGAGTTTCCGTATTTTGCATTGCGGCAGCCCCGGCGTGCATTTGATTCCATAAAGGACCGTGTAAAAACGCCAAAATGTTGTTGCTTTAATGAGAAATGCCGTGTTTTGGCATTTCTCAGGCGTGAAACTTAGTACTTCTTAGCGAAATGCCCTTTGGCATGAGCTTTAGAAGTACTTTTCACGCTATGTGCCGCAGCGCTTTTACTCGAGCGAGAGCGCGTCCTGTTGGAACAAATGCACGCCGGGGCTGCCACAATGCAAAATACGGAAATTCCGGTTTAAGCGAATTTTAAGCCCTTTCGTACCACCCTGCCTGCGCTTCCCACATTTTTGCATATTGTCCGGGACGGGCTATCAGTTCTTCGTGTGTTCCTATATCCGCAATCCTGCCCGCATCCATAACGATAATGCGGTCTGCCAGCTTTGCCGAGCCTATCCGGTGCGTCACTATCAATGCGCACTTACCTTCTGCCAAATGGGCAAACTGTTTGTATACCAGAGTCTCTTCGATAGGGTCGATGGCGGACGTGGGCTCGTCCAGAACGATAAATCCGTTTACCCTGTACAAGCCGCGCGCTATGGCAACCCTTTGCCACTGCCCGCCTGAAATATCAACGCCGCCGTATTCGGGTGAAAGCATGTCATCCAATCCGATACGACCCTTTTCAAATCCCCCTTCCTCCAGTACCAAACGAATCTTATCGTCATCCGCTTTTATTGTGTCATCACTTATGGCGACGTTTTCCTTTAGCGTCATTTTATACCGCTGGTATTTTTGAAACACACCGGATATCCCTTTGTATACGGAGGATGCGGCATACTTTGCAGTATCCAGGCCGCCGATTAATACCTTTCCCTGCGTCGGAAGGTATATTCCTGTCAGCAGACGCACAAGCGTGCTTTTCCCCGCACCGTTTTCCCCGACGATGGCAATGGTCTCTTTTTCACCTATGTTTACCGATACTTCTTTTACGGAAAAGGACTCCCTGCCCGGATATCTGAAGCTGATGTTATCCGCAACAATACCCCCTGTAAAATCAACTTCCCCTTCCCCGCCGCTTCTCTCCGGCATATCAAGAAGACGGATAAAGTTGACGACTTTTCCGATGTCCCTGTTCATGTTTCCCATGTGCTGTTTCACAACTTCCTGCATAATGGCGAATATCTGGGTCAGGGCCGCAAAGACCGCCGCAAACATACCCGCCGTAATCTCACCTGACATCGTTGCGGTAAACAACATGTAAGCGGAAGCCGCCATTCCCGCAAATGTGGTGAAATCCAGCATAAGCTGGAGCAGCGCAACCTTTCGCTCTGCCTTCCAGACCTTACCCGTCAGCGCCTTCATGGTATCTTCATACAATCGGTAAAAAAATTGATACGCGCCCAGAATACGGGTTTCCTTAAAATACTCTCGGTCACATATTGCTTTCCTGTAATAATCGTACTCGCGGCGGAGAGGCGCGCTCTCTTCTTCCAGATTGGCGAAAATCCTGACGTTGACGATTTGCGCTAACATCGCGGGTATAAAAGCCAGAAGCAGGGTCAGAATCAGCATGGGCTTTAGCCGGAACAGATAAACGCCGATGGCGACAAAATAAACTCCGTAAAAGCTTACACAGGCAAATACCAGCATACAAAACATGGTGATTGCCCTGATTCCTTCTTTTGCTTTATTAAGATTGTCCAGAAAATCCGTATCTTCAAACTTTACGGGGTCAATCCGTTTTATTTTTTTGTGGATGAGTTCCGTAAGCCTTCCGGCTGATTTGGGCAAAAGAATCCCTATACCGTGAAAGTTCTGGATGCCGTTGATAATCTGCTGGCCGAAAGTAACTGCTGCAAGTATCATCAGGCGGATGACGCAGTCCCCGTAACCTGCTTTACCGGCGGCAGCAGCGGAAATGGCATCAAACAAGTACTGGGTTGCCACAACCGCCATGGCAAATGACAGACCGTTCATAACTGCCAGACAATTTTCAAGCAGACAGTTTAAGGGCGCTGACTTTACCTGTATCGGAATGATTCTTGCAATCACCTGCAATAAATGATATTTTGTCTTTGTTGTTTTCATTGATACCACTCCCTCTGCGCCTCAAACATTTCCGCATACCTGCCGTTTTGCGCCATCAGGGCTTCATGCGTGCCCCGTTCTGCAATTTTCCCTTTCTCTATAACCATTATCTCATCTGCCAGCTTGGTAGAGCCAAGACGGTGGCTGATAAATATGGTTGTCTTTCCTCCCATCAGTTTTTCAAAGTCATGGTACAGATTGCTTTCACTGATTGGGTCAAGCGCTGATGTAGGCTCATCAAGTATCCTGACAGGAGCGCGGCTTACCAGAGACCTGGCAATGGCAACACGCTGCCACTGCCCGCCGGAAATATCCTGTCCGCCTTTTCTGACCTTTCCAAGGGGCGTATGGATTCCGCTTTCCAGCTTGTCTATCACTTCATCCAGTCCTGCCAGATGGGCAGCCTCCGTTTCCCTTCCCGTTGTATGCACGTCCCCAAGCGCAATATTGTCTTTCATGGTAATATAATACTTTGCAAAATCCTGATAAACAACTGCAAACATGGCTTTTATCGCACTGACCGGATAACTGCGGAGTTCTTTCCCGTTTACCAGTATCTCTCCTTCATATTCCGTATACAACCCGGTCAGAAGCTTGGTGATGGTGGTCTTGCCCACGCCGTTTTTTCCGACAAAAGCATAATGGCGTCCTGCTTCCAGCCGAAAGGACAATCCGTCCAATATGTATTCCCTGCTGTTCGGATAACGGAAACGAACATTGCAAAACTCCAACGTTTCCAGCCTGACAGGATGGATATCGGGTTTCGCCAGTGCGTCCTCTGCCTCTCCCAATGCGGCAAAGTCGCCCAAATCCTTCATATATTCACCGGCACGCGCAATATTTTCAAGGGAACGCGACATCTGGAAACCAAGCTTCTGAATCATGCCGAATACCGCGCTGACAATACCCATAAACATACCGGCTGACATCTGTCCATTTACGACAGGCGCGATGAGGGTCAGGGCTACCAATAAGGATATCAGCGCCAGTAACATGCTGGAACCTTTTGAGATAATGAAGTTTTTGGCTGTAACCTTAACCTGCAGTTTTCTTCCTGCCTCATATTGTTCCCGCCAGATACGGTTGATGCTGTCGTTATACCCAAAAAGGGTGCGCTCATCCACATTATCGCGCCCGGTCAGCACTTCTCCCAGATATTCCGTGCGCCTGTTGAATTTTTCCGCATCACGTTCTGCCTGATAATTTTTCTTTCCCGCCCGCATGGACAGCCAGAACATCGGTACGGAAAAAGAAAAAATAATTACGGCTGCCCACCAGACTTGCGATACGATAAGAACAAAAACCGAAACCACGGATACGATTATCTGTGAAAACTGTATAAACGCGTCCACACCGTCCATAACCGATTTCACCGGGTCCCTGGATACGCGCGACAAAAGCTCCCAGCTCTTTTCATTTTCTATATGCCTGTAGTCACATGCCGCAAAAGTCTTTACCACGGCCGGATTCAGGCAGCGCCATAACCTGACGCTTAATCCGGAAGCCGCCAGTTTGGCCAAGGCGCCTATTATATTGACAACGCCCAACGTTATTAACAAAAATGCCAGCGCCGGATAAATATCACGGTACGGGCGCACGGATTTTAGGATTGCCATCGCCGTATCCACAAAATTTGCCGTGGCCAGCGCCGTTACCGCCGTCTGCATGATGGACTGTGTAACCGGCAGCGCCGCATATAACATCATACAGACCGGCGACGCTTCAAATGCCAGCCGTAACGCATCATATGATTTGTATTTCTTTTTCTTCAAAGTCATTTGCCAGAACCCTTCCTTGTACTCTCTCTACGGTACAGAATCAGCATATCATTCTTTTCCGCTAAGTGCAATTTATATATTAATTGAATTTTCCGTCTTTTGCATTGCGGCAGCCCCGGCGTCCTGTTGGAATCAAATGCACGCTGGGGCTGCCGCAATGCAAAAGACGGAAACCCTATATTCAAAAAGAGCGCTGCCCATAACTGAAATACCGTTTTGGGCAATGCTCCTTTTCTTCCTGAATCTGCTGTTTTATTCTTCAAACGGAAACTGAAATATTAGTACCGGAATCCGGCTGTTTGGGTTCGGCTTTTCCTGCTTTGGTATAAATCAGAGGGGCTGCCTTGACTACACATTCTGCCTGTACACCGCTATCCGGTGCGGCACAGTCCGGCCCGGCGCCTTCGCCTGTTCCGGCCGTATCCTTTTCCGGAATCTCCTTGCTGTTTTTCACCTCTTCCAATCTCTTTTCAGCTTCCTCGCGTTCTTCCTTTCGCCTGCGGACAGCGTTTTCACGCTCTTCCCTGGCTTTTTCCCTCGCTTCCTTCGCGTCCTCCTTCATTCCGTCGTCAGCCTTCTCCGCATATTCTTCCGCTTTGCCGGCATAATCGTTGACATACCCCATTGCCCGTTCCATGGTACCCGTATCGCCCTTTTGTCTGGCTTCTTTATAAACCTGAAGCGGCACATTCAGCAGATTCATGTTAGTTCTTGCCCCCACCAGGCCTTCCATCGTTTTTGTATTCACTATGCGCCCTCCTGTATGCATGATTGTCTTTTCTGCTCAGTTCGTTTTCCGTCTGCGCCAATATTTTCTCCAGATTCCTGACTCTTCTTTCGTCGCCATAGGCTGACCTGATTTGCTGCTCCAGCTGCTGCTTCTTTTCTTTCAAGCTTTTTATTTCGCTGTCAACCTTATCCGTGCTTCCGGTACACCTTTCCTTCGCCTGCCCCGCAAAACCGGTTATCGGATAACTGCGGCTTCCATTCACTTCCATTGACATAATCCTACCTCCTTTTACTCTTTTTTCGGAGGCGCCATATCAAAAATTAATCCGTTTGTTGCGAACTGCTTTCCTTTTGATGCGGAATGATAAGCAGTACATCCAGATGGAAGACCATACCCTGTGTTCTTATGCTCATCGCCCCATTATATTTTTCTGTTACCGCCTTTACATTTGACAAGCCTGTTCCGGCTTCAAACCGCTCGTTTCCCTGAAAGCTGTTTTCAATTTCTATATAAACAAAATCACCCTGTATCCGTCCCGACACGCGGATAAATTTTTCTGAACCCTCCTCCATGTTTTTGCAGGCGCAAAGCGCGTTATCCAGCGCATTCGACAGGATAATACAGACATCAATGTCACGCAGGCCGCTCGGGTAAGGCAGAATAAGCGAACAGCAGACATCTATCCCCATACTTGCTGCAATTCCAAACTTCTTCCCAATCAGGATATCCACCACCGGATTATTGGTACTGCACGGAAATGACAAGCCCTCCGCCATCTCGTCCATGTCCCAGATATACTCCAGCGCTTCTTCCGTTTTATTGTTTTGTAAAAGCTTTTTCATCACCAGGATATGGTTCCTTATATCATGGCGGAACGAAGCGGTTTTTTCATAATGCATCTTTGCTTCTTCCACATATCGGTTCAGGGAATGTTCTTCCTGCTCTAAAAGTGACAATTCCGTGCTGAGACGAAAGCCCTGCAGCAGTTTTTTATAAGAGAACAAGATACAGAACAGGCTTACCATACCCAAAAACTGTACCGCAAGCATGTGATACGGATTTTCGTATGCGCGGATTCTGCCGCCATACGTGATTTGCAGGCCATAAACAACGGAATTGAAGTATTCTTCCGTAAAAAATAGCATCAGGACCGGTATCAAAACCAGAAACACATACTGCTTTTTTACAGCCTCATAATAGGAAAAACAGCGATATACCACCAGACAACACACACCTGTAAGTAATAATGGCACGAAATCCCCCAGAACCATAAATACCAATCCGACCATATCTTGATGAAAGGAGTGCATCAATGGATACAAAATCCGTAACAAGGAGCCGACAATACCGTAACTGAGCTGCATCACCTCAACCACTAGGGCGGCATATAAGACAGCGGACTTTATATCCGCACGGCACAGAAAAATCCCGCTTGCCATAAGCAGCAGGACATATACCCCCAGTTCCGCAAATCTTTCTTCCGGAACAAAATAGATAACCGCTGCCCCACACACCGCGAATAAAATATGGTAATAAAATCTTACTTTCTTATTTAATAATCTGGCAAAGCATACAAATCCAAAGAGCAGTTGAATGCCTCCCATAACGTATCTGTTAAGGAAATCCATATAAGCAGTCATGCCTTATCCCCCTGCATACCTTTCATGTACTGTAGAATCACATTGGAAAATTCCTTTCCCCGCAGCCGTGATACAGGAATTTCCTTACCGCCTTCCATGGCAGCCGTTCCGTTTTTATATCCCTTCAGATATTTCAGGTTAATTAGAAAACTTCTGTGACACCGGTAAAAACTGCTGTCCAGCTTTTTTTCCAGATTTTCAATCCTGTCATAAAAATCAACCACCTCGGCTGAGGTTAAATGCAGGTATACTTTTCTGTCCAAAATTTCACAGAAAATAATTTCATCCAGGGAAATAATGCGGCTTTCATATCCTTTTCTGACTAGCAGATTCGTTCCGCCTGCATTTTGTAGGGAATGGAAAAGACGCTCCATCGTTTTTTCAAAGCTTCTTTTTTCTACCGGCTTAACCAGATAATCATACGCCGAAACCTCAAAAGACTGAAACACCATTTCCTTCAGGACGGTAATAAAAACAAGGAATGCCTTGCACTTTTGCTCACGCAGCTTCCTTGCCGTCTCCATGCCGTCCATACCCTTCATCTGAATGTCCAGAAAAAGAATATCAATCGGCTTTTCATATTTCAGTAATTCCTCACCGCAAAAAAACTGCAAAATTTCCGTTTCCGTGTTTTTTCTGCGGAAAAAATCCGCCGTCATCCTACTGATGCTGTCGGACATTACTTTTTCATCATCACAGATTGCAACACGAATCACCGGATTACCTCCCTGCACTGCCGTTTTCATTCTCTTTTCTCGACAGAATAAAGCGGCGGCATAACCCTTCTGCCGTAAAGTGTTTTCCAAATGCCGTGAAATGTCACATAACGGCAAAATTCCAGAAGGCTGCAGGCTGCGTCAACGCTTTTTTGCCATCCTGAGAACCTGCTCCACCGCCACTTCGGCATTTGTGGGCAGATTGCCGGGTATCCGGGGCGCTGCCCCTGCTTCCGGTTCTTCCATCCCTGTGTAAAAAACCTGCAGGGCGTATCTGGCCAGCAGTCCCGAAACACGTCCCCTCTCCACGGAATCCTCGGTTCCAAGGACAATCACTGCCAAATCATGTTCCATAACACCGTCGTCCGCCACAAGGGATGTAACCAGACAGGCTCCCGCCCTGTTGGTGGTTCCGGTTTTCAAGCCGGTGACTTCAGGCATATTATGCAGCAGCGGATTCGTGTTGCGCACTTCAAGATTGAGGGATTCCAGCCTGGCGGTTTCCATGGACGTGATGTCCGTAATCTGTGGATAAACCTTTAAAAGATAGGATACCAGCCGAAACATGTCCTCCGCGCTCATGCGGTTCTGCAATTTTGAGGGAACGGAATCCTCCGTGTAAAAGGGCAGACCGTGACAATTGTAAAAAACTGCCTGTGAAAGTCCCAGTTCCTGCGCCTTCTCGTTCATCATCTGCACAAAAACTTCCTCCGAACCGGCAACAGCTTCTGCCAGACACAATGCACATTCGTTGCTGGAAGGCAAAAGAGCGCCCAGCAAAAGCTCCTGCACGGGAATCTGTGTTCCGGCTTCCAAAGCAATCACCCCGTCAGCCGAGGAGGACAGAAGCTGTACCGCATCAGAAACAGTGACCTGCTCTGTGAGGGTAAGCCGCCCTTCGGCAATGGCGTCCATCACCAGAAGACATGTCATAAGCTTTGACGTGCTGGCTATGGGACAGGGAACATCTGACTGATAACCATAATATATTTCCCCGGTAGTGGCATCGCCTATCAGCACACTGTTAACGCCGTAAAAATAACCCGCCTGTTCCAGAAAATCAGGAGAAATACAGAAAGATTCCTGTGTATGTACCTGTAAGAAACCTGCACCGGGAACGGAAATATTTACATCCAGAACCATAGCTAAATCTGCGGCCATCATAAAACAGTCGTAATAGCCGGAAGGCAGTTTCATTATCAGGGTATAATAGTACACGGTTTCTTCATTCACCTTAAACTCATTTCGCCGCAGGGAAATATCCGGGTTTATGTCGTCTTCCCAAAAAGCATTTTCCCCGCCCACGGGCGCATAGGCGCTTCCCGTATTCAGGGATACGGAATTTTTCGTGATTTCCAGGGCAAAGGATTTATCCGTATCCTTAAAAACCATAGCCATATCCCGCAGGGAAAAATAAGTATTGTTTTCATATCCATAATCCAGAGTTTTTACCGTGCCTGAGGCGCCTGTATCCGTCTGTACCTGACATGTGCCGGGAATTTCATAGCCTGCGGCTGCCTTTGCAGGAAAAATAAAGCATATGAAGATTGTGGAAAATAGAAAGACGCTTATTTTCTTTATATTCTTTTTCATCAGATTTTCCTTCCCTGTGAAATTGCGATAGATTTGTTCCCCCGAAATTCCCGGATTTATTTTAGAGTGTATATAACAGGATAATTATCCAAAAAAAGTCCTTCGCCATCAAAACCGGGCTGTTTTATCAGAATTAGGCTGGTATCCTTGCGGATATACTTTTCCGTCACTGTGCCGGCAGGTCCGCCAACCTCAAACTGTCTGCTCAAAACGCCATCCTCAACGCTATAAGCGCCGCTGCCGTCATATTGCGCCTGCAGCTCCTCCAGCGAAGGCAGCAGGGTTGGAGCGCATGTCATCAGATAAGAAACCGTAGACATGCCGAAGGTCTTTGTCACAAGGGCTTCCACAGCCTCCCTGTCCGTACTCCCCACGTACCCCGCCATGCGCAGCCTTTCTGCCAGAATATCCTGAAAAGCCATGGCAAACGCCTCATAAGCAGCCTGATTGCAGGCGTCATAACTTTCTGGAAGAACATAACTCTGAAAGGTTCCCTGGGCGCGGGCAGTCTGCTCAAAAGTCAAATCAACCTGTACGGTCAAATCCTGCATATAAGGCTCCATATCCTCCAGGGAAACAGAAACCCCTTCAATGTCCTGCAGCCAGCCAAGCGCCGTGACGGCAGCCTGATTTGTCAAATCCAGATTTGCTGTCCACTCTCCCGAAAGCGTCCTGCCGCCCGACGCAAAAAAGTGAAGATAAGTCAGAAAAACCGCATATACGCTTAACGTAAAAATAAACAGGATGCATACAATTCTTTTCACATTTTTTTTCATAAAGCCCCCCCTTGTCTGCATCTCAATTGTATGGTATTGTTTACAGAAAAGCAAGTAAATATCCCGATTAGGCGCCCTGACTTCCCAACAGGACATGCAGCAGGACAAGCGCCGCTAAAAAGACAATATTCCCTATCGTAAAAAGCAGGATATATCTGCCTTTGCTTCCTTTCATTTCTTTTGCCACATATTTGTAGGAAATCAGGCTTGCCATAGACGCAATCAGCGTTCCCAACCCTCCCAGATTGGTACCCACTATAAGACCTGCATAGTCTTTTGTAAAACCGGATAAAAGCAAAGCCGCAGGTACGTTACTGATAATCTGGCTCACGATAACGGCCGTATAAACTTCCCTTCCGGCAATTATATTCTGCAAAAAATCCCTGAAGGCAGGGAGCCTCCCCACATTTCCCACAAAAACAAAAAATCCCACAAACGTCAAAAGCAGGGAATAATCTACTTTCCCGAATACTTTTCTATCTGTTACGAACACTGTTATAATCACTGCAAAAAGAACTGCCTGCCAGGGCAGTATGCGTCCGACTGCAAGCAGGCACAGCAAAAACAGCACAATATAGGCCGCAATCCGATAACAGACTTTTTTGTCTTGAAAAAGCTTTTTTTGAACGGCTGTTTCGCCCTCCTTGAGCGTATGCGGACACGCCCTGCCCAGTATCAGGCTAAAGACTGCCAGCAGCCCTAATGACAAAATTGTATATGGCAGCATAAGTTTTATAAATGCAAAAACAGAGAGACCCGCCTTTCCGAAAAGATATAAGTTCTGGGGATTCCCAATCGGCGTCAGCATGCTCCCGAGATTGGCTGCAACGGTCTGCATCACCACAACCGGCAGGACCAGCCTGTCCTTCTGTCCGTTCCCCAGCATGTCCAGAACTATAAAAGTAAACGGAACAAAGGTAATCAGCGCAACATCGTTGGTAATAAACATACCGGAAAAAAAGCACAGCATTACCAGCATCAGAATCAGGGCACGGCCGTTTTTCACATGACCCAGAAGCTTTCCCGCGCTCCACTCAAACACCCCGGCTTTCTGCAATCCCGCCATAACGCACATCAGGCAGAACAGGACAGCCAGGGTCTTTACGTCTATGTATGTACCGTAACCGGAGTCCGGCGGCACGATAAACATTGACGCTGCCGCCAGCAGGAGCGCAACACACAATACGGTTTCTTTTTTGATAAAGGTAAATATTTTGTTCATCAGCTTAACCTTCTCCTACCCAGTTATTTGTTCCATTACTACTGATTCCACAAGAAGCGACGGAATATAATTAGAGAAATCAATTGTGACTGAAATCCCTCTAATTCTTTCCGATATAACACTTGCGAAAATCTGCATCCATGCCAATCCGCCCCATAATTCGGCGCATCTGCGGTTAATTCAGGGCATTACAGATTCCAACGAGCAGGGGCTGACCAAGCGATTTCTTCCCCCGTTCTATGTTACTGATATGTGATGTACACACATCTACCAACTCGGTCAGCTCCCACTGTGAAAACTTTTTTGCATTTCAGACCCTGTACACCCGTTTTCCAATCGCCTTGTTATCTAACTCGTCATATATTGAAAATCAAATAGTTAACCTATCATCCCTTCGTAATCCTACTAACAGATTTCATTCATATGTTTAAGGCAGATTATCATATTCCGTTTCTTGAGTGATATTTCCAAGTTAATAGTACCATCTGCCACTCACATACTACATCTTAGCCACATTGAAATCATATATTTCTTCCCTCGGATTCTTAAAACCGTCAAACGCCTCTACCCTCACAAGAGAAAAAAAGAATCCGTAGTTGGAATTCGGTCTCTCCAATGCCTGCTTTCGCGCGTATCCTTTAACTGACAGCAGATATTTTCCTGAAGGAACATCATATTTAAAACCCGAGTATAATCGCTTCCCATCCAATGTCTGATACGATTTGTCAGTTCCCGAGTAAAAATGTATTATGCCATATGGCGTTTCGTATGTACCCTCATTTCCGCTATATTCATTTTCATTAAACGTATAAAAAGAACCAATATCAGAAATCCACAGACCATCCTTAATTTCAATATTAAATCCGTCATACTCCATTCTCTGCTCCCACGCATCATCAAAAGGTACATCGCTGCCTTCTAATTTAATAACATATTCTATGGAATTAATTTCTGCAAAAGGAATCCAAACACCTTCCTTCTGTGCATCTAAGTATAATTCCTTATCTTTTTGAAATTTGTCCAAAAGCTTTTTGCTTCGAATCCTCTTTCCCTTTAAAAAATCCTGTAAAACCTCCAATGAAAATACACATATCCCATAACTTCCAGTATTTAAAATCTTATCCATAACTGTTACGTATAATCCAATTATCCTCTTTTGAGGGTAATGGATTATTCTCCTTTCTCCCAATCTCTTGGGTTTTATTGAATACTCCATTATAATACTTAAAGCACTGTGGATTTGTACCTATAACACTACAGCTTTGACTGTTCGGAGGTGACTCAGACCAAAGCTTTTCGTCTATTACTGGTAATTAGTTTGTTAACGCATTGAACCTTTGGTTCTTCAGACGTTTCTATTTACGTGATTACACAGCCGAATTCTCTGTGGGAGACAGCAGTGCTAAAATATTTTTTCAGGAAGTAATTCTTTATGTCCATGTACTTTGTTGGAATTGATATTTCCAAGTATAAACATGATTGCTGCATCTTTTCCTCAGCTGACCAGCAGATTGTTTCCAAATTCACCATCACAAATGATAAGGTTGGTTTTGAACAACTGCTTACTTCACTTAATTCCCTCTCCAATCCTGAGGATATAAAAATAGGGTTTGAATCAACTGCCCATTATGCCCTCAATCTTGAACTTTTCCTTGAATATGCCAACCACAGCTTCATGGAAGTTAATCCAGTCCTCATCATGGAATACAAAATGTCTACAACTTTAAGGCGAACCAAAACCGATTCTGTTGACTGCGAATCAATAGCCCGGTGGTTAATTACGGTTGAGTACAAACCCCATTCAAAAGGATTTTACCACGCTTATTCCTTAAAGTCACTAACTCGTTTGCGTGACAGGCTGATTCGTCAGCGTTCTTTTACCTTGTGAAGATAACAAATGTTTTAGACCATACCTTTCCGGAATTCAAACCATTCTTCAATGAACGGCTTTCTAAAACAGCCTTGTATTTTCTTGAAAACTATGGCTCCGCTGAGAAAATGGCTCGTATGAATCCTGCTTCTTACGATAAACTTCGCTGTATCTCAAGAGGAAAGTTTTCTATCCAGCATTTCCTTCGCTTAAAAGAACTTGCCGCTAATACTGTCGGTGTCAACAACTCCATTTTTGATTTGGAATTAAACAGCTTGTTGACCCTGCACAAATCTCTTTCCAACGAAATAAACATTCTGGAATCTGAGATTATTAAACTAATTGAAGAGGTACATCCTCATTATATGTCTATTCCAGGTATTGGTCCAATTTCAGCCGCTGTTATTTATGCTGAATATGGCGACATATCAAACTTTTTTATTCCCGCACAGATGCTTGCATTTGCCAGAATCGAACCCGGCATTAACGATTCGGGAGCGGAATCTCACGGCGGCAGAATGGTAAAGCATAGTTCTTCACAGCTTCGTTACGTACTTCTTAATGCCTGCCTTCCTTTAATCCGTTTTGATATAACCTTTGCAATCTATTACGCAAAGAAGCGGGCAGAAGGCAAAAAACATCGGGTAGCTATTACTCACGTCGCAAAGAAACTAATTAGAGTCATCTATGCACTGGAGAGGCAGAATGTAGACTTTAACGTTCAGAAACTACGCTAATATCTACCCTGCATATATTTATCTGCTCCATCTGAAATACGATATTTTCGGGACTATGAAAAAAGTCTGTAAATAAGGTAATCAATTTTAGAACTTCTATGATAATGACAGGC
>CAJTKU010000021.1 GCA_910577015.1 uncultured Lachnospiraceae bacterium | reverse complement strand
TCCCCATGCGTCCCCTTGGATGGAAAACACCTAATCAGGTATTACGGGATTATTTGCAGTCGGTGTAACATATGTTTGACAAACCTACAAATTTTAATTGACTTACAAATTCATACATCTGCACATTTATAAAATCCCTGCTCATAGTGCTGCCCCTGCCACAATATGGCATGTTAAAGTGTTATTTTTTTTCTACCTGCATACGACAAAATGTGCTATCATATATTTAACAAAAAATCGGGGAAAAAACCCTAATAAAAAAAGGAGAACATATTATGGATTTATTACTGAAGGCTCTTCCCATTGCGATTGCCGTGATTTTCGTACTTGTTATCTTCTTTACCGGATATGTCAAGGCTTCACCGGATACGGCGTATATTATTTCCGGCCTGCGCAAGCGTCCCAAAATACTGATTGGACGCGCCGGCGTTAAGATTCCTTTCCTTGAAAAAAAGGATGAATTAAACCTGCAGCTGATACCTATTGACGTTAAGACTTCCAGCGCGGTACCTACTGCCGATTACATCAACATCCGGGTGGACGCCGCTGTCAATGTCAAAATCAGTACCATTCCCGAAAACCTGAGCCTTGCCGCACAAAACTTTCTGAACAGGAAAACCGACTACATAGCACAGGTTGCCAGAGAGGTTCTGGAAGGCAATATGCGTGAAATCGTAGGCAAGATGAATCTGGAGGAAATGGTCAGCGACCGGCAGAAATTTGCGTCCCTTGTAAAGGAAAACGCAGAACCCGACCTGGCGGCCATGGGACTGGATATTGTAAGCTTTAACGTGCAGAACTTTGTGGATTCCAACGGCGTCATTGAAAACCTCGGTGTTGACAATATCGTGAAAATCCAGAAAAATGCCGCCATTTCCCGTGCGGAAAGCGAGAAGGAAATAGCCAAAGCACAGGCAAACGCACAGAGGGAAGCAAACGAAGCACAGATTGCCGCACAGACGGACATTGCCCAGAAAAACAATGAACTGGCCATTACACAGGCAGAATTAAAGCGTGTATCCGATGCGAAAAAGGCTGAGGCTGACGCCGCATACCAGATTCAACAGGAGGAACAGCGAAAAACCATCGAAATCACCACTGCCAATGCCAACATAGCAAAACAGGAAAAAGAAATCCTTTTGAAACAGAAAGAGGCTGAGGTTATGGAACAGGCTCTGGACGCCCAGGTTAAGAAAAAGGCTGAGGCAGATAAATTTGCCAAACAGCAATTTGCTGATGCAGAGCTTTACCAGCGGCAGCGTGAAGCGGAAGCCCGCAAGTACGAACTGCTGCAGCAGTCCGAAGCCCTGAAAATTCAGGCAGAAGCGGAAAAATATGCAAAAGAGCAGGAAGCAGAAGGTATCCGCATAAAGGGCCTTGCAGAAGCGGAAGCCATTCAGGCAAAGGCTGTTGCAGAAGCGGAAGGTATTGAAAAGAAAGCGGAAGCCATGGCAAAAATGGGCGAAGCCGCTGTCTTGGAAATGTACTTTAAAGCCCTGCCCGATGTGGTGAGAAATGCAGCAGAACCTCTTGCAAAGGTGGATAAGATTACCATGTACGGCGACGGCAACTCCACCAAGCTGATGAAGGACGTCATGAATACCTTAAACCAGGTAACCGACGGTCTGAAGGAATCCACCGGCGTTGACTTGAACGCAGTCCTTTCCGGCTTCCTCGGAGGCAATATTGCCGGCAGGGCAGGCGAAGCAAAAGCTGCTAAGGCTGCTTTTAAAGAAGAAGAAAATAAGGCTGACCTTACTTAATGACATACAGGGCAGGAAAGCAAAAAGGGTACGTGAAACGCGTACCCTTTTTCAAATATTTCCACATCAAACCATATCTTTCTTTTTTTCCCGCTTTCCCTGCAAAAATACCGCTGTCAGTCCCGCTGCAAGGATACCGATTCCGACTGCCGGTGCGATAAACAGTGGTTTATTGATTTCTCCGGCCTTAAAAAGAAGAAAACCACCGTACAGACAACTAAAGGCCGCCACAGGAAGCTGCCATGCGATAGCGCTGACATAACTGGACAGGAAACCCGTAACGACAAATACAAGCAGTGACAATCCCACGGATGCCAGTATTGCAAGCAGGAGGAGCGATACCGTATAACTGCCGAGCGTCCACGGCAGCCAGCCGATAAATCCGCTTGCAAAACCGGCTATCGGACAGTTCCAGAATGTAAACACCCTGTCCTGTTTTGCACAGACCGCGTACAAAATGCATACCGCTATTGCAATGACAAGCACTGCCCCGACAACTGCCGACAGCCTGTTTTGATAATAAGTCCTTCCCTTTTGGAAACTGCACTGTAATGCCGGCATACGGCTTCTGTTCTCAGATACCATGTACGGCATCACAAAAAAAGTCGTGCCAAGCATCATGAAGACGGAAAAATAGCGCAATAAAGTAAAATTGTACTCCGCCACGTTGCCCGGGCACGGACTGTATACCTCTTCCTGATTGCGTTCCTTTACCCTTTCATTTGCAAGAGCTGTCAAATTTTCATACCGGACATCCCCCCGTATTGCCTCTTGCTCATAAGAATCTATATAATAGTCCCACATGTCAAAAATAATCAGCCCCTCCATATCTGACATGACAACTTCTGACGTGACTTCTTCATATAATTGAAACCACAGCCTGTTCTCTTCCTCCAAGGTGAGCTTTCTCTCACTTATTACTTCTAAAAGTTCCCTTAAGGAGTATATCTGCAGTGATGTATATTCCGGATTGCCTGCGATAAAAATATCCGTTTCTCCCGGTTCATATACCGGTTTCTGCGCCTTTAGCATTGCAAATTCCTCCGGTGAAAGCGCTGTTCCGTATTGTACTTTTATCTCCTTTGCAAAATCAGCTTCCATCTGCCAGCTTCCCTCGTACATCATAACATATGGCTTTATCACCATTAAAAAATAGATAAGAAAAAAAACAAGGAATAGCAGAAGTTTCTTCAGGGTGATTATTTTTCTTAATTCCGGCATTTTATTTTTCCTCCCTGCATATTTAAATATGTTCAGATTAAATATCTTCCATCAGAAAATGATGATATTGTTTTACAAGAAGCAGGAACAGCAGCGCACCCCAGCATAAAATGAAAGCCGCTTCATAGTATTTGACGGACAAAAAACCTGCGCCGCTTGCAAACCAGCGTCCTGCCTTTTTTATAAAATTCACGGGTTGAAACCGAAGGATAAAAAACAGGACGGAATCTCCCGGAAATATCTTTGTTACTGCTTCTGCCGATGCGCAACAGAATGCAAGTTTAAAAAAAGCCGTAACTGTTTTGTGTGTTTTTCCCAATGAGATTGCCGCCGCCATACCGAAAAACAGCGACAAGACCACCGACAAAACCGCCTGCAGCAGTATATAAACAAGAAGACTTACAGAAAAGCGGCAGATTACCGGATAGAAAGAATCCAGCATCATCATGCTGCCTACCTTTACCTGCCAGAGACTTCCCATGTGAAACACTGCTTCTGCCGATAACAAGGTAATGCTCCAAAGCAATGCGGTAAACAACGCTATGCAGATGAGCGCGCTTTCCGTTTGAAAGCGGTTTGATTTTCTTCCTGCTTTCGTTGTATAGACAATCTCCTTCAGCCTGTTATCAAAGGGTGCGTTTACGCAGTAAAACATAAGCAGAATCCCCGCAAGGGAAGCTTCCACCGCACAGACAATGGACAGCAGACGGGAATACAATTCAAAATATCTGTTTGTACCGGGTACAAACAGGGCGGATGCCGTACCGTTTTCCCTGTCGCGTGCCAGCAAACCTTCCAATGTCCCTCCGGCTCTTTCGGCAAGCTGCGCCGCCTTTTCCGAAAGCTTAAACTTCTCTATAAACAAATATGCAAAGATTTCACCGTTGAACTGCTTTTCCATCATGGGAACTGCCTCTAAAAGACTTCTCACACCAATTATGGCGTCTGTCGTTTCTTTTTCTTCAAGCGTCAGGATAATTTCTTCCCTGTTTTCTTCCGTAACAAAATGAATCCCGTTTCTTATCAGCCCTTCCGTCGCTTCCACCATAGGCGTCTGCGCCCGGTAATCTACGATTATCCAAAGGTTGGCTGCCACTGCTCCCGCAAGTAAAAGCCAGAAAAGCCGGCTTGTTAGAAGCCTCTTTATTTCTTCCTTCCTGCAATCCATCTTTACCTCATTTCCATGTTGTTTCATTCTTTGTATAAATACAGGAAAACATCCTCCAGACCCGGACTTACCGGGCGCCAACCGTCTTTTGCCCCGCGGCTGATAAAACGGATAATGATATCATTTCCTTCCCTGCGGCGGGAAACCACCTGAAATCGTTCTTCCCATTCCGACAGCGCCTTTTCCTCCACAGTTGCTTCAAATATACATCCTTCCAGCATTTTACAGATATTTTCCGCCGTGTCGTTACAATATACTTTTTTCTCCTTTATCATGACAATATGGTTAGCAATAAACTCCACATCGGAAACAATGTGTGTGGAAATCAAAACGGTTTTGTCTTTCGACAAAGAAGTCAGTATTTTACGGAAACGCATACGTTCCTTTGGGTCAAGCCCTGCAGTCGGTTCATCCAGCACCAGAATCTGCGGGTCATTTAATAATGCCTGTGCAATTCCCACACGCTGTATCATACCGCCGGAAAACTTTTTCATTTTCTTATTTTTCTGCTCCGTAAGTCCGACCAGTTCCAGCATCTGTTCGATTTTTTCCGGTAATTGCTTTCTTTCCATTCCTTTCAGCACACCAATATAATAAAGATACTTTTCCGGAGTATAATCGCGATAATATCCAAAGTCCTGTGGCAAAAATCCCAGCTTTTCCCGATAAAGGGCATCCAGTTTCCTGATATCCACACCGTCGTAAAGAATTTTTCCTTCCGTGGGAAACAACAGGGTTGTTATCAGTTTTAACAGCGTAGTTTTTCCGGCGCCGTTGGGTGCAAGCAATCCGTATATTCCGTTTTCAAAATCCAGATTGATATGTTCAAGGGCAACAAATTTTTGATAGTATTTAGTAACGTCTTGTATTTGCAGCATTTGCATACTCCTTTCTGAATGTGGGGGCCGTCAGCGACATAAGCTGCCTTACATGCACACAGACGCCGCAAATACCCACGGCAATGAACAACAACACCGGCAGTCCCAGTAAAAGTCTTCCGTAAACAGATGGCAGTGCAAATAAGACGACCAGATTAGCCAAAAACCATAAGGCACAACCGGCGGCTGCTCCGCGGATTCCCCTGCCGAGTAATAATCCCCCCGCAAAAAGCAGGGAAAATACCATGAGGGAACTGAAAGAAACAGCGAACAACCTGATACCGTCCGCCCTGAAACGCACGGCAAGCGCAAACACATACACACCGTTAAAGACAAATCCCATCAGGCATTCTCCCAGCATCCTCGCCGCAAGGACATGAAAAAATGTATATTTACAGGACATCAGCAATTCAAAAGAACTGCTTTCCCTTTCTTTCAGCCACGAAAGCAAAAAAATACCCGCATACAGCAGAGGTGCGCTGAAAAATGCCGCTGCATAAACGCCTTCACCCAGTTGGAGCATGACCTGAAGCGCCAGATACGCCAAAAGAACTGCTGCCGCAAAAGAAACGCCGATGATTCCTGCCATGCCGGCATACAGCTGTTTTAACCCAATTCCTGCAAAGACACTTTTTATAAACTCGGCAAAATCCGGCTCAGACGTTTCCGACAAGAGCCGTTCGGCCACGCACAGTATTTTTTCTTTTTCTTCCGCCCTTTTGAAAATGCCCTCCAAAAGCTCTGCTTCTTCTTTATTCATCTGCCTTCCCTCCTTTTTTTCAACGTTGTTCTGGCGCGGTGTATGGCACTTTTTATCTGCCGTATGTTTTTCTGCATGACATCCGCAATCTCCTGATAACTCATTCCCTCCGCCGCATACAGTAAAAGCGCCTTTTTTTGCTCGGGCGGAAGCGCCTCTATCCACTCCGCCATTTCATTTTTTTGTTCTTTTTTCAGAAACAGGTCTTCCGGGGAATCCTCCGATACGCTTTCCGGCAGTTCTGTTGTCAGAAAAGCCGTGACTTCTTTTCCGGTCTTTCTTATGTAATCAATCATCTTGTGTTTCAAAACCGCGTAAAGATAGGTGCGAAAAGAAAAATTTGTCCTGTAACGGCGTCTTGACGCCCAGATATCCGCAAAGCAGTCCTGCGCAATATCCTGCGACGCCTCAGAATTTTGCACCCTGCCGGTAAGAAAGTGAAGGGTTTCCCCATAATAACGCAATACCAATGCCGCAAATGCTTCCCTGTCGTCTTTGGCCGCAAGCTGCATCAGTTCGTTATCTGTTTTATCACGTAGTTTTAGTTCCACTACCCTCTCCTTTCTCTCCAAAATTCTTTTCTAATTAGTATCTCGGTATTTTGCAGGAAAAGTTACTTTGAAAAATAGATTTGAAAAAAGATTAATAATATTGAAATTCTTCGATAAAATGTATCACATTGTAGAGAACCAGAATATCCATGTTTCCCTCTGTATCATAAGTTTCAAGCATGGAAAATAAAGAACCCTTATAGTATCGCAGGTCCAACACATAAATTGTTTCATAATGTTCTGTCAAAAACGGAATCAGGCAGTTGGCATAGGAATCTTTTATGACAAAAAGACTCTTACCCTCTGACTCCGGTGAAGGATTTTCTCTTTCAATCCGAACAAACGAGTGGTTATCATCCAGAAAATAGCCGTATTGGTTTTTTGTTTCCAGATGCTTATCTTCATACAGGGAATCCTTGTATTCTTCCGAAAAATCATAATACACCTTTATATCTGCGTTCTGCTCCGGCTTATAAGCTTCTATTGTATCCGGCTTTACCACGAGATTGGTTTTGGAATGCAGAGTGCCGAAAAAATTTTCCGAAACAACGCTTGTATTATATGACACTGGTGTCATACTCATTTTTTCAGCCCATTCCAAATAACCGTAATAGGCGCCCAGGGTGGTCCAGTGATGGTCTGTTCCGTAGTATATATACTCTGATTTATGGCTGATTAATGTATCTGTAATATTTATGACATATTTGTCATCTATCGTTTTGGATACGGCGCCTATAAATTCTGTCTGAGAATAATACGGGGCATTGCCCGGCAGCTTATCGGTATAGATGTTGTCCGCAGTCGGAACAAGCATAATTTGCAGCGTACCGTTTTTATCCGTCTGCACATCTGCGGCTCTGTTTTCCCACCAGTCCGTCAGCTTTTTTAAGAGAAGCAGTCTTTTTTCAACCGTTTTTGCATCTATATCGCCCGAGGCATGTTTTTCAATCAGGGTTCCGTCTTTCGCCAGATAAACGCCGTTCACTTCTTTTTTTCCCAAAGCTAAATCCGTCACGGTTTTAATAAAAATCCAATTATCACGTGCCACGAACTGGTCCGTCACATAGGTTTCATACTCCTCTGTATAGCTTCCGTTTAAAAGCGTTTTTATACTGAACTTTGGCTTTGATGCAAGCACGCGGTTTTCATATGCGGAAAACAGGCGGTCCGGCGTGCAGATATCCGCAATCGCCAGTCCGAGCAGAAGTCCTCCCAATATAATAAGCCTCACTATTGCTTTCTTTGATATTTTCTTGTTTGCCTTCATGCCGCCACTCCTTTTTTGCCGTTAAAAGCGAAAGTATAAAAAGGGATTGTAGGACGCGTCCACTATATTTGCAATGGATAACAGTAAAACTGCCGCCAGAAAGAGATTTTCCAGCATTGTCCATCCAAAAGATTTCTCTTTTTCACTTTTCTTTACCGCCAATGCCCCAATACCCAGGACAATAAACAGTATCCAATAATTACTGAACATGTACAATGTTTCCGTACTGATAAACGAAGCTTCTCCCAATCCAAGCATGGCTTTTAAAAACAGGGCTATTTTATCCGGCTGCTCCAGGGAGAAAAAGCACCAGCCGAACAGCACCACAAGCATCGCATAAATCCAGCCGACCACTTTCGGCGCTTTGGAAAGCAGCTTTCCCAAAAACAACTTTTCCATGATAAGAAAAAAGGCAAACCACATGCCCCAGAGCAGGAAGTTCCACCCCGCCCCGTGCCAGACTCCGGTCAAGGACCATACAATCAGGATGTTTACAAGCTGCCTCTTTAACCCCCGCCTGTTTCCGCCAAGCGGAATATAGACATATTCCTTAAACCAGCTGCTTAATGTCATATGCCAGCGCCGCCAGAAATCGGTAATGCTGACAGCCCTGTACGGATAGTTGAAATTTTCCGGAAAGTGAAACCCTAATATGCGTCCCAATCCTATTGCCATATCGGAATACCCGGAAAAATCAAAATAAATCTGAAATGCATATGCCAGTATTCCCATCCATGCCATCGTCATGGTAAGCTGCTCTTTTCCCACATTGCTTATCTCTGTAAATAGCAGGCCGATATTATTTGCAAGCAGTACTTTTTTGCCAAGCCCCACCGTAAACCTGGCGGCTCCTGCCGCCATATCATCCCATGTGGCATGTCTGTCCTGCAATTCATCCGCTATCGTTTTATATTTGACAATCGGTCCAGCTATCAGCTGGGGAAACATTGCCACAAACACCCCAAAATCCAGCAGATTGTGCTGGGCCTTTACTTCACCCCGGTAAACGTCAATGGTATATGACATTGTCTGGAAAGTATAAAAGGAAATACCAATGGGCAGGGGAAGTCCGAGGCCGCTGTATTTGAAAAATCCCAAAAGCCCCAGATTAATGATTATGGAGGAAGTTAAAAAAGCCTTTGCCGCCGGTTTATCCTTGAACTTTTCAATCAATAAGCCATGGATATAATCAGACAAGGTGGAAAACAACATTAAAACCACATACACAGGTTCCCCCCATGCATAGAAAATCAGGCTTCCAAAAAAGAGAATGAGATTCCTCATTCTCTTCGGAGCCAGAAAATAGCATATGAAAAACAACGGCAAAAACCGGAACAAAAACAGTACTGTAGAAAAAACCATTATTTTTACCTGCCCTGCATACTATTTTGAAAGCGCAATACGGATTGCTTCCAACGCCTTTTCATTTTCT
The DNA here is from genome assembly GCA_910577015.1 of uncultured Lachnospiraceae bacterium. Classification (GTDB taxonomy): domain Bacteria; phylum Bacillota; class Clostridia; order Lachnospirales; family Lachnospiraceae; genus Acetatifactor. Next base: position 35,679 of record CAJTKU010000021.1, on the reverse strand, counting down.
TCCTGGCACTTTTCAATTACCACATCGTCTCCCTGTTCCATAAGGTCCGTGGTATCAGCACCAAGCTGAACAAAGCATACATAATTTTCAAAGGTCTCTATCCTGGACGCCTGAATCTTGCCGAGGTTCATAGGATACTGCATGGTATCGTTTACAAGGTTGTCGCGGTATGCGTTAAGGGCATCCTCCACTGCGCCCACCTGTCCTTCTTTTGCCTTTACAATAATCAGGGTGTCTACATTTGTTCCAATCATAGGCGTTTCAGCCAGAAATTCCTCGTACATATCACTGGTAACACCGTAGATATCCGCAAACATTTCTGCTTCCATCATCGTATCCGGCCAGTAATTGTCACCGATTACCTCAATTACCGCATCTCTTAAATCCTGCATACTGACCTCGCTGTTACTGCCGGTTCCGGTTTCCTGTCCACCGTTACCCGTAGGATTCGTGGCGCTCTCCGATTGATTCACAGTGCTGTCCTGAGGCTTTGTCTCCTCACCTTCACTCTTATTTCCACAGGAAGTCAGTATAAAAATACATACCAGTCCTAACAATAAAATTGTTTTTTTCATAATTTTCCTCCTTACATACCGACCTGACTTGGTTTATATTTTACCAGTATTCCCCACTTTTTGCAATCACATACCAATCTGCCGTACTTTTCACATTTTGCATTGCGACATCCCCGGCGTGCATTTGATTCCATAAAGGACCGTGTAAAAACGCCGGCATTTGGATGCTGTATTTTAGCATCCTATGTGCCGCTGCGTTTTTACCCGAGCGAGAGCGCGTCCTGTTGGAACAAATGCACGCCGGGGATGTCGCAATGCAAAATGCAAAAACTCCGATGTTTTCTGATTGCATAGAAAGGATACTCCGTGCTATACTCTCAATTGTCATTAAATAAAAATACGGAGAGTATTATCATGAGCATTTTAAGCGTAGAAAATTTAACGCATGGTTTTGGCGACCGCGCCATTTTTCATAACGTTTCCTTCCGGCTGCTTAAAGGGGAGCATATCGGGCTTATCGGCGCAAACGGAGAGGGAAAGTCTACCTTTATGAACATTATTACAGGAAAGTTAATGCCGGATGAGGGGAAAGTCGAGTGGGCTAAAAATGTGCGCGTCGGATACCTTGACCAGCATACCGTGCTCGAAAAAGGCATGACCATCCGACAGGCGCTTTCCTCCGCTTTTGATTTTCTGTATGAGATGGAAGCAAAGATGAATGAAATTTGTGAAAAAATGGGAGAAGCCTCCCCTGAAGAATTGGAAGCATATATGGAAGAACTGGGCACCATTCAGGATTTGCTCACCATGCATGATTTTTACATGATAGAACCCAAAGTAGAAGAAGTTGCCCGCGCCCTGGGGCTTATGGATTTGGGCCTGGACAGGGACGTTACCGATTTGAGCGGCGGACAGCGCACCAAAGTCCTTTTGGGAAAATTACTTTTGGAAAAGCCCGATATCCTGCTGTTGGATGAGCCTACCAACTATCTGGACGCAGAACATATCAACTGGCTAAAACGCTACCTGACGGATTATGAGAACGCCTTTATCCTTATCTCCCACGATATTCCGTTTTTAAACAGCGTCATCAACCTGATTTATCATATGGACAATCAGGAACTGAACCGTTATGTGGGTGACTACGATAAATTTCAGGAAGTTTACGCCATGAAAAAAGCACAGCTGGAGGCCGCCTATAACAGGCAGCAGAAAGAGATAGCGGATTTAAAAGATTTTGTAGCAAGAAACAAAGCCCGTGTATCCACCCGCAACATGGCAATGTCCCGGCAGAAAAAACTGGACAAGATGGACATTATTGAACTTGCCGCTGAAAAACCCAAACCGGAATTTTATTTTAAGGAAGCACGCACACCCGGACGATATCTGTTTCAGACAACTAACTTAATCATCGGTTATGGGGAGCCCCTTTCCACACCGCTTACCCTTTCCATGGAAAGAGGACAGAAAATTGCTTTAACCGGTGCAAACGGCATAGGCAAAACCACTCTATTAAAAAGCATTCTTGGCTTGATTCCTCCTATCTCCGGTAAGGTAGAACAGGGAGATTACTTAAGCATAGGGTATTATGAGCAGGAAATGCCCCCGAATATCGAAACCACCTGCATAGAGGAAATCTGGAAAGAATACCCTTCCATGACCCAGTATGAAGTGCGCTCGGCGCTTGCCAAATGCGGACTCACCACCAAACATATCGAAAGCAAAGTCAAGGTACTGAGCGGGGGCGAACAGGCAAAAGTAAGGCTTTGCAAGCTGCTCAACAGGGAAACCAATATTTTGCTCCTGGACGAGCCCACCAACCATCTGGATGTGGACGCCAAAGCGGAACTGAAACGCGCCCTTACCGCTTATAAGGGCAGCATCCTGATAGTCTGCCATGAACCGGATTTCTATGAAGGGTTTGCAAGTGACGTCTGGGACTGCAGTAAATGGACCACCAAAATTATTTAAAAAAAGTGTTGTGGATATGGAATCATAACCACAGCACTTTTTTCTATTCTTCTGACGAATGGTCTTCTGATTGAGGTCCTGCGCTTTCCAGTATCTCCTGCGCTTTATCCGCTGTCTTCTTAATATCCAGTTCTTCACTGATAACATAATACGCCTGCGAAGCTTTCTTTTCATCTTCACTTTTACAGCCGGTTAACATTGCGGCCAGAAAAACTGCGCCAACGCCCGATACAAAAATGCGTTTTCTATATTTTGCTTTCATCTTTTCCATACCCTCAAATCAGAATACTGCCTGACCACTTATGCTTTTACAGCATTCTTCTAAATATATTGTAACATTATTCAAGGCAGGAAACCACTTAAGAATTTCTTAAAATTATTAATAATTTCGTAACACTTCGACATTTTTCGCCATTACTTTAATATCTGGTAAGCAATATATTTTGACAGATTAAAGCTTCTGATACCCATTCTGTCATAGGATTCATAAATTCGTTCCAAATAATAGTATCCCCAAGAATCTTCTTCGTCCCGGAAGCCGCCGTAAAGGTCATAATAAGAGGTAAAATCGGCTTCTCCCGCTTCCCATCTTTGCCGTTTCATGACTCCTTTTGCTGCGTCTTCCATGGAAAAGCCTTCTGCTGCAAAATACTCTGCAAAGGCAGGAGCTGCATCCGCTGATAGCCTGGAAAGGTATCCAAAGTCCTGATAAGCGTCCGCATCAAAAAATTCATTTTTATTATCGCCCATATTTTCCACATTAAACCTTGCAATCCAATAGTCCGGGCGTGCAAAGGATAGCAGCAGGTAACAGAGGGTTACCACAATCATGCTATACTTGAATAACGGGAACTCCTTTACGAAAATGTTTATCATCACACCGGTAAGCAATATAAAAAGCACCAAAAGCGACCATAAAACAAAAATCCGCAGGAACGTAAAGTAATAATGTTTGATATACAATACCATCCGGTATGCTGAAGAAGCAATCATGATGTAGGTACATCCCGACATAACCGCCAGGATTAATTTCAGCCAGATATTTTCTTTGAAATATGCGTGTCCTGCCAATACCAGCGCCAGATTTAACACGCATATCAGCAAAAGCTGGAAGAACCCTTCCCTGGCATATTCGGCGTAACTGAATTTGGTTAAATCAATTTTGCCGAAAAACAGGCATACTATCTGTACAACACTGAACACTGCATAAAGAATCGTTATCGGCAGGGTAACCGTTATGGCAATCAAAGATTCCATCTGTATCTTTTTCCATCTTTCCTCTGAAAATTCTTTTTTGCACAAATAGGACATAATACAATACGCCATAAAAAACATGAATATAGTCATTGCAGATATCCCGATAATATTTCCGATATCCAGCTTTTTCAAAACCTGTATCGTCATAATGTTAAATACTTTATCGGCGCTCATCAGCATAAGCCACACAAATGCAAGCAGCGGTATGCTGAAGCATAATCCGATAACAATATAGAACATTACGCCCTTTCCCTTTTTTCCGCGGGTTTTCCGATAACCTGCAAAATCAAGGAAGGGTCTGGCAATTTCACCGACGCTTCCAAAAACCGTCGCAATCACATATCCGGCATACCTTCCAAACGTCCAGTTTTTATCCATATAAAACTGGTGCAGCAAAAAACTGATGGTAAGTACCCATATGCCTGTTTTATTCATGGCAATTATTTTAAAATCCGCCGTACAAAAAGTGGACAATCCTAAAAGCAGTATGCTAACCATGTAAAAAATGCTGTCTTTTTTTAAGGAAATCCCCAGTTTTTTCATACAGAAGCAGTAAAACCAAAGACTTCCTGCGAGAAAAAAAGGATATGTAATGCCGCTTCCGTTTTTATACATACAAAACGCGTAAAAACAGGCATATAGAAAACTGGCAAGCCCTAAAACCCCAAAATTCCATTTCAGGATTCTTGTCTGCTCCGTATCCGGCCTCTTTACCGGAATATACGGTTGCGGCACATACTGCTGATGATAAAACGACCGTGGCATATTTGGATGCGGCATGGCCTGCTGCTGCGCGCCTGCCTGCTGCGGCATGTTCACCTGCTGCGCGCCTGCCTGCTGCGGCATGTTCACCTGCTGCATGTTTGGCTGCGGTATGGCCGGCTGACTGCCCTGCTGCCCGACGTATTGCTGCGGCATGTTTGGCGGATATCCGTTGTTGTTATTATCCATTTGCTTTTTCCTCGCTTTCCTCATTATCTTCCACATACTCTATTATCTCTCCGGGTTGACACGAAAGGGCCTTACATATCGCCTCCAGAGTCGAAAAACGGATTGCTTTTGCTTTATTATTTTTCAATATGGATAGGTTTGCAAGCGTAATATCTACCTCTCCTGCAAGCTCCGTCAACCCCTTTTTGCGCTGTGCCATAACCACGTCCAGATTGATTTTTATCGCCATATGGCACCTCCTTATATTGTCAAATCATTTTCTTCCTTATATTTGACCGCTCTGTCAAAAACAAATGCCAATACCTTGCTGAAAAGCCCTGCAATGATAAAAACCAAAATTACTACCAGCATCGCTATTGTCAGATAGAGAAACGTCCGGGCCATGGCTACCAGGGCAATCATAAAACTATATGTCCCCATCCTCTGCAAACTTACGACATTATCATACACAAAGCAATCGTCCGCCAGCACGGTACGAAAAACCTTCCTCAGTTCGCCTAAAATGGCAATGCCAAGTATGCCAAGGACAAAATATATTATCACCATTTCTGCATAATGTGCCTCCATCTCAGGCAGATAACGGCCTGCCCACTTTATGGAGAGCGGCAGCGTCAATATAACAAAAATCCCTCCAAAAAACATGAAATCCAGTAAGTATTTTGTTATCCGGATAATATTTTCTTTTTTCAACAGTACGCCTCCCTTCCAACATTTTCCTTACTATAGCATGTGGGTTTTCGATTGTCAATATATTTTTATTGAAAATCAATAAATTTTTATTGTTTTGCATTTTCCTGGACTATTTTTTATTAAACAAATAGAGTTGTTCCCCGTTTTTCCAGGTGACTTCTTCTACTAACGCAGCAGGCACCTGCTTTATTTTTGCAATTTCTTCTATTACAAAAGGAATATTTAAAGACGAATTTCTCTTTCCCCTGTAGGGCTCCGGCGCCAGGTAGGGGCTGTCCGTTTCCAATACAATACGCTCCAACGGAATATACTCCACTGCTTCTTTCAACTTTTTGGCATTTTTAAAGGTAACCACTCCCCCGATACCAATAAAAAAACCCATATCCAGAAATACCGCCGCAGTCTCTTTTGTATAAGAAAAGCAATGAATGACGCCCCCGATTTCTTCTGCGCGCTGTGCCTTCATAATTTCAACAGTATCTTTTGCCGCATCCCTTGAATGGATAACTACGGGAAGCTGAAGCTGTCTTGCCAGTTCCAACTGCCTGATAAACCATTTTTTCTGGGTTTCCCTGTCCGGTTCGGGCCAATAATAGTCGAGTCCTATTTCTCCCAACGCCACACATTTCGGATGCGTGAGGTTTTTCTTTAACCAGTCATAAGTACCTTCGTCCATTTCGCCTGTTTCACCCGGGTGGATTCCCAATGCGCCATAGACAAACGGATACTTTTCCATCAATTCCAGCGTCTTTTTACAGGAGGAAAGGCTTGCGCCAATATTTACAATCCTTCCGATTCCGTTTTCGGAAGCGGACAGCAGCAGTTCATCACAGTCCCCTGCAAAAGCATCGTCGTCATAATGTGCATGTGTTTCAAAAATCATATCGTTTTCCTCCTATATAAAAAAAGCACCAACCCCCGAGGAAATCTCAAGAATCGGTACTCCGTGCGCCGCCAGGGGTTCGAACCCTGGACACCCTGATTAAGAGTCAGGTGCTCTACCAACTGAGCTAGCGGCGCAAATAGATATCTTTTTACAACGCAAAAGTTATTATATTATATTGAATCCGAATTGGCAAGTACTTTTTTTAAAAATTTTAATTTTTTCTGCATTCTTTACAGTAGCCGTACAGCTCCAGTTTATGGCCTGTTACGGTAAAATCCCCCATGTCCTCATCCAGATGGAGATGTGCAAAGGGACAGGCACGGAGCGCCACACGCTTATGGCATACAAGACAGACCGCATAATGGGTATGTCCCCCCTTGCTCCATTCATAAAGTACCGTGCCATCACCCATATATGTGCTTTTTTCTACAAAACCGGCTTTTTCAAACATGGCAAGAATACGGTAAATGGTGGACACGGCGTAATTTACTTCCTCTTCTCTTTTCAGAATGCGGTTGTAAATTTGCACTGCGCTAAGCGGCTCTTTTGCTTCCATGAGCACTTTGCAGACATCCTTGCGCTGCCTGGTCCACTTTATGCCTTTGGGGTATATTATATCTTTATCTTCCATATCTTTCCTCATTTCACGCAGCTTTATTTCACAAAGTCAGACAGTAATGTGAAACAGTTCCAGCAGCATTCCTGCCAGAACGCCGATGGCATACAAAAGCAGGAGAATCTTTATATTTTCCGTTTTATTCCTGTTTACTTTAAATAAAACAAGAATACCGACGCCCGCGCCAGCCAGAAGCCCTGACATACAGGCGGCAAAACTCATGGCCCCGCCAAGATAAAGCCGGGTCAGAACAACGGAGGAAGCACAGTTTGGTATCAAGCCAATCAAGGCTGCCAGCAATTCCCCGACAAACGGTTTGTTTAATATCAGCCTGCCCAGGGCATCCTCCCCCAAAAAGAAAAGAATCGTATTTAAAAGAAAGGACACCAGCAGAATAAACAGCGTAATTTTTGCCGTATGGACAAAGGCCGATTTTACAACCCCGGTATTTTCCCCACAGTGGCAGTGGTCATGCTCGCAAATCTCATGAATATAATCCTGTCCGTCCGGCTTCGGGCGCACTATCAAATCTATCACAAACCCTGCCGCAATCCCAATCAGCGCTTTCATAGCCAGAATTTTTAAAATAGGAGCAAGGCCTACCGTATCCGCTTCCGAAATCAGAATGGGAAGCATTTCATCCGAAGTTGACAGATAGATGGCAATCAGTGTTCCCAGCGTAATCACCCTGCCGGCATACAGATTGGAAGCAGCCGCCGAAAAGCCGCACTGGGGCGCAGCGCCCAGTATACCGCCAAACAGCGGACCAAACCGCCCTCCCTTTTGTATGACGTCCTGTACTTTTCCCGCAGTCCTGTGTTCTAAGCACTCCATAATAAGATACGTCAGAAAAAGAAAGGGAATCAGTTTCACACTATCTATAACGGTATCGAGAATGACATCCAGCATGTATATACCCCCGCACATCGCAAACCTGCGATATAACATCTAATAGTTGTACTTATGTTCTTATTTGCAAATGCAACTTATTTGCATTTAGAACTATATCACAAATTGCAGGGATGTCAATATTAAAAAATAAGAAAAGCTACCCTTCCAGCCAAAATCTAAACTCAGGATACTTTTCTTTCATCCATTCCAATGTTTCCAGACGCTCAAATCCTGTAATATCTGTTTCTTCCATTGTCTTACCCCATTCTTTATAAATAACCGTCGCAATATAACAGCCGTCTTCACGCGTTTCATTCTTGTAAATCAGACTCAGTTCTTTTTCCGCCTGATACCTTCCGCTTTTCAAACCATAAATAGTATAGTACTCATCTGAACCGCTTCGTTCCACTCTATAGAGTTTGTGTGTCTCAAAATCTATATAAACAACCCATGGCAAATCCATTGCAATATATTTTTTTCATTAACAGACCATTCATACAGGCAATAACTATCCCCCCATCCACCGCTTCCGCCAGATGAACCTATATAATACAAAATATCTTCATATCCGTCGTCATTTCCATCCCATATCTGAATATTATTAAAATCCGCATACCAATGTCGATAATGCCACTGCTCTGTCAGATAAACCTGATATAAACTCTGCTCTTCAGGTTCTTTCCAAATTTCAAATTTTACTGGCGCAGGCGCATAATCGTATCCGAAAATATTCTGATAAATTGTCTGTAACAGTACCATGCCTTCTGTTTCAAATGCTTTTTTAACCGACTCAATACATACAAAACAATCTATGCTATTCATCAATCCATACATCCTCAATTCATCTTCGGAAAATGACTGGTATACGGCAATGGCTTTCACATCCCAATAAAACCTGTGCTGCAACACCATCATAAATAACTCCGGCTCCTGCCAGCTTCCGCCAATCTTATAACCTGCTTTTGGCAAAGGACATCTTGCGTACCCCTCCTCCTCTTTTATCCATATATCTCCAAGGCAGGTATTTTCTTTCTCATCTTCCTCCCCGGAATCGTGATACAGCACCACATAATCCAAAATACCGTCTCCGTCAAAATCATATTCTGCATAACAAAAAAAGTCCGGTATCTGTTCCCCTGCGTATAACTCCATAATTTCAGGATTATCCCGGCCGTCCATATATGTTTCCAGCACGTTTTCGCAGGCAATTTCTTCCGGGGCAAAATCTTTTCTTGCAAACACTCTGGTCAAGCCTTCGTGTTTGCTGATGACCTCTTCTTTTATGCTTTCCGCCAAATTGTCCAATACGTTTTTTATATCGGATGCCAGGCCTTCCGGGGAAAAATACACCTTCCAATCCGTTAAGTTACCTTTTACCGACGCGTTTTCCTCCGTATCCGAAAAGGCACATCCGGCAGGAAATAACAAGTAAAGTGTTAAAAAAAGAAACAGGGCAGCAATACATATTTTATATAAAACATTAGAAATTTTGACTTGCTTTTTGAAATCATCAACGCTCCGGCAGGGCTTATTTTTCAATTTCCCTTTTCCGTATATCGTTACCGGCCCCCGATATGTATAAAAGGTATCTCCCGATATCTCTATGTTTTCATCAACATAACCCACCAGCTCATCCTTAGTCCAACCGCAAATATACATTTTCACGTTATGGCGTCCGTCCGAAAGCTCCCGTTCATAAATATGATTTTTCTTCACCTCAGACGTTATCTCATCATCCACCTTTATTTTCAATACTTCACCCATCAGGGAATGATTGTTCTTTTTGTAATACAAATAAAGCCTTCCCATCATTACCATCCTTTCGGGGCTGTATTACCGTGTCTGTCGTGATACCTGATATTGTTTTTCTCCAATATCTCCTTGATTTTGGGATAATAATTCATTTGCATATCTATTTTGATTTTCCTGTTATCCCGTAAAACCAGACTCATGCCGTCAGAACTGTTCTCTACCGCATCAATAATTTCTGAGATACGGACGGTTTGCTCTTTGCCGAAAAGATTGGAAACATACAGAACGTCACCCTCATAAATGACTTTTTTATTTCTTGCCAGCAAATAAAGCAGTGAAGCAAGTAACGTCAACAAAGAGAAAAACAACGCAATAATCACAAAAAACATTCTGTATTCCTTTTCCCCAAATACAGCCAGCCCCAGAAATAACAGCGTAATCATTGCGGCTGCAATTGTGCACGACAGCATAACTGCTTTAAATGTCTTGCTGAATGCAAATACTATACGGCTGTCGTTCTGTGTATCCGACTCTTCTTTCCTGTAAACCAAATAAAAAACCATACAGATAATTGCAATAGTGATTGCTGAAAGAATGGTAGATTTCATATTTAATTCCTCCAAACTATAATTTTACTGTTCGCTCAAAACCTGAAAGATATAGAACTTCAGATAATACGACGCGTCCGCCGCCCAGAGGATGGGATGGTCCGGCGCCTGTGTACGGAACTCCACCTGGCGCAGGCGTTTGTGCGCTCCCCTTGCCGCTTCTTCTATTGTCTTTTTAAAAAGCCCTGCATCCATAAAATGCGAGCAGGAACAGGTTGCCAGGAAACCGCCGTCCTTTACCAGCTTCATGCCCCGCAGATTAATCTCACGGTATCCCTTTACCGCGTTTTTAACGGAACTTCGGGATTTGGTAAAGGCAGGCGGGTCCAAAATCACCACATCAAATTTTTCTCCTTCCTGCTCCAGCTTTGGAAGCAGTTCAAAAACATCCGCACAGATAAAAGATACCTTATCTTCCAAATGGTTTCTTTTCGCATTCTCCTGTGCCTGGGCAATTCCCAGCTCGGAAGCGTCCACACCCAGCACCTTCCTTGCCCCTGCAATTCCTGCATTTAAGGCAAAAGAACCTGTATGCGTAAAACAATCCAGCACCTTTTTATCCCTGCTGATTTTCTGGATGGCGGCACGGTTGTATTTCTGGTCAAGGAAAAACCCTGTCTTTTGTCCATCCTCCACGTTTACGACGTACTTAACGCCATTTTCGACAATCTCCACCTGTGTGTCAAACGCTTCCCCGATAAATCCCTTATATCTCTCCATTCCCTCCTGTTCACGCACTTTTGCGTCGCTTCTCTCATAAATGCCCCTGATGCGGACGCCATCTTTGGCAAGCACTCTCTTTACGGCTTCCAATATCCTTATTTTCAGCTTGTCTATACCGAGCGCCAATGACTCTACCACCAGCACATCGGAAAACTTGTCCACTACAATGCCGGGTAGAAAATCTGCTTCCCCGAAAATCAAACGACAGCTTTCGGTATCAATTACCTGTTTTCGGTAATCCCATGCATCCTGTACCCTCTTCTCCAGAAAAGCGTCATCTATCACAGTCCCTTTTTTGCGGGACAGTATCCTCACTGTCAGCTTTGATTTTGTATTTATAAACCCATAACCCAGAAAGAAACCGTCAAAATCATGCACGGTTACAATATCCCCGTTTTCAAACCCTCCTGTAATGGACTCTATTTCATTGTCATAAATCCACGCGCCGCCTGCTTTTAAAGCGCGGCCCTCTCCCTTTTTCAATGTCACAATTACATCATACACGGCGGTATCCTCCCTTTTTTCTCTATCATTATATCTTTGCGGCCGGATTAAGGCAATCAATATACTCACTTTTCGGAATTATGAATTTAATCATTTTATAGTAAATCAAACCCTAAATATATATTTAGCTTTTCATATAATTGAGTTTCTACAAGACCGCAAAAAGGAATGGCAAAGTCGAAATTTTTTTTCTGCAATAAGAGAATTTTCATCTTTGTCTTTTAACTCAAAATGCATCATGCAGTTTCTAAAATCTGTTTTTCTTAAATTATTTGAATTTGTGCAGTCAATACTTTCCAACATTTTTGCTTTTTAGACAATACATAATAATATGCTTGAAGTTCCTTTCCATCTAATTCCAAACCATTCATTAATATAAAATTTTTCATTTTCAGGAAACAACCTATTGATTCAAAAGCCAATCCGCCACATCTACAATTTTAACGCCCTCATATTGATATTCAAAGTTTCTTGTTCGTGCTATTACCATCTTAGGATAGGCATCCCTGATTTTAAGCAGAGGTTCCACTTCTCGCTTAAAGGTATCGGAATGGGTTATATTGTCCGAAACCTGAATATAAATTTTCTCGTTTCTCTTGAGTGCCACAAAATCAATCTCTTTTTTATATAAAACACCGATATAAACTTCATATCCACGTCTGAGTAATTCCATAGCAACGATATTTTCAATCACTCTGCCGTTGTCTAGGTTTTTTGTTCCGAGCTTGGCATATCGAAAAGTGTGGTCGCTCAAATAATACTTATCGTTAGAAGCGAGATATTTTTTGCCTTTAATGTCATATCTGCGGAACTTATAAAAGGCAAAAGCATTGCAAAGATAATTCAGATAGCTGCCAACCGTCTTATGATTGATTTTATCTTTGTTCGATGTAAAAATATCCGTAATACTTCTCGCCGATGTTAAGTTAGATACGTTATCCATTAAGAATTGAGAAATTCTTTCCATTAAGACAGGATTTTTGATTTTATACTTTTGCCGTATATCTCTTAAAATTAAAGTGTCGAAAACAGTTTCAATATAATCGTATTTATCCTCTTGCTTTTTATACACATAAGAGCCGGACATACCGCCTTCAAGCATATAGTTATCGAATGCGCTATATTTGTCCGTCAAGTCAAAGTAATGGACATACTCCGCAAAAGAAAACGGATATACTTTAATTTCAAATGTTCTGCCGGTAAACAAAGTTGCCAAATCTGAACTGAGCAAGAAGGCATTAGAACCCGTGATATAAAGATTATACATTTCGGTTGCGTGTAGATTGTTTATACACAGCTCAAAGTTGTCACACATCTGAATCTCGTCAATTAATACGAAATTCTCCTTATTTTCTGCATAATTGCTTTCAATATATTCATTTAATACTTTGTATTCTTTAAGGTTGTCATATATAGACAAATTGAAGTTGATATGGATAATATTGGCATCAGCAATATTCTTTTGCACATACGCTTTGAACGCTTCTAGCAGCTTCGATTTGCCGGAACGACGCACACCCGTCAGAACTTTAATATCTGGAGTTCCGATAACACCTATCATTTTATCTAAGTATTGTTTTCTTTCAATCAGCTTCATAGAAAATCACCTCGCAAAGTTATTATACTATGTTTGTTTCCCAAAAACAATATAATTTCGATTTTGGGAAGTGTAATCTGAAAATTCCGAAATTTTTCAAGGTGAAAACCCGAACAACAAAAATCTTGACATCCCCGCCCGCTTAGTGTATTATTTTAATGTTCAACTGATTCGATGCGTGGCTCAGCTTGGTAGAGCGCTACGTTCGGGACGTAGAGGTCGCAGGTTCAAATCCTGTCGCATCGACTGTTCTTTAAAAGTTCCTTTGCGGGAGCTTTTTTGATTTGATTGTGAAAATTTCCCCGATACATAAAATTAAATTGTAACCTTTCCTGTTATCGCACATACCCCTATACAGAAAGGATGGATGTCATATGCACATGGAAGATTTGACACCTGAACAGTCTATTACGCTTCTGGTTCTTGTAGGAGACCAGAAAATGGAATTTCCTTCCCTTGTATTGGACTTTATTCCACGAAAGCACATGATTCTTGCGGCGCCGGTTTTAAAGAATGACAAGATAATTTCATTCAACGGAAAAGGAATCACTGTACACCTTGTTGTTGCCTTTCCTGACAAAAAACCACATATATTTTATAATGTTTCCATACAGACTGCCAAAAGGGAAGACGGTACCTTTTGTTACATGATAGCTTCCGAGGAAGAGAGTAAAGAATTTAACAGACGGGGAGCCTTCCGCTGCTTTGTAGGCATCAACGCGCTTATTTTTGTAGGCACTTATAAGGAGGGCATCAGGGGTAACATTAAAGATGTGAGTACCACCGGTTTTTCCTTTACTTCCTACGAGAGGAACAAAGAATTTAAAAAGCATGACGTGGTACAAACAGAATTGCATGATTACATTGAAGAAACAGGGCAAAAATATTCTTTTACGCTGTACGGCACTATAGTAAGAACTTTTGAACTGGAAAACAACATTACTGTTTACGGATGCCAGTTTGGCAATAAAATACCTTTATTAGAACGATACCTTATGGAAAAAGAACGCATCCGCCTGCAAAAAAGCAGGGGCGCCAACAATTTTCCCTTAAAATGAAATGAATTACAGGAGTAACCTGACACTATGGACGGATTACAAAGAAGACTAAGCATCATAGAATTACTACATACATCGTCAGCTCCCATATCCGGCGCCGAACTGGCAAGGAAATTACATGTCAGCCGTCAGGTAATCGTACAGGATATAGCACTGCTCCGTGCCGAAAACCGGAATATTCTTTCCACAAATAAAGGATATATCCTGTTTCATCCTCAATCCGAGGACTGCCAATACAGGGAAGTCATCTATGTCAGGCATACCAAAGGACAGATACTGGATGAAATGTCCTCCGTGGTGGACCTGGGCGGCCGGATGCTGGATGTTTCCATCGACCACGATATATACGGACAGATTCGGTGCGACCTTGTAATCAACAATCTGGACGATGCAAAAGAATTTGTACAAAAAGCCGAAAAAAGCAGTTCCAGGCCTCTTTGCGCCCTGACGGAAGACTATCACTACCATACCATCGCCGCTCCCTCGCAAAAAGCCATGGAACTGATTAAATCTGATTTACGGGAAAAGGGATATTTACAATAATATCCCTTTTAACCGGATATCTGCCGCATGGCGTCATACATCCCGGGACGCCTATCCCTGAATACGCCCCAGCTCATCCTCATTTCCTCCACTGCATCCAAATCAAAGGTATGGCAAAGTACCTGCTCGGACTCCCTGTCCGCACTTTCCGCTATTTCCCCTGTTTCATCGGTGATAAAGGAAGAACCGTAAAATACAAGCGCCGAATCCTGATTGTTGTTATCGGGTCCGGGGACTACTTCTTCCCTTCCCACACGGTTTGCAGCAACCACCGGCATCATGTTGGCGGCGCTGTGCCCCTGCATACAGCGGCGCCACTGCGGCATACTGTCACAGGATAAAATCGGCTCGGAGCCAATGGCAGTGGGGTACAGCAAAACCTCGGCGCCCATAAGCGCCATACAGCGGGCGGCTTCCGGGAACCACTGGTCCCAGCAGATGCCTACGCCAATTTTTCCGTATTTTGTCTCCCACACCTTAAAACCGGTATCGCCCGGTGTAAAATAAAACTTTTCCTGATAAAAATGGTCGTCCGGGATATGCGTCTTTCTGTAAATACCCAGCACGGTTCCGTCCGCATCTATCATTGCCACCGTATTGTATGTGGTATTGCCTGCGCGCTCAAAAAAACTGACGGGCAGTACCACAGAAAGTTCCTCCGCCACCTTACGTAGACGAATCACAGCCGGATTTTCTTCCAAAACGGAAGCCAGCTTGTAGGAATCATATCTTTTTTCCTGACAAAAATACCATGTTTCAAACAATTCGGGTAAAAGAATGACTTTCGCCCCTTTTTTTGCCGCTTCCCTGACAAACCCTTCCGCCGCATTCAAGTTTTCTTCCCTGCTTCTGTTACAAAACATCTGCACTGCCGCAACCGTTATTTTTCTCATTATTTCCTCCATTCCAAAGCGCTTTTGCGCATGATTATTGCCTGCCGGGTATCTGCTGGGTAATGCAGTGGATATTGCCGCCGCCAATCAGAATATCCCTGGCATAAATCTGATGCACTTTCCTGTCAGGAAACAGCCCCTGCAATATTTTTTTTGCAGCTTCATCCGTCTCCTCACCAAATCCCGGCATGACAACGGCTTTGTTGGCAATGTAAAAATTCACATACGACGCCGCCAGCCTGTCCCCCGGTTTTCTGGTCGGTTCATCATCACACAAATCAAGCCCTTCACACTCCTCTTCCTTTATACAGACGGGCTTCGGCAGAGGAAGCTTATGGACTTTCAGCTTTCTTCCCCTGGCGTCTTTTTGCCCTGAAAGATACTTAAGACAGGCAAGGGACAGGGCATACTGTGCGTCCTCCTTGTCCTCCGTCCAGGAAAGCACGACCTCTCCCGGCGCCGTAAAGGCACAGATATTGTCCACATGCTCGTTGGTTTCATCCAGATAAATGCCTCTCGGCAGCCACAATACTTTTTTTGCGCCCAGAAAGGCTTTTAGTGTTTCTTCTATTTCTTCCCGGCTCAGGGACGGATTCCTTCCCTTACTCAACAGACAGCTTTCCGTCACCATAACCGTGCCGTCGCCGTCAGTGTGGATGGAACCGCCTTCCAAAATAAAATCCCGCTTATCGTACACATCCACATCCAATAAATCACAGATTTTCCGCGCCATCCGGTTATCCTTATCCCAAGGGAAATACAGGCCGTCGGTAAGACCGCCCCATGCGTTAAATCCCCAGTCGATTCCCCTTACCGTACCCTTTTCATTGACTACAAAGGTAGGCGCATAATCCCTCGCCCACGCATCGTTGGAGGACATCTCCGCCACACGGATATGGGAAGGCAGAACAGCCCTTGCATTTTCATACTGCTTATCGCTTGCCAGAACGGTTACCTTTTCGGACTGGGCTATTGCACAGGCTGCCTGCACAAAAGCTTTTCTTGCCGCATAACCTCCGTACTGCCAGGAGTCCGCCCGTTCCGGAAAAATCATAATGCATCCCGTATGCGGCTCAAATTCTGCCGGCATACGAAACCCGTCCGCATGTGGTGTGGAATCTTTAATAATATTCATTACATACGTCCTTTCCCCATCTAAACCTAAAACCCATGGCCGCCTCCGCCTCCGCTTCTTCCGCCGCCTCCGCTGCTGCCTCCACCGCCACTGCTCCCGCCGCTGCTTCCTCCGCTTCCGCTTCCGTAACTGACAGGATTGTAAACGCGTGTTTTATGGGTGAAAACAGCCGTCGGTTTGGTATAGGAAAACCGTTTTGGAATGTTTTCCATGATTTCCTTCTCCCCCGGCCTTTTCAAACGGGAAAAGAATGTTACAATGCCAAAATTAAATAAAAGCGCTAAAATAGCCGCTAACAGGGCATTGCTGATATACTTCATGGGTTGTGCAATCTTTTGTCCTTTTAATAAAGAAAGCATCTGCCCAAACGCTTCTTTTGCACAGCCAAAATAGTCTTCATTGGAAGCATACCGGTACACATTGTCCGTAATGGTATTTGCATATGCGGTGGTGATAACCTTGTATACCGCTCCGTCACTGTGAATCCAGATATTGCGGTTATCCATGTCTATCAAAAACAGGGTGCCGCTGTCCGTGCCGAATTGGCTTTGATAATAACCCCTGGCATAGCTTTCCGTATCCGTAAAATTCTCGTTAATGGTTTTAAAAGCGACATTGCCATATGCAGTAATCTCCTGCATGAACAAAATCAGCTGGCTTGCTTCTTCTTCGGAAAGCAGAAAAGCGTCGTCCTCCACCAAAGCCCTGTATCCGGTTTCCGCATTCGTATAGGACGGCTCTGCATGGCATACTGTCCCGCTCCACAGAAATGCAGCCACAAACATACTTACGGATAAGAACAGGTGAAAACAAAACTTACGCATTGTCATCACCTCCCCTTCTGTTAAACTGCGGCAGCTTACGCGTGGCAAGCACATTATACCGTCCTATAATATCCAACAGATTCCAGATTACCACGCAAAGCGCGGCAATCACCCCGCCGTAATAGTACAAATCGGAAGCCGGATGAATCAGCAGAATCAAAAGGGAAAACAAAATAACTGCTGCCGGTTTTGCCAGACCGGACAACATATCCTTCATGGATATATTCAGTTTTTTTATCTTTGGCCCCATCATAATACCTGCAAAAAGTATCAGGGCAGCCACTCCCGTTACCGCTCCCTTACCTCCGCGGGCCAGTTCAGCAATCAAAAAATTCGGTAAAATCATAACTGCCAATATGGTAGACACAATGGTAAAAAGAATACCTCCCATTGCGCTTCCCATGCTTTTTTTCCGGCGTCCTGTATCCGCATAATTTACCCAGCCAGTGGCCTTACTATTTTTATGAACAAGCCCTCTGTCATCCTCACCCGAATCTTTTCTTCGGATATGGGACATCTGCACACTGGAAATCACACCGCAGATAAAAGCAAGCAAAAGGGAAAGCCAAAGCAGGATATCAGGTTTTACGGTAAAAAACAAATTAAAAAGAATAAATATCGGCAGGGCAAGCAAAAGGGAACCGATTATGTATTTTTTCCTGTCCACCGGCAAATCAGCCGCTGCTTTTCCTGTCTGCCCGTTGACAACCGCATAGGCCACCCTGTCCCCGTTCCGGTAAGAGAGAAACCATACCGGAAGCATAACCAAATCATGAGAGGTACATTCGGGACGAAGTGCATTTTTCAGCGAAGACTCATTTTTGTCAGCAACATGATGCCACCTGCATACGCTGTTTTTAGAAATATAACGAAAACCGTCTTCCAAAGCCATATCCTGTGCCTCACCCTGATATACCCATTTGTCCACATCGCTTGTATCCGCATAAAATCCGCTGAGGAAGGACGGGGTAAACGGTTTTTCCTGCGTCAAGTCAAAAGGCGCTATGGCGCTGCTCAGATTATCGGAAAAAGCCGCCGACGCATCATAGGAAATACCCTGATAGGAAGCGTCCACATAACTTTGCAGGGTATAGTGTTTTGTATGAAGATAATCACCCCGCTGATGGCTTCTGGTTCCGTTAAAAGAGATTTCCCCTTTGTTTTCAAAGGAAAAAATCCAATATGGCATGTAAATACCCCTGAATTTGTCAATATGCTCCGCCTTCTTCAATTCTCCCGGCGCAAAAATGGCGCGCCGCATCATTTTTGCGTAAGCCTTTTTACAATCCTCTTTCGTCCTTGTAAAAGGAATGATTCGGGCAGGACGCCTTTCTTTCTTGATACGGCTGTCCAGTATGGTAGAGGCTCCGCAAAAGCTGCAAAAGGTCGCCGCTGTCGTATCTTCACTTAAAATTGTGCCGCCGCACTGGGGGCAGGAAAAGACCGTGACATCATACTCCGTTGCTTCCTCCGCGTCCTTTTCTTTTTGAAAACTGTAGGGGTCTACAGTGGTGTTGCAGTGACGGCACAATAGCTGCTGACAGTCAATGTCAAATTGCAGGTTGCCGGCGCAATTCGGGCATTCATACATTGCAGTTTCCTTTCTTTACTTAAGACAGCCTGTTCTTAAAGTCCGTATATCCAAACTTTTTGACAAGGCGGTAATTTCCGTTTTTCTCTTTCAGTATAATAGCCGGCAAGGGCATTCCGTTAAAGGTATTGTTTTTTACCATGGAGTAAATGGCCATATCCTCAAATACCAGCCTGTCGCCTTCTTTTAGGGGAGCGTCAAAAGAATATTCCCCGATAATATCCCCTGCAAGACAGGTAGGAGCGCCTAAGCGGTAATTCCATTTTTTTTCGCCCGGACTGCCGCTGCCTAAAAGGGGCGGCCTGTAGGGCATCTCCAGCACATCGGGCATGTGACAGGCGGCAGAAGTGTCCAATATGGCAATATCCCCGCCGTTATGTATTACCTCCAGTACCGTGGTTACAAGGAATCCGGCATTCAGCGCAACAGCCTCCCCCGGCTCCAGATATACCGAAAGCCCATACTTTTCCTGTATCCCCTTAATGCATTTTTCCAGCGTTGCCAAATCATAGACGTTTTTTGTGATATGGTGCCCGCCGCCAAAATTAAGCCATTTCAGTTTAGGAAAGAAGCGGCCGAATTTTTCTTCCACCGCTTTCAAAGTTTTTTCCAAATCATCCGCGTCCTGTTCACAGAGCGTATGGAAATGCAGGCCGTCTATCTGCTCCAGCCATTCCTCTCCATCTGTCCTGCATTTTTCCATAAAGGCATCCTGCGTAACCCCGAGACGGGATTTGGGTGCGCAGGGGTCATAAATGGCATGTCCCTCCTGTGTCGAAAATTCGGGATTGACGCGAAGCCCGACCTCTTTCCCCAATGCCTTTGCTTTATTTGCATACTTTTCCACCTGTCTGATGGAATTAAACACAATGTGGTCGCTGTAGGTTAAGATTTCGTCCAGTTCATCTTCCCTGAAAGCCGGGGCATACACGTGGTTTTCACAGTGTTTACCCTGTTTTTTCATGGGAAGAACCATTTCTTCATACCCCAGCCTTGCTTCATACAGACCGCTTGCAGTGGCGCCTGTCAAAAACCTGCCAATCAACGGATACAGCCCATACATGGAAAATGCCTTCTGTGCCAGCAGTATTTTTGCACCTGTCCTGTTCATGACGCCCTTTAACACTTCCAGATTCTTTTCCACTAAAGCCTCGTCCACCACATAACACGGCGTCGGCAAATCCCTCCACTCCATGCGCACTCTCCCTTTTCCACCTGAATCCGGTTAATCCACTAAAACCGGATTTTCATCCACTTCCCAGGGAAGCCCCCATTTATTTAACGCTTCCATAAACGGGTCCGGGTCAAACTCTTCCACATTAAAGACGCCCGGTTTTTTCCAGATGCCTTCCATTACCATCATTGCGCCTATCATGGCGGGCACACCCGTGGTATAAGAAATGGCCTGGGACTCCACCTCTTTAAAGCATTCCTGATGGTCGCAAACATTGTAAATGTAAACGGATTTTTCCTTACCGTCCTTTATGCCGGTAAAAATGCATCCTATATTGGTTTTGCCAACCGTGCGGGGTCCTAAAGAAGCCGGGTCCGGCAGCAGCGCCTTTAAAAACTGAATCGGCACAATTTCCCTGCCCTCATACAGAATGGGAGCCGTGGACAACATGCCTACATTTTCCAGACACTTCATGTGGGTAAGATAGCTTTCCCCGAACGTCATAAAGAAGCGGATACGTTTCACGCCGGGAATATTTTTTGCCAGAGATTCAATTTCCTCATGATGCAGAAGGTACATATCCTTTTTGCCCACTCCCGCAAAATGATACTCGCGCTTGATTTCCATGGGCTTGGTTTCCACCCATTTTCCGTTTTCCCAATAAGAACCGTTGGCAGATACTTCACGTAAATTGATTTCCGGGTTAAAGTTGGTTGCGAAGGGATAGCCGTGGTCGCCCCCGTTGCAGTCAAGGATATCGATATAATGAATCTCGTCAAAATAGTGTTTTAAGGCATACGCCGAAAAAACACTTGTTACACCCGGGTCAAACCCACTGCCCAAAATTGCAGTCAATCCTGCATTTTGATAGCTATCCCGGTACTTCCACTGCCATGAATAATCAAAATATGCAGTAAATCCTTCTTTTTTACATCTCTCTTCATAAATGGCACGCCATTCGGGGTCCTCTGTATCCTCCGCCTCATAGTTTGCGGTATCCACATAATCCACCCCGCAGGCAAGGCAGGCATCCATTATCGTCAGGTCCTGGTAGGGCAGCGCAAGGTTCAAAACTACCTTGGGGTTCACTTTTTTTATTAAGGCAATCAATTCCTCCGTATTGTCCGCATCCACCTTTTCGGTAGTAATTTTTGCTTTTGTACCCTTCTCCTCCAGTTTTGCCTTTAAGGCGTCACATTTTTCCACCGTACGGCTGGCAATGCAGATTTCATCAAAAACCCCTGCATTCTGCGCACATTTCTGAATGGCAACCGAAGCCACCCCGCCACATCCAATCACTAAAATCTTTCCCATGCTTTTCCTCTTCTCTCTTTCTTACAATATTAAACTCCACGCCACTTTTCACGCTTCTGCCTGGCGAAGCAGATTTTCCACATACGCCGGAAGGGCAAACGCGCCTACGTGTAACTTTGGCGTGTAATACTGCGTCGAAAGCCCCTGCATTTTCCATGCCACCCCGTCAAAGTCATGTACGGGATGATATTTTTTGGAGGCAAAACCAAACAGCCAGTGCCCGGAAGGGTATGTAGGTATATGCGCCTGATAAACCCTGCTGATGGGAAAGCTTTCCACAATACGCTTATGGGCCCGCAGACAGGCTTCCGCATCCGACTCATAAAAGGGACTTTCATGCTGGTTTACCATGATGCCGTCCTCTTTTAATGCCTTATAACAATTACCGTAAAACTCTTTTGTAAAAAGCCCTTCCCCCGGCCCGAACGGGTCAGTGGAATCCACAATGATGATGTCATACTCCTGTTTTTTGGAACGGACAAAACGAAGCCCGTCCTCAAAATAAAGATGCACCCTTTCGTCGTCAAACCGGCATGCCGTCTTTGGCAGGTATTTTTTACAGACATCCACCACAAGGGAGTCTATCTCCACCATATCTATGCGTTCCACACCAGCATATCTTGTCAGCTCCCGGATAACCCCGCCGTCCCCGGCGCCGATAACCAGTATTTTCTTTGCGGACGGATGTACTGCCATCGGAACATGGGTAATCATTTCATGATAAATAAATTCATCCTTCTCCGTCAGCATCATATAACCGTCAAGGGTTAAAAACCGTCCAAACTCCTTCGATTCAAATACATCAATGCGCTGAAAATCACTCTGCCCGCTGTAAAGCTGCCTGTCCACTTTTATAGAAAGTTTTACATCCGGTGTGTGCGCTTCCGAAAACCATAATTCCATGATGCGTCCTCCCTCAAAACCATACTTCCCTTAATACATTGAGTTTCTCTATGGCAGTATCCTCCGGCCCCGTCATGGAACAGCCTTTTTCCTTCGCATAGGAAATATAGTCCAGTATGCTTCTTGTAATCTGTTCACCGGGTGCAAGAATCGGAATCCCCGGCGGATAGCACATCACAAACTCGCTGCATACGCGGCCCTCCGTCTTATCCAGAGGCAGGGATTCCTTCGGCGCATAAAATGCCCGCTGCGGGGAAACCGCCACCCTTGGCTCAATATATTCCTGCGTAAACATGCCGCTGCCGTCCTTTTTATATTTGCGGTGAATTTCCATCAAAGCGCTCACCAATCGTTCCACTTCCCGCTCTCTGTCACCAATGGAAATATAGGCCAGTATATTTGCAATATCCCCCAGTTCCACCTGAATATCATACTCATCGCGGAGAATATCGTATACCTCGATGCCGGCAAGTCCCAGCCCGAGCGTGTTAACCGTCAGCTTTGTCCTGTCAAAATCAAAAATACTGTCCCCGTTTATCATTTCCGCCGAGTAAGCATAATAGCCGCCGATGGCATTGATTTCTTTTCTGGCATATTCTGCCAGCGCAGTAACCCTTGCAAACGCTTCCCTGCCGCCCAGCGCCAGATTTTTTCTGGAAATGTCAAGGCTTGCCAAAAGAAGGTAAGAGCCGCTTGTGGTCTGGGTCAGATTGATAATCTGCCTGACATAGCCGGGATTTACGGATTTCCCACCCACCAGAAGAAAAGAACTCTGGGTAAGGCTGCCCCCGGACTTGTGCATACTGACCGCCGCCATATCCGCGCCTGCCGCCATGGCGGAAACCGGCATGTTATCCCCAAAATAAAAATGGGTGCCATGGGCCTCATCCGCAAGCACCAGCATCCCATACTGATGCGCCAGCTTTACAATGCTTTGCAAATCGGAACAGATACCGTAATAAGTGGGATTGTTCACCAAAATGGCAACGGCATCGGGATTTTCCCGTATCGCCGCCTCCACCTGTCCTACTTTCATGCCAAGGGCAATTCCCAGCTTTTCATCCATATCGGGATTCACATAAACCGGGATGGCGCCGTTTAACACCAGCGCATTGATAACGCTTTTATGCACATTGCGGGGCAAAATAATTTTATCGCCCTGCTTGCAGGCGCTCAATACCATGCTCTGTACGGAAGAAGTCGTCCCTCCCACCATCAGGAATGCATACTTAGCCCCGAAAGCGTCCGCCGCAAGCTCCTCCGCCTCCCTGATAACGGAAACCGGATGACAGAGATTGTCCAGGCATTTCTGGGAATTTACATCAAGTCCTACACACTGCTGACCCAGAAGCCCGACCAGTTCCGGGTTTCCCCGTCCCCTCTTGTGTCCCGGTACGTCAAAAGGCACGATTCTGTTTTTTCCGAATTTCTGCAACGCCTCAAAAACAGGCGCCTTCTGCTGATTTAATCTTGACATTATGCCATCCTTTTTAAAAAATATTCCGCCCGCTGAAAATCTCAATCATTTCCCTGCGAAGGCTGTCTGTTATCTCCAGCCTTTTTTTCGGGGGCAGCTCATAAACATCACTGTTAAACAGGTAATTCTGCAAATCAATTTCCTTAATCAGCATTTTGGTATGAAAAATATTTGCTTCGTACACATTAATATCCACCGCATCGTAATGCCTTAAGGTTTCTTCATCGATGTAATCCTGTATGGACGTAATTTTGTGGTCCATAAACAGCTTTTGTCCTCCCACATCCCTGGTAAATCCCCTTACATGGTAATCCATCGTGATGATATCCGAGTCAAAAGAGCCAATCAGATAATCCAATGTGGAAAGCGGCGAGATTTCCCCGCATGTCGCCACGTTGATATCCACCCTGAAGGTTGCCAGACAGGTTTCCGGGTGATACTCTGGGTAAGTATGCACCGTAATATGGCTTTTGTTCAGATGCGCCAGTATCGTTTCCCCGGGGTTTTCCGTAATCACCGAACCGGCAGGCACCATTGAGCCTTCCGCAATCAATATGGTTACGGACGAACCCTGCGGGTCATAATCCTGACTGGATATATTTAAAACGGTGGCGCCTATCATATCTGTCACATTCGTTAAAATCTTTGTCAGACGCTCCGAATTGTATTGTTCGTCGATATAAGCGATATAATCCTTTTGCTCCCGCTGTGTTTTTGCATAACAAACATCATAAATATTGAAACTCAGAGATTTGGTGAGATTGTTAAATCCATACAGTTTCAGCTTATCACTCATGTCTGTTCCTCTTTTCTTTGTATAAAAAGTATATGTGGATTACAAAACAAAAAAAGCAAGCAATGCCTCACCATTACTTGCTCATCATGTTTTTCTTCCTCTTCATTGTAGCTTTAAGTCCGGCGCATCAATTCTTGGGGATGCGCTTTTTCTTCAATGAAACTACCGTTGCAATGAAGCGTCACAAAAGACAGATATTGGGTTTAGAGTCTATATAGCAAATATTTTACTTTTACTACTCTTATTGACCGTTTCACAAGTTAGGTGTGCAAATGCACCGGTTTATAGTAACCAACTTATAAAATTTGAGCTTTTAACTCAATCAATAAGGCAACGAAGTTGCCAATCGGCAGTTGACCCGGCTGTCCGTCTGGCCTTAACTTGCTGCAAATATATGCAGGAAGTGGTCAAAAATATTTGCATGGAAGACAACACCAATACCGCTTTCCATACAATTATGACTATAGCATAGGAAAGCGGGTACGTCAAATACTTTTTGAGGGTAGAATTTCGGCATATTTAGGGGGTTGGGGCGGCATATCGCATTGGGGAAGCCGGAGGGGGCATTTGATTCCATAAAGGACCGTGTAAAAACGCCGGCCCTTGGATGCTGTATTTTAGCATCCTATGTGCCGCTGCGTTTTTACCCGAGCGGGAGCGCGTCCTGTTGGAACAAATGCCCCCTCCGGCTCCCCCAATGCAATATGCCGAAATTCGGGTTATTACAGCAGCATTATGCCGTAAATCCACTCGAATAAAATATAGGAACAAATTGTTACCACAATGCTTATGATTATGCCTGCAACGCTTAGGTTTTTGACGGTTTTTACGGAATCTTTGGGGACGCTGCCGGCGTGGCATTTTTTCAGGGCGATTACACTGAATATAATGCCTAAAATCGGAATCGCAAAGGCAAACAGCAACCCGAAGATACTCAGTATCATTCCGGCCGTTGAGTTTATCGACGCGCCGTATTCGCAGCTTGGACGGACAACTACCGGAACACTTGACGGATTTGCCGTTGGCGGCATCCCTCCTGCAGGCTGTTGGGGGTATGCAGTATGCTGCGCTGTGGGCTGCTGCCGGGGATAAGCGGCAGGCTGGTTCCCTGTCTGCTGCGAAAAGGCAGCTGATGCCTGCTGGTGGTGCAGCGGGTCCTGTCCGATGCTGCCGGTATGTATGTTTCCGGAATGGCTCCGCAGGTTCTGTATCAGTCTGTCTATGCTTTCTTTATACTCTTTTCCGCTCCTGCCTGCGCCTGGTACGCTCAGGTTCATTTCATTTCCAAAGGGACTTTTCAGCCACGCTTCCAGATGCAAAATACCGCTTGCATAATTCCATTTCAGGTATCTGGCTTTCCCGTGTCCGTCCGTACACTGGTATACCGGTTCCCCTTCCCAATCGCTCCGAGAAAAACGATGATGGTAGATGTAATCCTCCATAACCATGCTGACTACGTCAAAAGGCTGATGAATGCCCGCATCTTCCATGTATCTTGCCATAGCTTTTCCTCCTAAAAATGTTCTTCAATAAATTTTATGTAATCTCTTTTTGCCACATTCTCCGGATGTTCCCTGTACCATTCAAAAGATTCCAGAAGTCCCTCCCGTAAGTCTTTCTGTACGGGCAGAATCCGGTTTTGTTTTTCTACGTTCAGGACATATCCGTAATTATGAAAGCAGAAAAAATCCCGCCAGTTTTCATGGTCTTTTACATGGACAGTCTTTAAGCTTTTTCCTGCCACATCATAACAGATGCGGACAAACCGGTTAATGTCAACCACTTCGCTGTTTCCCACGTTCATAATATGTTCCCCGGGGTGGGTCAACAGAATCTGTTCCATCACCCTGCACAAATCCTCCACATGGAAAAACTGCAGGGGCATACTGCCGTCGCCCGGTATGTAAAAAGCACGTCCCTCCATGGCGCAGTCAAAGACAAATGGTTCCCTGTAAAGGTTTTGCATGGGTCCATACAGGTAAGGCGGTCTTAAAATATATGCGTCAGGACGCCTTTCAAGCAGAAGCTGCTCCGCCTTTATTTTGTTTCGGCCATACTCGCCCCAGACGGCATTTTCCCCGACAGCGTCCTTCTCGCTAAACGGCTGCGGCAGGGTTTCCGGATAAACGGCGCTGGAACTGATAAAAATATAATCTCCAATTTCCCCGATTCCGGCCAGCAAATCCCGGATATCCTCCTCGTCATATGCGGTAATGTCCAAGACCGCATCAAAGTAGTATTTCTTTAAACAATCTCCCAAGGCATGTCTGTCCGCACAAATTACTTTTGCCCCGACAGGCTGTTCATGCCTTCCCCTGTTCAATACATAGACCTCATAATCCCTTGCCGCAAACCATTCTGCGGCAAATTTACTGACAAAAACACTACCTCCGGTAATTAATAATTTTTTCATGCGAATCCTCTTTCTTGCGCGCTTTGCACAAAAGATGGCGCCAATTTCACATTGTGTTTGCCATTAAATTTTTACCTGCTTATTATAACACTAATTCCTTGTTTTTTCTATTTTTTTGCTTTATAGTTATAATTAATACAAATTTTATAATTAAGGGGAGGCAGAATGGGTATTATCATTTCTATGGCAGTCATATCGTTTATTATTGGTCTTCTTTGTATATTATGCAGCCTGATAGACGTTTACCGTTTTAAGGATGAGGTGGACGCTGTTATCACAGGGATAGAATTTGCCAACCAAAGTAATACAGGAAGCACCGCGGGCGACTATACTACAGGTTACAAATATGTTAAGTACAAATATAAAGGGCTAATCCTGAAATCCAAGGTAAAGTCCAACGCGCAGATAGGTTCAACAATTAAAATCCGGGTTAATCCCAAAAAGCCCAATCAATGCTGCCTTCCGCATCCTTATTTTGAAGGGTTTATTTCATGCAGTATTTTTTCTGCTTTTCTGATATATTGTTGTATTAAGGCAAAATGCTCATAAAAAACAGCCCATGACAGGGCTGTTTTTCATTTTAAGATTTTCATTACATCTGTGCATTATTGTACTGCGTGGGCTGTTCCTGCTGCCCTTTGTTAAACAGGCTCTTGAATTTGCTGGAAAGCTTGCAGAGTTTGTCGTACAGGTCGAAGGTAATCTGGGTGGTAGGCGCCACTTCCATGTAAGACACCATCATTTTAACCATCATATAGCTGTCAACAAAGGAACTTCTGATAACCGCTGCAAACATAATGCCGATAAAGAGGGCAAATATCCAGCTTATGCCAATTGCTGAAAAAATAGCTGTGAAGATGATAAACGGAAGCAGCCATGCCAGAAGGGATATACCCATGACAATCAGTGCAGTTAACGCTGCGTCCTTTAACAGCTTTTTCCAGTTCTGGAAATAGATTACCACGCCGTCTGCCGCGCTCTTGAACGCCGACTGCTCCTTATGTAAAAAGGTATAACCAAGGCAGCATTCATCAACATAACCCAATGCTATCTGGACAAACATTTTTGCAAAGGATACAACGATGCTCACACCCGGAATGCCGCCAAGCACATTGTCTATCTTCTGCAATCCGTTCTGTAACTGGCTTACCGCGCCGCTTACCAGTCTGTCTACCACAAAGTAAACATTGGTTGTGGCAAAGCGCTCTTTTACCATGCTTTTTGCAGCTTCCAACTGGTTATCCGGCAGGCTGCCTGTTGTAACTGCCGTCGTTACCATGGCAATGTGGCCTGCTTTCAGCATGTAGCCGAAATATCTTTGTACCCATACAAAAACGCCACATACCAGAAAAAGCCACAGCCAGAATGCAATTGCCACGCCGCCTCCTTTTCCGAGACTGCCGATTGCCAAAAAGATTGCCATGGTTATCAATGCAAATAGTATCATTGCTCCACCCAAGGCCAGCTTCAGCCAGACAAATTTCATTGTTTTCAAATATACGTCTTTTGTTTTCATTTTCTCCCTCCATAATGAAAATTTATGCAGATTACCAGGAACAATTCCATTATAACAGGGGATTCAAACAAAAAGCTATTTAAAATTATGCACTTTTTATGCATTTATTAGCGTATGTTGCGCACGTTATTGTGGATTACAGTTTGCTGACATCCGTTTCCAGTATAATCCGCCTGATGGGCAGAATGCGGCCGGGAGATACGGAAAGCTCATCAACACCCATCTTTAAGAATATCTGCGTTAGGGAAGTATCCGCACCCAGCTCCCCGCAGATACCCGCCCAGATGCCTGCCCTGTGGGCATTATCCACCACAGTTTGAATCATCCGCAATATGGCGGGGTGGTGGGAATCGTAGAAATCATCCAGTTCGGGGTTCTGCCTGTCGATTGCCAAGGTATACTGCGTCAAATCATTGGTGCCGATGCTGAAGAAATCCACTTCTTTTGCCAGTTCGTCGCTCATAATGACTGCTGCCGGGGTTTCTATCATGATTCCCTGCTCCACTTCCCCATACGCAATGCCCTGCCCATCCAGTTCACTTTTTACCTCCGACACTATCTCCTTTATTTTCCTGACTTCTTCCACAGAGATAATCATGGGATACATTATGGCGATGGTGCCGTATGCGCTTGCACGGTAGATTGCGCGAAGCTGGGTTTTAAATACTTCCGGCCGGGTAAGGCAGATACGAATGGCGCGAAGCCCCATTGCCGGGTTTTCTTCATGCGCAAGCTGAAAATACTCCGCCTGCTTATCCGCTCCTATGTCCAGCGTACGGATAATAACTTTTTTGCCCGCCATGGTTTCCGCCACTGTTTTATATACTGCAAACTGCTCTTCTTCCGTCGGGTAGTTGTCTTTTTCCAAATAAAGAAATTCACTCCTGAAAAGACCGATGCCGCCTGCGTCATTCTGCATCACCATGGCTAAATCCTTGCTGTTGCCGATATTTGCATAAAGCTGTACTTTTTTGCCGTCCAAGGTTACGTTATCTTTCCCGCGAAGCGTCAAAAGCAATGCCCTGGTCTCTTCTTCCTCTTTTCTCCTCTTCTCCATGGTTTTCAGAAGCGTTTCCTCCGGCTCCACATAAAGAATGCCTTTTGCGCCGTCTATCACCGCCTGCTTTCCGTCTATTTCATCAAGCGCAACCGGCGTGCCGATAAGCGCCGGGATATTCATGGTTCTTGCAAGTATGGCGGTGTGGGAATTAAGGGAACCGTGTACCGTCACAAAAGCAAGCACTTTGTCCTTGTCAAGCTGTACGGTTTCACTGGGCGCAAGGTCATCCGCCGCAATAATTACCGGCTCCTGCAAAGCGTCCATTCCTGCGTTTTTACCGTTTAATACAGCAAGCAGGCGTTCCGAAATATCCTTGACATCAGCTGCCCTTTCCCTCATATAATCGTCTTCCATATCGGAGAACATTTTATAAAAATTGTCGGCAGTGGCAGCCACGGCATACTCTGCGTTTACAGACTGGGTCGTAATAATATTTTCAATTGCTTCCACAAAGCCATTATCCTGCAGCATCATCTGATGGATTTCAAATATCGCGGCGCTGGCTTCCCCGATGGACTTTACGGACTTTTCATACAGCTCCTGTAATTGTCCGATGGAAACCTCCTGCGCTTTCCTGAAACGTGCCACTTCTGCAGCCACATCCTCCACCCTGTACCGCTTGACCTGCAATTCTCCCTTTTTATAAACAAATATTTTTCCGATTGCAACGCCGTTTCCTACGCTCTTTCCTTGAAATGTCTGCATACTGTCTGCTCCCTTCTCTAAAACAGTCCGAAATCCGGCCGGGATTTCGGACTGCTGCCGTTCCCCAACTTATAAATTAGCTTTTAAAAATGTTTCTATTGCTGAAATTGCCGCGTCTTCATCCGGGCCTTCCGCCGTCATGGTGATTTCCTGTCCCTGCTTTGCGGCAAGCCCCATCACGCCAAAGATACGTTTTGCGTCAGCCGACTTTCCATCCTTTGCGATGGTAATCGTAGATTGAAAATCCTTTACCAGCTTTATCAGTTCACCCGCAGGCCTTGCATGAATCCCTTCCACATCGGTAATAACATATTTAAATTCTCTCATATCTTTTCCTTTCCGTACACACGGTACTATGAAACTTTTTTCTTTAACACGCCCAGCAGCAAAGCGCTTACTACGGTGCCTGCCACCAGCGCCACCAGATACATCAACGCATGTTCCACCACCGGGAAGACAAAGATTCCGCCATGGGGCGCCATCAGCGTGCATCCGAATGCCATGGACAGGGCGCCTGCCAGGGCTGAGCCGACAATACAGGAGGGAATCACCCGCAGGGGGTCGGATGCAGCAAAGGGAATCGCCCCTTCTGTGATAAATGCAAGACCCATAACAAAGTTGGTCGGGCCGGATTCCCGCTCTTCTTTTGTAAATTTATTTTTGAAAAGCAGGGTTGCCAGTGCAATCGCACAGGGAGGAACCATACCGCCTATCATGACTGCCGCCATAACGGCGTAATTGCCTTCTATAATGGAAGCCGTACCAAACACATACGCCGCTTTGTTGAACGGACCGCCCATATCGACAGCCATCATGCCTGCCAGTATCATACCCAAAACCACTTTACTTGTGCTGCCCATTCCCAACAGCGCGGAATTAAGGGCTGTATTCAGTGCGCCTACCGGCGGCTCTACGATAAATGTCATAATCAAACCGATAAACAAAATGCCGAAAAACGGATAGAGCAGTACCGGCGATAATTTTTCAATGGCTTTCGGCAGCTTGTCAAATAACTTCTTTAACAATAATACCACATATCCTGCCAGAAATCCCGCTACCAGTGCGCCTAAAAATCCTGATTTGCCGTTTGCCGCAATGGCGCCGCCCACGAATCCCACGGCAAGGCCCGGTCTGTCTGCAATGCTCATGGCAATGTAGCCGGCCAGAATCGGAAGCATAAATCCAAATGCCACACCGCCGATTCCTTTAAAAACTGCTGCCGCCGGTGTAATGGTCCCGAAATTAGCCCTTTCATCGGGGGACAGGCTTGCCATATCCACTCCCATGGAATCCAGCAGAAAGGCTATTGCAATCAGGATACCGCCTCCCACAACGAAGGGAAGCATATGGGAAACGCCGTTCATCAGGTGCATGTAAATCTGATGGCCGAAACTGTCTTTTCCCTGTTCGGTTCTGACTTCCGCTTTTTGTCCTTCTTTATATACAGGGGCGTCTCCGTTCATGGCACGTTCTATCAACTTATCTGCCTTGCCGATACCGTCGGAAACCTGGCATTCAATCAGTTTTTTACCGGCAAATCTGTCCATGGGTACTTTGGTGTCCGCCGCCACAATAATACAGTCCGCTTCTTCTATTTCTTTTGCCGTCACCACATTTTTGGCGCCCGCAGAACCTCTTGTTTCTACCTTAATAAAACAGCCCTTTGCCTTTGCGGCTTTTTCCAGACTTTCCGCCGCCATATATGTGTGGGCAATGCCTGTAGGACATGCCGTCACGGCGAGAATCCGGCATAAGGGAGCTGCTTCTCCCTTTGTGCTTTCCGCGTTTACAGCTTCTGACTTGTCTGCTTCTTCATCCGCTGCGTCAATTATCCGTAAAAATTCTTCCGGGGATTTTGCATTTTTTAAGTCCGAAGTAAACTTTTCATCCATCAGCAGTACGGACAGCTTACTCAATACGTCCAGATGGACGTTATCCTTGGTATTGGGCGCTGCAATCAGGAACAGGAGATTTACGGGTTCCCCGTCCAAAGAATCAAAATCAACGCCTTGCGGAATCACCATTGCGGATAGCCCCGGAGCGGTAACGCCTTCACATTTTCCGTGTGGGATGGCAATTCCCTCCCCGACGCCTGTTGTGCCTTCTTCTTCCCTCGCCAATACCTGTTTCTTGTATGCTTCAGCATCTTTTATATTTCCGCTTTTTTGCATCAGGGAAATTGCCTGCTGCAATGCTTCCATTTTATTGGCAGGCGCTGCCTGCAGACAGATACTTTCTTTTTTCAATAAATCTGTAATCTTCATAATACCCTCTCTTTCCCTATACATTTCTCTCAGGATTCCATTTGCAGTAACAAATTTTCCACTTCCGCCTTCGTTGCCAGCAGTTCGGAAAATGCGCTGGCGCTGCCTGCGGCAACTCCCATCTTAAAAGCTTCTCCGTAATCTTTTGTGCGCAGCCAACCGGCGATAAAACCTGCTACCATCGAATCCCCTGCGCCTACTGCATTTACCAGCCTGCCTTTGGGAACCGGCATCCGGTATATCTTTCCGTTCTCTGCTGCCAAAACGGCTCCTTCCCCAGCCATGGATACCAGCACGTTTCTTGCGCCACGCTCCTGCAGCTTTCCGGCATAGGGGATGACTTCCTCGGCAGTTTTTAAGGTCACGCCGAAAATGTCACCCAATTCGTGATTATTGGGTTTAATCAGGAAAGGGTGCAGGGAAAGCACATTCACCAGAAGCTCTCCTGTTGCGTCAACTACAATGGTAATGCCTTTACCCGATAATCTCTCCATAATGTCTTTGTAAATGGAAGACGGAATGGAAGCCGGGATGCTTCCTGCCAAAACCAGCATATCCCCTTCCTGCAGGTTATCCAACCTGTCTAAAAGCCTGTTTAAACTGTCGCTGTCAATATCAGGTCCTTTGCCGTTTATCTCCGTTCCGTCTACATTTTTCAATTTTACATTGATGCGGGAAAACCCGACCTTTATCGTGATAAACTCCGTGTTGATTCCGGTTTCTTCCAGCCTTCTTCTTATCTCGTCACCGGTAAAACCGGCTGTAAAACCTAACGCGGTATTATCAATGCCCAGATTTTTCAATACAATGGATACATTAATCCCTTTTCCGCCGGGCAAAAGCGTCTCGCTGTGAGTGCGGTTGGTAAGGTGCATGGTAAAATCCTCGACTGATACGATATAATCCAATGCCGGATTAAAAGTAATGGTATATATCAACCTTTTCACCTCCTTTTGATTTTGTTTGAATGTTTGTGAACGATTTTGATTTATATTGATATTATATAATCATAATTGTCCATAATCAATACATTTAATTCACATTTATTTTCATTCAAATTTGTGCATAATAAACAAAATTCAGTCAAACATGCTCATTTACTTGCTGTAAATGCAAAAATACATAAAAAAACAAGCATCCTTATTTAAAGTATGCCTGTTCCTTTTCCTTTTATGTTTCCAATCCCTTAGAAGTTCTATGTCTTACACTATTTAACTATAACAATATTTTTTATATTTTCAAATTCTTCTCCCTCTGCCCTGTCTGTGACAATTACTGCGGAAAGAAGAGAGCCAAAAGTAACCGTGCTCACTTGATTGAACTTATCATGGTCGCACAGGACATATCTTTTTTCCGTCTGTTCCATGGAAACCTGTTTTACCATAGCTTCATCATGGTCCGGCGTTGTGAATCCGCTTTTTTTATTGACGCCGTTCGTTCCCCAGAAACCAATGGTAAAATGATATTTTTGCAGCATCAGAAGCGCTGTGCTTCCAATCACCGCTTCGGTTGAGGACTTCAACTGCCCGCCGAGCAAGATAACCTGAAATCCCAGGGCTGCCATCCGTTTGGCATGGCTGACGCCGTTTGTTACATAAACCGCCTGTTTTTCTTCTATATAATCTATCATGTATCCTGTTGTGGTGCCTGCATCCAGATATACAAAATCATCCGGCCGGATAAGGGACGCGGCATATCTGGCAATGCGGATTTTTTCTTCTTTATTAATGTTTGTACGGTCTGATACCTGCGTATCCTTGGTACGCATTTGGGAGTGCAGCGCCACTGCCCCGCCAAATACCTTAATAAGCCTGCCGTCGTCATGCAGCGTCGTTAAATCCCTGCGGATGGTGGACTCTGAAGCATGAAGCTTCTCCTTTAATTCCTGTACGGTAATGGTCCCTTTTATTTCCAGTAACTTTAAAATCTCTTCAAATCTTTGTTCCGTCAGCATCTTGCTCCCTCATTTCGTATATGATTCCGTAATATTCCTTCAAATTCAGTCAAATTATGTTTCTACTATATCACAAATCTGACACTTTGTGAAGTTTGCGTGTTTCGGGATTATATGCTATACTATGAGTTATGAATAAAAAAGGAGGGGCTTATGAGAGATTATTGTATTACTACCGATTCCAACTCCGATTTACCTGCCGAATACATAGAAAAATTACATACTGTTATTATTCCCCAGTATTATTCCTTTGGGGATACCGTGTACGGCGACGAATTGAACATGCCGCCTGCCGAGTTTTACGAAAGAATGAAAAACGGGGAACTTCCCGGTTCACAGGCCAATAACCCGGCTGTCATTGAAGATAAATTCCGCTCCCTGCTGGAACAAGGGCTGGACATTATTCACATAGGATTTTCCTCCGCTTTAAGCGGCAGTTACAACAATGTGTGCATGGTGGCAAAGGAGCTTCTGGAGGAATATACGGACGCCAGAATTACCGTTATTGACTCACTGAATGTTTCCCTCGGGGAGTCCATTATGGTTATCCATGCAAACCGGTTAAAAGAAAACGGGGCTTCTTATGAACAAGTTGTCTCC
Source organism: uncultured Lachnospiraceae bacterium (assembly GCA_910577015.1). Classification (GTDB taxonomy): domain Bacteria; phylum Bacillota; class Clostridia; order Lachnospirales; family Lachnospiraceae; genus Acetatifactor. The sequence goes on along the minus strand of CAJTKU010000021.1, from coordinate 498 downwards.
GAAATAGAGGAATTTAAAAATCACATCAATGTGCAGTTTACCGTGGACGACCTCTTCCATTTGCAAAGGGGCGGCAGGGTAAGCAAAACCACCGCCCTGGTGGGCAGCGCATTAAACCTGAAGCCTTTTCTCTATGTCAGCGACGCCGGAACCCTGTCTTCCGCAGGCACAGCGCGCGGCAGGAAAAAATCCCTCCACACGCTGGTGGAGCGCATGAAAGCAACGCTGGAAGAAAGCGCCGATTACTCCCTTCCTGTCGGCATTGTACACGGAAACTGCCTGGCAGATGCAGAACTGGTTGCAGAACTGGTAAAAAAGGAAACTCCCTTTACAGATATTATTATCAACGACATCAGCCCCAGTATCGGCACCCATGCAGGACCGGGCGCTCTTGGGATTTTATATTACGGACAGAAAAAACAGCCGGCTAAATAAGCCGGCTGTCAGACTGTAGACAAAGCGGCTCTGGTGCGCATGCACCAGAGCCATTTTTCTTTT
>CAJTKU010000020.1 GCA_910577015.1 uncultured Lachnospiraceae bacterium | reverse complement strand
CCAAGAAGGCAGTGGAACTCGGATTTGCCGACCGTGTCCTTTTTGATGCGGATGACGATGGGGATTCCAAAAAGAAAAAGCCTGAAAAGCCCACGGAGGAAGAAAACGGGGAAGAAAACGATGGGGAGGACGGGGATGATGAGAAGAAAAAAAAGCTCCCATTCCGTCAGGACTCCCTTTTGTATTCCAAAAAAGCCGTGAATGATTCTTTTCTTTCCAAAGTGGCAGATGAAAAAACAGTACCTATTGACCAGTTAGACAAGAGACTCGGTCTCTTGAAATGTTAGGAGGATTCGATTATGAGCATGATTTTAGAACTGAAAGAGAAGAGGGCAAAAGCGTGGGAAGCTGCAAAGGCATTCCTTGACAGCAAGAGGACCGATACGGGGCTTCTTTCTGCGGAGGATGCCGCCGAATATGACCGCATGGAGGCGGATGTGGTAAGCCTTGGGAAAGAGATTGACCGTCTGGAAAGACAGGCGCTTCTGGATGCGGAACTTGCAAAGGCAACAGCCGAGCCAATCACAAACAGGCCGAACGGCAGGATTGACGGCGATGAAAAGACGGGAAGGGCATCAGAGGCATACAGAAAGGCGTTCTGGAACAGCATGAGGAACAGGATGTCCTACGAGGTGCAGAATGCACTTTCCATCGGCACGGATTCCGAGGGAGGCTACCTTGTGCCGGACGAGTATGAGAAGAAACTCGTGGAAGCATTGGAAGACGAAGTGTTTTTCCGCAGCCTTGCGACAGTCATCAGGACATCAAGCGGTGACCGCAAGATTCCGATTGTGACTTCCAAGGGGGAAGCTGCATGGATTGATGAGGGCGGGCAGTTCCCTGAGAGCGATGACAGCTTCGGACAGACATCCATCGGCGCTTATAAGCTGGCAACCATGATAAAGGTGTCGGATGAGCTTCTGAACGATTCCGTATTCAGCATTGAGCAGTATATCTCCAAGGAATTCGGCAGGAGAATCGGCACAAAGGAAGAGGAGGCATTCTTCATCGGTGACGGGACTGGCAAGCCTACGGGGTTGTTCCATTCCACGGGCGGTGCGGAAACAGGCGTGACCGTGGCAAATACGAATATTACATTTGATGATGTAATGGATCTGTATTACAGTCTCCGTGCGCCTTACCGCAACAAGGCGGTATGGCTTCTGAACGATTCCACGGTAAAGGCAATCCGCAAGTTAAAGGACGGCAACGGCAATTATATCTGGCAGCCTTCCGTTAAGGAGGGAGAGCCAGACAGAATCTTAAACCGTCCGTACCGCACATCCATTTATGTGCCGGAGATTGCGGCAGGAAACCGGGTCATGGCATTCGGTGATTACAGCCATTATTGGATTGCAGACCGTCAGGGCAGGAGTTTTAAGAGGCTGAATGAGCTTTATGCAACAACGGGACAGGTAGGTTTCCTTGCTTCAGAGCGTGTTGACGGCAAGCTGATTCTCTCCGAGGCGGTAAAGACACTTGATATTAAGGCAAAGGCATCATCTTAAAATGGCGGAGGCGCCTCCCTGTGGGGTGCTTCCCTTTATGAAGGAGGCACGGATACATGATTGTAACGCTTTCACAAGCAAAAAAATATCTGCGCGTGGATTATTCGGATGACAATGCCCTGATAAAATCCCTCATTGCCGCTGCGGAGAAAATGTGTCAGGATGTTCTGCGGACGGACAGCATGGATTATTTTACAGGAGATGAAAATGTCCGGGTTGCAGTCATGTATGCGGTTGCGTATCTGTATGAACACAGGGAGAAGGCAGACCATAAGGAACTGATGCTGACACTCAGGGCAATGCTCGGAGGAATCAGAGAGGAGGCTTTCTGATGATTGAGCAGATGAGGGAACGGATCATTATCCAAAAGAGCAGTGCGGAAAAAGATGATAACGGCAACCATGCGGCAGTATGGACGGATTATTATAAATGTTCCGCTTATGTGAACAATCTTTCCGGGAAGGAATATTGGGCTGCGGCAGAAGTTAATGCACAGGATGAGCTTGTATTTATCATCCGATACTGTAAAAAAGTTTCAGTGCTGACTTCCGACCGTTACCGCATCCTATTCCGTGACAGCATTTATAATATTTCCTTCGTGGATAATGTACAGTACACAAACAAAACCCTGAAACTCAGGGCGGCAAAGGCGGCGAGGTAATGAATACAAATGTAAATGACATGGCAGATGCCATCATGAAAGGGCTTATGGAATATGCGGATATTTCTGCGGAAACGGTAAAGAGCGCAGTAAAAAAGGCCGGAAACACCGTAAAAAAGGAAGCCTCGGCAAATGCACCGAAAAAAAGCGGAAAATATAAAAAGAGCTTTACGGTAACAAAGCAGAAGGAGACGGCAGAATCGTTGACGGTTGTGGTACACAGCAAAAACAGATACCAGCTGACACACCTTTTGGAAAAAGGTCATGCAAAAAGAGGCGGCGGCAGGGTGGAAGGCATCCCGCACATCGGGCCGGCAGAAGAAAAAGGCATACGCCAGCTTGCCGGGGAGATTGAAAGGGGGCTGTCAGGATGAATCACAAAGAAGTCATAACCATGATGGAAGAAACAGGGCTTCCGTTTGCATACCATCACTTTGCGGAAGGCGAATCGCCGGAGCCGCCTTTTGCAGTATTTTTATATCCGAAAGCCGATAACTTCTCCGCTGACGGAAAAGCATATTACAAGCAGAACCGTCTGAACATTGAGGTATATACCGATTTGAAGGATGTGGAACTGGAAACAAAAGTAGAAGCCGTGCTGGAAAGCCACGGCATATTTTATGCCAAGAGCGAAGTATGGATTGAATCTGAAAAACTGTATGAAGTGCTTTATGAAATGGAGGTTTAGAAATGTCAGGCAGAAAAAACAAAGTAAAATTCAACATCTGCAATGTGCATTATGCGCCGATTACCATTGCGGAAGACGGGACAATATCTTTTGCGGCACCCGTGGCGATGCCGGGTGCGGTGTCCATCAGCCTTGATCCGACAGGAGAGCCGGAGAGTTTTTATGCGGACGGCGTGGAATATTATGTAATCAACAACAATCAGGGATATGACGGGGATTTGGAACTTGCGATGATTCCTGAAAGTTTCCGCACGGATATTCTGAAGGAAGAGGCAGATTCCAACAATGTGCTTGTGGAAAATGCCAACAGCGAGACAGGCAGCTTTGCACTGCTGTTTGAGTTTGACGGCGATATCCGTAAAATCCGCCATGTAATGTATAACTGTTCCGCATCCCGTCCGACCATTGAGTCAAAGACCAACGAGGAGGACAAGGAAGTGCAGACGGAAACCCTGACCGTGAAAGCAAGACCGCTTGCAAACGGATATGTCAAGGCAAAAACAGGGGACAGCACAACGGAGGAAGTTTATAACAACTGGTACAGCGAGGTGTACCAGCCGGCACCGGCAGCAGCCTTGGCTTCAGTTCCGGCGAAAAAGGCAGCAGGAAACACGGCGGCAAAGGAATCTTAAGGAGGAAGAAAGGATGAGCATTGTAAGAGATATTGAAATTGACGGACAGAAAGTAAAGTTTAAGGCATCGGCAGCAATCCCGCGCATTTACCGTCTGAAATTTCAGAGGGATATTTATAAGGATTTGAGCAGCCTTGAGAAAAGCATCGGAAACGGGGAGGACGGGGAGTCAAACCTTGACCTGTTTTCCTTGGAGATGTTTGAGAATATTGCATTCATAATGGCAAAGCACGCCGAGCCGGGCATTCCCGATACCCCGGAGGAGTGGCTTGACGGATTCAACACCTTTTCCATATATCAGGTGCTTCCGCAGCTGATTGAGCTTTGGGGGCTGAATGTCAGGACGGACATTGAGGCTAAAAAAAACTTCGTCCAACAGAGCGTGAAATGACAACTCCGCTGTTTCTTCTCCGATGCGTACAGTTAGGCCTGTCGATGGCAGATTTGGAGCTGCTGTCGATAGGCCTTATCAATGATATGTATGCGGAAAGCAGGAATGATGAATGCAAGTATGCAGAACTTGCGACACAGGAAGATTTTGACAGGTTTTAAATTACTTCTTTCTGTATATATTTGTTTTCCCGGAGGTCTTTTTGTAAACTTCATATTTGCTTGGATTGTTTTTTACATGAAGCGAAAGCTGTTTTGCTAAAGTCATTTTATCGCTTCTGGATAAGGAAGGCCATTCAGAAGGGAGAAGTGCAGATACAATAAAAGTATCCCCGGATTTGAAATTGTTTAAGTTCTGAAACATTTTTTGGATCAAAAGGGTAATCGGAGATGTATTTCCCTTATGGTCAGCATACAGCATTACGCAGTAGTGTTGGAAGGCAGAGAGACTGAATCCTAATTCTTTTGCAAGGTTGGTAACGATGCTGAAATCGTTGTCAGAGTAATTGGAATAAATTCTTGGCATATTTATCATTTCCTTTCTGATATGGTATGGTGCTACTATAAATATATAATAGCACCATACCATATCAGATACAAGTTTTATTTTATACATAGGGCAGAAATGCTCTTTTTTTGTGCCTGAAAATAAGGAGGTGGGCGGCTTGGCAAGCAGGATACAGGGAATCACGGTTGAGATCGGCGGGGACACTACCAAGCTGCAGACGGCGCTTAAGGGTGTCAATGGGGAGATAAAGAATACACAGGCACAGCTGAAGGATGTGGAGAGACTGCTGAAATTAGATCCCGGAAACACGGAACTTCTGGCACAGAAGCAGAAACTCTTATCCGATGCTGTCGGAGAAACCAAGGAGAAGCTGGAAACATTAAAAACGGCTGCGGAACAGGCAAACAGGGCACTTGAAAACGGCGATATTTCACAGGAACAGTATGATGCACTTCAGCGTGAAATTATAGAAACAGAAAATGAACTGAAAAAACTGGAGGAACAGGCAAACCAGTCAGCCACAGCGGTACAGAAAATTGCGGCTGCCGGGGACAAACTGAAAACTGCCGGGGACAACATCTCATCCGCCGGAAAGAAACTGCTCCCCGTTACGGGAGCGGTAACTGCGTTAGGCACGGCATCTGTGACAACGGCGGCAAATTTTGAAAGTGCGATGTCACAGGTACAGGCAACAATGGGGATTACCAAAGACTCCATGTCCGAGGTTGACGGTCAGACCGTAAATACAATGGATACGCTTTCCGAGCTTGCCAAAAAGATGGGGAGCGAGACGGCGTTTTCCGCTTCCGAATGTGCAGAGGCATTGAATTATCTTGCACTTGCCGGATATGACACGCAGCAGATGTGTGACACACTTCCTACTGTTTTAAATTTAGCGGCAGCAGGTGGCATTGATTTGGCATCCGCATCAGATATGGTTACGGATGCCATGTCTGCACTCGGAATGGGCGTAGACGAGGCAGGGACAATGGTTGACCAGATGGCAAAGACGGCATCGTCCACCAACACTTCCGTGGCACAGCTTGGAGAGGGGATACTTACCATCGGTGCTACGGCAAAATCGGTAAGGGGCGGCACTGCGGAACTGAATACGGCTCTCGGCATTCTTGCCAATAACGGCATTAAGGGTGCGGAGGGCGGTACGCATTTAAGAAACATTATCCTGTCCTTACAGAATCCGACCGACAAGGCAGCGGCGAGCATGAAAGAGCTTGGCGTGGATGTGTATGATTCCCAAGGGAATATGCGCTCGCTCAATGACATCCTCGGAGACCTTAACAAGAGCATGGACGGAATGACCGCCGCCGAGAAGAGCAATATTATCAGCCAGATTTTCAACAAAACCGACCTTTCGTCCGTGAATGCGCTTCTTGCCAATACGGGCAGCACATGGGATGATTTACAGCAGTCCATCACTGACAGCGGTGGCGCGGCACAGCAGATGGCGGACACGCAGCTTGACAATTTACAGGGGCAGCTTACCATCCTGAAGTCGGCATTGGAAGGACTGGCTATTTCTTTTGGGGAGCTGCTGATGCCGGCAATTAAAATGATTGTGGGCTGGGTGCAGAAATTCGTTGACTGGCTGAACGGCATGGATGAAGGTACAAAAAAAGTAGTGGTTACGGTTGCGATGTTTGCGGCGGCATTAGGTCCTGTGCTTATTGTCATCGGAAAGGTGGTATCTGCAGTCGGCACAATCATGACGATAGTGCCGAAGGTTGCCGGAGTAATCAATACCGTAAAGACGGCATTCATGGCTCTTAACACCACAATGCTTGCCAATCCGATATTCCTGATTATAGCAGCAGTCGCAGCTCTGGTGGCTGCATTTATTTATTTGTGGAATAACTGTGACGGATTCCGGCAGTTCTGGATTGATCTTTGGGAGAATGTAAAGCAGATAGCCATAACGGTGTGGGAAGCAATCAAGAATTTCTTCTCAGCAGTGTGGGAAGCGATAAAGACCATATTCTCCACGGTGTTTGAGGTTATCAAGGCACTGGTAACGACATATTTCAATCTGTACAGGACAATCATTGAAACGGTAATCAATACGGTAAAAACAGTCATCAGTACGGTTTGGAATGCCATAAAGGGAGTATTTGAAACGGTCTTTAATGTGATTAAGACAATCGTGACCACTTATTTCAATATATATAAAACCATTATTGAAACAGTGCTGAATGTGATAAAGACCGTTGTTACGAATGTATGGAACACTATAAAAACGGTAGTTACAACGGTAATGAATGCAATCAAGACCGTGTTTTCCACGATATGGAATGCGATTAAAACCATTATTGGAGCTGTGGTAAGCTGTATCAAAGCACTCATCAAAGGAGATTTCGAGGGTGTCAAGAATGCCATTTCCACGATAATGAATACGATTAAAAATACGATTTCCACTATCTGGAATACCATAAAATCCACGATCAGCACGGTACTTGGGGCAATCAAGAACTGTGTTTCCAATATATTTAACGGAATCGTAAACGCCATCAAAGGTGCGATGACTAATGTGTTTAATGCGGTCAGGAACGGATTTTCCAATGTAAAGAGCCATATCACAGGGCTTGCTTCACAGGCAGTCACATGGGGAAAGGATTTAGTCATGGGCATTGTCAACGGAATCAAAAGCTGTATCGGTGCAGTAGGTGATGCGGTAAAAAGCGTGGCTGACAAGATTAAGTCCTTCCTGCACTTTTCCGTGCCGGATGAGGGACCTCTGACCGATTATGAGAGCTGGATGCCTGATTTTATGGGCGGTCTTGCAAAAGGGATCGAAAAGAGCCGTGGGATGATTAAAGATGCGGTATCGGATGTGGCGGGAGATATGGTGGTCAATCCGAATGTTTCCGCACAAAGCATTCAGGGAAGGCAGGAGACACAGACGGATATCCTGACAGGGATTCTGTCCGGCATACGGGAGGTAATGGGAAGTATGCAGACCGCACAGGCAGCAGGGAATATCTCCATTCCGGTTTATATCGGTGGAAACCTGATTGATGAGGTCGTGGTAACTGCACAGAACAGGATGAATTTAAGAAGCGGAGGCAGATAACATGGCATTTATACAGTATTTGAATTTTGAAGGGGAAGACCTGCCTCTGCCGGTTTCCTATGACATTTCGCTGTCTGATGTGGAAGCGGATACATCCGGGGAAACAGAAGCGGGAACAACACAGAGGGATCTGGTCAGGACAGGGGTCGTGGATATCTCCGTTTCGTTCCAAGTTACCCATAAATGGCTCAAGAAACTGACAGAATATAAGAAGATGACCAGAATTACGGTGCGGTACTTCGATACGGAGGAACTTGGAATAAGGGAAACAAAGATGTATATGGAGGGCTTTAAGAGCAGCCTTGTAAAAGATACATCCTGCAAAGGGCTGTGGAAGGTGTCCTTTGAACTGAAGGAATTTTAGGAAGGCGGTGGATCGGGTGTATCCTGTAAGTGAAAAATTCAGGAAGGCGATACAGGACAGCACGAGGTCCTTTTATTTTGAAGGCTGCATAACAACGAAATCGGGTGTCAGGTATCCGTTCAGGAATGATGATATTGTGAAAGGCAGCGGTTATATAACCAACCAGTGCTGCGGAAGCAATGAGATAGAGATAGGGGCGGTGTATGCGGCAGAAATGGGAATTACCCTTTATTCGGAGATAGACCGCCATACATTGGAAGGGGCAGTCATAACCATCAGCTTTTTCCTTGATACGGGCGGCGGGATATATGAGGAAGTCCCGATGGGGATTTTTGAAATATCCGAAGCTGACAGGACAATCAACTGCCTTGCAATCAAGGCTTATGATTATATGCTCCGCTTTGATGCAGATTTTAAGAATATCGTATCAAGCGGAACGGCATATGAACTGCTTGTGCTTGCGTGTGAGAAATGCAAAGTGGAACTCGCACATACCGAGGAAGAGATAAAAAAGTGGGGAAACGGAAGCATTATGCTGGGAATCTATACTGAAAATGACATCGAAACATGGAGGGATGTCATTTTTTATGTGGCGCAGGTTCTTGGGCGGTTTGCAACAATAAACAGGGCAGGACAGCTGGAACTCCGTAAATACGGAAATGAACCGGTGGCTGATATTCCGAGCAGACAGCGGTTTTCAAGCAGTTTCTCAGATTTTGTGACCAGATATACCGCCATCAGTTCCACAAATGTCAGGACACAGACGGCAGAATACACGGCACTGGAAGAAGATAACGGGCTGACAATGAATCTTGGCGTGAATCCCCTTCTTCAGTTCGGACTTGCTGAAACGAGAAAGAAGCTGCTTTCCAATATATTAAATGATATCAGCGTGATAAATTATGTACCGTTTGATTCATCCACAATCGGAAACCCGGCATTTGATCTGGGAGACATCATTACCTTTTCAGGAGGCCATGCGGATGGGGAGCAGATAACCTGCATTACAAAGTACGAGTTTAAGGTCAACGGAAAACACACATTGAAATGCGTAGGCAAAAATCCCCGGCTTGCAGGTGCAAAGTCCAAGAATGACAAAAATATCACGGGGCTTCTCAATTCGGTGGAAGCCGGAAGGATTGCAGTACACACATTCATGAACGCATCGCCATATACAGTGGGAATGCAGGATACGGAAGTGGCAAGCATTGAGTTTGCTTCCAATGAGGATACGGATGCACAGTTCCATGCAAGCATTCTGATGGATGTGTCGGCTGACAGAGTGGAAAAGAAGGGGAATGCCAAGCGGGTGGACGAAGAAACGGGGGAAGAAGAGGAGTTTGATGTATCCATAACGGATGACGGACAGGCAGCCGTTACCGTGACCTACATCATAAACGATAATGTGCTGACTACTTATATTCCCGTGGAGACGATGCACTCCGGGCGGCATATCCTAAACCTTTATTATCCGCTCAGCGGTCTGGATGCAAATGCTTATAATACCTTCCGTGTCCGTATAAGGATAAGCGGGGGAAGTGCTTTCATTGACAGGGGACAGGCAATCGCAACCATCAGCGGTCAGGGATTGTCTTCCAATAATGTGTGGGACGGACGGCTAGAGTTTACGGAGTCTGAATTCCATATTATTCCTGCCGCGGGCAGTATGAGCATCAGGAGGATGTCTGCATCGGCGGCGGTGCATAAGGAAGCACCAAGACCTGCGGGCATCCATGAGAGCTTTATGCCGGCTTCACTGGCAAGCTATGGCATTATGGGAATGAAGGAAACCGCACAGGTAAATCCTGTTGTCGTAACAGAGATTATTGAAACGGCAGACCGTGATGAAATGGATTTCGACAGGTATTTTGTAAAAACGGACGCCGTGTTTGAGTTAAATACAGAGTATGACTTTGTAAACAGGGAACAGCCGGTAGATGCGGGCAGAATGACGAAACTGGATATCAATACAGGACAGTTCGCAAGAATAGACAGACTGGAGGTGTCAAAGAATGGTTAATTACGATTCCGTCAGGGAAATGCTGAATGTTACGGAGAATATGCAGCATCTGGTAAATAATGTCGGCCATGACGATGACACCATGACATTTGAGGGTGTGGACTGGTTTCCCTTTAACGGGATGCCGGCATCGCAGATTTTTGTCAGTGGGAACAGCTTTATAGGGCTTGGGGCAAATGCAGAGCATCTGCTCGTCTGCCGTAGGGATGCGAAGATGTGGCACTTTTACAGGGAGGAAGCCACGCTCTTTGGCAGTTACCGTGTCCTGAAAATCCGCTGGGAAGGGTATGCGCAGTATAACAGCGCTGCGGAAAGCGTAGCACTCCAATATGAGTGGCTCTTTATTGACACCGGGGATATGTTCTTAAACATCATAAAGGCGCCTGAAAGCTCCGGCTACCTTGGAAGCAGCAGAATCAACGGCAGGATGAATCAGAGTTTTACGGTAGAGACTTCCCGGCAGCAGTATATATCATTTTACCGCTTGGATGATATGGGGAAACAGTTTTCCGTTGACTATGACATTATCGAGATAGAGCCGCCGTTTGAACGCAGGTATCTGATGGAAGACGGGGACGGAATCATGTACCGTGTGGAACATGAAAAGGCATTTGTTGATTCCATCGGTTTCACGGGCTGTCAGCTGATAAGGACAGGGATTGTGCCGGATCAGGGAACAAAAGTAAAGGTGCGGTTTCAGACTTCGCAGTTTGGGGACTATGCCCTGTTTGGGTGCAGAAAATCCACAGGCGAGGCAAAATTTGGCGTGTTCCTTACGAGCAGTACCCAGATCAGCGGACAGTTTGGAACTGAGTCCGTAACGGAAGAAGCAGACGAATATTCCGGGATTGATGTGGAGATAGAACTGGCAGCGGACGGATTGAAGAGGGATGGAGTTGTGATTGCAGAATTTGCGGAATGTGAATTCGCTTCCCCATGCGAGCTGACTGTGGGGACATATAATACGGACGGCAGACTTGACAGCCGTTTCTTCTGCGGCTGGATTTACGGCATAGAGGTGTGGCAGGGAGAAAAGAAAATGCTTGACCTTATCCCATGCATAGATGAAAAAGTGCGTGTCTGCTTCTATGACAGGATAAGGGGAGGGTATTTCTATAATGAAGGAACAGGCAGTTTTGGATATACCGACAGTCAGGGAGAGGCAGAGAAGCGTACACATCTGATTGAAGTGGAGGCTGACGGAATCAATGCTGATCTTTTCCGCCGGCAGGGATTTGAAAACTTTCCACAGTCTGAGGTCTTCACAAGGCTTGTGAATCCGAAGCTGTATTACTGGCAGGATTCGGATGCCGTCCTTCCCATAATAAGGGCAGAGGTCTTGGCAGTACCGCCGCCCCAGATTGTCTATTCCAAGAATACACAGATGACTGACAGTACAATCCTCGGAGTGGAGAAAGTTGAGATTGAGTCGGATGATGCAACATTGTTTGCCTTTTCTTTTGACGGCGGGGAAACTTGGAAAGCCTATATCGGCAATGCGTGGGTAGCCCTGTCGGAAAATACAAGCGGGATAAACAGGGAAAGTGTGGAAGCTATCGGAACGGACGGATGGGCGGCAGCAAAGGAAACGAATCAGTATATGATCCGTTTCACGCTTTTGGAGGGCGGATATGTGAATCGTATCATTGTCCATTATTTGAATTGAGGTGATGAGGATGAAGATTAAAGGAAAAACAGTCATAGAACTTACGGATGTGAACACGGGAGAGGTAGAAATCCATGAAGATGCAAATATGGTAACGAATGCCCTCCCTGACTTTTTCAGCCACAATATTGAAGCGATGCTGTTCAATATGGCCGGTGCTCCGGGCGACATGAACGGTGTCATGATTCCCATATGCCCGAATGCCATCGGCGGCATCCTTCTTTTTGCAGACCCGATAGCCGAGGATGCAAATGCTTATTATGCACCGTCTGCCAATCCGTGTACCGGGTATGCTTCCAATGATGTGAACGCAACGGCGAATATCATGCGGGGGAGCATGAACCTCACGGAAACCGTAAAGCTGGATGACGGTTATAAGTTTGTATGGGATTTTGCCACCTCACAGGCGAATGGGACAATATCCTGTGTGGCACTGACACATAAAATGGGCGGTATCGGATATATGGGGGATACTTACAACAATGAATCCAAGAGATGGCATATGAAAGACCTTGGTGTAAATAACAATGCAGTGATAAGGACGGCATTTACCAATGCAGTGGAAGTGGACTTTGAAGGCAATTCATTTATTACGATAGGTATGAACACCAAGAATGAGATTATCGTACAGAAGATAAGGGTGTGCTATCGGAGCGTGGGGCTGAGTGACACACTTCTTGAAAATGAAGCGGTGGTGCTTGATGAGCATATCCTGATACCGACATCGTTTATCATGGCAAATCCCGGAAACAACAACGGCAATTACGACTTTATTGACGGACAGGACGGATACTGGTACGGATTCTGGCATGATGCCAACGGCAATGGAAATGCGGTCATCAAATGGATAAAGATTAAGAAATCGGACTGTTCCTTTTCGGAGGGGACATGGACACTGGATAATGTCCATCTGCAGCAGGCGGGATACAGGGCAGGGTATAATACAAACCCGTCAAGAAACAGTCAGAGCGTTTTGTTAAACGGATTCCTTTACATGGTGTCTTACGACAGACAGTCGGTATATAAAATAAACATTAGCAATACCGCTGATATAACTCAGATTAAGCTGGGCTTTACTACTAATTACAGCACGGCAAGCCCCTATTATAACAGCGGGCAGATATATCTTGCCAAGATAGGGGACTGGATAATCGGTTCGGATTTCAGGATTTCGTCTGATGATAAAGTATATCGGTGTGCAAATACGATGCCGTTTTCCTATACCTGTACTCCGTTATTCCAATACGGACCGTTTCTCTTGGGATATGGAGGATATTACGGCAACAGTTCGAGAAAAGAATTATTTCTTCTGACACCATATCTGGCAACCATAAATAATCTTGATACTTCGGTTATCAAGACGGCGGATAAAACAATGAAGATTACTTATACAATCACGGAAACTGAATAGATGGATTGAACAGGCAACCCTTGGGCTGCTTTTTTTCAATAAAAAAATAAAAAAGGAGGGCAACGGCATGAGTGCAGAATTCAAAGAAGTTATTGCATGGCTTGGCGCACTTGGGATTCCGTCAATCTTTGCAATGGTCACATGGTGCATAAGGTGCTGCAAGCGTTACACCAAGCAGCTGAAGATTCTTGCAGAAGCACAACAGGCACAGATGAGGTCGCAGCTTCTGGAACAGTACCACTTCTATATGGATGACGGCTGGATAAGCGAAGAGCATATGGAAGATTGGGAAAATCAGTACAAGGCTTACCACAGTCTTGGCGAAAACGGAATCTTGGACAGCAGGAGGGAACAGCTCCTTATGCTTCCAAACAAAAAGAAAGAAGGTGGAAATGATGAGTAACTATTGGAAAAACTGGCTGAAAGCAGCAGGTATCAGGGCGGTCAAGACCGTGGCACAGACTGCGGTGGCAACAATCGGGACATCGGCAGTCATGGGGGATGTGAACTGGATAATGGTAGCATCGGCCTCCGTGCTTTCCGGCATCCTCTCGCTCCTTACGAGCGTGGCGGGCATCCCGGAAGTGTCAGGGGAAGGAGACGGAAGGAAATGAAATTAGTGGAATCAATCATGACAAAGAATCCCTGCTATATAAAGGGGGAAATGATTACAGTTAGAGGGCTGATGCTTCACTCTGTGGGTTGTCCACAGCCAAAGGCATCAGCCTTTATCCGTTCATGGAACAGTGGGAGCCATGACAGTTCATGCGTGCATGGCTTCATAGACGGTAATGACGGCACGGTATATCAGACACTTCCGTGGAATTACCGGGGATGGCATGGCGGCGGGAGCAGCAATAATACGCATATCGGTGTTGAGATGTGTGAGCCTTCCTGCATCAGATATACGGGCGGGGCATCTTTCGAGTGTTCCGATTTGGAAGAAGCGAGGGCAGTGGCAGACAGGACATACCGTTCAGCTGTTGAACTGTTTGCAATGCTCTGTAATATGTTTTCCTTAAATCCCCTCGGTGATGGTGTCATTGTTTCCCATTCGGAGGGGCATAAGAGAGGGATTGCATCAAACCACGGCGATCCGGAACACCTGTGGAGACAGCTTGGTATGGAATACACAATGGACGGTTTCCGAAAAGCCGTGAAAGCAGCAATGGGAAGTGCTGCCGTGCCGGAAGCATTCGGGAAGACTGCCATCATGGGTAAGGCGGTAGCAACAGCGGGGCAGATGAAAAAATATCTTTTAACCGTCAATCCCGATGCCAAGGCGTATGCTGCTCTCGCAGATGTTTTTATTTTGGAAGGAGATGCCGAAGGTGTCAGGGGAGATGTTGCATTTGCACAGTCATGTCTTGAAACCGGGAATTTTACTTTCAAAGGCGACGTGAAGCTGGAGCAGAACAATTTTGCAGGGCTTGGGGCAACGGGCGGCGGTGTCCGTGGGAATGTGTTTGATACGCCACAGCTTGGAGTAAGGGCGCAGATACAGCACCTCAAAGCCTATGCTTCCACGGACGGGCTTCAGAATCAGTGTGTAGACGGACGGTTTAAGTATGTGCAGAGAGGGTGCGCGCCTTATGTGGAATGGCTCGGACAGAAGGAGAATCCGCAGGGAAAGGGATGGGCTGCCGGGGCAGACTACGGCAGGAAGATATGCAATATTCTGTCGAAGATTATCGGTACGGCAGCCGATGAAGGCAAAGATGGGCCAAAAGAGGTCTGGTACCGTGTCAGGAAGTCGTGGGCAGATACCGCTTCGCAGATTGGTGCATTCCACAGCCTTGACAATGCAAAGAAATGCGTGGATGAACACAGCAGTTATTATGTGTTTGACGAAAACGGCAATATGCTCTATGGAAAGAAGCCGGAAGGCAAATCCGTAGAGATACTTGCAAAGGAAGTCATTCAGGGAAAGTGGGGAAATGGTGCAGAACGGAAACAGAGGCTGACAGCTGCCGGATATGACTATTCAGCGGTGCAGAAGAGAGTTAATGAGATTTTAAAGTAGTAGAAGGATTGACCTCCATGTGCTATAATGTATAGTCGTGGAGGTCATATTTTTCACATTAAATAAGTGTTTTGGGAGATGCAAATATGGCATTAAATATTGGTGATAAATTTGGATGCTTAACAGTTATGGATAACGGAGAAGAGTTTAATAATTCCGATTATTATCAGGATGTTTTGCAAAAAATATCAGAATTGGAGCAGGAATTAAATTCTCAAACTAGTGGATCGGATAACCGCCCTTATTTTTTTATCCGGCGATTAGAATTAGAAGGATTAAAAAAAGAACAGCGCCGCAGGTACAAGTGCCGTTGTGCGTGTGGGAAAATAGGATATTACTCAGAAGGAACCCTTAATCAGAATCCTAAATACTGCTACAGACCTATTCGTATTTCTTCTGCTCATACATATTCTGTAAAAGCACAAAATGCAACATATCGAAAACGCAAGAAATATGAATGTGACGAAACCGTCATACTGGTTGAGGATGAAAAAGAATGTATGCCCTCTGAGCGTTATTGTGAAAGATGGAATAAATATAAAGAAAAGCAGCTAGTTAAAAAAGAAGAGACATATAAGGAAGTAGTTGCTTCCATTCCACGAAAATATGCAAAAAATTATGATGTGGATTTTTCAGGGACGATTTATGAGTCTTTGGAAATCGTGGAGTGTGTAGATGATAAATTTGAAAGCGAGCCAAGGGCTTACTTTACACAGAGCCACAATAAGCGTTATTATGATATTACTGTTTTCAAAAGGTACAGATGCAAATGCTATTTGTGCGGAAAAGAACAGATGGTTACCTGTGACAAGTTTGGAATATATCCGCCTACTGAGTATGGGTATCATGCTTATAACGGTTATTGGAGTGAGGTTTTTTGCGAATGCCATGAGATTTCTTCTTTTCAGTGGATAGTGAATAAAGTGCTACAGGAATCAAATATCAATTATAGAGTAGAATACAGTTTCCCGGAATTGTATGGCATTTATGGTCAGAAGTTGCTTCGCTATGATTTTGCAGTTATGGATGAAGGTGGAAAAGTCGTGGCATTAATAGAGTGCCAAGGAGAACAGCATTATAAACCGGTTGAAGAATTTGGCGGAGAAAATGCATTTGAAATTCAGAAGAAAAATGATGAACTGAAAAGAAAGTATGCTGAAAAAGCAGGAATTCCGCTGATTGAGATTCCGTATCAAAAGAAAAAAATAGAATCGGTTAGGGAGATTGTATCTTCATTAGGAATTTAACTGTAAGAATAGAAGAACAGGTGACTATGAATATATTAGACTTGTAAAAATTTTGCTTACGTGCTAAATTTATAGAGTAAATACATTGTATAAGTGCAGTTTTTAAATGTACTGAACCAGCTTGATTTGCAGACCATGCTGTAATTGAAAGCTGCGGCACTCATTGAAACTGGCAGGAAGCTTGGCAGTGTATAGTGTTTTGTAAACCCCGGAAACTATCAACGGACAGAGATCATGGATGATTCTTTGAGATAGTAATGATAAACCTTCGGTGCGTAAATTATTGTTTCCCGGCTTTACACCATAATTTACTTCAGATATATGCCAGAGCATATGTCTGAGTTGCTATGTGTGTAAAGCCCAATATCTGACCAGTGAGCCTGTGCATACATAGTATGTATGGGCATATATTTTGGTCAGGTTAGGAGGTGCTGGGAAATGAAAATATGTAGAAAAAACGCTTTGAAACTGTGGGAGATGTGTTATGGCTCTGCCTTGTATGCGGAGGACTTCCACGGAAACCTGATGTGCCGAGACGGATATGGGAATCCTGATTTCTATATTTACGAAAACGGCGAGAGGATTTACTGCGGATGGAATCTGCACCACATACTGCCGAGGGCATTCGGCGGCAGTAATGCAGTCGGCAATCTGCTCTGCACAAACATTGCGACTAATGACGAGGCAGGAGACAGGATTACATTTTGGATTGACGACAGTCTGTATCAGGTGCGTAAAGCAGAAGATTTCGGTTACAGGATTGTAGAATTGGAGGCAGGTAATGAGCAGCATATTTGATATGGAAGATGGAGATTTTCTCATGAAAATGTCGGATAACATGATGATGGATTCCGAAGGGCATCTGATGCAGTCCTTTGGAAGCGGCATGGCAATGGATATGGACACGGGAGAACTTCATATGACAATGGGAGACTCCGGCAGTCTGTTTGACGAGGATGATGATTAAAAATTTATGAATGGCACTGATGGCTTCGGTGCGGTACACAGGCTCGGATGGGTAAAACCGTCCGGGCTTTATTTTTGCCCATTTTGCCAAGAAAAAGAAGATGAAAGGTTGCAGAAACCACTTGCTATTATTGGCTTTTAGAGTGATAAATGGTACTACCCAAAAAGGAAAGGAGGCAAGAAAACCGTGCAGATTGAGATTATCGAAGGCAGACATAGGGGGCAGAGAAAGTTAAGGGTATGTGCATATTGCAGGGTATCCACGGATGCTGAGGAACAGGAAAATTCGCTGGAAAACCAGATAACCCATTACCGGGAACTGATACAGTCCAATCCCGATTATGAGTATGTCGGTGTTTACAGCGATTTTGCCATATCGGGATATAAAGAAAAACGCCCCGGTCTGCAGCAGATGCTTGCGGATGCAAGGGCAGGAAAGATGGATTTGATATTGACAAAATCGGTATCACGATTTGCGAGAAACACCCGCATTGTTCTGGAAGCGACAAGAGAGCTGAGAGAATTGAATGTAGGTGTTTTCTTTGAATTGCAGAACATCAATACCCTTTCAGGGGAAGGGGAACTGATGCTGACAATCATTGCAGCATTCGCACAGGCGGAGAGCGAAAGCGGAAGTGTGGGGGCAAAGATGGTCTACCGCAGAAAATACGAGCAGGGCATTCCCGTACAGTATTTGGAGCGTTCATTTGGGTATACCAAGGATAAAAATGGAAACTTTGTGCCTGATATGGTGGAAGCAGAGTGGATAAAGATAATTTACAAAATGGCAGCCGAGGATTATACTCCGACTGCCATTTCTCATTTTTTGAATGAAAAGGGAGTCGCAACGGTGGGCGGTGCGGAGTGGACCACGGGAACGGTCATTCGGATTTTGGAAAATGAGATTTATAAAGGTGATTACATCATGCACAAGCATTATGTAAATGAGGATAGGAAGCTGGTCAGAAACAGGGGAGAGGTGGATGCTTGGTATATCGAGGATGACCATAAGGGCATCGTTTCTCCTGAACTTTGGCAGAAGGCACAGGATGCACTGGAAAGGAAACGAGAGTACCTTGCGACAGGCTCGGTTGTCATGGAAATGAATGATGATAATTACCCATACAGAAGCAAAGTGTTCTGTTCGGAATGCGGACATCCACTTTATCCGAGGGTTTACAGCAATGGGAACAGGCTTAATTGGGGATGCAGTGGTACAAAAAGGTATGGCAAGACATTCTGTGAAGGGCTTAATGTTCCAGACAGCGTTATAAGGAAATGGAATTTTGAGGATAACATCTATATCCGTGTGGCGGATGACACCAAGGGCAGAAAAGAATTTGTGTACCTGAAGGAACAGTCATGGAAGCGGAGGCATAAGAAAAAATTGCATCGCTCCAATGTTCCAAAAGCTACGGCCGCAAATTACCCATATATGAAAAAACTGCATTGTGCTTTATGCGGAAGCAAACTCACAAGGCACATCAATAACAAAAACGGAAAAATATTCTGGATTTGTGGCGGCAACAAGCGGAAAGGAAGCATTTTCTGCAAAGGAGTACGGGTGCTGGATGAGGTTGTTCGTTCGTGGGGAGATATTGAAAAAGAGATTTATATTATAGGAAAGGAAGAGAAAAATGGCGAAAAACATTACAGTTATTCCAGCGAGAAGCCAGCAGGGGATTAGGCAGCAGGACAGGATTGTAAAGAAAATAAGAGTGGCCGCCTACTGCCGGGTATCAACAGATCAGGAAGACCAACTGCACAGTTTTGATGCGCAGGTAGAATATTACACAAAGTACATCAATGACAGGGAAAACTACGAAATGGCCGGTATATATGCGGACGAAGGTATATCCGGCACTAATGTACGCAAGCGTGAGCAATTTAAAAAAATGATAGAGGATTGTAAAGAGGGAAAGGTTGACCTTGTGATAACAAAGTCTATCAGCCGGTTTGCTCGGAACACGCAGGATTGCTTGCAATATTCCCGTATGCTGAAAAACCTCGGTATCGGGATTATATTTGAAAAGGAAAATATTAATACTCTTGATTCCACGGGGGAACTTCTCTTCACGATTTTGAGTTCTTTGGCACAGGACGAGTCAAGAAATATTTCTGAAAACTGCAAGTGGGGCATCCGTACCAAGTTCAAAAAGGGCGAACTGCATCTTAATACCTGCAAGTTCCTCGGATATGATAAGGACGAGGATGGAAAACTTGTAATCAACAGGGAACAGGCAAAAACGGTAGCACGGATTTATGAGGAATTTCTATGGGGAATGAATCCGCAGCAGATAGCACGGGAACTTGAAGAGGAAGGTGTTCCGGGGTGCTGCGGACAGACAAAATGGTACACAACAACGGTAATTGGAATTCTTAAAAATGAGAAGCATATGGGAGATGCACTTCTCCAAAAGACCTACACGGTTGATTTTCTCACGAAGAAACAGGTCAAAAATAATGGGGAGATAACCCAAGTGTATGTAAAAGATAGTCACGAAGGGATTATTGATAAAGAGACATGGAGTGCCGTTCAGGAAGAATTTGAACGAAGAGAGAAATTCATGGAACAGCACGGCTTGAAAAAATATGTGTACGGAGCAGAGTGCAATCCTTTTACAAGTAGGATTTTCTGTGGAGAGTGTGGGCATTCTTATACTAAGCACTCATGGAAAAGCAGAGGAGTAGAGCAATGGCAATGCAAAAACCATCGCACAGGTGGGAAGCTGACCTGTAAAAATGACTTCGTGGATAACAGAGATTTGGAGCAAGGATTTATCAAGGCATTTAATAAGGTGCTTGCCGACAAGGAAAGTAAAATCCGTTGGGAGAGGATGAGAACAGAGGGGGCATTGCTTCAGAAAATACGATCAGAGCAGATGATTGGCATTGCTGCAGAAGGAAAAATAAAAACATTTGTGCCGGAACTTGCCCAGCTTGTGGTCATCAAGGTTACGATTTTTAGTGCAAGAAGATTCGAGTTTGAATTCATGGATGGAAGTAGGATAACGGTATAAGAAACTGAGACTCAAATATTGAGAAAACGGTCGCTTTGTGTTATAATTTAAAATACGGGTGACCGTTTTTATTTGTTTTGAAAGGAATACCATTATGAATAGAAATTTGACTGAGCAGAAAGTGTTGAAAAAATTAGGCATTGATGATTTCAGACATCTCACAAAAGATAAAGTAATCACTATGGCCTCCTTGTTAGATAAGATGGATCCAGAAGTTGCGAAGAAAGCATTGGAGCAGTTCCCAGAGTTTGCTAAGACTGTAAAGGAGATGCTGATTGAATATAAGGATACTTTGGACAAGGGATTGGAAAACAATAAAGAGAGCGTGCAGTCATACTATAATGTCTGTAATTCGATAATCGTATCGTTGCAAAAACAGTTAGAAGACGAGAATTTGTCGTTTGATGAAAGAAAATATATAATAGACAAGATGCTTGAAGTTTCTAAAATGATGGGGGAAAAAGATACCGAAAACAAGAAGTTTATTTTGGCTTGCATGGCAGTAGGAGCAGCTGCAACGGGAATAGTTACTGTCATACTTGCATCTGCATTGGGCAGTAATACAAATATAGAGACTACTGATGTCGATAAAATAGAGTAGGAGAAATTGGAAATGGGGTATATAGATGGAGAATACCATGTTGATGTAAGTCGTACAAATCGGCTTTATGATATAGGACAAATTAATCATGATATATGGGAAACACAGATTTTCGGATATATAATAATGGCGGCGAATGAGGATATAGATTTTGCAAAAAAAGAAGCCAAACGCTTTGGCATATATTATGATATAGACTGGAACAATGATCCAATTAAGTTTATGAAAGAATGAATATAGAAAAAATTGGGCTATAGTGAAGAACAAATACAAGAAGTTATAAATTTAGCAAATGGAAATTCGGTCGCAGAGGAATAATTTTGCTGAATCATTTGTGCATCTGAAGGGGTATTTATATATCCCCTATAATATAAAGGGGTAAAGGATAACCCACAGGGGGTACTTTCCTTTACCCCTTATACTTTTGCCATTATATATGAAGAAAGAGCGTTCAGACGGGGCTGCATGTATCCCTGCTGGGAATGGGGCTTTACAGATTATTGAAGAAGCTTTGCATAAAAACGTCTGCCGCAGCGGTTATCTGCGCCATGGTTATGTTTTTGTATGGCGGGATGGTTGGAATGCCCGTTTCGGTGGTGAGGGCGCTCTTTATGTTTGCCATGCGGCTTTTTGCCGACTGTCTGGGCAGAACTTACGATATGGCAACGGCGCTTTCGGTCTGTGCCCTCATGATGGTGGTGGAGCAGCCCCTTTACCTGACATATTCCGGTTTCCAGCTTTCTTTTCTGTCGGTGCTGGCCGTAGGGATGCTCAGGCCGGCGCTGGCGCCGCCGGACAAGAAACTGCCGCGTATAGGGGATTTGCTTTTGGCTTCGCTTGCAATTATGTTGTTTACCCTTCCGGTGCAGCTTTATACTTATTTTGAAGTCCCTGTGTATGCGCCCCTCTTTAATCTGGCTGTTCTTCCCCTGGTGGGTATACTGCTCATGCTGGGAATGGCGGCGCTTGTTTTATTTCCCCTGACGCCGTGGCTTGCAGGCATTGCCGCATCCTTAATACACATAATTCTCGGCTTCTACTCGGAGGGCAGCCGTTTTTTGGGAAAGCTGCCCAGAAACCTATGGAATCCCGGAAGACCCGGAGCATGGCAGATGGCAGTTTACGCCCTGCTTATGGCTTTGGCGCTGTTTATGGGAAAAATCCGTTACAGGCACAGGATAGGGCTTATTCTGGGCGCCGTGCTGATGTTTGGCATAAAGACGGGAGGCGGGCTTACCGTCACTTTTTTGGATGTGGGACAGGGGGATTGTATCTGTCTGGAACTGCCTGACGGAAGCGCATGGCTTTTTGACGGCGGAAGCAGCAGCGTGAACAAGGTGGGCAAATACAGGATGGAACCGTTTTTAAAAAGCAGGGGAATCAAAGCGCTGGACATCGTTTTTTTAAGCCATGGCGACAGTGACCACATAAACGGCGTGGAAGAACTTTTGCAGAGCGGAAGAGTGGAGATAAAGCTTCTGGCCCTTCCTGTCACGGCAAAGGAAACAGGAGGCGAAGGGTTTGGCAATATCTTTGCGCTTGCAGGGCAGAAGGGTATTCCTGTTTTGTGGCTGCAGGCCGGAACGGAATGGGAAAGCGGCGGCGTGCATGCGGTATGCTTGCATCCGTCGTCAGATTTTTCATGGAGGGAATCCAATGCCTGTTCGGAGGTTATATATCTTTCCTATGGCGGTTTTTCCATGCTTCTTACGGGGGATGTGGAAGGGCAGGGGGAGAGCGCCCTTGTGGAAAAGCTGTATGAGGAAAAGATTGACAATGTGACTGTTTTAAAGGTTGCGCACCACGGCTCTGACGGAGGAACCAGGGAAGCGTTTTTACAGCAGCTTTTCCCGAAAATTGCAGTGATTTCCTGCGGCAGGGACAATCGCTACGGCCATCCGCATAAGGCGCTGTGGGAGAGGCTTTCGGAAAAGGGCTGTGATATCCGCGTAACAGCCGGTGAGGGAGCAGTTATGTTCAGGACGGATGGCAGGGTGTTGAAGCGGTACTGAAACTATGCTATACTGAAAACGGTTTATCGGAAAGGAGCAGAGGGTGCAGCGGATTAACGAGGATATCAAAAGCGGACAATTTAAGCAGATGTATCTTTTATATGGAGAGGAAGCCTATCTGTTAAAGCAGTACAAAGAAAAGCTGACAGAGGCTTTAGGCGGCGGGGATTCCATGAACATGCACTATATGGAAGGAAAGGATGTCAACGTAAACGGGTTGATTGACCTTGCCGAGACCATGCCTTTCTTTGCGGAGCGGAGGATTATCGTGCTGGAAAATACGGGACTGTTTAAGTCCGGCGGAGAAAAACTGGCAGATTATCTGGCGAATCCGTCCCCCACAGTTTTTTTTATCTTTGCGGAAAGGGAGACGGACAGGCGAAGCAGGCTGTTTAAGCTGGTACAGCAGACGGGCCTTGCTGTGGAATTTGCTGTACAGGATGAGCGGACGCTCAAACGCTGGATAGGCGGACTGCTCAAGAAAGAAGGAAAGCGGATTACGGAAGACTGCGCGGAATATTTTCTGGAAAAAACCGGGACAGACATGAGCAATATCCGTCTGGAGCTGGAAAAACTGGTCTGCTACTGCATGGACAGGGACGTGGTGGAAAAGACGGATGTGGACATGATTTGCACCACCCGTATCAGCAGCCGTATTTTTGATATGGTGGACGCCATCGGGAACGGACAGACTAAGGAGGCGCTGACGCTTTATTATGACCTTCTGGCCCTGAAGGAGCCGCCCATGCGGATTTTGTTTTTGATAGCAAGGCAGTGTAATACCCTGCTGCAGGTGAAGCAGCTGAAAAATAAAGGCTTTGACAATAAATCCATTGGGGAAAAGACGGGACTGCCCGGGTTTGTCGCAGGAAAGTATGTCAGGCAGGCATCCAAATTTAAGGAAAAGGATTTGAAGCGGGCGGTGGAGCAGTGTGTGGAAGCGGAAGAAGCGGTAAAAACAGGCCGGCTGAATGATACCATGAGTGTGGAACTTTTGATTATGTCTGTGCTGTGATGCAATTCGGATACATGGCGCTTCCATACTGGTTAAGGAAAAGGAGGGGGGAAAATAATGATAAAGATTTTGATTGTGGAAGACGAAGAACCTATCTCCAATCTCATACGCATGAATCTGGTGAAGGCAGGTTATCAATGCCGGTGCGCCTTCGACGGCAAAGAAGCGGCGGATATGATGGCGGGCGGCAGCTTTGATTTGATTCTTTTGGACATCATGCTCCCCAAAATTAACGGGTATGAGCTTTTGGAGTACGCCCAGAGCCTGGATATTCCCGTAATATTCATTACGGCCATGGGGACGGTGGAAAATAAAGTCAAGGGACTGAAAAAAGGCGCGGACGACTATATTTCCAAACCCTTTGAGATTGTAGAACTGCTTGCAAGGGTGGAGGCCGTTTTGCGAAGGTACAACAAAGCGGAGCGGATTATCAAGATTCTGGATATAGAAGTGGATGTGGATTCCCGCGTAGTGATACAGAACGGGGAACAAGTCACGCTGACATTAAAAGAGTTTGAGCTGCTTCTTTTGTTCATACGAAATAAAAATATTGCCCTCTATCGGGACACCATCTATGAAAATGTATGGGAAAGCGAGTATATGGGGGAGAGCAGGACTGTGGATTTGCATGTGCAGAGGCTGAAAAAGAAACTGCACTGGGAAGACAAAATTGTGGCGGTGTATAAGGTAGGATACCGGTTGGAAGCCTGAGTGAGGAGGGCGGATGAAATTTTTCTGGAAAATCTTTTTTGCATTTACGGCTTTGATTACCGTAGTTTTCAGCTTATTCGGCATTTGGCTGATTACACAGAGCTTCCATAATTCCCTTGAAAAAGAAATTGAGGAAGGGAATCGGGAAAACAGGATGTTTCAGATGGCGTTTGAAGTCAACATGAACTCTTTGTCAGATAATTACAGGACTGAAAAGATAGTGAGGGATTTGGCAGAATCCGTGATTGGTAATCTGGACAACCAGGAGTATTCCTATAAGCTTTACCGGGGGATGCAGAATCTTATCTACGAAAGCAGGGAAGAAAGGCTGGAGCACCGGCTGATGGAGCTGATGGAGGACAGTGACTGCGTTTATCAGGTGATGGAGTCGGGGGACAAAAAGTATCTGATATTTGTGTGTAAGAGTGCGATGAGCGGTAAAACGTATTATCTGGAAAGCTCCAAGGATATTACATCTTTATATGAGGAACGCGACAGTTTTTACGACCAGTACCGCGTGGTTATGCTTGCCCTGATTGCGGCAACCGGCGTGGTGGTGTTTATCCTATCCCGGCTTCTGACCCGTTCCGTGGTGGAACTGTCCTCCACGACCAGACAGTTTGCCAAAGGAGAATATGATGTGCGTGCCAGTATAAAAGCAGAAGATGAAATCGGGACGCTGGCGCAAGACTTTAACCTGATGGCAGACAACCTGAATCAGAAGATGGATGAATTGACAAATGCGGCCCGAAAGCAGGAGGATTTTACAGCGTCTTTTGCCCATGAGTTGAAAACGCCTCTTACTTCCATTATCGGTTATGCGGAAATGCTTCGTACCATGGATATGGACAAAGAAGAAACCATGGAAGCCGCAAGCTATATTTATTCCCAGGGAAAAAGGCTGGAAAGCCTGTCCTTTAAGCTGCTGGAACTGATTGTGACGGAAAACCAGGAGTACCAGTTTAAGGAACTTTCGGCAGTTGAACTGATGGAAGAAGTGAAACTTGTGGTTTCCAAGGCTTTGGAAAAGAAAAAAATCGCCTGTCATGTCAATGTGAAGGAGGGAAAGCTGTACGGGGAGCATGATTTGCTGATTTCCCTGTTTTCCAACCTCGTTGACAATGCCCGCAAGGCTTTGCAGGAGGGTGGGAAAATCTGGATAGAAGGACAGAATACCGCCGAGGGCTATGAGTTTCTTATAAAAGACAATGGCTGCGGTATGCCGCAGGAGGAAATTGACAAGATTACAGAGGCTTTTTACATGGTGGACAAATCCCGTTCGCGCAAGGAGGGCGGAGCAGGGCTGGGAATGACCCTTTGCAGCCGTATTGTGGAAGTACATGGCGCCAAATGGTATATAACCAGCAAAGAAGGGGAAGGCACATCCATATGGGTGGTTTTCCGCACGGAGGAGGTGCCGGATGAAAAATAAAAAGGAGAAAAGCAGCAATCTGTTGGATTATGCCATCGGATTCCTTATGATTATGATTCTGGTACTGGCAACCTTCCTGATGCCGCAGGCATACAGTGTTTTTGTGGACAGCAAGGACCTTAATCAGGTACATGCGGTGGAGCGGGAAGACTTTTCCTTTAAAAACCCGGTGACGACAACTTTGTATGAGCGGGTGCAGCAGATGATGGAAGCCTTTGCCGGTAATAATTCCATGGGAAGGACCCTGTATCTGTCCGGCAGTGAAGTAACTGACCAGGAAATGCTGGAGGGCGTCAGGGAGGCTCTTGGAATCGTCATCCAGTACGGGCTGCTTCCCGACATTTCCGCATATGAGATAGAAAAGCATGTAGTATATGCGGAATATTATAATTTAAGCGGGGGGACTGCGGAAAATACAGAACTTGCTTTCTGGAATATAAGATTCAGCGACCATGAAACGTTTGACCTTACCCTCAGGATTGATGCAAGCGAATACATCATTTATCAGGCGGAGTTGTACTGTGCCGAAGCGACGGAGTATATCACACAGCTCATGTCGGATGACAAGGAAGTGGCCGCTTACCTGAATGAGCAGTTTATGTCAAGCAGTGAAGCCTATTTTGAGGCGGAAGGCTACGGCGCCCTCACGGATGTCAATTACGGGGATATGGTTTTTATGCTTGGCTATGAAAGAGGAGAATACGCAATCTATCATTCCCCCTGCACAAACGGATATCTGGAAGGCGAAGGTATCCGCTGGGGATTCGTCCCTATGACGGTTTCCCTGGAAAACAGCGGAATCATAAGGGAATGGGGTTATGGCGGCATAGAACACTACTATTACGACCTGTTCGGAATTGAAATCTACGAAGAATCGGCAGGTGAAATCCGCTAATCCTTACGAATATCTTTGAACAGGCAGGAGCCACAAAAAAGGCTCGGCATATGCCGGCCTTTTTTGCTATTTGGATTCAGGTAAGAAGAAGCTTTTCCGGTAACTCCAGCCAGGCAGCCGGCGCAAAAAAATTGGCAAACGACTTTTGCACCATGGAAATGAGACTCTAAAATCGTGGAAGCCATTGCTGAACACGATTTTTGTTTTCCGAGGCTCATTGGAATGCTAGGTGCAACGGAGTGCGCCAATTTTTTTGTGCCGCCTGCCGACCGGAATTTAAATATGAATTTTCCCACCCAGATAGCTCCCTTTTCAAAGGGAGTTTTTTTGGACACTTATTTACATATACTGAACCTATACAGCGGTAAAGCCGTGTAAATCCGGAAAAAGGAAATGCATGACAAGAAACGAATTTGGGATTATAATAAAGGAAGCGCCAAGGCGCAAAATGAGAAAGGTACAGGTAATAAACATGTCCCAAATTCCAAAGCCAAACGAAATTTACAAACATTTTAAGGGCAATCTGTATCAGGTACTGGCAGTTGCGGAGCATTCCGAAACAGGGGAAAAGCTGGTGGTCTACCGGGCCATGTACGGGGAGTCAAAGGTTTATGCGCGTCCCCTTGCCGGCTTTACGGAAAGGCTGGATGTGGAGAAGTATCCTGATGCGGGGCAGGAATACCGTTTTGAACTTCAGGAGAAAGAAGAGCAAGAAGAATTAAATATTGACCCCATGGTGCTTCAGTTTCTGGATGCCGGTACTTATGAAGAGCGCCTGAATATCCTGGTGGGGCTGCGGCATCGGATAACCGATGAGATGATTACCACGATGGCCATTGCCAGTGATGTGGAGGTGCCCGAGGGCAGTCTGGAAGAGCGTTTTCAAGGCTTGAAAAACTGCCTTGCCACTTTGGACAGATATGAGTGCAGCCGTTTGAGATAAGCGTCGTCAGCGCCATGGGAGAAGGAGGGTTCTATGGCGTACAGCTTGGAAAACAGACTGGTCATCGGCGTTTCAACAAGGGCTTTGTTTGACTTGAGCGCGGAAAACAAAATATTTGAGGAACAGGGTGTGGAGGCATATTCTGCCTATCAGAAAGAACATGAGAATGAAATCTTAAAGCCGGGACCGGGTTTTTCCCTGGTTCGTGCGCTCCTGCGGCTGAACGTGCCCGCAGAGCAGGAAAACAGGGTGGAGGTTATCCTGATGTCCAGAAACAATCCCGACATTTCCCTGCGTATTTTCCATTCGATAGAGTATTACGGACTGCATATCACACGGGCGGTTTTTTCCAGCGGGGCGTCCCTGCTTCCTTATCTTTCTGCGTTTCAGACGGATTTATACCTGTCTGCCTGCGAGGAGGATGTGCAGGCAGCTATAGACGCGGGGATTGCAGGCGGGGTCATCTGCGGGGAAGGCATAAGGGATTACGCTGGCGGTTATGGCAGGGAAAGCGAACAGATTAGGATTGCCTTTGACGGTGACGCAGTTTTGTTTTCCGACGAGGCGGAACAGATTTATATCAGCCAGGGCTTGAAGGCTTTTGAAAGCAGTGAAAAAGAAAAAGCGGCGCTGCCGCTCCATGCCGGCCCTTTTGCCCGTTTCCTGAAGCTTTTGTCCAATTTACAAAAGGAATTTGACGGCGGCAGCGCGCCCATCAGGACGGCGCTTGTGACAGCCAGATGCGCGCCTGCCCATGAGCGGGTGATACGGACCCTGCGCTCATGGGATGTCAGGATTGACGAGGCGTTTTTTCTGGGCGGCATTACTAAACGGGAAGTATTGTCGGCTTTCGGGGCGCAGATATTTTTTGATGACCAGGCGCTCCATACAAGCCTTGCGGCAGAGGTGGTTCCTGCCGCCCGGGTTCCCTTAAGGAGCAGGGAAGGGAAGCCTTCCAATATATACAGACTGGAAAGAAGGATAAATGAAGTATCATAATATAGTCAAGGCATCTTTTCTGGAGCGTCCTAACAGGTTTATTGCCTACGTGGATATGGCCGGAAGGAAGGAAACCGTCCATGTAAAAAACACAGGCAGATGCGCAGAGCTGCTTGTGGAGCATGCGGACGTTTATCTGGAAAAAAGCAGTAATCCGGCGAGGGCAACGGCGTATGATTTGGTTGCCGTGGAAAAGAACGGACGAATGATTAATATGGATTCACAGGCGCCGAACAGGGCTGTGGAGGAGTGGCTTTATAAAAAGCTGCTTTTTCCGGACCTGTCTTTGGTGCGTCCGGAGACCAGGTACGGCAGTTCCCGGTTTGATTTTTATATAGAAGCCGGTGACAGAAAAATCTTTATGGAGGTCAAGGGAGTTACCTTGGAGACGGAAAATGTGGTTCTGTTTCCCGACGCGCCTTCCGAACGCGCCGTCAGACATGTGGAGGAACTCATTGCCGCAAAAAAAGAGGGGTATGAGGCTTACCTGCTTTTTGTGGTACAGATGCAGGGAGTGGATTATTTTACACCGAACAGGGCAACACACCCTGCCTTTGCGGAGGCGCTGCAAAAAGCGAAGGAGGCCGGCGTCCGTATCCTTGCTTATGACTGTCTGGTGGAGGCAGAGGGAATGGAGTTACACAATCCCGTAAAGGTACGGCTTGAGGAAGAGGCATTTGGAAAGAATTTACCGGAAGCTAAGAGAAAATTAAGAAAGGGATGTCTGGAGGATATTTCCAAACCCCTTTTAAAGTGGTATGATAGCAACAGACGTGTTCTTCCGTGGAGGGAAGAGCCGACGCCCTACCGGGTATGGGTATCTGAAATTATGCTGCAACAGACAAGGGTGGAAGCGGTAAAGCCATATTTTGAAAGGTTCATGGAAGCGCTTCCCGATGTGGAAAGCCTTGCAGGAGCGCCGGAGGAGGCGCTTTTGAAGCTGTGGGAAGGACTTGGATATTACAACCGTGCAAGGAACCTGCAAGAAGCTGCGCGGCAGATTATGACGGAGTATAACGGCGAGATGCCGTCAGAGTATGAGGAGCTTTGCAGGTTAAAGGGAATCGGGAGTTATACGGCGGGCGCCATTGCCTCCATCGCGTTCGGAAAGCGGGTTCCGGCAGTGGACGGCAACGTGCTCAGGGTGGTTTCAAGAATCTGCCGGCGCGATGAGGATATACTGCTTCCGAAAGTAAAAAAGAGGATGGAAGAGGAGCTTCTTTTGGCGCTTCCTGACAGGCCGGGAGATTTTAATCAGGCCATGATGGAAATCGGCGCCATGGTATGCATTCCCAACGGTACGCCGCATTGTGAACGCTGTCCCCTTGCGGATATCTGCATGGCAAAAGCGGATGGCGTGCAGGCTGAATATCCGAAGAAAAGCAGCAAAAAGAAACGCCGTATAGAAGAAAAGACCGTTCTCGTCATCCAGGATGAGAATAAGGCTGCGCTCCACAGACGCCCCCAAAAGGGATTGCTGGCGGGCATGTATGAATTTCCCACCATAGAGGGACACAAGACGGCAGAAGAAGTGCAAAGCTGGCTGGAGGAAAGAGGCCTTAAGATACTGCGTATTGTGCCGCTTCAGGAGGCGAAGCATATATTTACACATAAGGAATGGCACATGCGGGGATATATGGTAAGGGTGGATGAACTTGCACCGAAAAATGAGCGGCTTTTGCAGGAGGACTGGATTTTTGCCGGAGCTGCCGAAACGGAGGAAAAGTATCCTGTTCCGTCTGCGTTTGCGGCGTATACAGGTTATTTAAATATAAGGTTGGGGAATGAAAAGCACCTGACGAAGGAAAGCCGTTAAGACGGCGGATTGGAGGAAATATGAAACTGTTATCCATAGCAATACCTTGTTATAATTCGGCGGCATACATGAAGAAATGTATCAATTCCCTGCTGCCCGGCGGGGAGGACGTCGAAATTCTCATTATAGATGACGGCTCAACAAAGGATGACACAGCGGAAATTGCCGACAGGTATGAAGAGGAGTATCCCGGCATTGTTCGGGCAATCCATAAACAAAACGGCGGGCATGGCTCTGCGGTGAATACCGGGATAGAAAATGCCAGCGGATTGTATTTTAAGGTGGTAGACAGCGACGACTGGGTACAGGAAGAAGCCTACAAGCAGATTCTGGATACCCTGCGCACCATGGCTGAGGGCGGAAAGTCCTTAGATATGCTTGTCAGCAATTTTGTTTATGAAAAAGAAGGCGAGAAGCGCAAGAAGGTGATGCACTACCGCCATATTCTCCCGAAGGACAAACTGTTTACATGGTCGGACTGCCGGCATTTTTCAAAAGGACACTATATTCTGATGCACTCCGTTATTTTCAGGACAAAGCTTTTAAAAGACAGCGGGCTTAAGCTGCCGGAGCATACTTTTTATGTGGACAACCTTTATGTGTTTGAACCGCTTCTCCATGTGGAGAACATGTATTATCTGGACGTGAATTTTTACAGGTACTATATCGGCCGTGCAGACCAGTCGGTCAATGAAGGCGTCATGATATCCAGGCTGGACCAGCAGATAAAAGTCAATAAGATGATGATTGACTATTACGTGGACAACAAACAGGAGATTATGCAGACGAAAAGACGCCGCCAGTACATGCGCAATTACCTTGAAATCATCATGACGGTTTCTTCCATATTATGTATCCGCTCCGGGACCGAGGAACATCTGGGCGTGAAAAAGGAATTATGGAAGTATCTGAAACAAAAGGACAAGCTTTTATATCTCTGGATGCGAAACGGCATTATGGGAGGCGCTATGAACCTGCCGGGCAGGGGCGGAAGGAAGATATCGGTGGAGGGCTACCGTATCTGTCAGAAAATTTTTAATTTTAACTGAAAGATACGGGAAAGGATTAACAGCAATGAAGGATAAAAGAAGGAGACGGCTTTGGGTATGTATATTTGTCATGGCAATGGTATTGGCAATGACAGGGACGGGCTGCCGGTCAGGTGTATATAAAGAAGAAAAAAAAACACCGGAACCCTGTCTTGCGGGAGGAGGGGGCGTACCGGCTGTCATGGGGGCGGCAGCATCTTTTGATGGGCTGTCTTGTGGTGTGCAGCCTCTGATGGAGGAAATCTCTTCTTTTATTTGGAATAAAAAAGAGGAAACGATGCAGGCATACTGGGATGGAATGGATAATGGGGAAACTAATGACTTTTTTGACAGAATGGACTTGTCTTTTGTTTTCTTTTCCCAAGTAAATGATAATATTATTCCTGTTGAAATTGCAGAGTATTTTGCGCAGGCGCTTGAAGAGGGAAGACTGTTGGAAAGTCTGCGTGAGATAGAGGCTGAGTATGAATTACTTGATGACAAAGAGAAAAAAGTATTTGACCTGCCGGAGGAGGAACGGGGAATTGGCATTGCCCTTTATTACCCAGCCATTGAGCATGACAATTGGTATCGGGTTTCCCTGACGGAAGAAAAGGATGACATCATAGTGGAGCATGTTGGGGAGGATGGATGTACGGTAAACTATTTTTTCTGGAACATCGAAGGATGGCATACCTATAGCGATGTGCCGATGCGAACCGGAGGGCAGGCAGGGTCCTTGCAGTAGGAAAAAACAGCGATTCCAGCATATGTATCACCATGCAGGCTTGCGGAGCGGAATCTAAGTCCAAGTATCTTCCGTTTAATGCAACGAAATGGCCCATAGTGGTGCGTTACTGACAGACAGTTCAATAAAATCAGACATGACGAAAGCCACGAGACATAGGGGGTATCTCGTGGCCTTCATAATAGGAATTCAGCAATGAATTGCTATGTTGGGACTTTCACCCAACCTGAGTTCTGGAATTATCATCCGGATGTAAAATATTTCTAATTGCCAGAACCAAGTCGTATCGATATACGACTATATACATTATACCAGCCAGCACAAATGCTGTCAATACATCAAATAAAGAATGTTGTTTTAAAAACATGGTTGAAAGGATTATGGAAACCGCCAGTATAAAGGAGGCAGCTTTAATCCCTTTTTTGTTTTCAAAATGTTTGCTCTTAGCAATGGCAATGTGCGCGCCCAGGGAATTGTACACATGAATGCTGGGCCAGAGGTTGGTCGGCGTATCCGTCCTGTACAGCGCCTGAACCATATGGCTGAAAATATTGTCGCGGGGCATCATATACGGCCGTAAATGATGACCGTTTGGCCAAAGCGTTGAAATTATCAGGAAAATGGTCATGCCTGTAAAAAGGAAAACACAGGTTTTGTAGTAATCGGTTTTGTCCTTGAAGAAGAAAAACAGAACCACGGCGGCGACATATACAAACCACAAAAAATACGGAACAATAAAAAATTCACAAAAGGGAATGTAATCATCCATTGCCATGTGTATCACAGTGTACTGCTTTGTCACTGTCTTTTCCAAGTGGCAGAACCATGTCATGTAAATGATTCCATAAATAATAAGAGGAATCGCATGACGATAGTTTTCGTAAAACATTTTAAATTTTTTCACAATAAAGACTCCCATCATAAGCTGCTGCAATGTAAGCATCTGAAAATATACTGTCCATTTACACATCAAATATAGCAGACTTTTTTGAAATTGCAATCCCTTTTTTTTATCTTTTAAAAATTATTAAGAAAATCTTTAGACAATGAACCTGATATCACGCTGCGCGCAGGACATCTCAAGACGCGCAGTTTTTTCGTGGACTTCCCCGTCCGTATGCAGCCAGAGAGGCGCACTGGTCTCTACTCGGATATGCTTTGCACGGTAGTGGGTGACGCCGGGAAAAATAAAATGTTTCCCGAAAAAGGCGGTCGGAAGCGCAAAAAGAATCAGCAGTCTCGGCAGGTTGCCGACCACGCACAAATCAAATACGCCGTCAGCGTAGTCAGCAGTTGGACAGAACTTAAAACCGCCTCCCTCAAACCGATGGTTCATAAAGGCGGCAAACAGGATTCTTTTGATGTGTACAGGTTCCTTGTCATCCAAATATAAAGTGCAGGAAACGGGCTTTGCCGCAAACAACTGCTTAATGGCGATGCCCAGATAGGTAAGCTTTCCGAGTCTGAGCCGGTTTAAGGTGTCCTTTATCCTAGAATGCATGGCCTCTTCACAGACGGCTGCGTCAAAACCAATTCCGCAGCTGACGGCAAAGGAACGTTCTGCATTTTTGGTATGTACCATACCCCTGTCCATCAGCCTGACAGCGGATTCCATATGGTGTTGGGCTGTAAGGATGCGCTCCAGGGCTTCCAGCGGTTTTTTGGCGATACCCATATCCCTTGCCAAATCGTTGCTTGAGCCGGTAGGGATATAGCCAATCACGACGCGCTCAAATGAGGAAATACCCTGCAAGGCCTCGTTTACGGTGCCGTCACCGCCCAAAAGAATCAGATGGCAGAGGGCTTTGCCGTCGTTCCCGGCGTCAAAAGAAGACGTAATCTGTCTTGCAAATTCGGTAACATCGCCTTCCTGCTCTGAAAAATAAACCTGATACTCAATATTTTTTTCTGAAAGGGCCGGTTTGATAATGGTTTTCCAGATTTGCCTGCCCCGTCCCGAGCGTGAGGCGGGATTGACAATAATATGATACATAAATTATCCCCCTGTCATATTTTCCTTAGTAAAGCCAGCCTGAGTTCATACGGTTTTATTGTACCAGCGGATTTAAAAAAAGTAAACCCCGTCCCGCCCTTCGGTGTTTATATCAGGGCGCCTGAATCTCCGCATTCTGCATGGCGGCAGCCCGGACGTGCATTTGATTCCAAAAAGGACCGTGTAAAAACACCGGTACTTGGATGTCGTCCTTTGACATCCTACGTACCGCTGTGTTTTTACCCGAGCGAAAGCGTGTCCTGTTGGAACAAATGCACGTCCGGGCTGCCGCCATGCAGAATGCAGAGACCCAGGTGACTTCCGGTCAAGAAGTTGTTGCGCAATCATTCCGCGCTATGCTATAATTCCTTCTAGAATGTAAAGGAAACCGAGGAGGAGAAAAATGTATTCATTGGATGAAGTACGGGCAGTGGACGAGCAGATTGCCCAGGCGATTGTGGATGAGCAGGAGAGGCAGAACAGCCACATTGAACTGATTGCGTCCGAAAACTGGGTGAGCAAGGCAGTGATGGCGGCTATGGGCAGTCCCCTTACCAACAAATATGCGGAAGGATATCCGGGAAAGCGGTATTACGGCGGCTGTGAATGTGTGGATGTTGTGGAGAATCTGGCTATTGAGAGGGCAAAAGAGCTTTTTGGCTGTGATTACGCCAATGTACAGCCCCATTCCGGGGCGCAGGCCAATATGGCGGTGCAGTTTGCGGTATGCAAGCCCGGCGACACGATTATGGGCATGAATCTGGACCATGGCGGACACCTGACACACGGAAGCCCGGTGAATATGTCCGGCAAGTATTTTCATATTGTGCCTTACGGCGTCAATGATGAAGGTTTTCTGGATTATGATAATATGCGGAAGCTGGCGCTGGAGAACAAGCCCAAAATGATTATTGCAGGCGCATCGGCATACGCAAGGACCATCGACTTTAAAAAGTTCCGTGAAGTGGCGGATGAAGTGGGCGCTGTGCTGATGGTGGATATGGCGCATATTGCAGGTCTGGTTGCGGCAGGGCTTCACCCGAGCCCGATTCCTTATGCGGATGTTGTGACGACCACCACCCATAAAACCCTGAGGGGTCCCAGGGGCGGCCTGATTCTCTGCAATAAGGAAGCTGCTGATAAATATAACTTTAATAAGGCTATTTTCCCCGGCATTCAGGGCGGTCCCCTGATGCATGTCATTGCGGCAAAGGCAGTGTGCTTCAAGGAAGCGCTTTCCGATGAGTTTAAGGCATACCAGAAAGCAATTATGGACAATGCGCAGGCGCTTTGCAAAGGGCTTATGGACAGGGGAATCAAAATTGTGTCCGGCGGGACGGACAACCACCTCATGCTGGTAGATTTGACAAATTACGGGCTGACCGGCAAGGCGGTGGAGAAGCTTTTGGATGAAGCCCATATTACGGCCAATAAAAACACCATTCCCAACGACCCGCAGTCACCTTTTGTTACAAGCGGCGTGCGTCTGGGCACCCCTGCAGTGACTTCCAGAGGCCTTAACACAGAGGACATGGAGCAGATTGCAGAGGCAATTTCCTTGGTTATCAAGGGTGGGGAAGAGAAGATACCGGAGGCAAGGGCTATTGTACAGAAGCTTACGGACAAATATCCTCTTGTATCCTAGTAGTTTCTATAATAAATAGTAAAAAGTATTCAAATAGAAACGGACTTTGCGGCGGGTTGATGCGATATCAGCCCGCTGTTTTAAAATGAATCTTATTTAGGGCTTGCTTTGCAGGAGTAAGTGTGATAAACTATCTTTCGGCAAAAGACATGCGTTTTTGACATGCGGACATTAGGGAAGGCATGGTAGGAAAATGGGAGAATCAACAGGATATTTTGTAGTAAAGCAGAGGGCGGTTCCCGAAGTTTTATTGAAGGTTGTGGAGGCAAAGAGACTTCTTGAATCTGAAAAAGTGCGTACGATTCAGGAAGCGGTGGATGCAGTGGGTATCAGCCGCAGTTCTTTTTACAAGTACAAAGAAGATATTTTTGAATTTCATGACAACTCGCAGGGAAGGACCATTACCCTGACGTTTCAGATGGATGATGAGCCGGGGCTTTTGTCGGAGGTATTGAAAACGATTGCAGATTTTGGCGCCAATATCCTGACGATTCACCAGAGTATTCCCATTAACGGCATGGCTTCTTTGAGCCTGAGCATCCAGATACTGGAGACAACGGGGGATGTTTCACGGATGATTGCGGATATGGAAAATAAAAAAGGCGTGCATCACGTCAAAATTTTGGCAAAGGAATAATGATGAGATAGAGAGGGATTTGACATGATTCAGGTAGCGGTATTAGGATACGGCACCGTAGGAAGCGGCGTTGTGGAAGTAATCGAAAAAAACAAGGACATGGTGGACAAGAAAGCGGGAGATGAGCTGTCTGTCAAATATATCCTGGATTTGCGGGATTTTCCGGGCGACCCGTATGAAAATAAAGTGGTGCATGACTTCGGACAGATAATCGGTGATGAAGAAATCAAAATTATCTGTGAAACCATGGGAGGAGTCGGGGCGGCATACGAATTTACCAGACAGGCGCTTGCGGCAGGCAAAAGTGTGTGTACCTCCAACAAAGAGCTGGTTGCGGCCCACGGACCGGAACTGATTGCCCTGGCAAAAGAAAACAAGTGCAATTATCTGTTTGAAGCCAGCGTGGGCGGCGGCATTCCGATTATCAGGCCGCTCAATTACTCGCTGACGGCAGAGCGCATTGAAGCGATAACCGGTATATTAAACGGCACGACCAACTATATATTATCCAAAATGGAAAATGAAGGCGCAGATTTTGACGTGGTTTTAAAAAGGGCGCAGGAAAAGGGGTACGCAGAGAGAAATCCGGAGGCGGATGTGGAAGGATATGACGCCTGCAGGAAGATAGCCATTCTCTCCTCCCTGATGCTGGGCAAAAATGTAGATTACAAAAAGATTTATACGGAAGGCATTACCAGAATCACATCCCGGGATTTTGCGTACGCCAAAGAGATGAAAATGTCTATCAAGCTGCTTGCCCTGAGCAAGGAAATAGGAGAAGAAACGCTTGCCATGGTAGCGCCCTTTATGATAGAAGAAACACATCCCCTCCATATGGTAAACGGCGTATTTAACGCAGTGTTTGTAAAAGGCAATATGCTGGGTGATTCCATGTATTACGGCCGCGGGGCCGGCAAGCTTCCCACTGCCAGCGCAGTGGTATCCGACGTGATTGATTGTGCAAGGCATCTGGGGAAGGTAATTATGTGTTTCTGGGACGCGCAGGAAGCCAGGATGATGTGCATTGACGAGGTGGAAAGGAAGTTCTTTTTCAGGGCAAAAGCCGGCAGTGAAGAAAAGGTAAGAACCCTGTTTGGGCAGATAGAGGAAATAAAACTGCCCGGTGTGGCTGAGGAAACCGGATTTGTCACCCGGATTATGAAGGAAAAAGAGTTTGCAGGTCTGTACGGACAGATATCCGATGTGGTATTGGGGGAGAGGATTCGCTTGGAATAGCGTGAGAAGAACTTCTAACACTCATGCCAAAGGGCATTTCGTGAAGAAGTTCTATGTCTCACGCTTGGGAAATGCCCGAAAAGCGGCATTTCTCATCCAGACTTGTGCCGTCATGGAGTGGCGGCATGGCGGTTAGTGTAAAAAGTACTTCTAAGGCTCACGCCAATGGGCGTTTCGCCAAGAAGTACTATGTTTCACACTTGGAACTTTAGTTCCGTAAGATTATGGGATTCCTCATTTGGGTAAGATTAAGGGATTTGGAAAAGAGGATTAGTGATGAAGTATTTGATTGTTTTAGGCGACGGTATGGCGGATGAGCCTATTGAGGCATTGGGGGGGAAGACCCCCTTGGAATATGCGGATACGCCCAATCTTGACAGGCTTAGCAAAAAATCAGAAATAGGCATGGTGCATACGATTCCTGAAGGCATGAAGCCGGGTTCTGACACTGCCAATCTGTCTGTTTTGGGATACGACCCCAAAGTTTATTATTCAGGCCGTTCTCCCTTGGAGGCGCTTAGCATCGGGGTACCCATGGAGGATACGGATATTGCGCTGCGCTGTAATATCGTTACCCTGTCGGAGGAAAATGTACCGTTTGAAGAGTTGAGGATTATCGACCACAGTTCTTCCGAAATCAGTACCGAAGACTGTGCCGTCCTGTTAAAGGCGGTGGCGGAGGAACTGGCGGATGAGGAATTTCAGTTTTATGTGGGAACCAGCTACAGGCATTGCCTGATATGGAAAGAAGGAAAAGTACTGGATATGACCCAGCCCCATGATGTGCTGGGACAGGTTATCGGACAGTATCTGCCTGCAGAAGAGAAATTCCGTAATATGATGAAGAAAAGTTATGAGATACTGGTAAACCATCCCCTGAATATCGAACGGAAGAAGCAGGGACTTAATCCCGCCAACTGCTGCTGGTTCTGGGGAGCGGGAACCAAACCGGCCCTTACTTCTTTTGAGGAAAAAACCGGGAAAAAGGGAATGATGGTTTCGGCAGTGGATTTGCTGAAAGGGATTGCGGCAGGCGCCGGCATGGGTGTGGCGCATGTGGAGGGCGCAAACGGAGGTCTGCATACCAATTATGAGGGGAAAGTGCAGGCGGCCATAAAAGCGTTGACAGAAGACGGGTATGATTTTGCATATATCCATGTGGAAGCGCCGGATGAAATGGGACATCAGGGCAGCGTGGAACGGAAGGTGGAGGCGATACATTATCTGGACACAAGGGTAATCGGACCTGTTGTGGAAGAACTGCAAAACAGGGGAGCGGATTTCAGGCTTCTGGTACTGCCTGACCATCCCACGCCGATACGGGTCCGCACCCACACATCGGACAATGTCCCGTACATGCTTTATGACAGCACGGACAAAAAGTCAGAAAGATGGAATTACAATGAAAAAGAGTGCCGTGCATGCGGCAGGATGGTTTCACAGGGACATGCGTTGATAGGGCATCTCTTTGAAAAATAACACGGCGCCGCAGGAAGATTTGCGGCAGCAGGAGGATTAAAATGAAAAAAGTAGTGAAGTTTGGCGGCAGTTCCCTTGCCAGCGCAGAGCAGTTTATCAAGGTGGGCAATATCATCAGGGCAGATAAGGAAAGATGTTTTGTGGTTCCTTCCGCGCCCGGAAAGCGGTTTAGCGACGACACCAAAGTAACGGATATGCTTTACGCCTGTTATTCCCTTGCGGAGGAAGGAAGGGATTTTAAAAAAGAATTACTTCAGATTAAAGACAGGTATCAGGAAATCATTGACGGATTGCATCTGGAGCTTTCCCTGGATAATGAGTTTTTGGTGATAGAAAAGAATTTTAAAGGCAAAGCGGGCGACAATTACGCAGCTTCCCGCGGGGAGTACTTAAACGGCATAGTGATGGCGGCATACCTTGGGTATGATTTTATCGACGCCGCGGAAGTGATTTTCTTTAAGGAGAACGGGGAGTTTGACGCGGAACTGACAAACGAGGTGCTTTCGGAGCGGCTTTCCCACTGTAAAAACGCGGTGGTACCGGGCTTTTACGGTTCCTATGCGGATGGCAGGGTAAAGACGTTTTCCAGAGGAGGCTCTGATATTACGGGTTCCATTGTTGCAAAGGCCGTAAAAGCGGATGTTTACGAAAACTGGACGGATGTCTCCGGATTTTTGATTGCAGACCCCCGTATTATCAATAAACCGGAAGCAATTGAAGTGATTACATACAGGGAATTGCGGGAGCTCGCCTATATGGGCGCTACGGTACTCCATGAAGATGCCATTTTCCCCGTTCGGCAGCAGGGCATTCCCATCAACATCCGCAATACGAATGCGCCGGAGGATGAGGGAACCTGGATAGTGGGAAGCACCTGCCAGAAGTCAAAATATGTCATCACGGGCATTGCGGGCAAGAAAGGATTTTGCGCCATCAACATTGAAAAGGACATGATGAACTCGGAAATCGGGTTTGGCAGGAAGATATTGCAGTCCTTTGAAGAAAACGGTATTTCTTTTGAACATGTACCCTCCGGAATCGACACCATGACGGTATTTGTGCATCAGGATGAGTTTATGCACAAGGAGCAGAAGGTGGTTGCCGGCATTCACAGGCTTGCGGAGCCGGATTCCATTGATATTGAATCGGACCTTGCTTTGATAGCCGTGGTGGGGCGCGGCATGAAATCCACGCGGGGTACGGCCGGCAGGGTGTTTGCAGCGCTTGCCCACGCCAACATCAATGTTAAAATGATTGACCAGGGTTCCTCTGAGTTAAACATCATTATCGGCGTTGCCAACGAAGATTTTGACGCGGCCATCCGTGCCATTTATGATATTTTTGTAGTGACACAGTTATAATCTTATACAGGACAGGCGGACTTTGAAATAAAAAGCCCGCCTGTCTGCATTTATACTGTAATTTTGTGTCGAATTTTGGTAAAAACAGGTATATTGACAGAAAATTTTAAAAAAATTGAAGAATATTTAAAAAATATGTTGACAAATGGAGAAAAGGCAGATATAATAAACACATAAACAAAAGAAAAATGTAAATAAAGCAGAATTGCTAATACAAAAGAAAGCGAGGTACGGACCACCTAAAACGTAAATTTCTCTTCAAAACATCCATATAAAGAACAAATGAATATAGGAACCAACGATACTTGTATAGAGTACACGGGAAAAGGTAACGAAGCACAACGGAAGAAATGTAGTTGGCGTTACAGTACAATCAGTACGAATGGGAAAGTGGAAAAGTACACAGGAAAAATATGGATGGCAAATCGGTAACTGTAAACAATTTTCATAATTAAATAGGAGGAAAGTCCATTGGATAGCATAGTCTGAAAGGGCGCATTGATTGAAAATAGTCGATGCGCTCTTTTATTTTATGTACAATTGTGTGGTGAAAGGATGCGCCAAGGCCGTGTTGATTATTAAAAATTGATGAAGATTGCAAAAGTAAAGTATTTCCTGTGGAAATATGTAAGAAAATAAGGTATTATATACCATATATATTGAGGAGAATTCATAATATGGGTGAAAATACTGGTTTAGGGCAGGAAAGCAAGGAACAGGATAAGGCAATACAGGAGAAAAGGGAAGAACGGCGAAAAAGAAGGAAACGCAGTCAGGTGGCGGCGTATCTGACTTTGGTTTGCTTTGTGATATTGTTTGCAGGGCTGATTGTCGTGACTGTTACTATGATTGGAAAACAGGCAAAGGAAAAAGACAGCGCAAATGCTTCCGTGTCGGATAATATAGGAAATCTGATAGAAACAGAGGAAACACTGGTAAAGCCGGAGCCTTCCGATATCGTGCAGGAGCAGACTCCGGAGGAAAAGCTGGACGAAATTATCAATGCAGCGATAGAAGTCATGCCTATCGAGGATAAAGTGGCAGGGCTCTTTATTGTGACTCCCGAGTCAATTACCGGGGTTGGCACGGCGGTACAGGCAGGAGACGGTACGAAGGAAGCATTAAATAAATGGGCGGTTGGCGGTCTTGTTTATTTTAAGAAAAATATTACTTCCCAGGAACAGATAACGGAAATGATATCCAATACCTCTCTTTTCAGCAGGTATCCGCTATTTATAGCGGTGGATGAAGAAGGAGGAAAGGTGAGCAGGGTTGCGGAGGCAGGGCTCGGCACAAATGCAGGCAGCGCCCAGTCCATCGGCGCAACCGCCGACCCGACACAGGCATATGCGGCAGGACAGAATATTGCCGGTTATCTCACCCCCCTTGGTTTCAACCTTGATTTTGCGCCTGTGGCGGATATTCATAACACGGAAGACAGCATTATAGGGGAGCGTGCATATGGGACTGACAGTACAGTGGTTGCGTCTATGACGGCATCCATGGTACAGGGGCTTCAGGAAAACGGCGTCAGTGCATGTTTGAAGCACTTTCCCGGTATTGGCAGCAGTACCGAGGATACGCATACCGGACTCGCTGTTACGGACAGGACTGCAGAGCAGTTCAGGGCAGAAGAATTTGTGGTATTTCGGTCAGGTATTGATGCGGGAGCTGACTTTGTGATGGTAAGCCATATGGCGGCGCCTGCGTTCACCGGTGACAACACCCC
Source organism: uncultured Lachnospiraceae bacterium (assembly GCA_910577015.1). Lineage (GTDB taxonomy): Bacteria > Bacillota > Clostridia > Lachnospirales > Lachnospiraceae > Acetatifactor. The sequence goes on along the minus strand of CAJTKU010000020.1, from coordinate 8,485 downwards.
CTGTACCCTGTCAAAGGCAGTGGTAACGGACATCCTGCGCGAGGAACTTGGCTTTGACGGCGTAATTATCACCGATGCCATGAATATGGGAGCCATTACGGAATATTATGAGGCGGATGACGCAGCCATTCAGGCACTGAAAGCAGGATGCGATATGATATTGATGCCGGATGATTTTGAGAAAGCATACAACGGTGTACTGGAGGCCGTACAAAACGGCGTAATCTCCGAGGAGCGCATCAATGATTCCCTGCGCCGTATCTACAGAATCAAATATGCCGACAGGCTGGCAGATTAAAAGTTGTGGCTCGTCAAGCTGCATTGCGGCGGCCGGAGCGTGTATTTGAAGGAAACGTTGTTGACAAAAAAGAAATCTTATAGTATATTATTACTTGTCCGTAAGAAAAGGACAGGTAATGTGCGCGAGTGGCTCAGCGGTGGAGCACCTCCTTGCCAAGGAGGGGGTCGCGGGTTCGATTCCCGTCTCGCGCTTTTATGATGAAAGCATTAAATATCTGGAAAGATATTTGATGCTTTTTGGTTTATGGGAATGTATGGATTTGGATAATGAAGGAGGAAAAGGCATGAACAAGAAGGCATTATTAAAGCCATCCGGCGTTGACTTATTGCATGGTCCCATTTTTGGCCCCATGTTTCGCTTTGCAATGCCGCTGTTTTTATCGAGCATATTCCAACAGTTGTATAATATGGCAGATACCGTGATAGTGGGGCATACTCTGGGAGATACGGCCCTTGCTGCAATGGGGGCGGCTACACCGGCATACGATTTATTGATTGGATTTGCCTTTGGCATCGGAGGCGGGTTGTCCCTGGTAACTGCAAGAAGTTATGGTTCAAAGGATGAAAATCTTTTAAAGCGTTCGGTCGCATCTTCCCTTGTGATTGGCGCGGTCATTACGCTGGTACTCACGCTCCTTACAAGAGCGATAATTACGCCCTTTTTGAAACTGTTAAATACGCCGCCGGAAATTATAGGTGAGGCTTATCAGTATGTGTCAACCATTACTCTGTTTATGGGGGTTATGTTTGCCTATAACTTGTGTGCGGGCATGCTGCGGGCCATCGGTAACAGCGTTATGCCGCTGGTGTTTCTGGTTATTTCATCCATAACCAATATTGTACTTGACATTTTGTTTATCCGCCATCTGAATATGGGGATTGTGGGCGCCGCTGCGGCGACCGTGATTGCACAGGGATTATCGGTGGTTCTATGCCTGATTTATATTGTAAAAAAAGCTCGTATCCTGATTCCTGAGAAGAAGCATTTTGCTTTTGATGCGGGTTTGTATAAGGAGATGACAGCACAGGGCCTGTCCATGGCTTTGATGCACTGCCTTGTTTCTGCCGGAAGCGCAATTTTACAGGCAGGGATTAATAATCTTGGGTATCTGATTATAGCAGGCCATACTGCCGCCAGAAAATTGTATCAGTTAGGCATGATGCTGTTTTCGGCAATGACGCAGACCGTCAGTACTTTTGTGTCCCAGAATCGGGGGGCCAATCAGGTCGGCCGTATCCGAAAGGCAATGAAAAGCGCTTATCTGTACAATGCCTGTGCAACGCTTGCCATTACCGTCTTTTTATGGATTTTTGCGCCTTTTATGGTACGCCTGATTTCCGGCTCTTCCGAAACGGTTGTTCTGGAAAACGGTGCAAGGTATCTAAGGGTGGTTGCTCCTTTTTACTTTGTGCTGGGGCTTGTAAACTGTACCAGAAATGCATTGCAGGCAATCGGACAGAAAATATTGCCGTTAGGCTCCAGCATTATAGAGCTGATAGGGAAAATTCTTTTTGCCGCCCTGCTTATTCCTAAATACAAGTATGCTGCCGTTATATTCTGTGAACCGATTATCTGGTGTCTGATGGCAGTCGAATTGCTTATTGCTTTTTGGAAAAATCCTTACATAAAGGCAGGCAGGGAAAAGAAAACAATGCCGGAGACGAAAACGGAACAGGGCGAGAAGCTTTTTCCCGAAAAAAATGAAACGCGAGAGTGAAATGCTTGATTTGCAAAGCATATCATTATACAATGGTTATAAGGTATTTAATTGCAAAACTATACATTTTACGTTCGGGGCTTTTGAGGTTTAGGGAAAGTCCGGGCGGGAAAGGCGTGGGGATAAGGATGAAACTGACATTTATCGGAGCAGACCATGAGGTGACAGGAAGCTGCCATTGCCTTGAGGTGGGTGGAAAGTATATTTTGGTGGACTACGGCATGGAACAAGGTGTCAACACCTTTGAAAATGCAAAGCTGCCGGTGGAGGAAGCCTGTATCGATTATGTGCTTCTGACACACGCGCATGTGGACCATTCCGGCATGCTGCCTCTTCTGTATGCAAAGGGATTCAGGGGACAAGTGTTTGCAACGGATGCATCGGCAGATTTGTGTGAAATCATGCTGCGTGACTGTGCCCATATTCAGGCGATGGAGGCAGAGTGGAAAAACCGGAAGGCGAAGAGAAGCGCCGGTATGGAAAAAGTAGAACCGGTATACACCATGGAAGACGCGGAAGGTCTGATTAGGCGCATTGTGCCCTGCCATTACGATACGATTATAGATGTATGCGAGGGCGTAAAGATACGTTTTACGGATATAGGACATCTTCTGGGTTCTGCCAGTATCGAAGTCTGGCTGACGGAAGGGGATTCCAGTAAGAAGATTGTGTTTTCGGGAGATATCGGCAACAAGGACAAACCGCTGTTAAAGCATCCCCGCTATACGGAGGAAGCGGATTATGTCGTGATGGAAAGCACATATGGCGACAGGCTTCACGGGGTGGACCATCCGGATTATGCGCAGGAGCTGGCAAAGATTATACAGGAAACCCTTGACAAGGGCGGGAATGTGGTGATTCCTTCTTTTGCAGTGGGCAGAACACAGGAAATCCTTTACTATATCAGAAAAATCAAAGCGGACGGACTTGTGAAAGGACACAGCGTTTTCCCTGTATATGTGGACAGTCCCATGGCTGTGCGCGCTACGTCCATTTTCCAGGAAAATAAAGCGGAATGCTTTGGCGAGGAGGCATTGGAGTTGGTGCATCAGGGCATCAATCCCATCTCATTTCCGGGTTTGAAGCTGTCCATCACCAGTGATGAATCCAAGGCGATAAACTTTGAGGATACGCCAAAGGTAATTATTTCGGCATCCGGAATGTGTGAAGCGGGACGAATCAGGCATCATTTGAAGCATAACCTCTGGAGACCGGAGTCTACCATCCTTTTTGTGGGATATCAGTCGGTGGGTACCCTCGGCAGGGCTATTGTGGAGGGGGCAAAAGAAGTAAAGCTGTTTGGCGAGCCGATAGAGATTCGGGCCAAAATAGCGAAACTGGCAGGGCTCAGCGGTCATGCGGATAAAAACGGATTGCTTGACTGGGTTCTGGCGTTTAAGGAAAAACCCCGCAAGGTTTTTGTGGTGCATGGTGAAGACAGCGTCTGCAATTCCTTTGTGGAATGCCTGATGGCGGAACACGGGGTCAAAGCGTATGCCCCTTACAGCGGTACGGTATTTAACCTTGCCACCGGCAAACTGGAATATGAAGCAGAGCCGATAGCCGTTAAGAAGAGGGAAAAGACTGCTTCAGGCGTTTATGCAAGGCTGCTTGCTGCAGGGCAGAGGCTGCTTGCCATTATTAAGAGAAGCGAAGGAAGCAGTAACAAAGATTTGGCAAAGTTTGCGGACCAGGTGACGACCATTTGCGATAAGTGGGAAGCGTGAAAGCGCTTCGGAATGGAGGAAAAGATGAGCCGGGCGGATAGGATATTTATTGATATGTGCAGGGATATACTGGACAACGGGACGAGCACCGAGGGGGAAAAGGTGAGGCCTAAGTGGGAGGACGGGACGCCGGCTTATACGGTGAAGAAGTTTGGCGTGGTAAACCGTTATAATCTGGCGGAGGAGTTCCCGATTCTCACCCTGCGGCGCACTGCGTTAAAAACCGCCACCGATGAAATCCTATGGATATGGCAGCAGAAATCCAACAATATCCATGATTTGCACAGCCATATCTGGGATGAGTGGGCGGATGAGGACGGTTCCATAGGCAAGGCTTACGGATATCAGCTCGGGGTGAAGCATCAGTACAAAGAAGGCATGATGGACCAGGTGGACAGGGTGATATTTGATTTGAAAAACAATCCCTTTTCCCGGCGTATCATGACAAATATATATGTGCATCAGGATTTGCATGAAATGAACCTGTACCCATGCGCCTACAGCATGACATTTAATGTGACGCAGAAAAAAGGAGACGAAAAGCTTACGCTGAACGCCGTGCTGAACCAGCGTTCCCAGGATGTGCTGGCGGCAAACAACTGGAACGTGGTACAGTATGCGGTGTTAGTCCACATGCTTGCGCAGGTGTGCGACATGCAGGCGGGGGAACTGGTGCATGTGATTGCCGACGCCCATATTTATGACAGGCATATTCCCATTATTGAGGAACTGATAAAAAGAGAGCCCAAAGAAGCGCCAAGGTTCTGGCTGAATCCGGACATACACGATTTTTATGAGTTCACCAGAAATGATGTGAAGCTTGAGGGCTATGAATTTGGCCCACAGATTGAAAATATTCCGATTGCCGTTTAGGAGGAGGCCATGGATGAAAAGGTAAAAGAGTATATAAGTAAATATCCGCCTGAGATAATTGATTTATATGGGAAATTGAGGGCGCTTCTTTATGAAAGCGTTTCCGAAAGGCCGGAAGAAAAATTGTGGGCAAAGCTGCCGAGTTATTATGTGGAAGATGCTTTTGTAAGGCTGATACCTTTTAAGGACCATATCAATATTCAGGCTTGCGGGGCAGAATGGCAGGGGGATGAATGGCAAGATTATAAGAAGACGCCGAAAGGTATGTTACAGATATTTGTTGGACAGGCGATACCGTGTGACGGACTGAAAAGGATATTTCGGGAAGCGTATAATTTACAAGAGGGATTAAGATGAATAAGAAGGGACTTTTAGCAGGCGCGGCGGTGTTTCTGCTTTTATTCTGCATGGCATGCGGCGCTCCGTCATCCAAAGAATGGGCGTTACGGAACATAGGGAAAGAAAAGGCGATGTGTGAAACAGAAGAGGAATTAGTTCCCACACTGTCGGAAGATAGGGCAGACACTGTAAAAACAGCAGACGAGGACAAAAAAGCGCCGAAGGAGGAAGAGAAGCCCAAATGGGGACACTATACCGTTACAGCAGAAATTACCGTGGATAACGGCAGGAAGCTGGACTTAATCCTGCATGGGTTTCGGCCGGAGGATAGGAGTTGTTATGGAATAGATAAGATTGATGTGTATGACGGTGCAAATTTGATTCAGACCATATCTGTTAAAGAGGCCATACAAGAGGAGGATACGGATTATGGATATATAGAGGGATATACGGAGACATGGGATGAAGATGGGGGGCTGTATATTGGAGATATGAATTTTGACGGCGTGGAGGACATTGGCCTATTTGCATGGATTCCCCTCGTCAATATTCCGTACTATTACTGGCTGTGGGATAAGGAAGAACAGCAGTTTACATATGCTTTCTGTATATGTGAGCCTACTTTAATTGACACGGAAAAAGAACAGATAGTGGTGGAAATGAGGGATAGCTGTTGCTCATGGGAGACACATTATTATGCATATGACGAAAACGGCGAGCTACAAATGGTAGGATACATATATGATGATTATAGGGACGACGTACTGAAACGGGAAATTTATGAATTGATAGACGGGGAAATGCAGTTAATAGGGGAGGAACCACTGCCACCGATGGTGGGATAAAGGAGCGGACATGAATATTGTGGTAACGGTGGATGAAAACTGGGCTATCGGCGGAGGGGACGGGCTGCTTGTGCAGATTCCGGCAGACCGGCGTAACCTGCAGCGCCTGACGGCAGGCAGCATCGTGGTGATGGGAAGGAAGACATTTCAGGACATGCAGCAGGGAGCGCCGATGTATGGGGTCAGTACTATTGTGCTGTCGGAAAATGCCTCCTACAGCGCCAAAGGGGCAAAAACCGTACATTCCAAGGAAGAACTGTTTGCGGCGCTTAACGGCGACAAAGATAAGGAGGTCTATGTCTTAGGCGGCGAAAGCATATACCGGCTGCTGCTCGCACATTGCGATACGGCGTATGTCACCATGGTGGAGAAGGCTTATGCCGCAACCAGATACTTTGAAAACCTGGACGAAAGCGGGGAGTGGAAGCTGACGGAGGAGAGCGAAGAACAGACTTATTTTGATATGACTTATTATTTTAGGAAGTATGAGAGAAGATAAATGTATGTATTACGCATAGAAAAAGATTTAGAAAAGGAATCGAGATAGGGTAAGCCTATGGAGATTCCTTTTTAATTGACAGAATCGAGGATTAAAGATTGTATTTAAAGGTAGCGAATCTGATATTGGATTGGAAAATTTATAAAGCATGTATGAGTTCTCAAACATTATGATTGCGAATGCAACAATGCTATGGTATACTGAAACTGTCGATATATACAATCGTATGTTTATAAATTGGGAGGATGCTTTATGGCAACTGAACGAACAAAAATAAATTATAAACCATTGTGGAAATTGTTAATAGACAGAGATATTTCCAAGCAGCAGCTTAGGGAAAAAACATCTATTGCCAGAAGTACTATGGTTAAGATTGCAAACAATGAGTATGTGGCAATGGATGTTTTGGTGCGGATATGCATTGCACTGAATTGTGGGATGGATGATATAGTAGAGATTGAGAGGGAAGACGGAGGAAGGTAAAATGGCGGAATCAGAGAACAGCAAGGAATTGATAAGTGTATTATGGAGTGGGGCTGATATACTTCGGTCAAAGATGGATGCAAACGAGTATAAGGATTATTTGTTAGGAATTGTATTTTACAAATATTTATCGGATTCATTTTTAATTAAAGTATATGACTTGATTTATGATGAGAAGCCCCAAGATTTAACAACGGCTCTTGAGGCGTATAAAGAAGCATTAAAAGAGGAAAGCGCGAAGGAACTGAAAGAACAGATTAAGTCGGAATTTCATTATGTCATTGAACCGGATTTGACATATACTTGCTTTGCGGCAGCAGCGAGAAATAATTCCTTTAACCGGGAACAACTGCAAAAGGCTTTTAATAATATCGAACAGAGTGATGCTTTGTTTGCGGATTTGTTTACTGACATTGATTTGTATTCAAATCGTCTGGGAACAGGCGACCAAAAGCAAAGCGATACCATTTCAAATTTAATTAAGGAAATAGATAAGGCTGATTTGTTAAATTCTGATGCAGATGTGTTAGGTAATGCATATGAATACCTGATTGGGCAATTTGCGTCTGAGACCGGTAAAAAAGCTGGGGAATTTTATACACCGCAGGCTGTGTCTAAAATTTTAACTAAGATTGCGATTAGCGGACAGGAAGATAAAAGGGGGCTATCTGTATATGACCCTTGCATGGGTTCCGGTTCTCTTTTGCTGAATGCAAAGAAGTATGCTAAGGAGCCGGGATACATCAAATACTATGGACAGGAGTTGATGACATCAACCTTTAACCTTGCCAGAATGAATATGTTTTTACATGGAATTATGCCGGAAAATCAGATGCTTCGTAATGGCGATACCCTTGATGGGGACTGGCCGACTGGAGAAGAAACTGATTTTAATATGGTGCTTATGAATCCTCCGTATTCTGCAAAGTGGAGTGCGGCAGCAGGCTTCCTGCAGGATGAGAGGTTTAGTGATTACGGCATACTGGCACCTAAATCTAAAGCGGATTATGCGTTTCTGCTCCATGGTTTATATCACTTGAAAAATTATGGTACGATGGCCATTGTATTACCCCATGGCGTTCTGTTCAGAGGAGCAGCGGAAGGAAAAATAAGAGAAAAACTACTTCGTTCCGGTAATATTTATGCAGTAATAGGCTTACCGGCAAACTTGTTTTATAATACTTCTATTCCTACCTGTATCATTGTGTTGAAGAAACATCGAGACGGAAGGGATGTATTGTTCATAGATGCTTCACAAAAGTATGAAAAGGGCAAGAAGCAGAATGCAATGACGGACGAGAATATTGATGCTGTTATCAATCTATATAATAAGAGGGTGACGGTAGAAAAAGAATCTTATCTTGCAAGTTTTGAGGATATAGAAGAGAATGATTTTAATCTCAACATTCCAAGATATGTTGATACTTTTGAAAAGGAAGAAGAAATTGATTTGAATGCACTCCTTGATGAGATGAAGGACACGGATAAACAGATTGCTGAGACTCAAAATGAATTTGTTTCCATGCTTAAGGAATTAACTTCGGATGATGAAAGTATTATGTCAACTTTAAATAACTTCATTGCAATGATTGAGGGGTGATAGGTATGAATAATCCGAAGATTAGGTTTAAAGGTTATACTAATGATTGGGAACAGCGTAAGTTGGGGGATGTGTGTCAAATTACAATGGGACAATCCCCT
>CAJTKU010000019.1 GCA_910577015.1 uncultured Lachnospiraceae bacterium | reverse complement strand
CCCTTTCGGTACTCTATATATCACTCTGAACGGACATATTATCCAGTTATTTCCCACCATAAATGTAACAAATATCAGCGGGGTAAATTGTACATTTTACTGTTTCAGCTGCCGCCTTTTTCCTGTTCCTCCAACGCCTCTATTACCTTCTGCAGCTCCCCTTCGGACAGCTTCTGAAGCCTGTGCCAAAGGATCGCTTCCCACTCGCTGTGGAACACGGGCCGGGGCTTTTCTTCAAAACCGAGAAGATAATCGTTGCTCACGCCAAAGCAGTCGCTGACTGCCAGCACTTCTTCCACTTTGACCCTTGCACCTCCATCCTCGATTTTTTTGAGCCTGTCTGGTTTAATCCCCGTCCTCTCTGCAAATTCCTCTTCCGAGAGCCGCAGCAGTTTCCGGAATTCCTTAATACGCCTGTTTGCAATCTCCATAATATCCAACCCTTTCACTGATTTTATCACTGCTGCCATCATATCCCCGTGGAAATCTTTTCACAGCTGTCCTCCCCGTAAACGATGCCGAGATGATTCCCCGTATCCCAAGCAACATGGATTGTACCCGTATCATCGACACTCTCAACCGTTCCCCCCGTCCCTACAGGGATATCCCTGTAAGGATCATCCATGTGCAGCAGCCTTACCCTGCTCCCCTTGGGATATTCAGCCTTAATCCTGTCAACAATCTCCCGCTTTGGGAATACCATGTCATTCCACCCCGCTTTCCGCAGTTTCCTTCTTCGCTTTCTGCCTCTCATTCCATTTCTGCCTGTCGGCATCCGTCCTGAATGCCGTATGCCCCTTCAGATTCTCAAGCAGGACCTTCCTTGTTTCTTTTGCTTCCTTCCCGTCAAAGCCCAGCCTTACCAGCCAAACCCTCATGTAGTATTTTTCATTCTCCTCGATGGTTTCCTTCGGCGATATGCGCTTCTGCTCTTTCGCCTGTTTTACCATTGCCGCCGCAAGCTCTGCGTAGGCTTTTATTTCCGCTGAATCCCCGCTGTAAGGGAATCCCGAAAAAACAATGCACCCATCTTCAAAGGAAAAACCGAATCCGTAACCTTCCGTCTGCATGATGTGGGCTGCCGCCTCGTCCGCAGTGGTAAATTGTGTGTTTTCCAAAGAAGTGATGAGTGCATCGCTTACCTTAAACCTTTCTGCCCCGACCGCCCTGTTTATGAGGTACTGCTTTGCGTGGAGCAGGTTTACGGTGTTTATGACCGCCTGTGTGCTGTCCGTCCCAAGCGGTATTTTTATTGTGGTGCTGTCCGTGCCGGCTTCTGTTTCTGCTTCCTCCGTTCCTGCACCGAAGCCCTGTGAGTCAAGCATCGCCTCAAGCTCTGCTGCCTTTTCTTCGTTTTCCGTGGAAACAGTGCTGTCCCTGTCCACCGTAAAGTCCCCGATCCGGTAAGCGAATGTCGGCGGTCCGAGGTAAACACTCCGTTCCCCTGTGAACTGTTCGATTGCCTTCACTAAGTCTTTTCTGTTTGTGGCTGTTGTTTTAATCTCCATAGCCCGTGCCTCCTTTTCTTTTGGTAGTATGCATATTACCTCTGAAAGCACATTATATCCAGTCAATTCTGCATATTTTATAATTAATTTCTGGACTCCGGTAGGGCCATTGCCACCGCAAACGCCACCGTTGCCGTGACCGCATTCCCTGCCTGTTTGTAAAGCTGCGCATCGGAATTGACAGCTGCCGCCCTTTCAAAAAGTTCATCCGAAAATCCCTGCAGCCGGAAACATTCCTTCGGTGTCAGCCTCCGTATGCGCCCGCTGCTTCCAATCGTGCCCATCTGCCCAGAGCAGTCAAGTGTCTGCGAACATCCCTTTCCGACACGCCCCCTTCTCGTGGGGCTTTCAGGATAGGCAAGGCTGATGCCGTCGCCGGGATGCGCTTCATCATAGCCCTGCTTCGTGCCGTTGCGTACCTTAAGTGGCTGATCGCCGCTTCCCCCAAGAAACACACCGTGGCGGTCCTGCGAGGTCAGCGTGAACATCGGCTCGCCGTTTTCCTTCATCCGTCTGCCGTTCTGCCGTTTCTCCATCCTCTCTGGGGTAAGCACGGGACGGACCTCAAGCACCGCCGAGTTCATTGCCGTGTGGTTTGTCATCCCCGCCGTATACCTTGCCGTCAGGCAGCGTGCCGTATCCGTAATCTTCGGTGAGTGGTTGCACTGGTCGATAAATTTATAATCCTTATCCCCTTCCACCACTGCATTCGTGGTCTGGTTTCTGTTAATTCCACGGTAATCGCTTGCCGCAATGGCCCCGGCATTCTTCCTTTCCCCTACCACACCGTCTTTTCTGTTGTAACCGACAAGGTAAAGCCCTGTCTTCGCTCCCACACCTCCGGCATTTCCCACAAGCGTGGCGGATACTCCGTCCGTTCCATAGACACGGTATCCCTGCATCCCGCCTATAAGCTGGTTAAGAGCTGCTGCGTTTTCTCCGCAGACAGGTAATATTTCTCGTCTACCTCTGCTTCTAAGATTTGCGATAATAAACACGCGCTCCCTGTTCTGTGGGACTCCGAAGTGTTTTGAATTAAGCACCTGCCACCGACAGTCATACCCTGCTTCGTCCATTTCAGACAGAACGGAGGCAAAATCGAATCCTGAATTAATCGATAACAGGTTCTTAACGTTCTCAACAAGAAGGTATGTGGGCTTATCACTTTCTTTTTTGCCTTTGATGAGGTCAATAATGTTGAAATATATTCCACTTCTTTTTCCGACCAGTCCCCGCTGCTTCCCTGCGACGGAGATATCTTGGCAGGGGAATCCGAAACACCAGACGTCTGCATAGGGGACATCTTCGCTCTTAAGTTTTGTGACATCATCTGCTTTCCACTCTCCTTCCGTATCATACATCGCCTCATATGAGGCTCTTGCAAATTTGTCATATTCACAGTAGCCGATACATTTATGTCCGGCGGTTTCAAGTCCGAGCCGGAAACCGCCGATGCCTGAACATAAATCAAGGAAGGTCATCTGCTTCATCACAGCCACCTCCCTTGAACAGTTCCGTATATTTTATTTCTGCTCCGTCACGGATTACGCTTATTCCATCTGAACTCCCCCTCTGTTCAATATATCTGTTGACAATGACATCAACAAACTTCTCCTCAATCTCTATGCCGTAACAGATGCGCCCGGTCTGCTCACACGCCATAAGGGTGGAGCCGGAGCCGAGAAACGGATCAAGCACAATACAGTTGGACATACACGAATTCTGAATCGGGTACGCCATTAACGCCACCGGCTTCATGGTCGGATGCTCTTTGGAAGATTTAGGACGGTCGTACTCCCATATGGTTGTCTGCTTCCTGTCAGAATACCATTGGTGTTTCCCGCCTTTCTTCCAGCCGAACAGACACGGTTCGTGCATCCATTGGTACGGGCTTCTCCCAAGCACCAGTGCATTTTTCTTCCAGATGCAGCACCCGGACAGGTAAAATCCCGCATCCTGAAATGCTTTTCTGAAATTTAGTCCTTCCGTGTCGGCATGGAATACATAAATTGAGGCATCCTGCTCCATCGACTGCTCCATATTTACAAAGGCGGCAAAGAGGAATTTATAAAAATCCTCCGATGCCATGTTATCATTTTTAATTTTTCCGGCTGTCTCTTCCACATTCACATTGTAAGGCGGATCGGTCAGCACCATATTGGCACGCTTCCCATCCATCAGAATTTCATATGTCTCCGGCCTTATGGAATCGCCACATACGACACGGTGCCTGCCAAGCATCCAGACATCCCCCGTCTTTGCGACACACGGTTTTTTCAGTTCCGAATCCACATCGAAATCATCTTCTTTGATTTTTTTGTCATGGACGGAATTAAAAAGCTGTTCGATTTCAGGCGGCTCAAAGCCCGTAATGCCGACATCAAAGCTGCTGTCCTCCAAATCTTTGATGAGGTCGGCCAGAAGCTCCTTGTTCCATTCGCCCGTTATCTTGTTCAGCGCAATATTGAGTGCCTTTTCCTTCGTCTTGTCAATATCAATCACGATGCAGTCTATTTCATCATATCCGAGACTGGCAAGCACCGTGGCTCTCTGGTGTCCGCCGATAATAGTCATGTCCGCATTAACAATAATCGGTTCGACATATCCGAACTCCGTTATGGAGTTTTTAATTTTTTCATACTCCCTGTCACCCGGCTTCAGTTTCTTCCTCGGATTATATTCTGCCGGGATAAGCTCGCTTATTTTATGCTTCTCGAATTTCATCTTCTCCGTCCCTCCAAAATCTGTGTTTGATGTAGCAGTCATGGCTGCAATACTTCCTGCCCTTATTCCCATAGGAAATAAATTTTTTCCCGCAGTTTCTGCAGATGCATTCATACAATGCCGCCTCACTCCTGTTCACTGCTTCAGGATGCTGCTTCCACCATGCCCTTCTGCATTTCTCGCTGCAGAACTTCTTTGGTCTTCCCGTCTTTGGCTGTGCGACATCCCCTCCGCAGTACATACAGGCTTCCCCGCTGTCCATCTTCATGCGGATATTCTTTGTCAGTGCGGAAGCATATCCCGTGAGTCCGTGGCTCTTACAGTAATTGCGCACAATATCACGGGACAGTCCTACCACCGTCCCGATTGATTTATATCCGGCACCTTTCAGCCTGAGTTCCGTTATCTGGTCTGCCTGTGCCTGTGTCATCCTTTCCCAACTCCTTTCACGTCATAATAAAAAGGCCAAAAACTAGCGTTTTTCATGCTGTTTTCAGCCTTTTAAATAGCGTTTTACCTAATAATCCGGCAGAAGGAAAATCCCCCTTCTTCCCTTGCAGTATTATATTCTGCGAAAATATCCCATTCCCGTTATATCCCCCCTGTTTAATTCTGCGAAAATTCACGCAAAGGGGGCCATCGGTCTTCAGCCGGAAGGCTTCTGGAGATTTGACTCCCCCGCCCTCCGTCAGAAGCGGTACTCCGGGTTTGCATCCTCGTTCCATGTCTTTCGGTCATGGCACGGCTTGCAGAGACTCTGCCAGTTGTTTTTATCCCAAAAGAGGACATGGTTTCCTCGGTGCGGTCTGATATGGTCAACGACCGTTGCTTCCACCATCTTCCCTTCCTTCATGCAGCACACACAGTACGGATGCTGCCGAAGATATGAAAGCCTCGCCTTCTGCCACTTCCTGTCATACCCACGCCTTCCGGCTCCCGGTCTTTCGCCTCGGTGCTGTACCTCATGCTGCTCACAGTAGTGCTTGCCGTATGGCACAAGCCTTGGACAGCCGGGATGTCCGCACGGGACATTCGGTCTCATCGGCATTGTATCCCTCCTCTCTATGTAACTGCGGCAGCGTGAAAGGATTGGAAAGCCGTCCGCCGCAGGGCATAAAGAAAAGAGGCCGAAGCCTCCTTCCTGTTGTGCCACCATAACAATACCACAATAAAATCCACAAGTCAGTAAACCAACAGTAAACACTTAGTAAACCACCACAGCGTAAGGGGGTATCTCATTCAGGAGGCAGCAGGTTTCTCAATGCCCTGTATGTAACCTGCATCATCTCTGACCAGTTCTTACACTCCCTCTCCACGACCTCAAGCTGGAGCCTTAGTTTCTCCAGATGGAATTCCCCGCTGTAGCTGTAGAGGTTCTCCTCGGAATCAATCCTGTCAAAATCGAGATTTAAGCTGTCAGCCATGACGGCGTTCATGCATTCAAGATTTTCAGCCAATGCGCCGAGAATCAGCATTTCCAGTTCCCCTGCCGTGTGGAATGCCCTGAAAATCTCAAAATCACGGTGTTTTCTGTCATAAACATAAAAGAGATGCGGACCATGTATGCCAATTGCTACATCCGCATCCCTTTCTTTAAAAAAATCACTGTACTTTCCGACTACTTCCCTGATTTTCTCTTTTTCCTCATTATTATCCATGACCATGTCTCCTTTTTTATTTTGGACTAATTGTAGTCCTTTTTCCCGTACATAGCCAGTCATTTTTTCAATTATATTCGCCAACAGCTCCTATCTGTATCAGAAGTGCCTTTGTTACCTGTTCCATAACGCCCTCATCGCTTACTTTGCCGATTTTCTCCCTCAGATTCCGCTTATCCACGGTTTCCACCTGTTCCGCCAAAGCCATGCTCGGTCTCGACAGCCCGCTTCCGAAAATCCTCACATGGGTAGGGAGATACCGCTTTTTCCATATCCTTGCCGTAAGCGGAACAACCGTGACTACGGGGGAATTTTTATTTGCCTTGTTATTGCTCACGATAAGTGCCGGTCGGAATCCGCCCTGCTTGCTGCCGTCGCCCTCACCAAAATCCACATAATAAATATCGCCTCTCATGCACATATGCCTCATCCTCCTCATCCAAGAATATAGGTTTCCGTCTGGCGGTCCCTCATTTCATACATCATATCCAGTTCCTTCATGGCGCTTTTCTTATATTTTGAAATCATTGTCCGGCTTACATGGTATTTTGATGTCATCATGTCCCAAGTCATGTCGCCGTCCAACAGATCCGTTATGATTCCCGGAAGCACGCCCGACAGTTTTGATACGCTGTCTATAAAAAAATCCAGTTCTTCCTTAAGATATTCATGCCGTTGGATCAGGAAATCAAACCACTCGTCATTCTCTCTTTCCGCTATGTTCTTATAATTTAATGCCGCTTTTGCTGTTTTGTCGGAAAGGGTGCTGCTCTGTACCCTTTCCCCTTCCGGGTGGGAAAACTGCATCGCCTCAATGATATCGTTTTCATCCACGCCCTTAAAGCGGCTCAGCTGGAACTCCGTGATCTGAAGTTCCCGTTTCATGTTCTTATATTCATTCATCATCTGCTCTGCCCGCATATTCCGCACCTCCAATCCTCGCCTTTACGGCGGTAATCAGCGACTCCTGCATATCATCTTTTTCTTCCAACGCCCTCATGATATCCTCATCCACACTCTTCTCTGTCACAAGATGTTCAATGACAACCGTGTGTTTCTGCCCCTGTCTCCAAAGTCTCGCATTCAGCTGTTGGTACAGTTCAAGCGACCATATCGGGGAAAACCACACGATGGCGGAGCCTCCTTCCTGAAGATTCAGTCCGTGTCCCGCAGATGCAGGATGTATCAGTGCAACGGGTATCTTTCCGGCATTCCAGTCAGCAATGTCTTTCCTGCTGTCAATCTGCCGGGCAGCAAACCGTTCCATTATCCTTTCCCTGTCGTGATGGTACCAGTAAGCCACAAGAAGCGGTTTCCCATTGGCTGCTTCAATCAGGTCTTCCAATGCATCCAGCTTCCTGTCATGGATTACCTTCACATTGCCGGATTCGTCATAAACCGCACCGTTTGAAAGCTGCTGAAGTTTACCCGAAAGTGCAGCGGCATTGACTGCATCAATATCCTCCCCTTCCCCGAATCTTAAAATCATGTCCGTTTCCATTGTCTCGTACAGTTTCCTTTCTGAATCTGACAGCCTGACGGACACTCTGTTATAAATACACTCCGGCATATCAAGATAATCTGCTGCTTTCATGGATATCGTAATATCCGATATCAGTTCATAGATTTTATCCTCTGCACCTTCCCTTAGTTTATAAGAATATATAATTTCCCGGTTGCGTTTGTCCGGCACAAAGAACCTGTCACGGAATCCCCCGATAAACCTTCCAAGCCTCTGTCCCATGTCGAGGATTCCGATTTCTGCCCATAAATCCATCGGATTGCCCGGTGTTCCCGTAAGTCCTACAATCCTTTGTGCCATCGGCCGCATTTTCTTTAATGCTTTAAATCTCTGTGCTTTTGGCGATTTGAAGCTGGACAGTTCATCCACTACGATCATGTCAAAGCGCATTCCCTGTTCCCAAAGCCATACCACATTTTCACGGTTGATGATGTAGATGTCTGCCTTCCTGCCAAGTGCCGCTTCCCTCTGTACCCTGCTTCCCATTACCACTGAAAAGTTAATCCCTGCCAGATGCTCCCATTTTTCAATCTCTGCCGGCCAAGTATTCTCCGCCACCCTCTTTGGCGCAATCACAAGGATGCTTCCCACCGCAAAATAGTCAAACAGCAGATTCCAAAGCGCCGTAAGTGTAATGACCGTCTTCCCAAGCCCCATGTCGAGGATCAGGCAGCTTACCGGGTGTTCCA
Source organism: uncultured Lachnospiraceae bacterium (assembly GCA_910577015.1). Lineage (GTDB taxonomy): Bacteria > Bacillota > Clostridia > Lachnospirales > Lachnospiraceae > Acetatifactor. The sequence continues at coordinate 43,919 of CAJTKU010000019.1, read as the reverse complement.
GAATGAACTCTGCCGCATACTGCTGATAATCATGTGCCTTGTATTTCATCCAAAATCCCTCCTATCATCTCCAAGCTGTCTGCCGCATACACCACAAAACCCAGCTTCTCCAATTGTTCCTTTCTCTTTTTCTGCTGCTCCCTTAAGTGCTTTCCGGGTGCTTTCAGTTCGACAAATGCCATCCTGCCGCCGGGCATAAGCACCAGCCTGTCTGGAACTCCCGACATCCCCGGTGACACAAATTTAAATGCCAGTCCGCCCCGTGCCTTTGTCTCTTTTCTAAGCCGTTGTTCAATCATATTTTCCTGCAAAACCATTCCTCCGTTTCCCTTTGCTGTTTCCGAAGTGCAAAGAATCCCTTACGCGCATATGCGTGTTTTCCGTTTTTTTATGCCTTTTTATATTCTCAAATATGAAAAAATGGGAAACAGGGAAACTAAAGCCCCGCAGTCCTTATCTGCCAAGGTGTCAGCACCGTTTCCGACTAGCGTTGACCATTTGATTTAAGGAAACTCCGGCAACCGCCTTTTTTGTTTCCCTGTTTCCCTTTTAAATCTTCACAAAGGTTTTCTGTACCCCGTAGAGGGGTATCCGCATCTTGCCGGAGACATTCCCGTCATACCGTTTCCAGCCACCAATTTTATTGATGATCCCCTCGATTTCATAAGAATCTGCTTTTTTGATATTCTGCCTTTCCTTGCCGAAACACTCGCACCATATTTCCATAATGCATACCCGTTCCCTTGTGACGGTCCCATTGATGCCGCTTGTGTCAAACTCCCCTTCGCCAAGGAACGCCCTTCTCTGGTACAGATCCATTGTGTCCCAATTGTCAGGAAGGAGCCTTGCAAGGTACTCCTCCACGATCCCTTCACGGTCATCCGACTCCATTGCATCCTGCTGCATCTTATAGGCCTCTTCAGCTTCCTTCCCCTTAAGGAACAATTCCTCTCCACGGTTATACAGTTCGATTGCCTCTGCCCATATCTGGCCGACATCGCACACTTCCCAAGGATGCATTTTGCCTGTTCCCGGAACATGGACGGGCCAGAATCTTCGGTTGCCCGTCACATCACGCAGGAAGCCAGACTCCGAGTTGGTGCTGCCCACGATGACACAGCTTCTCGGATGCGATTCCACATTTATACCGTATGCCTGACGAAACTTGTCATCCTGACGGGACACAAAGGATTTGACGGTTTCCACATCCGTCTTTTTGATGCCGTTCATTTCCGAGATTTCCAGAATCCAATACCCCTGCAGCTTCTCGGCCGCAGTTTTGTCCCTCATGTCCGCAATGCTTAAGCTGTCCGAGAACCACTCCATTCCCAAGACGGAAAAGAAAGTGGATTTCCCCATTCCCTGCGGACCGTTCAGCACGAGGATGGAATCAAATTTTTTCCCCGGCTCAAAAATACGGGCTACCGCAGCAACTAAGGTCTTGCGGATGACCGCCCTCGTGTACGGCGTGTCTGCCGCACCGAAATAATCAATGAGGAGCGTATCAATTCTCTCCTTCCCGTCCCATTTCAGGCACGAGAAATATTCTTTGATTGGATGGTACACCCTGTCGGATGACACCACCGCAAGCAGGGCATCCTTGAATTTGGTTGGAGACCATATCCCGTACACCCTCTCGAAATATACCTTTGCATTGGCAAGGTCTGAGTCGTTCCATCCGGGTTTTACCTGTGTCCACGGAAGCTCCCCGATGACATCAATGGTATCCTTGAACTCGTTGTAGACAATGTTCTGAAGGTTTGAATCATACTTAATAATGAGTGCGATATTGGTAATGGTATCTTTTACCCTTCCCTGACGGTCGATGTCCAGTCTGCTCTGCCATTCCCCATCAGGTTCTGCAAATTCCTCTGCCGCCGTATTCTGCCTTTCCTGTGCAAGAACTGCTTTGACCTTCCCGTCCTGTGAAGCAAAATCCTGCATTGCCTTGAAAGAAGGCAGCTTTCCGATTTCCGTATATTCATCAGCTTTAGCATCAAGATTTCCGAATTTATGGAGCCTTACCACATCAAAGGCATTCATGAGATTATTGCAGCACGGATCTGTTGCATGATGGCTGTATGCGAAAAGGTCATCATAGATCACCACTCCGGCAGAGGAATCCGCAGGAACATAGTCATATCTTCCGGGCATTGCACTGTGCTGGTACACATCCGGGATAAAAGTATCAATCGCTTCGGTAATGGAATATGCCCTGTTGAACGCACCGATAAGCCCGCCTTTTTCCAACGGATTCTCCTGCTTTTTAATGTTTCTTGTCACGACCGCCGCCTGACGGTTGCTTACAGGCCAAGATGATACATCCTTCCAGTCCTTATAGCGTGCAAGCACTTCATCGGGATTTACCAACGCACCGTCAATCTCCCTGAACACAAAATCCCCGTCAGCGGATGTACTCGGCCAGTACATGAGTCTTGAAGGCTCATAGGTGGAGTCATCAAACAGCTCAATTCCGATATCCTCTGCAATCTTTCTGCTTACAGCCCCGTATTCGTCCGGGGTAATCTCTCTGGAAATCGGGATAATAAGCCGCAGTCTCGGATTCTCCGGCGTGTGTTTGTGTGTGCTGTAAATCATCATCCTCATGTCAAAAAACATCTCAATTTCATCTATAATTCCCTCCGTCCCATAATCCATGTCCAAAGTGACCGCCGACCTTGAAATAACACAGTCTTTTTTCCTCCTCCCGCCTTTAAGCCTTCCGAGGACGAAACCTCCCACATCCTTAATGTCATCCTGTTTTGTCTTGGGCAGTTTCTTATACTGCGCCATTGTTTCCGCAGTATATTTTGTTGCAGAGATGCGGCTTTTGAAATCATCAAGCTCCATCTCCGTGCCGTTCCATTTTTTATCCATCCGGGAATTTCCCGTAGATACATAAAGTTTCATACCTGTCTGCCTCCTGCTAATCTTTTTTGTAAAACGTGCTTTCAAAACCTGCCGCTTTCAGCGGAAGCCCGGTCGCCCACTCCGGCTGTAGCGCCATAACCTCATTTACTTCTTCCACCGTGGAAATCCCCTCCGGGACTTCCAACACCACTTCATCATGTACATGGCATACGATATCAAATCCTTTCTTTTCCAGACGGAGCATGGATTCCGCAAGGATGTCCCTAGCCGTTGCCTGAACGATGTTTTCGCAGAGCTTTGCACCGTAAGTTTCAATCTTCCCCCACTTTTTTGACAGCCCGATGCCCTCGTAGCAGATGCTCTCGCTGCCGAAACGGTTGACCGTCATCCTCGGCTTCACATATGCAAGTTCCCTTCCTGACGGAAGCCTTATAAACATCATCCCTGAACGGTAATAAATCGTAACGAGTCCGACCGTTGTCTGCCTGTGTTCCTTCACGGCCGCTTTTGCAGCACTGTCTATCTGATACCAGTAATTGACGATGTGCGGATTGGCACTGCGCCAAGACTGCACCAAACCTTTCAGTTCCGATTCTTTCACATAATTTAAGGCTCCCATGCTCGTAAGCGCCCCTTCCGCACCGCCGTACTGACAGGCGAGGGATGCCACTTTGCCCCTCGCACGGTAAGGGCTTCCCTTCGTAATCTCTGCAAGCGGGATATGAAACATCTTGGATGCCGTCTGTTCGTATATCTTCCCGGCTCCCCAAAATTCCTCCAACACCCACTGTTCATTTGCAAGCCATCCCATAACCCGCGCCTCGATTGCTGAAAAGTCACTGACAATAAACCTACAGCCCGGTTTGGCTATAAATGTTGTGCGGATGAGTTCCGACAACACTTCCGGGATGGAATCATACAGGATTTCCAAAAGGTCGTATCTTCCCTCTTTCAATAAGGAACGTGCCAGTTCCAGATCAGGAAGATGATTCTGCGGGAGATTATGGATCTGCACGAGCCTCCCCGCCCATCTCCCGGTTCTGTTTGCCCCGTAAAACTGCAGCAGTCCGTGAAGCCGTTTGTCCGGGCATACAGACCTGTCCATCGCCTCATACTTTTTCACGGATGTTTTTGACATTGCAAGCCGCAGCTTCATCATCTCCGAAACCTCGCCATCCGTATTTGCCGCCAGTTCCTCCACCGCCGCTTTGGCAAGGGAATACGTTTCTATCCCTTTTTCCGAAAGCCAGCCCTTTAACTGCTGCACGCTGTTTGGATTTTCCAATCCGGAAAGCTCATAAGCCTTTTTCGATGCCGATTCTTTATATATAAGGTCGCAGGCCACTGCGTGGCCTATCATGCCCTCATCCACCATGATTCCCCTGTCATTAATCCGCTGATCCAAGCAGTAAAGTTCCTGTTCCCTGTCCGGGATTGGGAATTTTACCAGTTTCTGCCGTATCTGCATTTCCACATCCACATCCCGGATGCAATATTTTTTGAACAGTTCCCACTTCTCCGGTGCATCCTGCGGACGGTTTCTTGTCCTTCCTCCGTTCGCCTTGGTAGGACGGCACGGCATACAGAAATACCGTATCAGTTCCTTCCCCTCGGACATTTTCTTCCGGTCAAGTCCGAGTACCTCTCCCACACCTTCAAGTGAAAGGGGAAGTGTGAGCATCGCTGCCTGTACTGCCGTGCAGCGGAAACTTTCCGGCTTTAAGGAAAGCCCAAAATGTTTATTGATACAGATCCGTTCAAAAGCAGCATTAAATGCCGTTTTTATAACCGTGTCATCAAGGAGCAGCTGCATCACTTCTTCCGGCAGGCTCTCCCCCGATGCCAAATCAGCTGTTTTTATTTTCCCGCCGTCAACGCTGTATGCAAACAGCAGGATTTCAAATGCATCCGATGCCGCATATTTATGTACCCCGCAGTCGGGAAGACTGACATCGGAATATGTCTCTATGTCAATGGAAAGCACTTGAGCCATATCAAAACCTCCTTATGTATGGGACGGCGTTTCCGCCGCCCCATAAAACCATGCGGATATCATGAAAGGAAGTCATCCTCCGCCTCTACCGCATCAAACTCGTCTGCTGCATTTACCCTCGAACCAAGCGGCTCTCCGTCACGGAGCTTCTGCACATTGCCGAGTCCTGCTGCCACGCCCTTGTTACCGTTGGAATTATAGGCATAGAAGGTAACGGATACCCTGCCGTAGCAGCCGGAATATACCTCGCTCTGGTCAATAATCGGCTGCACCCTGTTGTCGACCACCTGCGGCGCCTGTCTCGAATTTGCGTTCAGGAAATAGCTTCCTGCGTATGCCTCATCATCGGGCCTGTCGATATCGCCGTCCCGCAGCGGGAGTTTGAGGTTGGCAGGGATTTTGCCGCCCCACTTGCCCTTTCCCTCTTCCTTCGCCGTTTCCACAGCCTTCTTGATTTTGGCAATGGTCTCGGTATCATTCTTGTCGATGATGCAGGAAACGGAATACTTCGGCTCTGATCCGTTGATGGAATCCGGCTCAAAAATGTGTGCGTAGCTGAATCTGCATGGCACGATAACCTTTGTGTTGTTCTGTGTTGTCATAATCATTCCTCCTTAAAATCCGCCTCGGCGGTTGCTGTCTTTACTGCTTCTCTTTTATCTGAATCCGGGACCAGTGTCACTTTGCCGTCCGGCTTGTACACATAGTTTCCGAGTATTTCATTGAATTTCTTTTTGCCCATCAGCTTCTCCATCTCGGTTATTCCGATAAGGCTCTGCTTGTAGATATCCGTATATCCGGCTTGCTTTGCCGCCTCTGCCGCATCCGCTTCATCCGTATATTTACGGTTGGAACGGCCAAGCACCAACTTGAATCCCGGCCATTCCTTATGGTTTATGACCGCTTCGTTCTGTGCATAGGTGTAAATCTCTTCTGCCCAGCGTTTCAGGGCATCCGCTTTCTTAAGCACCTCCGCTATCTCCTCATCCGACATCAGCGGCGGCTCTGCAAATTCCTCCTGTGCAAGTTTCAGGTATTCATCCGCCCTTGCCCTGCACTTGAATCTCGCCCGGCAGAAACGGCAGTGGTCCCCGGCTTTGTATTCGCCCTCCCCGGCAAGTGCCATCCTTGCCCCCGGCTCCAATACTTCTGCCGTCCACTTTCTCAAATCTGCTGCGGAAATCTCCCAAGTGGAAAAATGTTCAAGCCTCGGCTGCACGATGGTCAGCTCCACGGTACTGATGTCATACAGTGCGGATACCATGTCAAGCATCCCCTGACCGTATATCATCAGCTGGATGTTCTCTTCGGCATCTACCACCACGCCTTTTCCGAGTTTCAGATCAATAATCTGCAGCTTCCCGTCCGTGGCAATGACCATGTCTGCCGTGCCAAAGCACCCTTCGATGTGTTCCTCCAAGCTGACCTTCTGCTCCACGGAAATGAACGGACTCCCGCATACTGCCCTCGCCTGCTCAATCTGCCCGATGCAGTATGTGGCATATTCTTCCACAGCTTCCAACAGTTCCTCCGTGTAATAATCGGAGGTCGGACGTCTGGTGCGTTTCTTTAAATGTTTGTTGATAAGGTATTCTGCCATCGCATGGCCGGCACTTCCCTCTGCCGCATATGGGGACTGCTCGTCTTCAAACTGCTCCTCCAGTCGCAATGACGGAGTGCAGCTCAAGTACCGCTTGCCGGACGATGGAGAAAACCTAGCATGAGCACCCATTATAAGGCCTCTGCTTTCTTCATGAGGTCAGGCAGTCTGTCTGCCGAGATGGCTGAGAGCTTGTCTGCCCCGAACTCCTTTAACAATGCCCTTACCTCCTGTGTCTTTCCGGCTCTGGACTTTTCAGCCAGTGCCGCACGGACCGTTTCCACAGATACGCTCAACGCTTCTTTCTTCTCTGGCTCCGCAGGAGTCTCCTCTTTTGCTTCAACCGAAACAGCCTGTGCTGCCGGCATCCCCTTGGTCTGTTCTCCTACCGCCATAAGCACCTTTGAAAGATTGCTGAGTGCCTTTGCGGTATCATTGATTGCTTCAATAATCGTCATATCCATCTCCTCCTATTTCATCAGCTTCAAGCCGTTTACAATGCTGCGGTATTCGTGGTCTGCCCTGTCATCCACATCCAAAGTGCGGATGTTGATTCGGTTGAAGTTTTCATCATACAGCCTGACAGGCTTTCTTTTTTCCCTTGCGTGTTCCAGTTCAAACCTCATGCCTTCCGTGATTTTGAAGCCGAATACCCATACTTCATCACACATATCCATGAGCTCCAAACCCATCTCAATTCCTTTCATCCTCTGGTTAGGATCATTTTCATCGAGGAAGATTGGAAAATAAAGATGCGGAACAATAGGGATTTCGTCTGCCCCTGCCGTAATCTGTGCATAGTATGTTGCACGCTTGGTATTTCCCTCGATGTCTCCCCTGAACGGGGAACAGATAAATGCTTTTTTCATAAAAATCACTTTCCTTTCTCAATTCGGCTCACATGGCCGTGGTTTCTCGTCAATTGTTCCTACAAAGCAAAATCACGGAGGATACTCTTCATAACCGCCAAATCGTCACCTGACAGTTTGTCCGAGAGCTTTACAAGCAGCTCCTTCTGGTTTTGCTTCAGGTATTTACGCCCTGCATAATAACCGTCTGCAATCCTTACCCCGCCGCCATACCGTCCACGGATTGTTTCAATCGGGTGAGCAAGCGTGAGTTCCTCGATGTCATATTTTATGGTCCGGACCGAAACACCGAACTCGTGTGCCAGATTGGCAACGGTATCCTGACGTCTCTTGCAGAGGACATCAATGATCGCATCCCGTCTCTCGCTTGGAGTCATATTCTTCTTCACGCCTGCTCACCCCCTTCCGTTCCCTTGCTTTGTGAGCCAAGATTATTTGTTAAAGGTGCAGGGTTTTTGCACCTTAAAAAATTTCTTGAAAAATTTTTGCACGTTATAAACAAGCAGCAATTTTGTGTCGGTCAAAGCACACTGCCCATATATAAGGTCAAAAGCTATCAGCTACGGCATTTTTGATAACACTTTCAGCAACCCATACAAATCCATGCAAACTGTAATCCCCGTATCATCACATCCTCTGCATAATGAATAGCTACAGGTATATCTGATTCAACATATTAATCAGCAACATTCAATACCGTTATCTCTGCACCCTGTGTTAAAATGGAAATGCGGATATAATTTAATATCCAATTCCGTTAAATTTTTCAAATGATTTTGGTAAAAAAGCAAATAAAAAGAGCCTGACAAATAACTTTAATAAGCTACTTGTCAGGCTCGTATGTCATTATATTGCATCGCGCTCTGTACAGGTATTAACTGACCTTTCTGATTCCTATTTGTTGTTTACATTGTGGACACTTCTGAAAATAGTCTGGATGCCAATTTAAAGGCATATCCTTTTCTGCAATCAATTCTGATACATTATTTGCGTCTGCATCTATAAGTCTCTTGAACCCACAAATGGGGCATGGAAATTTTTTCTTTCTAATCATTGTTCTCCCCCTTGTTTTCTTGAGCTAAAAACCGAGTAATAAAATCCTTTGTGTCTCCATCAACAGAAAACTGTGATTCTTTTAAACCAACTGTCATATATAAATTCTTCAACCGCATCTGCATCATATCACTCACCAAGTCTGTAGCACATATTGGCAACCATTTTTGCGTTGACGAATCATAAACCGTAAGTTCATACCCCCACCATACGATTTCTCCTCCACCCCCACTTGAAATCGGAGTTATCTTTGTTTTACTTCCATCTTTAAGCTCACACATATATGTCATTCCATTTTGGTATACTGGCATTCTGTGTGGAAATAGACTATTTATCTCGGGTTGTCTCATTGCCATCACTCGGTCGGTCTTTTCCCACTTTATCCATCCATTCATTGTCCAAGATATTATCTTTTCAATATAATCAGACAAAATTTTTTCTTCTTCTGTATAAGTCGAATAACTGTATAGAAGCAGACAATCAATTGGAACTCCATAATGGAGCGCAATCTTTATCAAGACTTCAGCTCCCGGCATTGTTTCTGGATTCTTAGATAATCTAGCAAAATAACCTGTACTGACTTCTACGGCTTTTTCAAGTTCCCCAACCTTCTCACCTTTTTGTTTTCGCACATAGTCAACATTGGCAAGGAACATCGAATTTGTATATTTCATTTTCCACCTCCTATTTATTATTATATCTAATTTTGATTATTTGTCAATATTTTACTTTTAAGTAAAATTTACATCTCGCGTCAACTTGTTGGTTGACATTCTAGGGGTTTTAAAGCACCTCTTATGAGGTGCTTTTCTCTAAAGTGAAAATATCCGTTCTGGATATCCAATTGTAAATATAGCCGGATTATTATGCTTAATAGGCTCAAAATCATATTCAAGCTGCTTGATTCTGATCCTTGCAGATTCTACCGAAACATTGAACACTTCAGATACATGGTTTGCAAGAAAAATTTCTTCAAATCCCGGAGCTTCCGCAGTCAGTCTTTTTCTCATGGATTCATCACCGCATACCACTCTCATGGCCTCCCGCGGCATCAGAATAGCCGCACTAAAATATTTTGCCTGATGTTCAAGCCAGTCATGGTCTGATGACAAATTTTTTCTCGAACCGTCACTGCCCTCTATATCAGACTTCCTACAAGCCGTAGCCATCTTATCTTCCATATCAAATAATGTAAGCTGGTACGGATCAATATAGAAATAGGATTGCTGATAAATCCAATGCCCAGCCTCATGCCCCATTGTGGATCGGAAACGATGCTCATCATCAACGATGGTGTTATCAATTATGACCGTTCCCCTTCTTGCAGATATATATTCAGCTCTGCGTTTCTCCACATCGTATATAGGGATTTTATCCGTATCGTTGAACACCATTCTTCCCATTACAAGTCCGCAATGAGAAAGATTATTGTATTCTGGTGTAAGTCCCAAATAAAACTCCGCAAAACTTTCAATGTCTACCGCTTTCGGATATTTGAGAATATCTGCATCAAAATCCCTTATGAAATTTTCTGCATGATAATCAATTTCCTTGTGTGACAGGATCGGCACTCCGTTTTTCTGGCATCTAAATTCAGGTTCATACATAAGTTTCCATTACCCCTTTCGAGCTCTTAATTCATCAAGAAGCACCTGCCATTCCTCTTCGCCAGCCCCCGTCTCTTTAGATAATCTTAAAGCCTCGACTACATAAGCATTGGTGGATACATAGTCCACACAGTCCTGCGGTATTACAACATCGTTTGCTGTTCTGGCTTTGGCCGCTATATCATAAAGTGTATAAGTCTGGTTCTCGTCCAAGAGCAGAAAAGCCGCCAACTTTTCCAGTCTCTCGTTAGTGAAGGCACTTCTTCTGCCTTTCTCCACCTCACTGTAAAACTGTGGAGATACTTCGATTGCTTTTGCTGTTTCTCGTAGTGATTTTTGTCTTTCTTTCCTTAATGCTTCAACATACTTTCCGAAACTTACCTTTTCATTTTCATTCATCATTCTCAACCGCACTTTCTCATAGTTTACATAATTATACATTTTAATTTTTTAATTTTCACTTTTACACTTTACTTTTACATTGTGCGACCATTCATTATTCATTATTCAATAATACTTGGTAAGCTGCCTGACACGGTATTCATCGTGTCAACCGTCAACCTAACGGTTGATAACATGAAGTATATCAAAGGGAGTCACATCTGTCAACCCCCTTTTGAAAAAAAGTTTAATGCAAGTAATCATAAGGATACCGATAGCCCGTCCTTTTCTGTTTTTCTTCTTTTGGAAGTGATTTCTCGGCTTCTTCCTGCATGGCATACAATCTGCTAATGTAGCGATGTTGTAATTATATAGAACCTTTGTTCTGCCGTCAACATTTTTTTGAATATCAAGCACCTGCTCTCCAAACAATTCCGCATAGGCACTCTGAAAATCAATTTATTTTGATAAGGAATCAATCCGCAAAATTCCTTTTTTCTGATTCAACAGTAACCTCTCGTTTCTTTAATGAATAATACTTTTTCTCTTCAAAATCCATCAGTTTAAAAGTTTGGAATACGGAGTTTCCATCAATGTCATCATAAGCAATGTTGAATTCATATGGCAGTCTTTCGCCACCTCTATCCATATCCTCAAGGGGAAGAATAGCAGGTATTCCTTTTGGATATTTTTTTACATCCTCAGAATCTTCAAATGCAACCAGTATTTTTTTCTCTTCCTTGGAATCAATCACAGGAAACATATATTTTTCAAAAATACATATATGCAGAGCAGGATATTCTCCCAAATTTTTAATTTTAAGAGTAAAATTATCAAACCGGGGAAAAGTCGATGAATCGCTAGGATTAATGGCAAGGGCATAATTCCCAACATGACTATTTCTTTCGCTAATATCAATAGAAAAAATAGGTTGTATCAACTCGAATCGCTCATATGCCCGCCTTTGATTCTCTCTTTTATTATAGTAGCTGCTTTGCAGTGCGGCTGCAATACTAACTGCAACAGTTCCTATAAAAGATAGATATGCTCCGAAAAATCCTAGCCAGTCTTTTTTCTCCATATCTTTCCCTGCCGATAGAAATCCGTCACCTAAAAAGCAACAATAAGTAACTACATAAATTAATACAGCAGCAATTAAAAAAAATATGATGTATTTAATAAGTTGTTTTCTATTTTTCGTCATAAATCCACTTCCTTATAGTGCCAATTCCTCTATTGGCATTTTCTTCCTTGTAAGATAATATTCATAAACTCTATGTGCTGGCAATTGGCGTATTTTTATGTTTTCCAATCCCAAGGCTTCCAACATTGCCAATCTGACAGTTCCTTTAAGAATAACATCATTCTTTTCAGTAGGCATTATAAAACAGTTTTTTACAATAGAAATCGACTGCTTTTGGATAAAATTTCTATATGCCAACTGATAAAGGTACTGCTTTGTCACATCTCCAATTCCCGGATTACCCCGCAATACTTTACCTTTTTCAAGTTGGATATTATAATATTTTGCATCCAAAATTATAAAATAATCTCCATCATTGCTCTGTCCTGTCGCAATGATATCAGGTATAAGCGTATCCTTGGCAAATATTGGTTTATCCATATCAGCAGCTTTCCATTCTGGCAAATCGATTATTTCTATCAGTTTCTTTTCCTTCTTAAACTCTACCGCCAAAGGCTTAGTTAATCCAAGGTTTCCGATAGGTGTTGCCAACTTATTATTAAATACCTCTGCACATATTTTTTCCCATACTGCATGGAACGCTGTCGTTCCAAACATACTGATTCCTTCATTTTCCTCCAAGACTCTCCTGTCTTGCGAAACATAGGTGTACATTGTTTTCAGAAGTATCTGCCTTCTGGTGTTAAACTGCAAACTGAGTTCAGCTTGAATTCTATCCAATATGTATTCCTTGTCGCCAAAATCCTCTAAACTCTCATCAGACAATTCCACAGAAGCCATCTCGAACAGCTCCTCCAACTCAGAATCATGAAGCTGCTTGGAGCATTCAGTCAAAATGCACTCATGAAGTCTCTTGAAATAATCCATTTCATCATCAATAGTCTTTTCGGTATACAGTTCTGTATAATAGGGACGGTTGTCCCGGATAATAGTAAATCCATCATTAATGGTTTTTTCCCAAAGGATTGCCCCTTCTCCATTAACCTCTACTATATCTTCGCTGTTGTTGTACACCCCGTACTCATGATAGTCATTGAGTAAATAAAGGATAATAGCAAGCAAATTGAAGCTACGGTTATCCCCATCGCCATTAAACAAATTAACTATCTGCTCATCGGAATTGCTGTAACGTTCTAAAACCTTCATGACCTGCTTCATCTCTTCTAGCGGCTCAACCGCCGAAAGGAGATACTTTGGATATATTTTTATAATCCTACTGCCATATGTTATGACACCAACATAGGTAAAAACATACAGGTACTCATCGTTTCCAGCGGATTCATCCGCTATTTGGATATCCTCATCCACCAAATCAGAAAGTGCCAACTGTTCCACATTATTGTTTACTGTCTTCAGGACACCATAGGCCTTCAAATTCTTTATGAACTGTTCGACTCCCTGCTCGTCATAAGCAAAGAGACTCCGAAGCTCATTCTTGGAATACCGCCTCTGCTCCCTGACATAGCTCGAAATGATTTTCATACGGCTTACCCTTCCTGATTGTTATAATAATCAGCTTTGAAGTTATCTCCAAATATCCTGATTCCAATTTTATCAAACGCATCACATACAGATGAATATTTCGAATTATCACAGCCCTCAAACAGTTTATACTTGTGCTGTTTTGCAGCATCCTCATACAAATACATGATGACCTTGCTCTTGAAGGTCCGTATGAATCCTTCCGTATCCTCAATCATTCCTTCCTCATCCGTCTTCAGAACCTTCTTGGAAAGGAAAAAAGGTCCCATCAGCTTATCTTCATTTACCTTATACTGTTTCGACAACTTGTCATTGATTGCCTTACGGAGTGTATTCCATTCGATAGGCTCCGGATCATCACCAAGTTGAATCATTCCCTCTATTTCTTCCTCATTTTCATTGATTCCGAGGTATTCAAAACTCCATCTTCTCTTGAAAGCCGTATCCATAGGGAACACCCCTTGGTCTGCACTATTCATGGATGCCCATATAAACATATTGTCAGGCAGCTTTATTTTAAGCCAGTCTTTGGGGGCACCACCTAATTGTGATGCAAGGTATTTCCTTACATCTTCAGATGTTTGGATTTCATATTCGCTTACTCCATCATCGTCCCGGTCCAGCAATTGAAACACATCTCCAAAAACTGCCGCTACTTTCGCTCTGTTAATTTCTTCAATAAGAAGCAAATATGGATTTGCCGGAATAATGGTATCTTTAATCAACTCCATGATTTTGTCACTGACCCTGCCGTTACTGCGGATATTTGGACTGAATGGTCTAAGCGCTTCATAATCCACAATCGGCCAATAATACGAAACATAATCAAATCGAACTGTAGCAATATCTTCGCTCTTTGATACTATTTTTCCAATAGCATATATACCGTTTTTATAGCCGGGTTTGGTATTTGCCATATAGATAAGTGCCAAATCACCCACCTTGGCTTCTTTTGATGCATGGAAGGTCTCCACTTGATTTACTTCCGTTATTTCCTCAAACAAGTCCCACTTCTCATCCTCATTTGTCGGATTCGGATTTGTTGGAAACATATACATGGTATCTGCCTGTTCGATTGCATCGTACACTTTCATAATCTGTTGCGTATTTTTAACGGCATTGACATATACACGCATGAACGGTCCCGGCACAAAATCATATCGAATATTTCCAGCCGTATCTGTCACAGGCTTATATGATCCGACAAACTGCGAATAAGAATAATCTGTGTGGAAAGTAACACGCTCCATATGGTTTTCTGCACAACCTAAAAGTTCCTCTGACTCTTGTTTCAGTTTATAGCTCTTTCCCGTTCCCGGTGCACCGAACACAATTCTGTTTCTTTCAAAATCGCATTCAAAACCTGTATTATAATTCGGCTCAATATATTCTTCTTTTTCCGACTTAATCTCTGACATTTCTTCCTCACCTTCTTCCGGCAAATCATAATAATATTTTTTATACAGATATAGCAAATTTTCATCATCCTTCAGTTCAACGCATGATGTCATATGCCCTTCTGCCTTCTTTGGCAGTCTTTCCTCTTCGTCAAAGCAGCAATGCCATGTTACGGACTTGTTGTGTGGCATATGGGCATTATTCTCATTATATGTATAATTACCAACATCATCACACAGTGCAAGCAACTCCTCCCCATCCATCATTACAAAAATACTGTCTTGTGTGGTTTTATAAAAGGTCTGCAATTCTCCTGCTTTTCGTGATGCGATTCCAGCATCGTTGGGATAGTATTCATCTTGCATTTTTTCTGCAAGAGCCTTTTTGACAATATCCCTTCCCGTATAACCATTCGTCTGTGCGTAATTTTCTAATGAACCAACTGCCGGCCAACCTATGGCTGCAATATTCTGTTTTCTCCAATCTTCTGCATAATTTTCATCATGATCAGAAGTTCCAAGTCTACAAAACTGCTTAATTCCCCCGAACTTATCATAGAACGCCTCTCCAAGATGCGCAGCCATCAATCCAGCATATTTTGCAACTATGGCTATCTGCCCGCTTCTGCCATAGGTCTTGCTACTTGGATTAATGAGCAGTGCCCGTAATCCATGTTTCTGCCAATCTTCGGAATGCCAAGTTGCAAATTTATTCGGGAACATCATATAAAAATATTTGTGTACCCAGTTATTTGTAGCAAAATTACCCAAAGCATCCACAAGTTTATCATGGAGTTCTTCATAATCCGAAACATCATCAAGCGTGCTGTCTTCTATTATTTCTACACCTCTTGCCAATTTATCTCGGATAGATTTTCCAATTTGAACGGCCTCATCAAATGAAACAAGCTCCTTTTTGGCCGGACTGCCTGTAATCCACTCGCCTTCCTTGTTCTGATATAATCCAAATTTAAGAGATGTCCCTCCCGTCACACTGCCGAACTGACTTCTACAGTCCTTATGAAACTCTAACCAATAGCACATACTGTCATTAGTCTGCTCCGCTGTATAAAACATTTCACGCAATAAATCTTCATCAGACAGTTCCATGAGTCTTTCAGGTGCAAACTTTCTTTTAAACTCGTCCAATATTGAAATCAATTCATCCTCTGTCTTTTCGTAAACAATTCCCGACTCCAAAATATAATCATTCAAAATTCTTGCTGCCCGTTGGTATTCATTTTCTAATTTTCCAGCCTCATCCAATATCTCACTTGAGTCAGCCAAAACCATAGTAGATAGTTCCCTTCTCAGCTTCTCATCATTAACATATGCATATGTAATCGTTGCAACATATGACTGGCTGGCGTTTACTAAATTTAAAATACCCAATATAGGAGAAACATAAAAATCATTTGTCCTTTCTATTCCCTTACCCCCATACCACCATTTATCATCAGATACAAACCTATATAACAATTCCACATTATTTTCTACAATCTGGTTGTCATCTACATCTTTTTGCAACATTTCTGTCATTGAATCAATAAAAATATCTTTGAATTTACTTAGTTCATCGGTTTTTAAGGATTTGTATATATCTTTTTTTTCAAAAGGTCTTCCATTATCTTGAATAAATCTATTTTTGTAGGTATCCAATAATTCTTCTGTAAGATTCCTGTACTTTATTATCTCTTGAACAAACTCCACTGCATATGCTGCTAATACAAACCACTGATTAGGCGCATATATTTTTTGTCCAGCTGAATTAGAAATAATCACTGTAGTTTTCATATATTCCACACTACTTCCTGCCGAAGTGGCGTAGTTACTAAATGCTTCCTTAAACCCTGTGCTTAACTGTATATCATCATGTGTAAACTCCTTTTCTATTTTTGATTGTATTATCTCAGCCACACTCCCCAAATCGGCTAATATATATTTTTCATCCATTTATCATACCTCTTTCCTCGGCAATTTTTTTATTTCTTCAATAATCTTTTTTGCAACAGCCCGCACAACTGGCACAGCAACAGAGTTACCAAATTGCTTATATGCCTGTGTATCAGAAACCGGAATAATGAATTTCTCTGGAAATCCCTGCAATCTTGCACATTCTCTCGGAGTTAGTTTCCTTGGATTTTTTCCCTTTCCTTGATCAATCAATATTTCGCTACCATCTTTATAATAACGCGCACTAATTGTATTAGTATATTCTGATTCTTCATTAAACAAAGTGTAACCAAAGCCATTCCCTTTTTCTTGATGCTCTTTTTTTCTACGCTGATGACCTTCCCATAATGCATCACTAATTGTATATTTTTCGTCCACACTTTTTTCCAATATATCTCCGAGTCTAGTTTTCTGATTTATTGGTTTAGGAAATTCAAAGGTATACCCTTCCGGCAAATCAAAATAATCTTTACTCAATCCCACAATGTAAATTCTTTCACGATTCTGTGGAACCCCAAAATCTCCCGCTCGCAGAATTGCGTAATTTACATAATAATTCAATGAATCCAAATGCTCTAAAATTACACGTAATGTCCTTCCTTTATCATGTCCTTTTAGCTGTTTAACGTTTTCCAACAGAAATGCCTTTGGATTTTTTTCTTTTAGAATTCTCTCTATTTCAAAAAACAAAGTGCCTCTGGTGTCAGAAAATCCTTTTTTCAGACCTGCCTGAGAAAACGGCTGACACGGAAATCCTGCAAGTAAAATATCAAAATCTGGAATATCTGAGGCTGAAATTTTTGTAATGTCTCCTTGTGGCTCATTCCCAAAATTTACCCGATAAGTTTTCTGGGCAAATTTATCCCATTCAGAGGTAAATACACAAGTACCTCCTAACTCCTGAAAAGGAATTCGGATTCCACCAATACCCGCAAACAAATCAATATATTTAAATTTAGCCTTTTTATGCTGTTCTTCATATGGCACAACATTAGCAAACTGCATAATACTCTTATACTCCAATGTAGATGGTGTAGATTCCCCATTCTCCCACCGTCTCAAAGTTCTCTCACCATTTCTCCCCATTCCAAGTGCATCTGCAAAATCCTTTTGAGTAAGACCCAAACTTTTTCTTTTTTCCTTAACTGCTTCATAAATATCCATATCTGGCTTCTCTCCTCTTGATTAGTAGGTCAATCTGTCCTCATTTTATCACATTTTGGCAATAAAGTGAAGTTATTTTTCATTTATTTATTACCTGTATACTAAATCTTTGGACTATGATATAATATTTCTATTCCAACAAGGAGGGGTGTTAGATATGCCATTCATCAATGATTATATAGATGTGCAAAACAAAATAAAAACCGATATTACCCAATCTCAACTAATTTTTGAAGAAACACTCAGACGAAGTGGCTTAGCAAATACTACTCCCCAAATTCAATACTCCAATATATATCAAATTTTATCTGCTAGGGATTCTGTCCATGCAGATATAATAAATGCAGGACTTACTGAAGATGTTAAAGTGACTGGAGCTGTCACTGAATTAATCTGCAAAATTGCTCTCGATGCTGCAGCCCCAAATCGTTATGATAAACTTCCAAAAACTTGGGATTGGATTGGAGATTATGCAATAATGGGATCTCCGTTTAATCTTTTTATTTCCGTAAAAAGCTACAAAGCCAAAGAGCGTCTTATTGTTAGCGGTACCGGCCAAAATGCTGCTCCTGTTATTGGTTTTGGATTATTTGATGACCCTAAAGAATGGTCTCCTGATCGTGTAAAGCAATATAAGCAGAGAGGCTTCATTGCAATTTATATGCCACAAACACTTTACAACACACTAGATGCAATGATTCCTACAACTGCAGGACTTCCTCCAAGATTAGTCCGACGATATTCTCCTGCGAACGGCTATCCTGCTACCAACATCAAAAATGTATATGATAAACCATTACTCAGAAAACTTGAAGATTTTAGTAACGACATTGCAAATGTTTGCCTTCCCAATTCTTATACGCTAGATTTGTCCCGTTACTAAAATTATCCTTCCACAAAAAAAAGATTGGAAACAGCCAATCTTTTTTATATATCATAATTCTCTGTAATGATATCGAAGACAGTTTCATCAAGAACTTTAACGCATTCATCAACATTTTTCTTTATATCATTTCCCCAAAAGCGAATAACCGTCCACCCCAAGAATAACAACTGCTTATTTACTTCATCGTCGCGTTCCCTATTCCGATTTATCTTCTTAATCCAAAAATCTGAATTACTGCCTTTTTCTATTCGTGGTTTAAGAACTTCCCAATTTTTACCGTGAAAAAACTCACTATCACAAAAAATTGCAATCTTATATTTGGTTAATACAATATCCGGCTTACCAGGAAGCATTTTATAATTTTTTCTATATCTGTATCCTTTTTTCCACAATGCTTTTCGCAAACATATTTCAATTGAAGTATTTTCTGATTTTATGTTGACCATATTTTTATGCCGCTGTTCTTTGGTTAAGTTATCCATTTTTCAACCCACCTTGATCATATGCCATTCCAAATACTCGCAACTTTTTTAATGCAAGTTATTATACCATTTGATAAATAATCCTCTGTGATTATACTTATCAAACCATTCTTTGGTCAAAAGAACTTTGTATTTTCCATATTCTAACACCACTTTTTTGGGCGTATAATACCTCTGCATTCCATTTAAATAATGCGGGCGCTCCTCCTCCTCATTGTAGATTTTAAAGAAAGCAACGCTTGAGTTCTGTAAATTAAATAAATCTTTACTATTACATTGTATCGGATCAAGTAAAACTGCCATATCTTCATCCGAAAATATGTATCCAGCATCTTGCAAATTTTTCATCGACTGCAAAATGAAATCTCCCACTCCCTCAATCCCTTCCGGCAAAGGCGGGATAATTACTTTTGTTGCTGACTTACTACTGCAACTATTTGTTTGTATATTACTTTCAATATCCGCATTCTCAAATACTTTATATCCTAATGCTCCTAATATCAGTTCTGCTTGATCTATAAACTCCTCCAATTCACTTTCCTTTTCTTCTGTAACAGTACCCATAGTGGGCTCATTACTATTTTTTACTTCAAATCGTCTAGCCTTTATTGCCTTATTATAAAATCGATTTTCCAGATAAGATATATCCGTCCTCCCTAATGAATTATCCTTTGTTGTAAATATAACCACTTCATCCCAACAGTCTTTATATTTATCTAACTCATGATCAAGAATCCTTTGCTGAATCCCTTTTCCACTTTTACGCACCTCTGCTTGTCCTACATAAACCATTTTATTACCAAATAAAAAATAAACCCCACTCTGTTTAAACGCATCCAAATCTTTACATTCAGCCAAAAGACTGCGCGGTATTTTATAGGCAATTCCATTCCAATTTGATATCTGAGCCTTTATTTTTCCATTGGCTTCTCCATCAATTAGGTATACATTAATACTTTTTCCTCTGGTCACTAAATCACTTCCTTTGTATGCATTCTATAAGTAATTTTAGCAGCATAGACTTACTCGGTCAAGCAAACTTTATTTTTATGCAAATCTATTTTCTGCCATTCATCTGAAACTTGTCATGTTTCATAATATACCGCAAAGCGGTTTGCAAATTAGGCTCGTCCCTATGAACATGAAACTCATCTGACTGCTTATGCTTATGATACACTTTGTAATGTCGAAAATGGGGATATTCCTCAACAACCAAATGCCAGTAGTGCCTTGTATTATTGGATTGAATACTAATAGCAAATCCGCCCGCTTGTAATACTGTAAAATATTTCTTGTTTATCAATTTTAGTTCCTTATTCGTTATCATATATTACTCTCTCCGCATTTCATTTTCCTTCGTAATGGTCTGTCCTTCATTTTAAATCCAAGTTCCTCAAGCCACTTCCCCTGAATCCTAATTGCTAGTGTATGACCATATCGGTACCCTAATTGTTCTTAAACTGTTATTTTCTGTATTCTTTATAGCCATACACTTATTCTCCTTTTGCGAAACAGTATAACTTTTGCGAAATTGTAGATACTTTCGCAAGATTGTACTCCGAACCTTTATCCCCCTCTGCCCCAACTAGGACAATGCAGAGATATTTGTCTCAAAAAGCTCCAAAAGATAATGTAAATTTTAGCAATATGTAACCGCACAAACGCCCAATTTACGGGCTTTTTCAAAGGGTAGGGGGATACCAAAGATAACATCTTAACACCTGAGATTGCAAGGATATGCACGATGCCGGCTTCCTTATACAATGTCTTTATCTCTTCCTCCAGAGATGCCTTTTCCCCCAAAAGCATTGTTTTTAATACGGCGGCATCCCCCGGTAACAGAAGCCTGTCAAAAACCGCACCCAATGCATTCCTGCACTGCCAAAGCCCTTCTTTTACAGTATCCCTCCCGCCGTCGGTTCTAACCAGTTCTCCCCTGTTTATCCGGGCAAAAATGTTAAAAACGGCATAATGCTTTTTTGCATCAAACTGTCCCGGATTTGAAGCCTTCTCATACTCCGCAAGGACGCCCTTTACCGTAACTGTGCTTCCTATGGACGGCTCCGAAGCGTCTTTCAGGGTACATATGAAATTGTCTTTGTATGGGATTTCCCGATTTGATTCAGATAGTAAGAGCTGCTTTGTTTCTATATAGATAATCAGTACGGGGGATTGTTCCCCCTTTTTCCATTCTTTGGCGTAAACCCGGCCCGTAAGGCATACTTCTTTTCCGGCTGATTCCCCGTAGGAGAAATAAGCCGGAGGAAATACAAGCAGCCACAACGATGCCCCCAGTATGGCAGCCAGGCACGCCACAAACAGAGGTCTTTTCATAGACGCCTTTCTTTTTTCCGAATCCCAAACTTAGTCCACCGTGGTGACCAGGTCCAGGTTTCTTTCAAATATAGTGGAAAGACTGACGCTTTCCCTAAACATGATATTCGTTTCCCCGTTGACGGATATCTGCACTTTGTTGACCTGCGTCAGCTCCGCAAGGGAATTGACAATGGAGTAAATGGCAACGTCCGACGACACGCTGTAAATCTGCGTCAGGAAATTTTCATCGAAATTCACATAACAAATGCCGTCCTTTACAGAAATGCTAAGCACTTTTGTATTGGGGTTTATCGTTGGATATACCACATCCGCCACATCCGACGCAGGACCTGAAAGAAGCTGCTCCACTACCAGCTTTTCCATAGAAATATTGGTATTGTAAGCCATGGTCCTGTTTGTGGCAATCAGCATGGTGCCGTCCGCATTGGCAAAGTAAAGTTTCAGCCGCACCCTCTCATATGCGTTGATTTCGTCACCGGCATTATCTATGAACTGGTCCGCAGACATCAGGCCCACCACATTGCCGAGACTGTCATGGAGCTGTCCTCCCTCCACCGTGATGGCGATATACCTTACTCCCGACACCTGCGACAGGGTTCTTACAAGCGCCGCCCTCACAAGCACTTCCGTGGTCGCACTTAAATTCCTGTATTCTTCACTTACATCCAGATACAGTTTTTCACCCTCCAAGGAATAAGAAAGCAGTTCAAATCCCATATTCAGCGGTGTTTTATATTCCAGTTTGGAGGGCGTAAGCTTTAACTGCTCCACCAGTTCTTCCAGCTGGCCCTCGGCATCCGTTGCCTGCACTTCATAACTTTGCATTTTTACGCAGGTCTCTTCATTATTTAAATAAAAAATTTGTTTAGAACGAGCTCCGTTTCCACCCGGTCCCCTTCCGCATCCTGCCGCCAGAAAAAAACAGAGCAGCAATAAAATGAAATATTTATATCTTCTCACGCTAACCTCCATGATTCCGCTTAACTTGTAATATGGCTCAAAGGTATCTTGACTAAAAATGTCGTCCCTTCACCCTCAAGGCTTGTCACGGTAATGGAACCCCGGTGCATCAGCACAGAGCTTCTGGTGATGGCAAGTCCAAGCCCGGTTCCGCCGATTTCTCTGGAATGGGATTTGTCCACCCGGTAAAACCGCTCATAGATATGCTCAAGGGATTCCTCCGGAATGCCAATCCCCGTATCTTCCACCTCAAGGGAAAACATCTGGTGGTCAGCATCCAGCGTTACCTTCACAAAACCATGCTCTTTGTTGTACTTGATTGCATTTTCCACAAGGTTGGAAATAATCAGGGTCATCTTCACTTCATCCACTTCCGCCGTCACCGGCCGGATGCTCTCGAAAACAATTTCCACATCCTTTTTTCTGGCAATGGGTCTTAACCGCTTCAGTATTAACTCCGTCAACTCATTAATGTTCACTTCACTGATATTTAACGCCGCCACTTTCTTATCCATCCTGACCAAAGCCAGAAGGTCCGTAATAATCTGGTTTTCCCTGTCAATTTCCGCCGTAATGTCCCCCATAAATTCCTGATACATTTCCACCGGGGCGTCCGGCTGGGCAAGCAGGGAATCCGCCAGCACTTTCATGGAAGCCAGCGGCGTTTTGAGTTCATGGGAAACGTTGGATACAAATTCCTGCCGGGAATCATCCAGCACCTTCATCCTTCCGAGCACCTGGTTAAACGCGTCCACAATATGCATGGTTTCCAGATAGTCCGGCACGGAAATTCTTTCATCCTTATATCCCGCCTTCACTTCATTGATGGCCTGAGTAACCCGTGCAAAAGGCCGCGTAAGCACATCGGAAAGCACAATGGCAATACCGATAATTACCATAATCATCAGCGTTTCCAATATAATGGCCCTCCGGCTGAGAATATCCATGGTCGCAATGATGCTGTCGGTGGAAATGCTGGTAAGCATTATCCCTCTGACCACGCTCTGTTCCACTTCTCCCTCATCCGTCATCATCTTGAGGGTTTCCGTAATCGGCGTTGTCATCTCAATATAGCCATGCTCGCTGTCATAATTGGACAGGCTCTCGCCACCGAAGGACTTGATAACCTCTTCGGATATGATAATCTTTCCTTCACTGATGGTGTAAGTGTCCTTTACAACTTTGAAATTGCCTCCGATAATGAGCACGCGCCCATCATAAAGATTGGACAACATGTCCAGTTCCGCACCGATAACCTCGGAAGAGTTGTCCTGAAGATAATTGTAGGTAATCAGATGGTTTGCCAAAATCCGAAGCTGTGTCTGCACCGTGCTTGTCCTAAGCGCCACTGCACGCTCCTCATAATTCTGCATAATGCCATGACGCATCAGCACGCTGGGAATCACTCCCACTATCAGGATGATAAGGAATATCCTCGCCCGAAGGCTTCGCAATATTTTAAAATGTCCCAGAATGCCTTTTAATTTGAACTGCATAACTTTACTCCGCATTTAAAAAATAGTAACCCACACCCCATTTTGTGTGTACAAATTTAGGCTCGCTGGGATTGTCCTCTATTTTTTCCCTGAGTCTTCTGATGTGTACGTCCACCGTGCGCACATCCCCCGGGTAATCGCTGCCCCATACCAGTTTAAGCAGGTTTTCCCTGCCGTACACTTTATTGGGATTGCGCATCAAAAGCTCAAGCACTTCAAACTCCTTCGCCGTCAGGCCGATTTCTTTTCCTGCAATATAAGCCCGCCTGCCGTCGCAGTCAAGGCGCATGGAACCGCTCTCAAGGACGCTTGCCGTCTCCCTGGCGTTTCCCTTGGCATCAGAACGGCGCATGATGGCCTTAATCCTGGCTTTCACCTCCAGGATGTTAAACGGTTTCGTGATATAGTCATCCGCGCCATATTCCAGTCCCAGGATTTTGTCCATGTCATCCCCTTTGGCCGTCAGCATAATGATGGGTACATTGGAAAATTCGCGTATCTGCTGGCATACTTCAAATCCGGTCAGTTTGGGCAGCATGATGTCAAGCAGCACAATGTCATATTTGTTGTTCTTGGCATATTCCAGGGCTTCTTCCCCGTCATATGCACAGTCAACTTCCATGCCGTCCTGCTCTAAGCTGAAACGGATACCCTTTACAATCAACTTTTCATCATCCACAACCAACGCTCTTTTTCCCATACTCTCTCCCCTTCTGCCGCACCCGGTCTGTCCGGTGCCGGTTATTCTACATATATCCTGTCCTTTATTTTTTCATACATGCCTTCTTTTATGCCGGAAACCTGCATAAGCTCCTCGGGTGACCGGAAGTATCCGTGTTCCTCCCTGTAAGCCACAATCGCTGCGGCGCGGCTTTCGCCGATACCCGGCAGACTGCAAAGCTGTGCCGCGGACGCCGTGTTGATGTTAAACGCGCCTGCTTTTTCCCGCTCAAGACGCTCTTTTTCTTCCTTTGTCTCGGCATAAGAAGGTATCACCACCTGCATCCCGTCATGGACTGCTTCTGCAAGGTTTACGCTGCTTTCATCAGCCTGCCTTGTAAAACCGCCGGCCAAAAGCAGCACGTCACAGATTCTGCTGTCCCCGTCCACCTCATAGACGCCCGGATACACCACTTCTCCGCAGATGTGGACAAATGCTGTTTCCGCCTCCTGAATTGAAACGGCAGCAGATTCCGCCTCCACAGACTGACTTCCCTGTTCTTCCAAAAGCAAGGACAGCCCGGGGCCGTCCTTTGTCCCGCAGGCAGCAAAAACTGCCGTCATAAGACAGGTAATAACAGTAAACATGATTCCCTTATTCTTTTTATTCATATATAATCCCTTCCGCATTGCGCTTTGGGGAATGCCTCTCATGACCGTATGGTTTTATTGTAAGGGAAGTGCAGAAAATTTACAAGGGGAAAACCTTTTATTTTTATTATGTATTTCATTGGAAAGGGACGGTGATGATACCGTCCCTCCTACTTCCATTTAAAAATGATAATGCCTGCTATGGCTGCCGCCATGCCGATAAGCTTTCTGATTTCCAAGGGCTGTTTTTCCACGCCGAACAGGCCGAACAGTTCAATCAGATAGGCTATGATAAGCTGGGATACCACGATTATCATGACCGCGCGGGCCGGCCCCAAAAGCTCCATTCCCTTAATTACCGTGTAAGTGATGCCGGCGCCCATCACGCCGCCTAAAAGCATATATTTGGGTTCGACTTTTAAGAGCGCACCGAATGAGCTGCGGTCCGTAAACAGCCACGCTGCCATGCAGACTAAAAAGGCGGAAAACTGCACAAATGCATTTGCCACCCAAATTCCTGATGTTTTTGTGACCTGGGTATTGAAAACTCCTTGTATACTCATCAAGGCGCCTGATATTAACGCAATGAAAAATCCAATCATGAAAAGCCTCCTGAAAGCCGTTTTCTTTTTAGCTTTCCCTCATGGTTGGATTTTATTCTCCCGTTTCCGCATTTTGCATGGCGGCTGCCGGGGCGTGTATTTGATTCCATAAAGGACCGTGTAAAAACGCTGGTACTTGGAGGTTGTATTTTAACCTCCTACGTACCACTGCGTTTTTACCCGAGTGAGAACGTGTCCTGTTGGAACAAATACACGCCCCGGCAGCCGCCATGCAAAATGCGGAAACGGCATGATTTTATTCTATTGTACCTGTGAAACAATCTGGTTGGCCAGTCCCTGCAGCAGGCTGTCGATATCTCCTCCGTCCCAGACCCTGGAAAAGAGGATTTCCAACTGAATCCAGAAATTGCTTGTCTCAATCATTTTGGGAAGCGCATTGGAATGCTGGTATTCTGCCATAAACGCGGCAAGGTTTTCATCCCCCGGATTGGCGGACAGGTTGGCGGACACCTTTCCCGTCCTTTCATAAAGGTCTGCATAACAGCCGCCGGTCAGGTACGCTGCAAATTCATTGGCCAGCTCTTTGTGCTCGGAATAACCGTTCACGGCAATGCAGTTTGTCACGGAAAGGGAGCGTCCCTCCAGCTCCGCACTGGGCTGCGGTATCATACAAATACCGTATTCATATGCAAAATCACCGTTCTCCTTTGCTTCCTCCAATTTTTTCAACACATCCGTGGTTGCCACCGTAAAGACAATCTTACCGTCTATAAAGTCCTGTACCACGGATTCGTAAGTAACCGTATCGGATTCGATATAGAAGAACTGGTTTAAGTTCTGATAGACTTCCAGACACTTTTTGGTTTCTTCCGTATAAATAACGATATTGTTTTTATCGTCCCCGCTCTCTCCCCCGACTACCATGTAATTTCCTACAAAATAATAATTGTAAAAAATATCGGAGACATCCCATCTCAGGATGGCTTCCACGTTTTCAGGGGCGTCATAATTGTCCGCAAAAGCCAGAAGTTCATCCATGGTAGAGGGGATTCCCGCCTCAATCTGTTCCATGGTAACCTCTAAAGGCGCTTCCCCGACAATTTCTTCCCCTTCGGGCGCTTCCTCCATATCCTCTATTTCCTCGGGTATCTCGTCATCCTCTCCTGCCGCCTGCGCCGCAAGCTGTTCCGCGGTCCACGCCTCCAGATAAGTTTTGTTGTAAAGGAAAGCGCTGGTTTCATAGTAAAACGGGTATGCAACCAGATTATCCTTATACGTGGCAGCAAAAAGCGCTGTCTGCGGATAGTTCGTCGAAGTGCAGAGTCCGCTTACGTCTTCTATCTTCGACGCCAGTCCTGCCAGATATGCCTTTTCGAGGGAATCGTTGCTGACAATAAAAACGTCCGGAATCTGCTCACTGTGCAAAGACGCGTTATTGATGGCTTCCAGATACTCGCTGTCCGAGGTCAGCACAGGTATGACCCTGACATTCTTTTTTTCTCCGAAAGCAACCGCCGCGCTGTTGATAAAATCCGTCAGGGATTCATCCGAATACCAGAAATAAATGGTTTCTTTATTATAAAACAGCGAATCCTTTTCTTCTTCCTTCTTCACTGTCATACCGCTGGTGCCGACATATATTATCCCTGCCATCACACATACCACTGCAAGTATGGCAAGCAGCCTTTTTCTCAAGTCCATGAAATCTCTCCTCAATCGTGGATTTCAGAAAAACAGCTCTCCAAAATCCCAATCATGTCATCCACATTCTTTTCCGTAATAATAAGGGGCGGCACCAGACGGATGATGTTCGTTCCCGCATTGATAAGAATCAATCCTTTGTCCAGGGCCTTCTGTATATAAGGGGCGGCAGGCTTCTTTAACACAAGTCCCTGCATCAGACCCACGCCTCTTCTCTCTTCGATAAAACCGTATTTGTCTTTCAATTCGTCAAGACGCTCTTCCAGATAAGGCGCTATCCTGCCCACATGTTCTATTATATGATTCTCCTCAAATAAATCAAGCACTTTATTTACTGCCGCACAGGCAAGGGGATTGCCCCCGTAGGTGGTTCCGTGGTCCCCGGCGGCAAGGGAGGAAGCGGCAGTTTTTTCATTCATAAGGAAAGCGCCTACCGGCACGCCGCACCCCAGCGCTTTGGCTGTCGCCATGATGTCCGGCTTTACGCCGTACCTTTGCCATGCAAACATATATCCGGTACGGCCCATGCCGCACTGTACCTCGTCAAGGATAAGCAGGATTTCCTTTTCATCACAGAGGGCGCGGACTTTTTTCAGGAAACCTTCTTTGGCCGGATAAATCCCGCCCTCCCCCTGTACCGTTTCTAAAAGAATGGCGCAGGTCCTGTCATTTACCTGATTTTTTATACTTTCAAAATCATTCATGTCGGCAAAACGGATATTGCCGATGCCGGGTTCAAACGCCTCCCTGTAATGGGGATTGCCCGTTACGGATAAAGCCCCCATGGTCCTCCCGTGGAAGGAATGGTTCATGGCTATGATTTCATGGGACGTGGCGCCGTCCTTTAAATATGCATGTTTCCTTGCCGCCTTTATGGCGCCTTCAATGGCTTCCGCACCGGAATTGGTAAAAAACACCCTGTCCATCCCGGAAACCTTTTTCAGCTTCTTGGCAGCCTCCACCGCCGGCACATTATAATAGTAGTTGGAGGTATGAATCAGTTTATCTATCTGGGCTTTGAGTGCGTCATTGTATGCCTTATTGCCGTAGCCCAGCGCAAATACGGCAATCCCTGCCGCAAAATCAAGGTACTTTTTCCCTTCCAAATCATACAGGTAGACGCCTTCTCCCCGCTCAAGCACTATCTGATAACGGTTATAGGTATGCAAAAGCGCTTTTTCCGCTTCATCTATATATTCTTTCATCATGGCTTTTTTATTCCTTTCAGTTTTCCGGGCTAAACTCCCCGTCTTTTCCATGCCCGTCACCATCCGCAATAATGGCGGTGCCGATACCTTTATTGGTGAATATTTCCAAAAGCAGGCAATGGGGAATCCTGCCGTCCAAGATATGTACCCGGTTTACCCCTGCTTTAATGGCGGAAGTACAGTTGCCAAGCTTCGGCAGCATGCCTCCGCCGATAAAACCGCCTTCAATCAATTCCTCCGCCTGCGACGCCGTCAGGCGTGAAATAAAACTGGACTTATCGTTGATATCCTTGTACAAGCCTTCAATATCCGTCAGGAACGCCAGTTTTTCCGCTCCCACAGCCTGTGCGATGGCGCATGCGGCGTCATCCGCATTGATATTGTAAGTCATAAAAGCGTCATCCAGCCCAATGGGGGCCACAATGGGCAGAAAATCCTTCTCCAAAAGGTCATACAGCACTTTGGGATTTACTGCTTTTACCGAGCCCACAAATCCGATGTCCTCACCGTCCGCATACTTTTTTTCCACCTGCAGCAGCCCGCCGTCCTTGCCGCTTATGCCGACCGCTTTAACGCCCAGCTCCTGTACCATGGTAACCAGGTTTTTATTGACTTTACCCAGCACCATTTCCGCAATTTCCATGGTTTCGTCGTCCGTTACCCGAAGGCCGTTTACAAACCGGGCTTCCTTTCCCACTTTTCCTACCCAGCGGCTGATTTCCTTTCCGCCCCCATGTACAATAATGGGCTTAAATCCGACCAGCTTTAAAAGCGTGACATCCTTTATGACGTTTTTTTGCAGTTCTTCATTGCTCATGGCGCTGCCGCCGTACTTCACCACAATAATCTTCCTGTTGAACTGCCGGATATAGGGGAGCGCCTCAATCAGCACCTCCGCCTTCTGCAATACGGCTTCCATGTTTTTATCCTGCATTTTCCTTTTCCTCCCGTGAATTTAAGAGCGGTAGTCCGCGTTGATTTTTACATAGTCATAGCTTAAATCGCAGCCCCACGCGGTTGCGCTTTCCTCTCCCATGTGCATATCCACCAGTATGGTGACTTCTTTTTCGGAAAGAATCCGCGCCGCCTCTTCCTCGCTGTAATCTGCTGCCGTTCCTTCCTTATAAATCTGTATGCATCCTGATTTCCCCTGAAAGAACAGTTCCACCTTTTCAGGGTCAAAATCCGCACCGGAATAACCCAGAGCGCAGAGAATCCTTCCCCAGTTGGCGTCATGCCCGAAAACAGCCGCCTTTGTCAGGCTGGAACAGATGACGGACTTGCCAAGGAGCCTTGCGTCCTCCCTGCTTTTTGCGCCTTTCACCTGCACCTCGATAAGCGCCGTTGCACCCTCGCCGTCCCCTGCCAGTTTTTTGGCAAGCGTGGTGTTTATGTAAGACAGGGCTTCCTTAAATGCCTCATAATCCTCATTTTCTTCCGTTATCTCCGGATTCCCTGCCATGCCGTTTGCCATAAATAAAAAGGTATCATTGGTGGAGGTGTCGCCGTCTACGGAAATCATATTGTAGGTTTCATCCACACTTTCCTTTACCGCTTTTTTCAGAAGTTTTTCCGAGATGGCGGCGTCACAGGTTACAAATGCCAGCATCGTACACATATTGGGGTGAATCATGCCGGAGCCTTTACACATCCCGCCCATGGTAACGGTTTTCCCTCCCGCCGTAAAGCTGACTGCCGCCTGCTTGCTTACGGTATCCGTCGTCATAATGGCCTCTGCCGCGCGCTGCCCCGCAGAAACAGAACTTTCCTTTTCCTCCGCAAGCCTTGCAATCCCTGCCGTGAGCCTGTCAAGGGGCATCTGCATGCCGATAACGCCCGTGGAACCGATAAGCACACTGTCCGCAGGAATCCCTAACGCCTCCGCGGCTGCCTCCGCTTCCTTTTTACAACACGTCATGCCTTCTTCTCCCGTACAGGCATTGGCAATCCCGGAATTCACCACAACTGCCCTGACGGGTGCGCTTTTCTCCACAAGCGCTTTGTCCCACAAAACCGGGGCGGCCTTCACCACATTGGTGGTAAAAGTTCCGGCGCACACACACGGCGCCTCACTGTAAATTAAAGCCATATCCTTTCTGTTCTGATACTTTACGCCGGCCTCGATACCTGCAGCCGAAAATCCTTTTGCGGCGCATACGCCGCCCTTTTCCATCTTCATCTCCTGATTCCTCTCCGTTTCTATTTGATAAAAGCAGTAATATTTTCCGCATTCAGCACAAAATCATAATAATTCAAATCTTCCCTTTTCGTCCAGCCGATGCATTTCCAGAAGGCATTGCCGATATCATTTTGCGTAAACGCAATCAGGGAAACCTTGCTTATCTGCTCTTCCTTCAGCCTTTCCATGCAATAAACCACCATGGCCTTTCCAATCCCCTGCATCCGGTAATCTTTTCTGACGCAGACATGGTAAAGACAGCCCCTTCTCCCGTCATGCCCACACAAAATGGCGCCCACAATCTGCCCGTCTGCCTCGGCGACCACGCTCGTTTTGGGGTTTCTGTCTAAAAAACGCGCCACGCCCTCTCTGGAGTCGTCTATGCTGCGGATGGCAAAGCCTTTTATGGTATTCCACAGGGTATGCACTCCCTCATAATCTTCTATTGTCATTGTCCTGATTGTAAACATCTTTTTCCTCATTCCTGCGCTGCTTTTTTGCGCATTATTCCTTTCCGTCCGTCAATTTTGCATTGGGATAAATCCGCTCCATCCTCCCGTCGGGAAAACGCTCGTCCAGAAATACCTCCACTGCATTTTGCGCCTCCGCACCCGCAGCCCTGCTGCTGTACCGGTCAAGCGCAAGCGCCGATACCGCCATATTGCACACCATAAATACCACAAACACGTAACTCAGCCATGTGCCTGCCTTCTTTGGCACCTTTTCGATTAAACGCGATAAAAAAGGGTAGACAAGCTTCAGCCATACCAGCGCCGCGATTCCCCAGAAAAAGCAATACAACAGGTTGATTCTTCCGCCCAGGTTAAAGGGAATCTTACTGTAGTCCCAAAAAACAGTCCCGAATACCAGTTCCGTAAAAACACTGCACACATACTCGTAAACGCCGCCCACAATGGTGCCGAATATAAAAATATACCTGTCGGCTTTATCCTTGTACCGGTCTAACAGCAGCGTAAGCAATACAATTCCCAGTCCCCAAACGATACTGAAGGGGCCGTAAACCACACTGCTTCGGCTCATTAATCTTCCCATGGTAAAGAAACAGAAAATCGTCTCCGTCACATCCCCTAAAAATGCGCCGATAAAGAAAAGCCATACCAACTTATGGAAGCAGCAGCCCTTTGCAAATACCTCCGTATCTTCCCTGACCTTCGCCGCCGGCTGCAAAATCTTCCCGTCTTCACTCAGACCGGGAAATGCTTTTGCCATCCTCTTTTGGATGAGGGTGGTAATGGCGCCGCCCATCCTTCCGGAAAATCTGCTCATTCCTTCCGCAAATTCCTGAATCCTGCGGCTCTGCTTCTTCAATTTTACAAGCGTTCCCGTCGTTACCAGCATATCAAAGGCATACAGGATAAGCGCCGCCAGAAGCAATATCCGGCCCACTGATTTCGGTATCAGCAGGATAATGCTTCTCAACACCGGCTGTACCCACCTCAGAAACACTACCGCGCCCACAGCCCAGACCAGCGAAAAACGCAGGCACACATACCCGCCCAGATTGTGTTTATAACCGGAGTAATCCCACCACTTCCTGCCGTAAAGCTTTTCCATCAGCATGCCCGTCAAAAATTCCAGAAGGCTTGCCGCCACCATACTGCCTATAAAAAGGAAGAAAAGATTTTCGAGCAATCCTCCGAAAAACACCAGCATAAACACCATTGCGATGCCATAAATAGGGCAGATTGGCCCGTTTAAAAATCCCCTGTTTGCAAATTTTTTCCTGTTGAATGCTGCAAATGCAACCTCAAGTACCCATCCTATAAAAGAATAGAGAAAGAAAAACCATATAAGCTCATATCCTGTGTATTCCAATTTTTCATCCTTCCTATGTAAAATTTCACTTCATACAGTATAGCACAAAGTTTTTTTGTGGAAAATAGGCATACTGCTTTTCTTTTAGAAGATTACACTTCTTTTTTTGTGCATTTTTATTCACTTGTTTTTATTTTTATGCATTATATACATATTATTGTATGTTTTATACATTAAATATTCACATGTAATTCATATTTTCCTCTTGCATTCGGGTAAAAGTTGTTGTATATTTAAAAAAACAATGTGACAAAAACCGCTGACGCGGCAGAATGGAGGAAATCATGAAAGAAAAAGTAATACTTGCCTATTCCGGCGGGTTGGACACCACTGCCATTATTCCATGGCTGAAAGAAAATTTTGATTATGAAGTGATATGCGTCTGCATCGACTGCGGACAGGAGGAGGAACTTTCCGGACTTGAAGAGAGAGCCAAATTCTGCGGAGCCGAAAAACTGTACATACTTGATGTGACGGATGAGTTCTGCGAAGAATACATCGCGCCCTGTGTTCAGGCTTACGCCGTATATGAGAACAAATATCTTCTTGGCACTTCCATGGCAAGGCCGCTGATTGCAAAAAAACTGGTGGAAATCGCCCGCAAAGAAGGCGCTGCCGCCATCTGCCACGGTGCAACCGGTAAAGGAAACGACCAGATTCGTTTTGAACTGGGCATCAAGGCGCTTGCCCCTGACATCAAAATTATCGCTGCCTGGAGAAATGAAAAGTGGACCATGGACTCCCGCGAGTCGGAGATTGCCTACTGCAAAAATCACGGCATCAACCTTCCTTTTTCCGCAGATTCCTCCTACAGCCGCGACCGCAACATCTGGCACATCAGCCATGAAGGGCTGGAACTGGAAGACCCTGCCAACGAGCCGAATTATGAGCATCTGCTGGTTCTGGGCACCACGCCCCAGAAAGCGCCCGACGAAGGAGAGTATGTCACCCTGGCTTTTGAAAAAGGCATTCCTGTTTCCGTAAACGGCAGCAAAATGAAATATGCCGACATTGTCCGCGAGTTAAACCGGCTTGGCGGAAAGCATGGAATCGGCATTGTGGATATCGTGGAGAACAGGGTTGTCGGCATGAAATCCCGCGGCGTGTATGAGACCCCCGGCGGCACCATCCTTATGGAAGCCCACCAGCAATTGGAAGAACTGATTCTGGACAGGGATACTTATACCATGAAAAAGGAAATGGGCAACCGCTTTGCAGATATCGTCTACGAAGGCAAATGGTTCACACCGCTGCGAGAGGCGGTGCAGGCCTTTATTGAAAAGACCCAGGAATATGTGACCGGAGAAGTAAAATTCATGCTTTATAAGGGCAACATCATCAAGGCAGGAACCACTTCCCCCTATTCCCTGTACAATGAATCCATTGCCTCCTTTACAACAGGAGACTTGTACGACCACCACGACGCTGAAGGCTTTATCAACCTGTTCGGGCTTTCCTGCAAGGTTCGCGCCATGAAGATGCAGGAAGTGGGAGCGAACAAAGACAAATAAACCATGAAAGTGATTTTATTTATTGCGGCATATTTTATTTTCGTCAATCTCTGGGCCTTCTGCCTGATGGGAATTGACAAGAGAAAAGCAATCAAGGGTGCCTTCCGGATTCCGGAAGCCACCCTCTTTATCGTTGCCATCATCGGGGGAAGCATCGGCTCCATTGCCGGAATGTATACCTTCCGCCATAAAACAAGGCATGCCGCATTTGTATACGGTATGCCTGCCATTCTGATTTTGCAGATTATACTGCTGATTGCACTGTGGAATGCGCCGGTGGAGTTTTTAACCATATAAGCAGCGTGAAAAGAAATCTGGGAGGAGGAAAATCATGCATATTGCCATTTGTGACGATAATGTGGCTGACAGAAAACAACTGGAAAGGCTGTTAAAAAGGGAATCGGATAAAAGAGCCCAGGATTCCGGGATTCTGTATGTGGATTCCTATGGACACCCGGAAAGCCTGCTTACCAAGTCCATGCAGTATGACGCATTTTTTATCGACATCTGCAAAACGGAAGGCCTTACCGGCATCGACGTGGTTACCTCCCTCACAGAGCTTGGCAACGCCGCTCCCATCATCCTTTGCAGTTCCCTGATAAACTACCGCGAATACCAGCTTCCCGAACGGGTACTGTTTTTGGACAAGCCCATAAAAGTGGCGGAACTCTCTTCTGTACTGGATGACGCCCAAAAAATAAAAGATTCCTCCACCCCCCTGATTGAATTGAGGGAGGAAAAAGGAACCTATTATGTCACAGAACCCGATATTGTATACGCCATTCAGGATGGCGCATATCTTCTGGTAAGCCTCAAAGATGGACGTTCCGTAAAAATTGCAACCACAGCAGTTAATTTCTTTGCACAGATAGAGCAGTTTCCGGTTTTTTTCTCACCCGGCATCAAATCCATCGTAAACGGCAGGTATATAGAAAATATCCGTTCCAACAAAATCACCATGGAGGACGGCACGGTTTTCAAATCCTCCAAAGAGATTCTTCCCTATGCAAAATATATTTTTGAGGAAACCCGCGGACAGCGCTAAACTGCGACAATCACCCCGCCGTTATTGGCGTACATGCTGCTGATTCCCGCTGTGTCAAGTATTTTGATTTCTTTACATGAAACTTTCTCTTTCAAAAGTCCCAGAAGCGTTTCCGCACGTTCTTTGGCATTGCAATGGGAGATAATTATGCGTTTTTTGCCTGCATCCTTCAATTCGGATGCCACCAAATCAGCCATTTTGCCAAGCGCTTTTTTCATGCCGATGCCCTGTCCGCGCTGTATAATCGTTCCTTTATCAGCGCCCATGACCGGTTTGATGTTCAAAGTGGACGCCACTACTGCCTTAACGCTGGAAAGCCTGCCGTTTTTGCGCAGCGTTTCCAGATTATCCAGAACAAAATACGTATTCATCTCATCCCGAAAAACTTCAATCTGTTTAACCACTTCAGCAAAAGACAAACCTGACTCTTCCAGTTCCATAAGCTTCAGGGCAATCTGCGTTTCCCCGCAGCTCGCCGACTCCGAATCCACCACATGTATGTTCTTTTCACCGTAAGTTTCCCTATATAAGCGTTTTCCAAGCTCTGCGCTGTTAAAACTCCCGCTCAATTTGGAAGAAAGCGTGACCACATAGATATTTTCCGCATCTGCATGGTACGCTTCCATAAACCTTTCCGGGGAAGGACATGAGGACTTGGGTGATTTGGGATAAGCCGCCACCTTCTTTAAAAACTCTGCCTGATTAAAAGTTTCATCATCCTGTATATGGTAATCCCCCACATCAATTCCCAGAGGCACGCTTTCAAACCTGCCATCCCCTTTCAGTTCCTTCGGCAATTCACAACAACTGTCCACCACAATTTTGTAACTCATAATGTCCATAACCTTTCGCTAACACTTATCATTTAGTTATATTGCCATCCATAAAACATGGTTTTAATTACTACGTATTATAGTAGCACATGTTTACATGTATGTAAATACTCTTTCTTTTTAAGTTTCGGTATTTTGCATGGTCGGGAGCGGCGCGTATTTGATTCCATAAAGGACCGTGTAAACACACCGGTACTTGGATACCGTACTTTGGTATCCTACGTACCGCTGTGTTTTTACTCGAGCGAGAGCGCGTCCTGTTGGAACAAATACATGCCGCTGCCGACCATGCAAAATACCGAAACCCACCCCTTTCTCTTGACTTTTCCCCCAGCCGCTGATATGCTTTTTCCTAAGCAACGATTTCAGAACGTTAAAACGATAAGATTTCGAGGAGAAACGAATATGCTTGCCTTACAGATTACTTCATTAAAACCTTTTATGAACGCCCTGCTTGCAGGAGACCTCTTTGACATATTTCTTCTGGAAGAGGCATCCATCACCTCCGCTGTTTCCTATACGATAGACGGGCGTTTAAACAGCGGATTTTTTCCTTCGGAAGAATGGGCGGATAAGACTCTTCATCCCTATGAATTTACTTCCTGGCAGGACATAAAGGGCATCTGTTTCCAACTGATTAAGGGAAAACGCACGCCGCTGCACTTTCAGTTTGTCTTCCAGCTCATGCCGAAACATGTTGCGTCCATCCTGCAAAAAGGTGACAGCGCCACGCCCATGGAGCTTGTCCGTGCATTTGTACTGACTGTGCGTTACGACGGGGAAAAAGCCTTCCTTTATACAGGCACCTCTTTTACTACTTTTGTGCCCGACAAAGAGCCTGAACGTCTTTGGGACGCAGCGCTCAGACGGTATCTGGATAAAAAAGGAGTCGCCTGCGAGGAATTGTAACCTGCAGGCGGCTTTCTCTTTTTGTATCTTTATTCGGCTTCTTCTACGTCTTCCGTTTCGTTTTCTGTCGGGTTATTTGTTTCCCCTTCCGTTCCTCCATCCGGCGTTTCGCCATCTGTCACTTCAGGTGTTTCCTCCTTGGGCGCAGGCGGCCGCGGCGCAATCCACTCAGGGTCTATCCGGGAGTGATACTCTTCCGGCAGCGCTTCCTCCACATAACGGTAAAAATCGTTATTGAGGATACCTGCAGAGTAATTATACAGGCCTTTTACCTGTTTTGCGGCTGCGTCATAATAGGTTTCATTTTCCTCCTCACCATTCAGCCATGTAACTTCCTTTAACTTTTTATTATAGCTTACCTTGTCGGTGATAAAGCTCCGGTTTGAAAAAATGACAAGCGGCGGACTGTCGGATAAAATATCCCTTCCCGCATACAGCCTTGAATCATACTCAAAGCCAAACAGGTTAAGCAGTGTAGGCAGAATATCTAGGGCGCTGGCTGTTTTTTCTACTGTCACGGTTTCCATTTCACTGTTCCAGAGTATCAGGTTGTTCCTGTATATTTCAAGCCTGTTCTCCAAAGGCACTCCGGCAAGCTCTTCCAGATTTCCAATCTCCATATCATAAGGATAATGGTCTGCACTCAGGCAAATCACCGTTTTCTCCAGTTTACCTGCTGCCTCCAATTGCTCAATCAGGTATTCCAGCGCAAGGTCAAGCTCTATATTGCAGGCAATATAAGCCCGGCCTTCCTCCGAATACGGAAGTCCGGCCACCTCCTCCTTGTGTAAGACAGACATCTTATTTCCTTCAAAATTGTAATTCATATGCCCCGAAACAGTCATATAGTACACATGGAACCTGTCATCATTTATATACATCGGTATGGTAGCTTTCATCATATCCAAATCGGATGCCGGCCAGTAATTGGTATGTTCCATGTCAAATATCTGTCCGCCCCAATCAGCTTCATCCAACTTACCCAGCTTGGAAGCCATAAAATTGTAGCCCAGATTGGGATGGGAAAGATTCCTGTCGTAATAAGACAGGGTATTGTTGTGGAAGGCATAACTCTTTACCCCTTCTGCGGCAAAATAAGCAGGCAGGGTAAAGGGCATGGCGTTTTCGGCGCTCCGCTTCATGCTGTGCTGCTGGTCCGGTATCAGCCCGGTACAGTTGACATATTCTCCGTCACTGGTAGACGTCTGCCACAGGGGTACATAATAGTCCTCAACGACAAAACCGGAATGGATAAGCTTATACAGGGTGGGAGTCAGCTGCTCGTCAACCGCATAAGGACTGAAGCCTTCCGCCGTCAGGTATATCAGATTGTATCCCTCAAACATTCCCGTATATTCATTTTTATAGGTGGGAGTCATGCTCCGCATGAACTCTGCAAGCTTCACCACCTCTTCACTGTCGGCATTTGCAATCAGACTTTCAAAATCAATCGGCAGCACATGCGGCGAAGTATCCAGCTTCACCTCTTCCGGTCCTGCATCCTCTCCCGGCGTGGGAGCATCGCCGCCGCTTACCACGTTATTGGACACCACATCAACATTTAAATCATGCCATGTATCCAAATCACTGTTCCCGGCAGGGAAAATACCCCGTGTAAAATCCCTGACAATGGAGGACCTTACGCCATACTGCGCAATGACCCCTTCCGGGTCATAATATCCGCTGTATGCTTCAAAATACTCTGCCCCTCCCAGTTTGCCGCCTAATAGTACAGCAATAAACAGAATCATTCCTGCTCCCCATACTGCAATATTGATTACACGGTTTCTGGAAGAATGGCTTTTTAAAGAAAGCTTCTTAAATTTCAGCAAAAGGCCCGCAACCACAAACGGCACTGCCAGAAACAGCAGGAAAACGGACGCGCGCAATATGCCGTTCAACGCCTCCCGCCAATAATTTGTCATGGCATCCATGCCTGTATTTTTCACAGCAGCAATGAGCAGGGGCTGCTTAAATATCTTCATGTAGACAAGCTGGCTGGCAAACAGCAGATAATTCACAGCAAGCAAGACCCAAAAAATAATCCTGTTTGTCTTTTTCCGCAAAAAACCTGTAATGAAGGAAGAAAAAGCTGCCCAAAGCAGCCATATGGGAAATCCGAGTATCGGATTAAATCCCGTAAAGCCGAAACAGGCAAAGTGATAAACCAGCTCCATGTAAATTACAGTTCCCAAGAAAAAAAACAAATTCCCTATCATAATTCTATTCTACTCCCCATACATCAGATACGATGATTTGATGCTTTTATTTTTCCTCGACTTATCGTATCACATTTCGACAAAAAATGGGGAAATATTACGCATTTTAAAATAAGTTTAATAATTTCTTCATAAACATCTTATTTTTTCATTTTGGGATTAAAAATGAATGCGGCCAAAAGTCCAAAAATCAGCGCTGCGCTGCACCCCACCGCACCTGCTTTAAAGCCGCCCTGGAAAAGACCCAGAAAGCCTGCCTGTTCCAAACCGTCCTTTACCCCTTTCATCAGCACATTGCCAAACCCAAGCAGCGGAACCGACGCCCCGGCTCCGGCAAATTCCACAAACGGCTCGTACCAGCCGAATACGCTGATAACTGCTCCCAGACACACTAAAAGCACCATTATCCTGCCCGGAAGCATTTTGGTTTTCTCCAGCAATATCTGCACCAGTGCGCAAATCAGTCCTCCTACCCAGAATGCATTAAAATAATCCATAATTCGATTCCTCCTTTTCGAGTCTCGTTCATTATGGATTATTATGGTTCTTTTTTCACTTTTTATTCTTTTTTTCCAATCGGAAGCTGCACCAGCACTACCGCTGCAAACACAATGACACAGCCCAGAACCTGCCTGAAAGTAAGCGTTTGGTCTGTTTTCAGAAAACCCATTTTAAAAGCCAGAAAACCGGCAAGCGCCGCCACTACGGACTCCAGGCTGAGTATCAGCGACGCCACCGTGGGATTCATGCCCTTCTGCCCTGAAATCTGCAGGGTATACGCCACCCCGCAGGACATAATTCCGGCATATAAAATCGGCGCCAGACCGCTTTTAAGCTGGGAAAGGGAAGGGCTCTCAAAAAGAAATGCCATCGCCGTACAAATCACCCCGCACACAAAAAGCTGCATAAAGGAAAGAATAACGCCCTCCGTCTTTGGAGAATAATGGTCAATCACCAGAATATGCACTGCAAAAAGCACAGCGCACACTAGCACCAGCACATCTCCCCGTGCAAGACGAAAGCGTTCCGTCATACATAAAAGGTACATGCCCACAACAGCCATGGCTGCTCCGAAGTATACGATTTTCGGCACCTTTTTCTTCAAAAAAATACCCAGCAGGGGAACAAAAATTATGTAAAGGGCAGTAATAAATCCTGCCTTTCCAACCGTGGTACCGGCAATCCCCACCTGCTGGAAGGAACTTGCTGCCGTAAACACAATCCCGCAGAACAGACCGCCGGAAAGCGTCACTTTCCACGAAATTCCTGAGCCCTTTTTGCCTTCTGATTCCCTTTTTCTTTTTCCCGCATACACCTGAAGGCAGACCGGCGGAAATAATACTGCCGCCCCCAAAAGACAACGCACGCCGTTAAAGGTAAACGGCTGCATAACTTCCATTCCCTTGCTCTGGGAAACAAAAGCAAGTCCCCAGATACAGGCCGTCAAAAACAACAGCAGACTGCTCCTGCATGTTTTTCCGTTTTTATTCATATCCCTCATAAGCCTCCGCCATATTGCAGATTTCTACCGCAATCTCCCTGAGCTGCTTTCCTTCACAGTCCACCGTTATATCAGCATATTTTTCGTACAGGGGTATCCTCTCCCGATACAAATCAGCCAAGGTCTGTCCCGGCAAGAGCGTTACTCCCCGGGCTCCAAGGTCACCCAGCCTTTCTTCCAGGGAGTCATACGAAAGCCTCAGATACACAATTATTCCTATCTCTCCCAGATGCTTCATGGCCTCCGGCTCATGACATACGCTGCCTCCCGTGGCAATCACCGAGCGTTCTGCCAAGAGGGATGCATTTACTTTATTTTCCAGTTTCCAGAAACCTTCCACTCCAAATTCCTCAATCAATTCGTGCAGAAGCTTTCCGTAAGTTTCCTGAATCACCAAATCGGAGTCCACAAAACGAAAGCCCAGCCGTTTTGCCACAACAACGCCGACCGTGCTTTTTCCGGCTCCTGGCATTCCGATTAATATGATGTTACTGTTTGCTTTTTTCATACTTTTTCCTTATATTTTGTATAGATTTCCGCATATCGTATGGGCGGCGTGCGGTGTATTTGTTCCAACAGGACACGCTCCCGCTCGAGTAAAAACACAGTGGCACATAGGATGCTAAAGTACAGCATCCAAATGCCGGTGTTTTTACACGGTCCTTTATGGAATCAAATACACTGCCCGCCGCCCATACGATATGCTGCTTTTAGGGGCTACCTTAAATAAGCGGTTATTTCTACTTCACATAGTACGTTTTTGGGCAGGGTTTTTACTGCGACGCAGCTTCTTGCGGGTTTTTCGGTAAAGTATTTTGCGTACACTTCATTGAATGCGGCAAAATCGTTCATGTCCGCAAGGAAGCAGGATGTCTTTACGACATGGCTGTAGTCTGTCCCGGCAGCATCCAAAAGCGCGCCGATATTTTTCATCACCAGTTCTGCCTGTTCTTTAATGTTTTCTCCTTCCACATTGCCTGTGGCAGGATTGATGGGAATCTGACCGGAAGCAAAAAAGAAATCTCCCGCTATGATTCCCTGTGAATATGGGCCGATTGCTGCCGGCGCCTTGTCTGTCATGATTTTTTCCATTTTTTCCTCCATTCCGAAGCGCTATTGCGCTGCTTTTTTGCACGTAATAAATTTTTAGTTACCGATTTCCGACTCTTCAAACTGTGCCGTGACGTAAAAACCTCTTTCTTTTTCCTGAATGTCCGTAATTATGCCCTCCCTTGCAAGCATACGCTCCCTGAAGGGAAAATTGCCGGACATGGCAAGGGAAGGGTCTATGGTATAATAATAATTGCTGGGCAGGACGCCTTCTGTTACCGTTATTTTCTGGCCTACCGTCAAAAGTCCCTGCCTTTCCATCTTAAATTCCATTTCCCTCATTTCATCACCCCTCCCAGCATTATAACACCCAATTTACTCCAATACCAGATTAAAATAACCGTTTTCAGGCATTCCTTCGGGAAGGAACATTCCTTTTCCCGCATAAGAACGGCGAAGCATGGCTTTTTTTGCGCCTGTTACTGCTAAAAGGCGCTTTGCAGCCGTCACTGCTTCCGCATTGCTTTTTGCCGTTATCTCCTGTATGTACAATTCCTGTCCGCCGCACAGCGGACGGTACAACACCCCGTACTCCCCTTCCGGACATGAAAGCCCGGCGCAGGCTCCCCCTTCTTTTTGGCAAAGACTTACCGCGTAGGACAGCATGGTCCGGGGAAGCTCCACATATGCAAAGTCCCTAAAAGCATTTTTTCTAAGTCTTTCATATCCTGACGCATCAAGTTCCAAAAGCCTTCCGTATGCTGCCGTCCCCTTATGCCGTCCGGCTGCTTCCACCCGGACGCATTCTTCGGCAAAACAGCCTTGAAATCCTCTGTCCTCATAAAACGAGGCAAGCGTGGCGTCTGCCGGCACCAGAACCGCAGCTTTCCCCTCTTTTTGCAAAAGCCGGGAAACTGCGCCAAGCAGGCTTGTACAGACGCCCCTGTTTTGAAAACATTTTTTTGTGGCAACGGCATACAGATACTCTGCCGGAATGCTTTTACTCTTCTCTTTTTCCAAAAAATGAAGGCATACCGGTAAAAGCACAAGCTGCCCCATTATCCTGCCTTCCTCTTTCCACAAACAGACGCGAGCCTCTTTTCCGAACGTCGAAAAAAAATCCCTGATTTCTTCTTCCGTGTCCCCAAAGTTTTCCCGCCAGATAGCAATTACCTCGGGCATATCTTCGCAATTTGCTAACTGTAACATTTATCCCCCTTTCACGCTAATGCAACAAACTTTTCCAGCATAATCGGATGATAGGACTCCTTTGCCTTGCGGAGTCCTTCCATACCGTCGTCTTCCTCCCTGTTTACATAGGTATAATCCTGCATCATATGCCGGACATATTCACGGTTGAGCATCGGATACGCACCTTGTATCTCTGCGTATGCTTTTTCCACATGCACCACATAAGTATCCTTATTGAGCGGTTCCCCGATAGTGAAGCCTGCTACCTGCCCAAACTGATAAAGTACACCGCCTGTAAACCCAAGGCTCTCAAAATTTTTAAGGGCATTGTAAACCACACCCCTGTCACCGAGGGCGGACAGATTGCCGCTTGCCGCATGTTCCGTGTACCACACCTTGGCCATAGCCTGACAGTCTTTTAAGTTCTCTTTTTTCAAAGGCTCAAAACGCCACTCCCCTGCGTCTTCAAACCTTGCAATATGATTCCTTTTGCCGTGATATTTTTTTCCGGCAAGCTGCGCCAAATCCTCCACCTGGTACAGATAATCCCATTCCGCGCGGACGCTCTTTATCACAAACTCCCCTCCGAAAGCCTGTGCAAGCTTGTCCGCCTCCTCTTTTGCAAATCCTCTCAGACAAAAAGGAGCGCCAAGCTGCCTTGCATCCTGACGCATATATTCCACTGCTTCCTTTACATCCCCGGAACCCGCCGGAAAAAGGTACAAGTACTCACCCGTTCCCGGTCTTCTGCTCCTGACGCAGAGCATGTTCCCTGCCTTTGCCACCTGCTGCCTGTACAGGTCTTTCCAGATATACAGGTTGCCAAATGTATAATCGCAGCCCTGAAACCCTGACGCGGCAAGCAAAGGCGCAATCCATTCCCTGTCCGACAATTCTATTTCCTTAAAATCCATACGCTCCAAAACCCCCGGTATATTTGCTGTCCATAGTATACCACTATTTCGTACGCTTTAACATACATGGAGTCAAAAGTTGATGTCTCTC
Source organism: uncultured Lachnospiraceae bacterium (assembly GCA_910577015.1). Taxonomy (GTDB): domain Bacteria; phylum Bacillota; class Clostridia; order Lachnospirales; family Lachnospiraceae; genus Acetatifactor. Next base: position 122 of record CAJTKU010000019.1, on the reverse strand, counting down.
TGCGCCAATATTATATCACATATGTAGTTTTATACCAATATATTCCATAATCCTTCTCCTTTCGATTTGTAGGATTACAATACATATGTTACAACTGAATATTTAAAAAGCAGAGATACTGC
>CAJTKU010000018.1 GCA_910577015.1 uncultured Lachnospiraceae bacterium | reverse complement strand
TATAGTACAGCTTGTACGCTTTTGCATCATATGAACTGCTATAACATTCATGAGGCGGTATATAGCCATAATACTTAATGAAAAACCTGCTGTTGATGATGAAAACGCACTTTTGGGACTAAATAATATTTTAGATTTTTTTGCAAATAAAAAATAGCTGTCAGCCACGCAAAGCTTGAACAGGGACGTAGGTTTGTTGCTATGGACAGAATTTGCCAAATTGGGTATAATGGTTCATTAGGACAGCATATGGGTTTGTGTCTGTGCGTTGCTTGCACAAATCCGTTAACGCCTAAAAAGAGCAGCGCAGAAATGAGGAGAAATATGTGGGCAGAAGAAAGTGTATTTTATCAGATATATCCGTTGGGATTTACCGGCGCGCCGTTTGAAAATGACGGGATACCGGAATCAAGGATAAGAAAGGTGATTGACTGGCTCCCCCACTTGGAAAAACTGGGAATCAATGCGGTATATTTTTCCCCGGTATTTGAGTCGGATACACATGGCTACAATACAAGGGATTACAGGAAGATAGATACCCGTCTGGGAACGAATGAGGATTTTAAAGAAGTTTGTAAAAAACTGCATGAAAAAGGCATCCGTGTGGTGCTTGACGGCGTGTTTAACCATGTGGGACGCGGTTTCGGACCTTTTCAGGATGTGTTGAAAAACAGGGAAAGTTCCCCTTATACGGGGTGGTTTTACCGGATTGCTTTTGATGGGGATTCCCCATACCATGACGGTTTATGGTATGAAGGCTGGGAGGGGAATTATGATTTGGTAAAACTGAACCTGAGAAATGAAGAGGTAGTCAGATATCTTCTGGAGAGCGTGGACTATTGGATAGAAGAATTTGACATAGACGGGCTTAGACTGGATGTGGCGTACAGTCTTGACGAGGATTTTGTAAGAAGATTGAGAAGCCATTGTGACGGCAGAAAGGCAGATTTCTTCCTGCTGGGTGAAATGCTTCACGGTGATTACAACCGGCTGGTCAATGATGCCATGCTGCATTCGGCAACCAATTATGAATGTTATAAGGGGCTGTTTTCCAGTTTTAACAGCATGAATATGTTTGAAATCAACCACTCCCTGCTCAGGCAATTTGGACCTGAAAATTGGACGTTATATAAAGGGAAACACATGTTATCATTTGTGGACAACCATGATGTGACAAGAGTGGCAAGTATTTTGTCGGATAAAAACCATCTGCCGCTTATCTATGCGCTTATGTTTGGAATGCCCGGTATTCCCTGCGTATATTATGGGAGCGAGTGGGGGTGTCTGGGAGAAAAGAGGCAGGGAGACCAGGCATTAAGGCCCTGTTTTGAAAAACCGGAGTGGAATGACCTGACAGATTTTATTGCAAGGCTGACTGAGGCTAAAAAATGCTCCAAGGCGTTAAATTGGGGAGATTTCCGCTCGGTTCTGCTGACAAATAAGCAGTGCATATTTGAAAGGAAAACAGAAGGAGAAAGGGTATTGGTTGCCATTAATGCAGAGGGCAGTGATTTTACTGCGCATTTTGACGCGGGCTGCGGCAAAGCGGTAGATTTGATTAACGGCAGTGAACATGATTTTGGCGGTGGAAGTCTTTTGCCTGCCTACAGCGCTTTTTTCTGGAAATGCGAAGTGTAAGAAGGTATTTATAAAAAGAAAGGACAGTTTGTCATGAAGTGGAATAAAGAGAAAAGCATTACCTTGTTTTATTTTGCGCTTTATCTTATTGTGGCGCTTACCATTGCACTTAATCAGCCGTTAAACGATACTTTTCCCTCACTGCCGAATCCGCCGGATGAACATTCCAGATACAAGGTGCCGCTTTATGTCTGCAACCATGGCACTATTCCCACCGGATATGAGGAGGAGCTTTTCAGCGGAAACTGCAGGTGGACTTATGGTTTCTACACATTGCTTCCGTATATGGTTCAGGGATATGTTATGCGGTTTGTAAATTTGTTTACGGATTCCCCGCTGGCGCTTTTGTATACTGCCAGACTGGTAAATGTGACATTTGGCTTTATTATGGCATATATTGTCCTGCTGTTGGGAAAGAAACTGTTTCGGGATGACAGGGTCAGGTGGCTGTTCTGCTTTCTGGTGACTTTTCTGCCACAGAGCTTGTTTCTGCACACCTATACCAATCCGGATTCCATGTGCCTTCTCTCAACGGCATTGATGCTTTATGGGCTGGTGAGGGGGTATGGCGACGGCTTTTCCTTTAAATCCTGTGCGCTTTTAACAACAGGTGTGATTTTATGCGCTCTTTCGTATTATAACGGTTACGGGTTTATTTTGGGGAGTATCCTGCTATTTATTGCTTATTTCATAAAGAAAGAGGGTGGAAAGTGGCGCTGTGACTGGAAGCCGTTTTTAAAAAAGGGAATCATGATTTCGGTTGTTGTACTTCTGTGTATCAGCTGGCAGTTTATCCGGAATTTTATTCTTTATGACGGTGATATAATAGGTCTGACATCCATGGATAAACTGGTTCGTTCTTACGGCATTATCAGGGAAACCCATTTCAGTCAGGGGAAATCTTTATTTTCCATGCTGTTTGGGACAAACTTTTTTATGAAGGTTGCGCTCAGTTTTATTGCCAACTACGGTTCTACTACTTTGTTTACGTGGAAAATAATATATCTTTTTTATCTTGGCATTTTTGCATTGGGTATTGTGGGAATGATTTTTTGCAAGAGTACAGGTGGAGAACCCCGTACGGAAAGAAATTGGCTTAACGTGTTTTTCCACATAATCATGGTATTCTGTATTGCCATGCCTGTCATATTGTTGATTCAATATGCTTATACGAAAGACTATCAGGCACAGGGAAGATATATTATGCCGGGCCTGATTCCCCTTATGTATTATGTCGCCCATGGATTGGAAAAACTGCCTCTCTGGAGGAAGAGTCCCGAGAAGTGGAAAAACATATTGTCTGTTCTGGTAATGACGGGGATTGTGGCTTCTCTATTAGTTATGGTGTATGTAAGCGCGCTGCCGTTTTATCTGGATGTTCCCGTGCTATAGAAATTTTATAATAACTATATAAATTGTGATATGGAGGAAATGAAATGCAGCATTTTGTTAATGAGTATGAATATACACCGGATGTCCTTGAAGAAAGCGTAGGGGCATGGTGGGATTGCATGTTTAAGGCCGGATACCGCTCCATGCTGGTGATATTCATTCTGATTGCAGCCCTGTCAATCGTTATGAAGCGTCCTGTTCTTTTGCTGGTTGAACTCGCTCCTCTTTTCATCATAGTATTATTTAAACTCAAGAAAAAGAAGTCGATTCAAATAGAAAAAGAACGGGTGGATACCCTGTTTCGCAATTCAGCCTTAACCTATCGCGTGGAAGTTGGCGAGGATATTTCTGTTACTTCTGCAAAGGGGAATAACCACATTCCATTTTCGGATGTTGAAAATTATATCGAAACCAAGAATCTGATTATTCTTTTTACAAAAGGAAGTATGACGGTTACTTTGGATAAAAAGGGATTTAGGGAAGGTACAAAAGAGGCTTTTATGTCCTTCTTAACAGATAAGATTAAATAAAATAATACCCGATTTCCCTATTTTGCATTACGTCAGCCGGGGCGTGCATTTGTTCCAACAGGACACGCTCCCGCTTACTCCATGCAAAATTTCATAAAGGATAAATAATGCTTGCAGTGTAAACGCAAATATGCTAATATATTATCAAGCAAAGAAATATTCTGAAATTCTGTTTTTCAGGGTTCTTCACCTTCTTATATCCGGAAGGGAACCTATCTATGCAGATACTTTCTGCAAAACTCCTTGCTTAACAACTGAATAACCGCAGGGAGGAACAGATTTTATAAGAAGGCGCCTCTCTGCCGCATGGGAAAGAGAGGTATAGGTATGAAAGAAACAAAGGAAAACGCCGCCCTTCTGTCATTGTCAGAAGACTGCCGGCTCAATTTAAGCGATTTTGCCCTGTTCTTATCTGTCATGAAGGTGAAGGAAGCCTATGAAGATGTGCTGGGCATCATCTTGGACGAACCGGACCTGACACTGAAAGAGGTCAAAGTGGAGCAGGTGGTTCTGAACAAGTCCGGGAAACGGGCCATACGTCTGGATGCATGGGCGCTTGATGAAAAAGACAGGCAGTTTGACATGGAAATGCAGAATGTTTCCGACAAAAAAGAGATACGAAGGCGCGCCAGATATTACCAGGGGATGATTGACACGCCGGTTTTAAAGTCGGGAAAGGAAACCAGATACCGGTATCTGCCGTCCACAGTGATAATCTTTATCACACAGGAGGATATTTTCGGAAGGGACCTTGCAAAGTATACCTTCAGCGAGCAGTGTGAGGAGCTGGGGGACCTGCCTTTAGAGGACGGGACGAAAAAGATTTTTCTGAACATGGCAAGCAAAAACGGGCGGCCTGAACTAATCAGTTTATTACAGTACATGAAAAACACAACCCTTAACAACCCTGAAATTATCGTGAGGGATGAACGCATAGTGGATTTGGACAGGATTGTGGGGGAAGTGAAGCAATCAGAGGAATGGGAGGCTGTAAAGATGAATATTCTTGAGATTGGACTGGAAGCAGGCAGAAAGGAAGGACTAAGGATAGGGAGAGAAGAAGGAATCGAAAAGGGGAGAGAAGAAGGGATAAAAAAAGGAATAAAAGAAGGAATAGAAAAAGGTAAAATGGAAGGCATAAAAGCCATGATACAAGATAATTTGGAAGAGGGTGTCAGTGAAAAGAAGATTGTGGAGAAGCTGCAAAGACATTTTTCTTTGGATTTACAAGTGGCTGAGAATTACGTTGCGGAATTTAGCGTGGAAAGAAGTTCTAGCCGCTCACAGCAGAGGCTGTTTCGCGGAGAACTTCTAAGTTCCACGCCGGAAAATGCCTGAAATACGGCATTTTCATCTGGATTTGGGATTCCGCGGAGCGGAATCATGGCGGTTAGGATGAAGGATTGTTAATTGCTGATGAAGGCAGATGTGCTAAATGCACACCTGCCTTTTTGCTGGCAGCCGCTTATCATAGTTTGCAGTTTTTAAAGATATTCAAAATTTTTTCTAAATGCTATTGACAAATTAATATTATATGTCGTATATTATCATCACAGAAACATATTATATAGCATATAATATTATAAATTAAAATAATATTATATATTTTTATATCCCAAAGGGGATACTTGCAGCAGAAGCGAGGAGGAATGAGAATGGTATTTAACACAGGTGCGGCGCTGCTCGATGCAATCGTGCTGGCAGTTGTGTCCAAGGAACCGGAAGGTACTTACGGTTACAAGATTACACAGGATGTGAGACAGGTAATCGAGTTGTCGGAATCTACGCTTTATCCGGTGCTGAGGAGACTGCAAAAGGATGAATGCATGGTGGTGTACGACAGGGAGTGTGCCGGCAGGAACAGGCGTTACTACAGAATTACGGATAAGGGAATGAACCAGTTAAGAGTGTACGTAAATGAGTGGAGACAGTATTCCGGCAAGATTTCCGGAATTTTAGAGGGAGGAATCAGATATGAATAAAGCAGAGTTTATGAAAGAATTGGAACGGCTGCTTCAAAACATTCCTGAAAATGAAAGAATTGAGGCGCTGAATTACTATGAAGAATATTTCAGTGATGCAGGAGAAGAAAATGAGCAGAAAGTACTTGCAGAGCTGGAATCTCCGCAAAAAGTAGCCGATAACATCAAAGACGGGCTTAGGGCCAATATGGACTGTAAGGACAACACATCGGGAAGCGGCTACAACAGCGCTTATCAGAGCGGGGCTGCTTACCAGAACGGGACATCATACCAGGGGAGCACGATTTATCAGGGAAATACATTTTATCAAAGCGGTCCGTCTGCGGCCCGGGAGAAAGAAGGCATGCCCGCATGGGCCATTGTACTGATTGTGTTAGGATGTATCTTCTGTTCACCTGTTATTTTAGGGGCGATAGCCACGGTTTTTGGTATGCTGGTAGCCATTTTTGCTTCCCTTTTTGGAATTATAGTCGGTTTTGGCGGTGCGGGACTCGGACTGTTTGCAAGCGGACTGGTGATGATAGTGATAGGAGTGATAGATATATTTCATTTTCCTTTTGCCGGAATGGCGCTTGCAGGATGCGGTCTGTTGCTGCTGGCATTCGGAATACTTTTTATTATGCTGACTATCTGGGTATGCGGCTGGCTGATTCCGGCTACATGCAGGGGAATAGCGTGGCTGTGGAATAAAATTTTCGATAAAAACAAAGGGAGATAAGGATTATGAAAAAATTCATGAAGGTTTGTGCAATAACAGTTGCCGTTATTCTGGCAGTGGGCGTGCTTCTTCTTACGATAGGAGGCTGCGGCGGCGGATTTAAGAGGCTGTCACGGCAAATATGGAATGGAGAATTGAATTTTACCCCGAGTCATGTGACTGAGTGGTTCGGCAATTGGGTTTGGGATGAAGATTGGGATACGTATGATTTAGATGCAAATACCCTTTTCGATAGTTCCTATGATGTGATACGGAATGAAGGCTCTTTCAGAACTGTTTTTGGGGCTGAAGAAATTAGCAGTATGGAACTGGGGCTTGCCGGTTGTGAGGTTCAGATAGAGACATCACCCGATGAATTTTATTATGTATCGGCAGAAAAAATCAGCGCTTTTCAAACCTATGTAAGAGGCGGGACACTGTATGTGAAGGGTGTTAAGACCGGTAAATGGAATATGGGTAATGTAATGGTAGTTACGATACAGATACCGGAAGGCACTGTCTTTGATGACGCAGAACTGTCGTTGGGGGCAGGAAAATTTACCATAGGGAGTTTGCAGGCAGATGATATGGAGATAAACCTGGGAGCAGGAAAACTGGAGGCGGATTACCTGAAAGCGGATAAATTTACCTGCACAGCCGGAGCCGGTCAGATTCTGATAGACAAAGCTGAATTTGCCAACGATGTGGAGATTTCTGTGGGAGCGGGGGAAGTGATTCTGTCGGCCAGTATCCCCGGGGATTTACATGCGGAGTGTGGTATGGGCAACATGGAAATTACCATTTTCGGAAGCACGGAGCAGGAACATAATTATAAAATGGAGTGTGCCGCAGGAAACCTGACGGCAGGAAGCAGGTCTGTGTCAGGTCTGGCAGCGGAACAGAATATTGACAATGGGGCAGCCAGCGATTACGATTTGGAATGCGCCATGGGAAACCTGACAGTCAGATTCCGATAAGGGATAAATAGTTTTCAAAGCAGACCCCATCCCTGATGGGAATGCCTGCAGCGGCGGAGCCTTCTGTACATGTGCGTACAAAGTCCGCCGCTTTTTTTACGGATACCTCAAAGGGCGTGCCGTTCAGGGCATCGGCAGCTATGATGGAGGCAAATAAGTCTCCGGTGCCGGGCCGCGATGGGCCGCCGGCTTCCGTTGTGTAGATGGCTTCCTGCCGGGAGGGTGTCAGAGTAGAGAAATAGTTGTGAAAATTATTTTCCTGTGTAATGCCTGTGATAACAAGTTTGGATGGTCCCATTGCATGGAGTTTTTCTGCTGTTTTACTAAGAAAGTCATTATCGGGCATCGATTCAGGGTAAGGTGTATCTGTAAGAAGACAGGCTTCGGTCAGGTTGGGGGTAATAATGTCTGCAAGCGGCAGGAGTTTTTTCAGGGAATCTGCGTAAGCTGGGGATACGGAGGAATAGCATGTTCCTGAATCTCCCATGACAGGGTCCAGAATCACAATGGTTTCTCCGGCCCTTTTTTGCTTCTCCATGAAATCTGCAAGGATAAGAACCTGGTCTTCATTATCCAGAAAGCCGCATAATATGCCGTCAAAGTGCAGGTTGAGTTTTTCCCAGCAGGCAAAATATTCCGGCAGATACGGAGTATAATCCATTTTATGCCAGTGAGGATAGGCCATGTGGTTGGAAAAAACTGCACTGGGGACTGGACAGGCCTGTATACCCATCACGCTGACAACAGGAATAGCCACTGCATGGGAGCAGCGGCCATAGCCTGTAAAATCATTAATGACAGCAAGTTTTTTTGGAACTTTGGCATGTGGGTTCATAATACATCCCTTTCCGCCTGATTATCAACAGGATGTCCGTCCTGTCGGCTGTTAATCAATATTCCGGACTTTAACAGCGCCGGGCGCAGCGCCATATATACTACCGTGGATACAATGGCGGAGGTAAAGGCGTTGATGGATGAGGAAGCTATATTATAGACAAGCACCAGCTCGGCGGCCGGTTTTCCCAGAATGAGCAGCTTGTAGAAGTAGCCTACAAGCGGGTCGAAAATCACATTGAAGAGCAGGCCTCCTGCTGCTGCGGCAATTACCCATTTCAGGATATTTGCCTTATCCGTCTTCTGATTGATTTTCCCAAATTTATGGGCAATCAGACCGGTAATCAGGCCGATACAGAATTTAAGCAGAAAAGTTTTGGGGGCATAGACAACGTAAACGGGGTCTAACAGGTCGCCGATTGTCATGCCGATGGCGCCACCCAACCCTCCGTAAAAACCGCCCAGGATAAGAGCGCCCAGCACGCAGACGGCATTTCCGAGGTGAATGGAGGTGGCATCGCCTCCGGGCAGCGTAATTTTAATCTGCAAAAAAGTAAAAACAACATAGGACAAGGCGGCAAATACGCCTGTCAGCACCAGCTTCATTAAATTATCATGTTTCATGGATGTATCCCTCTTTTTTAATGTTATAAAATGGTTATTTGCAATTTCTCAGCTATTATACCAAAGCCTGGATGTGTGAAAAGTGCCAGAAAGTATTTTTTTAACAATACCAGTTTTGAGTTTCCCAAACCAAAGATTGACGAATATTGGCAGAAAGTATATAATATGGAATATGTGGTTTTCACAATCATAAAAAAGATGAATTATGAAGGAGGGTTTTTACAAAATGGAAAAAGGCAAATATGGTATCAGATTGGCATTTTACGGCGTTGTAGCTTTTATTCTTGCAATATTCGGATGGACAACGGCATTGATTTTACTGACGGGAGTAGTTATTATAGGTGAGAAGAACGAGTGGGCCAGCAGACAGGCCATTCAGGCAATCTTTCTTGCCATGATTTCCGGCATAGTATCTTCATTTTTCGGTATTTTCAGTTTCTTTTATTCCATTCCGTTTTTCGGAAGCGTATGGGGAACGATTGTAAGTATCATTGAAAGCATTATTGACATTGCGATTCTGGTATTTGCAATTATAGCAATTGTCAGGAATGCAAAGGGACAGGAAGCAAACGTGCCTCTTGCAAGCAAATTTGCACATTGGGCATACGGCAATGTGATTGCAAAGCCTGTATATCAGCAGCCGGTTTACCAGCAGCCCGCACAGCCCGCTGCACCTGTTCAGCCTGCTGCACCCGCACAGCCCGAAGCGTCTGCACAGCCCGTTGCACCTGCAGCCGATGCATGCAGCAACTGCGGCGCTCCTTTAAACGGCGCAGCGTTCTGTACCAAATGCGGAACACCTGCAGCAAAATAGCATTCATACATAATTAAGGCAGATGCGTATATAATATGTATGCCTGATATAATGAAAAGGTAATGACAAAGAGGAGTACATATTACCCCTTGGCAGAGAGGAAGGCCCGGAGCAATCCGGCTGAAAGGCCGTCCGAAGGAAGGGATATGGAAGGTAGTTTTGGAACCGGAAGGCAGAAACCAAGTAAGCTTTCACGAATTGTCCCCGTTACAGGACAAGACTTTAGCAGAAGTCACTGAGACAGCGTAAGCTGTGAACAAAGGTGGTACCGTGAGAAATCGCCCTTTGCTGACATATGTCAGTAAAGGGCTTTTTGCATTTAAATGAAGCAGCGCAAAAGCGCTTCGGAATAGAGGAAAATATGAGTAAAGAAATGGCAAAGACTTATGACCCCAAGGGTATAGAGGACAGATTGTATCAGAAATGGATGGAAAAAAGATATTTCCATGCGGAGGTTGAACCGGCAAAAACGCCGTTTACCATAGTGATTCCGCCCCCCAATATTACGGGACAGCTCCACATGGGACATGCGCTTGACAATACCATGCAGGACATTTTAATCCGCTTTAAAAGGATGCAGGGCTATAATGCGTTGTGGCAGCCGGGAACGGACCATGCCAGCATTGCAACCGAGGTAAAGATTATTGAAAAGCTAAAGGAAGAAGGCATTGACAAGCACGATTTGGGAAGGGACAAATTTTTAAAGAGGGCCTGGGACTGGAAAAGGGAGTACGGCGGCAGGATTATTTCCCAGCTGAAAAAACTCGGCTCCTCCTGTGACTGGGAAAGAGAGCGCTTCACCATGGATGAGGGCTGCAATGAAGCCGTGACGGAAGTGTTCTGCAAGATGCATGAGAAAGGGTGGATTTACAAAGGCTCCCGCATCATTAACTGGTGTCCGGTCTGCAATACCTCCATTTCCGATGCGGAGGTTGAATACGAGGAGCAGGCAGGCCATTTCTGGCATATCAAATATCCGCTGTTAAATGACGACGGCACAGTCAGCGACACGGAATTTCTGGAGTTTGCAACCACGCGTCCCGAAACCATGCTGGGTGATACGGCGGTGGCTGTGAATCCGGAAGACGAGAGGTATAAACACCTTGTCGGCAGGAATGTGCTGCTTCCCATCATCGGAAGAAAGATGCCCATCGTGGCGGATGATTATGTGGATATGGAGTTTGGAACAGGCGTGGTAAAGATTACCCCGGGCCATGACCCCAACGATTTTGAGGTGGGCAAGCGCCATAACCTGCCCATTGTCAATATCATGAATGATGACGCCACCATCAATAAAAACGGCGGCAAGTATGAGGGCATGGAGCGTTATGAGGCCCGAAAGGCAATTGTAAAAGAACTGGATGAGATGGGGCTTTTGGTCAGGGTAGAAGAGTATTCCCACAATGTAGGCACCCATGACCGCTGCAAAACCACCATAGAACCGCTGGTAAAAGAACAGTGGTTCGTAAAGATGGATGAGCTGATTAAGCCGGCGGTTGAGGCGGTAAAGAGCGGGGAAATCAAGCTGATTCCGGAGCGCATGGAAAAGACTTATTTTAACTGGACGGACAATATCAGGGACTGGTGTATCAGCCGCCAGCTCTGGTGGGGACACAGAATACCGGCTTATTACTGTGATGAATGCGGGGAAGTGGTTGTGGCAAAACAGAGTCCTGAAGTATGCCCGAAATGCGGATGTACCCGGTTTACACAGGATGAGGATACGCTGGATACCTGGTTTTCTTCGGCATTGTGGCCTTTTTCCACCTTGGGATGGCCAAAACAGACCAAGGAATTGGAGTATTTTTATCCCACTGACGTGCTGGTAACCGGATATGACATTATCTTTTTCTGGGTTATCCGCATGATATTCTCCGGATATGAGCAGATGGGCAGGAAACCCTTTAAAACGGTGCTTTTTCACGGGCTTGTCCGCGACGGACAGGGAAGGAAGATGTCCAAATCCCTGGGAAACGGAATCGACCCGCTTGATATTATTGATAAATACGGTGCGGATGCTTTGCGCCTTACATTGATTACCGGGAATGCGCCGGGCAATGATATGCGTTTTTACTACGAGAGGGTGGAGTCCAGCAGGAATTTTGCAAACAAAGTATGGAACGCTTCCCGCTTTATTCTGATGAATATGGAAGGAAAGAAGCTGCATGTTCCTGCAAAAGAAGCGCTTGCGCCGGTTGATAAATGGATTATCAGCAGGTTGAACAGCCTTATCCGTGAAGCAACGGAGAACATGGAAAAATTTGAACTGGGCATTGCAGTGCAGAAGGTTTACGACTTTATCTGGGATGAGTTCTGTGACTGGTACATTGAAATGGTAAAACCGAGGCTTTACAATTCGGATGACGCAGAAAGCCAGAACGCTGCGCTGTATACTTTAAAAACCGTTCTTCTGGATGCCCTGAAGCTGCTGCACCCTTACATGCCCTTTATCACGGAGGAGATTTTCTGTACGCTGCAGTCGGAGGAGGAGTCCATCATGGTGTCTTCCTGGCCGGTATATGAAGAGGAACGCTGTTTTGCAAAGGAAGAAAAGGATATAGAAATCATAAAAGAAGCAGTCCGCGGCATCAGGAACCTCAGGGCGGAAATGAATGTTGCGCAGGGCAGAAAAGCTTCCGTATATGTGGTCAGCAAAAACAGGGATGTGCGCAGCGCCTTTGAGGAAGGGAAGCTGTTCTTTTCCTCCCTTGCATATGCCCCTGAAGTATTTGTGCAGGAAGATAAAGAAGGCATTGATTCCGATGCGGTTTCCGTGGTGATTCCCGATGCCACATTATATATTCCCTTTGCGGAACTGGTGGATATCAGACAGGAGACAGAGCGACTGCAGAAAGAAGAAAAGCGTCTGACGGGAGAAATTGCGCGCGCGGAGGGGATGCTGAAAAACGAGAAATTTTTGTCCAAGGCGCCAAAGGAAAAAGTGGCCGAGGAAAAAGAAAAACTTGCAAAGTATGCCGGAATGCTGGAACAGGTGAAGGTGCGCCTTAAACAGCTTCAATAAACGTTTTCACACAAAGGTGGTCGCGGTTTGGAAAAAAAGCAGATTAAAAGTTATGAAGAGGCTGTGGAGTATATTTGCGGGATTCCCCGGTTTACAAGCAAAAACACCATGGAGGAATCCCGGGCTTTTTTGAGGAAACTGGGGAATCCCGGTGAGCGGATGAAGGTGATACATGTGGCCGGCACAAACGGAAAAGGCTCCGTTTGTGCCTATTTGTGCGGAGTTTTAAAGAGCGCAGGTTATACGGCCTGCCGTTTTACCTCGCCGCATCTGACGGATATCAGGGAGCGTTTTGTGATAGATGGGAAAATGATTACGCGGGAAGCTTTTTTCGAAGCTTTCCTTACTGTTTACGAACATCTCCCATGGGAAGATTTGCGGGGGAATGGAGGATACCATCCCACCTTTTTTGAATATTTGTTTTTTATGGCGATGCTATTGTTTGAGAAAGCAGGAACCGATTATTGTGTGCTGGAAACCGGGCTGGGTGGCAGGCTGGACGCCACAAATACCGTTTTGAAAAAAGAGATTGCGATTATAACGCATCTGGGAATGGACCATATGGAATATCTGGGGGATACACCGGAAAAAATAGCGAAAGAAAAAGCAGGCATCATGAAGGCGGGTTCCCCTGTTGTTTTTTGGAAAACGGAGGAACAGGTCGACAAAGTTCTCATGGAAGAGGCGGAGAAATTATGCATCCCGGCGTTTTCGGTGTCGAAAAGTGACTACACATTCTTAACTTTTCATAATAAAAGCATTGATTTTTCTTATCAATCCCTTTATTATGATAGTGTTAGGCTGTGCGTGCATACCATGGCGCGGTATCAGATGGAAAACGCCACGCTGGCGCTTCGGGCGCTGGAGATTTTGTTTGGCGACGGGCGTCTTACCCCAAAGACAATGCAAAAAGGATTGCAGGAGGTTTTCTGGGCAGGACGCATGGAAGAGGTTAAGCCCGGTGTGTTTGTGGACGGTGCGCACAATGAAGATGGCATCAGGGCCTTTCTGGAGACCGTGGCGTTGGACGGATGCACATCGGACAGGCATCTGCTTTTCGGTGTTGTGCAGGATAAGGAATACGGGCGCATGATGGAGGAAATACTCTCCAGTAGATTGTTCTCCGACATTTCCCTGGTGCAGATAAAAAACGGCAGGTCGCTTGCAGCCGACAAGCTTTCGGAAGTGTTTACACAATATACAGGGAGAAAGACCGCCTGTTACCGTTCGGCCAGGGAGGCATTGGAAGCGGCGCTTGGTGCGAAAAAGGAAGATGAACGGGTATATATTGCAGGTTCCCTGTATCTGGTTGGAGAGATAAAGGAGTTGCTATGATTAACTTTGAGGAAGAATTGAAAAAGTTTCATCCCAGCCTTGAGGTGGAGGATGCAGAAGAGGCCATATATAATCAGGATATGACGGATATGGCGGATATTTTAGTGAAAATGTTAAAGGAAACCAAGGCGGAAGAAGAGTTATGAGGTAAGGTGGCATGAGGTGTTATAACTGTGGCTGCCGTTTGTCCGAGCATGATTTCTGTACCAGTTGCGGCGCGGATGTTTCTCTTTACAAGAGAATACTCAGAGTGTCCAACATGTACTATAATGAAGGATTGGAGAAAGCCGGAGTCCGGGATTTGACCGGTGCGGTGACAAGTTTACGGCAGAGTTTAAAATTTGATAAAAACAATGTGGATGCCAGAAATTTGCTGGGTCTTGTATATTTTGAAATGGGAGAAGTGGTTGCAGCCTTAAGCGAGTGGGTTATCAGCAAGAACCTGCGCCCGCAGAAAAATATTGCGGACAGCTATATGGACATGGTGCAGAGTAACGGGGCAAGGCTGGATACCATTAACCAGACCATAAAGAAATATAATCAGGCGCTGGTTTACTGTGCGCAGGACAGTAAGGATTTGGCGGTTATCCAGTTGAAAAAAGTATTGTCCCTTAACCCCAAATTTATCAGGGCGCATCAATTGCTCGCCCTTTTGTATATTGACAGTGAGCAGTGGGACAGGGCAAAAAGGGAGCTGGACAAGTGTTTCAGGATTGACAGCGGCAATACGCTGACCCTCCGTTACATGAAAGAAGTGGAGGGAATGCTGGTTCCCGATGAGAGCGGCAAAAGCAATGTGAAACGGGGTGGCAATGACGATGTTATCCGCTATCAGAGCGACAATGAAATCATTATCCAGCCCATGAACGTAAAGGAGCCTAAAAACAACAGTCCCGGCACCCTGTTTAATGTAGCTATCGGGCTTGTGCTGGGCATCGCCTCCATGTTTTTTTTGATTCTGCCGGCAGCCGTTTCCGCTGAGAGGGAAAAAGCGCAGGAGGACCAAAGGAAGCTGAGCGAGCAGATGGACATAAAGACAGCGACCATTGCCACCATGCAGCAGCAGATAGATGAGATGACAGCCGATAACCAGACGCTCCATGAGGAATTGGATGCCTATGTGGGAACGGACGGCACACTGAAAACCATAGACAATTTACTTGAGGGAGCTGCGGAATATCTCGCTTCTGGGGATGTGCAGGCGACTGCCGTCTATCTGGATGATATCGCCGCAAATGTGAATATGGCGGAAACTTCCGAAGCGTTCAGGCTTTTGTATGATGCCCTGCTTGCAAAGATTGGTCCGGAAATGTCAGATTTTTACTATACTTCCGGTAATGCCGCTTACAGGGATGAAGATTATCCCCGGGCCATCGAGGACCTTTTAAAGGCTGTCAGCTATAACCCTGAAAACGGGGATGCCCTTTTTATGCTGGGCAATGCGTATAGAGGAAACGGACAGAATACGGAGGCGATAAAAATATACGAGAAGGTGATTGAACTGCTGCCCGGAACAGAGCGGGCAAGAAGGTCCCAGACATACATTAACTCCCTGACGGAGAACGATTAACGTGAAAAGCACGGAGGAATGCATAAAACACGAAAGAGAACTTATAGGAAACTATAGGTTCTTTTTTCTTTGAAAAATTGTCGAAAGGAGAGGAAAAAAAGAAAAATGGATGACTTTCAAGTAATTGACAATTACCTTTGCGTTAAGCTTCCGGAAGAAGTGGACCACCACAAATCTGCCTACATCAGTGAAAATGCAGACAGGTTTATTTTGAAGGAACAGGTAAACAATGTGGTATTTGACTTTGAAGATACGCGGTTTATGGATTCTTCCGGTATCGGGATTATTATGGGCAGGTATAAAAAGATAGCCTGTTTCGGGGGAAAAGTCTTTGCCATACATGCGGATAGACAGATAAAGAGGATACTGCATATGTCCGGACTGCATAAAATAATTGAGATAATGGAATAGGATGGAGGAACAACATGATAGAAATCAAACAAAAAGAAACCTGTGTGACCGAGGAAAGGGACAGCATGAAAAATGAAATGGCGCTGGAGTTTGATGCAATATCAAACAATGAAAGTTTTGCAAGGGTGGCCGTGGCGGCTTTTGTCACTCCCTTAAATCCGACGATAGAGGAGCTTGCGGATATCAAGACAGCAGTTTCGGAGGCAGTCACAAATGCCATTATCCATGGTTATGAAAATGTTTACGGCTACGGGCGTCATGGGGAAGTCAGGCCGGTATGCTGCAAGATTCATGAAGGCAAGGTGTATCTTCGCTGCCGCATAGAAAAAGGAGTTTTGTACATAGAAGTGGAGGATAAAGGAATCGGCATGGATAACGTGGACAAAGCAATGGAACCGCTTTTTACCACCAAACCGGAACTGGAAAGGTCGGGAATGGGATTTGCCTTTATGGAAGCTTTCATGGATGATTTGGAGGTGGAGAGCAAACCACTCTCGGGAACCATTGTCCGCATGAGGAAAAAATTGAAAAGCGGCGCATGGATACAGGAGGAGGAATAAGCCCCAGAATGGAAGAAATATCAGTATTAATCGAAAAATCACAGGCAGGGGATAAAGAGGCAAGAGATATACTGATAGAAAACAATCTGGGGCTTGTTCACCATATTGTAAAGAGGTTTGCAGGAAGAGGGTATGATACGGAGGATTTGTTTCAGATAGGGACAATAGGATTAATCAAAGCAATTGATAAATTTGATTTGTCCTTTGAGGTTAAGTTTTCCACTTATGCCGTTCCGATGATTTTGGGTGAAATCAAACGTTTTCTCAGGGATGACGGCATGATTAAAGTCAGCAGAACCCTCAAGGAAAACGGCATGAAAGCGAGAGTGGCAACGGAAAAACTGATAAACAGGCTGGGAAGGGAGCCCCATATTGCGGAAGTGGCGGCAGAGGCAGGGCTTACCGTGGAAGAAGTTTCCCTTGCAATGGAAGCCGGCGCGGAAGTGGAGTCCATATATAAATCCGTCTATCAGGCAGACGGCAGTGAAATCTTTCTGGTGGACAAGATGGCGGGCAGTGCAAAAGGGGAAGCAGGGAAAATGACGCAGTCAGGCGCACCCGAAGACCAGGAAAAGGAAGCGCTTCTTAACCATCTTTTGCTCGGACAGCTTTTGGATTCCTTGTCTGAACGAGACAGAAGCCTGATAAAAATGCGTTATTTTGAGGATAAAACGCAGTCCGAAGTCGCCTCCTGCATGGGTATCAGCCAGGTACAGGTAAGTCGTATGGAAAAAAAGATACTGCTTCATATGCGGGGAAAAATGATGGCGTAAACATATTGCAGCTGCCATGCAAAATATAATATCTTAAGAAAATATGAAATCCAAAGGTTACCACTTCACAACAGCGTATTTATAAAGTATAGTTATAAAAGAAACGTGAAGAAGTGTTCTTTTGCGCATATTGGAGGAGAGTATGAAACGAAAGAAAAAGGAAATTTTATTTTATATAGGTAGCGTATTCGGATGTCTTGTGGCAATGACCATAGTGGTGGTGGCTGCTCTTTTTATCTATGACAAGGTGAAAGGAAAGCAGGAAGAAGCCGTGGATGCAGCTTCTGAAAACGTACTCATCAGCTATTCCCAGGAGGAAGTGGATTTGATGGTGGCTGAGGCAGTTGCCAGTGCAGAGGATGCCGCCAGAATGGAGGTATCCGATGACATCCTGTCCCAGATTCAGACGGAACTGGAGGGTGGGAATACCGTTGTGGAAACGCTCAGACCTTTATATCCCAATCATATTGTGGTAGTCAGCAACGGACAGTTCCATTTTGTCCCCATCCGTGACGATTTAAAAAAGCATTCCCTTTTACAGGAAAATATACAGGTTCTGGAGTCGGGGGAGATGCAGTATGTGCAGAACGGCGAAGTGATTTCCCATAAGGGTATTGATGTCTCCCGGTATCAGGGAAACATTGACTGGAACAAGGTGGCGGCTGCCGGAGTGGAATATGCCTTTATCCGTGTGGGCGTCAGGGGATACGGGCAGGAGGGCCGTATTGTCCTTGATGAAATGTTTGAGGCTAATGTGCAGGGCGCGTCGGCAGCAGGCATCAAGGTCGGTGTGTACTTTTTCTCACAGGCGGTCACCGAAGAGGAGGCTCTGGAAGAAGCAAATATTGTGTTGGAAGCCATTGACGGGTATGACGTTACTTACCCCATTGTATATGATGTTGAAAAAACCGGTGAAAAAACCGGGCGCATGAATCAGATATCCAAGGAAGAGCGGACAAAAATGGCGCAGATTTTTATAAACAGGATAAGGGAAGCCGGTTATACGCCCATGATTTATTCCAATATGGAAATGTGGAGCGTGCTGATTGACATGGCGGCCTTTGAAGATGTGGAAAAATGGTTTGCCTACTACTCTTCGGATGTGTATTTCCCTTATGAATATGCAATCTGGCAGTATTCCGATACGGGACGAATTGATGGGATAAACGGGGATGTGGATTTGAATATTAGTTTTAAGGACTGGTAGTGTGAAAAGTACTTCTAAGGCTCACGCCAATGGGCGTTTCGCCAAGAAGTACTATGTTTCACACGGGAGAATGCCCCAAAGGCGGGCATTCTCCGCACAGAATTGTGTTGCAGCAAGGGCTGCTTTGCGGAGAACTTCTAAGTTCCACGCTCATACGCATAATACCCCGAACAGGGGGATACAATAACAAGGCATTCGGGTAGAACCGGAGAGCCTTGTTTTTGTTTGCGAAGAAAGGGTGCGGCAGATGGCGGATACGATTTGTTATATTAAACTGGACAGGAATATAGAAGTAGAGGCAGAGGATGTTTTCCTGAAGGATGCGGCAAGCGTGCAGTGTGCGGACAGTACCGTGGCGGCAAAAGTAAAAAGCATCAAAATCCATAAGTTTCATCCGGGCAGCGGCTATGCGGGAGTGGATACGGCGAAAGGAAACAAAAAAAAGCAGCAGTCTTTTGAAGAAAAGCGTTGTGTTATCAGTGTGTTAAAAGTGATTGAGCAGATAGAGGAAACCTGTCCCGGTGTGACGGTGGAAAATCTGGGTGAGACAGAGGTGCTTGTGGAATGGGTGGATGTAAACAGGCATAAGGGATGGCAGCAGGCTCTGAAGATTTTTCTGGTGGCGGTCATCAGTTTGTTTGGTACGGCATTTACCATTATGGCTTACCACAATGATATCGGAATTGCGGATGTCTTCGCACAGATTCACCGTATTGTCATGGGAAGCGAGCCAGAAGGCGTGTCGGCGCTTGAAGTGGCTTATTCCGCGGGGCTTGCCCTGGGAATTATCCTTTTCTTCAACCATATCGGGGGAAGGCGGCTGACAAAGGACCCGACACCGATTGAAGTGGAGATGCGCAAGTACGAGACGGATGTCAACAATGCACTGGTGGATACAGCCGAAAGGGAGGGCAGGACAATAGATGTTAAATAGCCTCAGATATTTGCTTCTCATTGTGGCGGGAGGCAGTTTCGGACTGCTGGCTTCCGCCGGTGTTTTTACCGTATTAGTGGCGGTAGGGCTGATACCCCGGTTTGCCGGAAAGACGCATACCAGCGGACAAGTGGTGTTATATGAGGAAATGGTGATTGCAGGCACGATTATAGGCGGTCTTGTCAGCGTTTTTGAGCGGTACTGCCATCTTGGCAGTATACTGGCAGGATGGGGTGTGCCGCTTTATGTAATTCAGTCGGCAGGATGTATCTTTACGGTTATATTCGGCTTATTTGCCGGTATGTTTATAGGGTGTCTTGCACTTGCCATAGCGGAAATGCTGGACAGTATTCCCATTTTTGCAAGGAGGGTCGGTTTCAGACATGGGCTTGGCATAGCAATTACCTCCATGGCGGTTGGAAAATTTATCGGTTCCATATTGTATTTTTGTTATCAGATACATGACGTGGTAAAGTAAAGGCGGTATAGGAAAAGGAAAAGTGCGCATATTAAAGGAAAAGCTTTGAAAATGGAGGAAAGAGGAAGCTATGGAAGAAAAGGACGTAAAAACCAATCCGGATTTTCAGGTGGAGGAGAAAAAGCAGAATTATGAGAAATACGTCAAGGAAATGACACCCACCCATAATCTCTGGCTGCAGATGCTTAAGGCGTTTATCGTGGGCGGCCTTATCTGCCTGTTGGGGCAGGGAATCCTGAATTATTGTACGGGCGTCATTCACATGGATAAGGAAACGGCGGCGAGTTGGTGTTCCATGTCATTAATCCTGCTCAGCGTGCTGCTGACCGGTCTTAATATTTACCCCGGCATTGTAAAATGGGGCGGCGCCGGCGCGCTGGTTCCCATAACGGGTTTTGCCAATTCCGTCGCCGCGCCGGCTATAGAATTTAAAAAAGAAGGCTGGATTTTCGGTGTGGGATGCAAAATATTCACCATAGCGGGCCCGGTAATCCTCTACGGTATATTCACAAGCTGGATACTGGGATTGGGATACTGGCTCTTGCAATTAACCGGGATTATACACTGAGCAATGGTGAACATGTCGTTTCACGCAATTTTATTTTTGCGTGAAACGACATGGACAATTTTCCCTTAAGATGTGATACTGGATAGCAAAGATTTGAGTTAATCAACTACTATCTGGAAAAAGAGGGAGAACAAAACCATGAAAGACAGACGGATAAAAGGAAGATGGAAACGTCTTTGCGCATTGCTGCTTGCAACAACGCTGATTATGGCGGACAGGGCTTTTTTGTATGCCGCCGAAACCGGAAACGGACAGCCTGTGTCAGCGGAAAACACGCAGACTGAAACAGGCACGGAGCCGGAAGGAAACACACAGACTGAAACAGGCATGGAGCCCGGACAGGAGGTTCCCGGCGCCACGGATGAAGGCGCACAGCAGCCCGAAGAACCCGGGGAGAGCACCCCGGAGGAAAATGAGGATGCAGTATCCGGCGGAGATGCCGGGGAAGGCGCTTCCGGTAAAGATGACGCTTTGGATGCAGACGATGAAACGGAAGAGACCGGCATGGAAGAGGAAACGGTATCCGGCGGGGATGCCTGTATTCCCGGGCGGTTTCCGGAACGGTTTTACGAAGAGGAAAAACCGGAAGATTACGGAGCGCTGGTTTCATATGACGCTTACAGCCGCACCTACCATGTGGAGGGTAACCGGTATGTGACTGTCATCGGCAATGACGGCGCCACTTACATAGATGAAGACGGAAACCTGCAGGCAGTGGATAACACCCTGATGGAGCAGACGGTTTCCGCTTTTGGCATGTTCGGCGATGGGACGGAAACGAGTTATATAAACAGGGCGAATGATTATACCGTACTTTTGCCGCAGAACCTTGGTCAGGAGGAAGGAAAGGGTATTACCGTTGCAAGCGGGGATGCCCTGATTACGCTGTATCCTGCGGAGGGCAGTTTTGCAAATGGCGTCGTAAAGGATAACGCCATCCGTTACAGCAATGTGTTTCCCGGCGTGGATTATCAGTATACCGTGCTGGGCAACAGCGTCAAGGAGGACATTATCCTGTTAGAGCCCATCGGGCAGGACGGGAAAAACAGTTTTTCCTATCTGCTGGATACCTACGGGCTGGAAGGAACCATTATAAACAATACGCTATACCTATATGAAGCGGGGACAAATCCTGAAACGGACGCCGTGTTTGTGCTGGAAGCGCCGGAAATGACGGATGGCGCGGATGAAATCAGTTTTGGGGTGAAGATGTCTATGGCGTCATACGCTGCTGACGCCGGGACGGGACAAAGCGGTATGCTGCTTGTCACTGTGACGGCGGATAAAGAATGGCTTTCGGCGCCGGAGAGGGTGTACCCTGTCAGGATTGACCCTACCGCCATTCAGGTAACCGGCAGCGCCATCCGCATGGCATGTGCCGAGGAGGGAAGTCCCAACACGGTAATCGGGGATAACCAGTACCCTTATGTGGGCTATGATGACGGGATTACTTCCGGCAATTATGCCGGTTTTGGGAGCAGGCATTTAAACTGCCGCACTTACTTTGCTATTGACTATGATTTTTCGGGGCTGGGAGCCGAGGCGGAAATTGTATCGGCTGTCCTGCAGGTGACCCAGAAAACACGCTGGAGCAGGGGAAACAGCGAATTTGGACTTTACGGCGTGGAGGAAGCGTGGGATGTAAACCGCCTGACATGGAATAACCAGCTGGGTTACAGCCATTATTTCCTCGATGCAAAAAAGGCGGCGGCCGTAAGGGGCGAAAGCCTTTCTTTTGACGTGACAAACGAGGTGAGCGCATGGATTAACGGGACGGCGGACAATCACGGTTTTGTGATGAAGGCACAGGTGGAAGCGCCGGACAGAGAAGCGGCAAACTCCGGCGTCATGATGCAGTGCGAGGTGTTTTATAACAATGCTTCCGCAAAATATGCGCCCAAACTGATTCTGTCATGGACCGGGGAAGCAACGGATTTGGACGCCCTAAGTCTGGACGATACCACGATAGACATTTATCCGGTAGTGGAGAGAAACGGCGACAAGTCTACCAACACGCTGGGCATTGTCGCCCACGGGCAGGCAAAAGCCGGGAGCACGGTAACCTACAGCCTGATAAACGGCGCAACCGGGGAGGTGGAGGCGCAGACTAAGCTGATTTATCCCGACTCCTCCCTTTATGAAGGGGCATATCCGTCAGCGCTGCCCTACAACAGAAGGCTCTCCAACTGGCAGAGCGAGGTTTTTGGAAACCTGGTTCCCGGAAGGGTTTATTATGTGACGGCGCAGGCCTCCAAGGATGGCGAGACGGGGGCGGAAGTGGTTTCCGATACTTTCCTGATTTATGAGGAAGGGGCTTTTGACTTAATTCCCCGGATAGCCCTGCACTATGGCGTGGATGTAAACACCATCATGTCGGATATGCAGATGCAGGATGCCCTGACAAAAGAAGGAAACAGGATTTTTATCCGTAATCCGCAGAATACGGCGCCCTATGTGGCAGGAGAATTGTCCGATTACTGGAGAGCCATGATAGACGGATTGCTTTTAGGACGCGCTGAAAACTGTGAGTTTGGTTTTGAACCCATAAATCTGAACACCGGCAACTTCTATATGGAGCAGACAGACGCAGAAATCCCGGATATCGGAGGCGTTTTTGCCTTTACCAGACAATACAATTCCAAAGGGGCGGGCTTTTGCGGAAGCCTTGGGTATGGATGGAGCACGCCCTTTGACGAAAGGCTGGGCGAACTTGCCGACGGTAACATATTGTGGCTTTCCGGTACGGGAAGCATCGTCCTGTTTACCCGGACGGATGCCGGATACAAAGCGCCCGCAGGCTATGATTATCTGCTGGCACAGGAGGGGGATGACTATGTCCTGACAGAGCAGGGAAACCTTACAAAGCATCTCTTCAATTCCTATGGCATGCTGACGGGACTGGAAGATATCCGGGGAAACAGAACGACTCTTTCCTATGACATGGATTACCGGCTGAGCGCCGTTACCTCGCCTTCAGGCAAGACCTATGCAGTGACGCTTGACGGGGAGAACCGAATCAGCAGTATCGGGCTGCCGGACGGCAGCCGCATCAGCTATTCCTATGATGGGGACGGTAATCTGGTGACTGTTACGGATGAGGCAGGGGATACACGCACCTTTACCTATGACGCTGCACACCGGATGACGGCGTGGCATGACGAAAACGGAAACCGGGTTGTGGCAAATACCTATGACGAAGCAGGACGCGTGACAAGCCAGACAGATGCTGAGGGAGGCAGGATAACCCTTTCCTATGCGGAGGGAAGCACCACTGCCACGGACGCTGTCGGGAATATTACGGTGTATTACTATGATGACAGCTTCCGTACCACGAAAATCGAGTATCCGGACGGCAGTACGGAAAGCCGTACCTATAACAAGGCGGGATATCCGGCGTCCGTAACGGATAGGCTGGGTGTTACGACTTCCTATACCTATGATGCAAAGGGAAACATACTGACGGAAACAAGGCAGGATGGCGCTGTCAGAAAATATACCTATACAGAGGCCGGGCAGATTGCGTCTGTAACGGAATTTGACGGCAGTGTGACAAAATATGCCTATGATGATAAAAACAGGTTAATCAGCGTGACGGATGCAGAAGGCGGTGTGGCGCGCTACGGGTATGACGGACAAAACCGTATGGTCTCGGTTACGGACGCCTGCGGCGGCACTGTTACTTATGCTTATGAGGGCGCCTGCATGGTAAGCCAGACGGACGCGGAGGGCAATACCTTTTTGTTTGGCTATGACGCCATGAACCGGCTTATCCGGACAACCAATCCTCTGGGCGCCGTGAGTGAAAAGCAATACAATGCAAAAGGCTTCTGTATTGCAGAAACGGACGCCGCCGGGAACAGCACAAAGTATACTTTTGACGCTGCCGGAAATGTGACTGCCATCACCGACAGGGAAGGGCAGACGAGCGTTTTTGTCTATGACAGGATGAACCGGATGCTCTCAGGCAAAGACCCGTTGGGAAATACGCTCACCTTTACCTATGACGCTAACGGCAACAAACTGACGGAAACAGACGCGGAGGGCAATACGACTACCTATGCCTATGACGCCATGAACCGGCTCAGGGAAGTGACGGATGCAGAAGGAAACACAACGGCTTATGCGTATGATGGGGCAGACCGTATTGTAAGCGTGACGGACCGTATGGGGCACACCTGCAGTACTGTCTATGATGCCGTCACGGGAAGCCTCCTTCTGGAAACAGACGAGAGGGGAAATGAAACGGCATATGAAGCAGATGTATGCGGCAGGATTACCAAAATCCTGTATGCGGACGGCAGCGCTGTTTCTTATGGGTACGACAGGCTGGGCAGAATGGTATCCCTGACAAATCCGCTGGGTACGGTCACCCGGTTTGCTTATGATGCAAATGGAAACCTTCTTCGCCTGTGGGATGATGAAAGCAGGGTATATGCCTACGAATACGATGGCACAGGCAGGCCGGTAAAGGAAACGAACCCTATGGAGGGAACGGTTCTGTATGCCTATGACGGCGCAGGCAACCTGATTTCGGTGACGGATGAACGAGGCAATACCGTAAGCTATGGATATGATGTGTTAAACAGGCCCGTCAGTGTGACAGACGCACAGGGCGGCAGCATGGTTTATACCTACGACAAGGAAGACAGGGTGTTGTCCGTTACTACGCCGGAAGGCAGAAAAACCGCCTATGAGTATGACGCTGTCGGACAGTTGGCAAAAATGCAGGACGCCGCCCAAAACATGACGACTTACACCTATGACGGAACCGGACGGATGACTAATATAGCGGATGAAGCCGGCATCCTTGCCGTATATACCTATGATAAAAACGGCAGGCTCCTGCGGGCGGAGGACGCCCTGGGAAACGCCCATACTTACCTGTATGACAAAGAAGGCAGGCTGCTTACCAACACCTACCCGAATGGAGAAAAGGAAAGCTACGCTTATCTGGCAACAGGGGAAATGTCCGGCTATACGGACCGCTATGGAGTAAAGACAACGTATGAGTATGACTCCATGGGCCGCGTAACTAAAGTTTCGGATACGGCAGGCAACAGGATGACTTATGCCTACGACGCCGCCGGAAATCTCACGGTACAGACGGATGTGCTGGGCAGAAGCGTTACTTACGAGTATGATGCATTTGGCCGCATCAGCGCCATCACGGATGTGGACGGGGCAAAAACGATTTATGATTACGACGCTTTGGACCGTCTTGTTTCAGTGAACAATCCTGCCGGCAATACGACTTCTTATGTCTATGATGCGGCGGGTAATCTGATTGGGCAGACGCTGCCCGGAGAGGCGTCCGGCACGTATGACTATGACGATTTAAACAGGCTTGTCACCAAAACAGGGCCGGAAGGGGCAGTTACCGCTTTTACTTATGACAAAGACGGAAATCTGACGGCACGGACAGACGGAAACGGTGTGCAGACCGCATACCTGTATGACGCCATGGGGCGCCTCAGCGCCTATACGGATGGAAACGGCGGGCAGACAACATATGCCTATGACATGCGGGGCAACCTGATTTCCGTCACCAGCCCGGAGGGCATTGCAGAGCATTACGGTTATGATGCGGTGGGAAATATCCTTGCAGTGACGGACGGAGCGGGAGAAACATGGAAATATGAGTATGACGAGCTTTACCGTCTGGTAAAACAGACATCACCTTTGGGTGCGGAAGAAACCTATGTTTATGACAGACATGATGTGGTGACGGGCGTCACGGATGCTCTGGGAGCCGTTACTGCCTATGAAACAGACGCAAATGGACAGGTGGTGAAAAAAATACTGCCAAACGGCGGTGAATATATTTACTCCTATGACGGCGCACACAGGCTTGTGGGCATTGCCACGCCTTTAGGTTATGAAACCTCTTTTACTTACAGTTCCGGGGACGACATTATAAAGCAGGAGGACAGCCTTGGAAGGAGTACCCTGTACGAGTATGATATTCTCCACAATCTGGTTAAAATAACAGATGCCGAGGGCGGCGTCACCACTTACGGTTATGATGAGAGAAACAACCGCACTGCCATGACCAATGCGCTGGGCAATACCTTTTCGTTTGCTTATGACAAGGCGGACAGGATGATTACCGTGACAGACCCCGAGGAAAAGGCAGCAGGCATTGTCTATGACATGGAAGGCAACATAAAAAGCATCACCACGCCGGGAAACCGTACGAGCAGCTACGGATATGACGGCAGCTATAACATGACTTCCATGACGGACGCGATGGGGTATGTGTATACCTATGGCTACGATGGGGACAACAGGCTCACCGGCTCCACAGACCCCTTGGGGCAGACAACTGCTTTTGCCTACGACGGCGCAGACCGCCCTATATCCTACACAGACAAAAGGGCGCTGACGGAACACTATGGTTATGACGCCCATGGAAATCTCGTATCCCGCACCGACGCCTACGGGCTCACCACCACCTATGCGTATGATTTAAAGGACCGCCTTACGGGCGTTACCAATCCCATGGGCAGCACGGCTTATTATGCCTATGATGGGATGGGAAACCTTACCTCCGTGACGGATTTTGCAGGAAGGGGCACCCATTACGGCTATGACGTGGAGGGAAACCTCACCTCCATAACGGACAGTGCAGGGCGCAGGGAAACCATGTCCTATGATGCTGCTGGGCGGCTTACCGCCTACACCTCAAACGGCGGAAACACCATCCGCTACGATTATGACAGGTTAAACAACCTCGTGGAGAAATCCTACAGGGACGCCTCCGGGGAAGGAACCGGGGCGCCGGTGGCATACGCCTATAATGCCCTGGGGGAGAGGGTGTCCATGTATGATGAAACCGGGGACACCCTGTATACCTACGACAGCCTTGGCAGGATAACGTCGGTGACGACCTTCAGGACGCCCGGGGAAGACGGTCAGGAAACCGGATTCTCCAGAAAGGAAGGCGCAGGGGATACCGTGTCCTATGCTTATGACGGCGCGGACAACCTCTCCGCCGTCACCTACCCGGACGGCACGCAGGTGCGCTACGAGTACGATTTGAATGACAACCTTGTAAAGGTAACCGACAGGGAAGGGCTTGCCACCACCTATGTATACGACGCCATCAACCGCATCACCGAAATCCACCGGCCCAACGGCATCAGCACCTACAACGCCTACAACGGCGCGGACCGGATTACGGAGCTTACCAATGTCTGCGACGACTGCGGCTGGGTGGTAAGCCGCTATGCGTACACCTATGACGAAAGGGGCTTCATCACGGGGGAGACCGCCACCGAGTCCCTTGCGGGCTACGCCTATGACGACAAACACGGCGGGAAGCATGAGGACGGCGGGCACGACAGCCTGTCCCCCCACGGGAACAAACACGCAAAACATGACAAGGACGCCGCCTCCTCCTACCGGATAGTGGAGACGGTGCGGACGTTTGCATATGACGACGCCGGAAGGCTGCTCTGCGTTACAGAGACGGAGGAGAATTACGGCACATACGTTTATACCTATGAATATGACATGGCGGGCAACCGGACGGCTGCCGTAAAGACGGACGCAGAAGGAAATGTTGTGGAAAGCCGCAGGTATGTATATAATGAAAGCAGCCAGCTTGTATCGGCGGAGCTTTTTGACGGGAAGAAGACCACCGCCGTGTCCTATGCCTACGACGCGGACGGGAACCTGGTATCCGAAACGGGAAGGGACGGCACCGACTAAAACCTCCAAACTGAGTAATCTTATCTTACATCAGTTTGGAGGTTTACATAAACTCGGGGATACTCCCTAAAAAAACAACAGATAAAATGTAAGCTCACTTGTAACTATTCAAAAATTTTGGGACTATCCCAAAATAAATTGTTTACCAAATACCTTTTCCGTCCCCAAGTAAAATATTTTTAATGTTTTCGTTTATTTCTAATTCAGTCAAACCACGCCGGATTAGTGGTTGAACCACTTCACGGCTTTCTCTTGTATGAGGAAGTTCAGAAGCAAGTCTGTCAGCCTTATCTTTGTATCCTGCTTTCAAATATAAGAAACATAGTGTTGCACGCATAGTGGCTTTTTGTTTCTCATTGCTTGATATTGGCAATCCTCTTTCCATCAATTCAATAGCTTCATTAGTATTACCCTTTAATGCCAATGTACTTGCTAAACCAAGAATCATTCCCGGTTTGTTTGGATAGATTAGCAATGCATCCCGATAAATCTTTTCAGCAGTATCATAATCTCCTTTCCTCTGATAATTAACCGCTTTTACATGAATGTTGTATCGTGTTGCTTCTGCACGGATTGTATCCATACCTACCAACAAATCAATACTTGTTTCAAATATGTTTGCTAATGCCGGTAAAAGTGTAATATCGGGATAAGACTCACCTCGTTCCCATTTTGAAACACTTTGAGGTGTAATCCCCAGATACTCTGCAACATCCTCTTGCGTGAGATTTTTTAGCATACGGTATTTTTTTAAGTTTTCTTGTAAATATAACATATCATATCCTCCTGATACTTTATTTATTAAAATAATATCATGAGTATCTGTAAATTCAATAACGCAATAGTTGCCTTAAAATCAACCGTATCCATATATGCTCATTCAGGTCGGCAAGGTTCGTCCATAATGCACAATCCGGCGTTTCGCAGATTTATGCCGGAGAGGTTTGCTGCTGATGCGTATTTTTCACTTGCTTTTCTGCCCCGTAGGGGCGTTGATGCCCATTATATCAGGATTCTTGTACATTCATACTAAAATGAATACATTATCTAGCGGTTGAAAAATTGATTCCGTTATCATAAAATATAAGCACTATATATAGTATGTTAGTGTTGAAAAAGTTATCAACAACTTATCAACATGATTTCCACAATGTTATCCACAAAGTATTGATTTTTAGGAAGGGTGTGCTATAATTAAAGTAGAAAAAGACATAAAACCTTGTTGGATGGGCATACATAATTTTAGTTCAGAAAAAATTGACTGTACTTTATGGGGGAGGTGCCTGAATGGGGAATGTTGTTCTTTTTACTAAAAATGGGGGAAAAAGAATGGAAAATATTTTGGAAGTAGCAAAGTACTTTTTATCCGTTGAACCGATGAGTCACAAGAAACTTCAGAAATTGTGTTATTATGCGCAGGCGTGGTATTTGGCAATATATAAAAGACGACTGATGGATGTTGACTTTGAAGCTTGGGTACATGGGCCTGTTTCCGCATTATTGTATAACCAATACAGAGATTGGGGCGGATTGGTTATAACAGGTTTGCAAAGCATTCCACAGCTTGAGGAAAGCACGGTTAGTTTTTTGAATAAAATTTATCATCTTTACGGAAAATTTTCAGCTGCAGAATTAGAAAAAATGACACATGATGAATCACCTTGGAAAGAAGCAAGGGGAAAACTGGCCAAGGATGTTCCGTGTAAGAATAAAATTTCCGATGTTAGCATGCAAAAGTTTTATGGGGAATTAATAGGGGTATAGAAATGAAAAAATTTTGGGAATCAGTATTGGTTTGCTTAAGCAACTATTGGTGGTTGCTGATTTTTATATTGGCGCTCGGATCTGTTCTGGGTTATTTCATATCGAAAATTAAGTCGAATGAATTTAAGAAAAAGTTTAAAAAGCGCATAGAAAATCTTGAAAACTGGATTATGACGCTTTCTTTTGCCATTGCAGTGTTTTGCATGTATAAAGCCGTTTCCGGAGCAGCAACAGCAATAGATACACAGTATCTGAGCCTTTATTCGTCTTTTGTTTTTGCATGGATTTTAACGAAAAAAACAGCCAGTAAAGACTTTAAAAGAAACCAGCATAAAATAGCAAAGAGTACATACAGACATATAGAGGATGCAGAAACAGCAGTTTTAATAGCAAAGAGCCGGTTGATGAATAATCGGGGCAAAGCCTTGAATGAAGGCGATGTGGAAGGCTTGATTGATGACTTGCAAATTATATTAACATGTATCAGGTCCAACAAGAAAGATTGGCGTGACATGTTAAAAAGCAGTTATAAGGAAAAGATTGATATCGAAGAAAATCCGGAAGATATTTTAGAGAGAGAATATTACGGTAAAGTTGAACCGAAAGATATAAAAGAAACATTTGAAACTGAAATAATGCAAGCAAGCGCTTCCGGGTCCAATTCGGGACAAGCATGAATTTTGAACCTCCACCATTAAAGGTGGAGGTTTTTAGCGTCATGGCCTGTATTTGTTAATTGAAAAGAGCAGCATTACCACTGCCCCGGAAACTGCTGCTTTTCCAGATAAGGGAAGCTTTGGTTAAGGATTTCCGTTTCCCCGGCGGTCAGCGTTTCAAATACCTCCGCTTCATGGAACCGTCCCCCGATTGCCGAAAGGGCGCCTTTTTTTAACTCCAATCCCATGAACGCATCAAAATTTTTGCCGTCTGCCGTTGTGATGCCAAAGTTATCGCAGGTCAAAAACCCAAGCCGGGGGTAATAATCCGGCTCGCCGAAAATAACGATTCCCGGATACCCTGCATCCGCCGCCAGTTTTACGGTTTCTTTTACCAGCATTTCGCCTACGCCCATCCCGGCATAATCCGGCTCGACACAAAGCGGCCCGAAGGTGATAATGGCATGGTTTCCGCTTGCGTTTGATAAATGAGATACAGAATACATAATGCAGCCGATAATTTTTCCGTCTGCCTCTGCTACCCGGCTGATTTCGGGCAGATAGGCGCTGTCTGTCCGAAGCTTACGGACAAGAAGATGTTCGTCGCAGCCCGGTTTGTGTTTGTTCCAGAAAGCACGCTGGGCCATGCGTTCCGTCTGCAGGTAATCGGCAGGCATTTCGGGACGGATGGTGACTGCCGATGAGGGCAGCCTTTCCGGTTTATTACGGATAAAACCAAGCTCCATGCGGACTTCCCTGCGTGAGAGGTCGTTGTTGGCATAGCAGCAGGCGTCAAATCCGATGAGGGAAAACCCCTCTTTCAGGTAAAAGGAAACAGCGGCGCTGTTACAGGACTGTGTCTCCAGAATGATGGCCCTTCGGCGTTCCAGCCTAGCCTGTTCTTTGGCAACAGACATAAGGGCATGTCCCATACCCTTTCGTCTGAAGCCTTCTGCTACCCACAGCTCCGTGACGCGCAGGCGGTTGGACCATTCTTCAGGGCAGGTTTCAATGGCGCCGACAAGCTTTCCTTCCTCCAAAATGCCCCAGGCATAAGCCTTTTCCCAGAAATCCTGATACAGTTTGTCCGGGAAGTCGTATTCCTCCCCGGTGTGGGTAATAGGAGGCAGGGCTGCTTTTCTGACAAAGGATGCCACAAAAGCCTCGTCTTTTTGTTCGATGGAAACATCGTAATAAAAGTCTGAAGTGTAATCCATGGGAAGTATGTGGTTCTTCCACTGTTCTTTTGGCAAATGGATTATATTGTATTTTTTCATTTTGTCCCTCATTTCTGTGAAAGAAAACTACATAACAAAGTATAACACATTATGAACGGATTGTGTAAACGGATTAGAATGCTTTTTAGATTTCAGAAAAATATAAATGGAATGCAGGGCGTATGAGTGATACAATAGGAAAGGGAAACGGAAACATGCTGGTGTATGATTTAGAAAAGTCGGAACCTGATTTTGGAGAGAACGGCAGAATAGAAATTTCGAATCGGCTGATAAAAAACGGAATTACATGGAGGTAGGGAAATGCATAATTATATCATCGAAACGGAGAGACTCCTGTTGCGACCTCTTAAAATAGAAGATGCAGAAGCGGTATTTCAGTGGGTAAGTGATGAGCGAGTTGCAAAGTACATGGTTTATAACACATACACATCTTTGGAAGCAGTTGTTGAGTGGCTTACTATGCTTCAGGAACCGGATGAAGAATATCATTTTGGTTTTGAGCGAAAAGAAGATGGTTTGCTCATTGGAAGCGGAAGTATTGGTCCTGATAATAATAGAATCGATTTCTGGAGTTTTGGTTATAATTTGCGATATGACTGTTGGGGGAATGGTTATGCTACCGAAGCGGCCAAAGCAATGATGAAGTTTGCCAATGAACACTTTGATGTTGTCAGGTTTTCTTCCAGTCATGTGGAACAGAACAAAGCATCAGGCCATGTTATGGAAAAGTGTGGTCTTTGTTTTATTGAATATGGACAGTTTCAAAAACTTGATGGCAGCAACAAAATGCGTTCAATGGAATATGAAGGAAAAATTAACTTTTAAGTTGAGAAGGTGTATAAGGGAATTTATCAAGCGTGAGACATAGAAGTTCTCCGCGAAGCAGCCTCTGCTGCGAGTGAAAACTGCCAAAGGCAGTTAGAACTTCTTCTCACGCTATTGCCAACACAAAACTGACTACCGAAAACAGGTTGCATAAGCAATGAAAAAAGATGGCGATATACAGATTTTTTTTCTTATATGCCACATATGCGACAGGTGCGAATACTAATATGCGAAATATATTGTTGAAAGGCAGCCAAAAATGGTAAAGCGAAAACAAAACGGCAATCAGTACCGGAGTAAAAGAATTTTGTGTTTTATAATGGGACGTGAGATACCCTCTGAAAAATAATTCTTCCGTTATCGGTCCGACAAATACATTGAAAATACCATAATAGATACAAGTTAAAACCAGCATTGGTTTTGAAAATGATTTAATCCATTCTTGATTTGTCCAATCGAAACCTGTTGGCAGGCTTTGCAGTACACTGCTTCTTATTCCTGCAAAAAAATGATTTTCGACAGGAGCAATAAAAGCTGACAGCAATCCGGCTATTCCAAAGAATACAAAAGAAATGATTATCACTTTCCAATTTGCAAGTTTTACATAATCTGAAAAGGCGCTTTTCAGTGAAACCGTTCCATACTCTTTTTTGCTTGCCGAAAAAATCATCCCCAGTTCCATTGGCACCAGAATAAAAGTTCCCAATATACAAAACAGCAGTATATGCGGTATATTGCAGAAATGCCCCAGAAGTAAATAGCTTAAACTCAAAACCAGCGTAGGCGTAAAGATTCTCAGCAAAAGTCCTTTTGTCCCTATTTTATTCATCTTTAACATTCCTCCGTCAAATGCTTGTTTGTAAACCTCTGTATGTACTGACTACAGCATGCAGATTTTCCCGTAACGGGCGGGCTCCATCCAACCGCAGCACACGGCAGTGAAGTGATTTTAACCAGTCCTCATGTTTTTGCAGTGTACAGCCGCCAATTCCATAGTCATATCCTGCGCAGTCAGTTAAAAATGCCTGATGTGCCCCGTACATATCACCGCCGGTTAAAATGCGTTCCCCAAATAATTTCCGTTCACGCTCATGAACGCGGCTGACGCGAAGCCGTGCATCCGCATGCAGGTGGACTACCAATTCAAAAAAAGGGTCAAAATGCTCATGAAATGAATTCATGGAACCTGCCATTACGAAATGTTCACAGTCAGATATTGCTTCCATTAAGCGGCTGATTTTTTCCGGCTTTGCGTACATTGTTGAAAAAGGAATTTCTGTATCTTTGCGCCATATATAGTCATCAATATCCACAAAGGCAAATCCCAGTTCCCCGGCCGCCATTTTGCCGAGCGTTGTTTTCCCGGCTCCGGCGGAACCCATTATCATAATACCCGTCGCCACTTTGCCAGCCTCCACAAATTCTTTTTTTCTGTCAAATAAAATACAGTATACCACTATTCAATAAATAATGCTATAATAAAAGCAGTTCGAGCTTCCGCATTTTGTATTGCGGTGTCCCCGGCGTGCATTTGTTCCAACAGGACGCGCTCTCGCTCGGTAGCGTGAAAAGTACTTCTAAAGCTCATGCCAAAGGGCATTGCGCTAAGAAGTACTAAGTTTCGCGCCGAAAAATGCCTGAAATATGGCATTTTTCATTGAAGTTACAATGTTTTATCGTTTTTACACGGTCCTTTATGGAATCAAATGCACGCCGGGGATGCCGCAATGCAAAAGGCGGAAATCCTGAAAAACCAAAAAATTGTCGTACAGTGAGGAATAGACATGCTGCCGGAACCGTTTTTAGTGAGAATGCAGGCAATGCTTAAAGAAGAGTATACAGCATTTGTGAAAAGCTATGAAGAAAAAGAATGCCACGCCCTGCGACTCAATATGAGAAAGACGGATACCGGGGCGTTTCTGGAGAAAAGCCCTTTCCGGTTACAGAGGGTGCCATGGACGGACAACGGCTTTTATTATGAAACAGAGGAGCAGCCCGGAAAGCATCCCTACCATGAGGCGGGCGTTTACTATATTCAGGAGCCCTCCGCCATGGCGCCGGTTTTGTTTCTGGAGGTAAAGCCCGGGGAAAGGGTATTGGATTTGTGCGCGGCTCCGGGAGGGAAGACGACGCAGATTGCGGACTGTATGCAGGGAAAAGGGATTTTGGTGAGCAACGAGATTCACCCGGCGAGGGCAAAGATTCTTTCTGAAAATGTGGAGAGGATGGGAGTCTTAAATGCCATTGTGACAAATGAATCCCCGGAAAAGCTGGCGACGATTTTTCCGGCATATTTTGATAAAATTCTGGTGGACGCCCCCTGCTCCGGCGAGGGCATGTTCCGTAAAAATGACGACGCCTGTGCGGAGTGGAGCGAGGAAAACGTCGCGCTGTGCGCGGACAGGCAGGATGAAATCCTGCGTTGTGCGGGGGAGATGCTACGGCCCGGCGGAAGGCTTGTATATGCCACCTGCACCTTTGCACCGGCGGAAGATGAAGGGACAGTCAGCCGTTTTATAAACAGCCATCCCGACTTTTCCATTGCGGGGATAAAGAAGCCGGATGGATTTGTAGATGGGCAGGGAAAGTGGCTTGACGAGCCTGCGCCGGGGATAGAAAGTACCGCGCGGCTTATGCCCCATAAAATACGCGGAGAAGGACATTTTTTTGCGGTTTTGGAAAGAAAAGGAAAAGGGGACTCGGTATGTCTGAGCAGCCGTAAGGGTATGGAGAAAGGTCTGCCGGAAACAGAGTACAGGGAGTTTTTGGAGTTTCAAAAGCAGTGCCTTCCCGGATTTGCGGGAGAGGGTGCATATATAAAATTCGGGGAACAGCTATACCTTGCGCCCATGGATACACCGTCATTAAAGGGACTCAGGGTACTAAGACCGGGACTGCATTTGGGAACGTTTAAAAAGAACCGGTTTGAGCCATCCCATGCGCTGGCGCTGGCGCTTGGATCGAAAGATGTCTGCCAGTGTATGTATCTTACCGCAGGAGGAAACGAAGTGAGACGGTATCTGTGCGGTCAGGCCCTGCCGATGGAGGGAGTTCGTTCTGCCGTGCAGGGGGATGGTATCCTGAAAGGCTGGTGCCTTGTGTGCGTGGACGGTTATAGTCTGGGCTGGGGCAAAGCAGCCGGGGGGATGGTAAAAAACCACTATCCCAAAGGACTCAGAGTGCAGGAATGAGGAAAAAGGGAGGTAAGGCAGGGATGAAGGTAGAGGAAATCATCGAAAGGCTGGATGCGTTATTTGAGGAAAACAAGGGCGAAGAAGCGCAGGCGCTTTTAGAAAATACGATAATGCAGGCCATGGAAGAAAAAGATGACGGCGCCTTGCTGCGGCTTTTAAATGAAATGATAGGTTATAAAAGGGAAACCAGCCAGGTGGAGGACTCTTTCAGGTACGCGGAATCCGCCTTGAAGCTGATGGAGCAGATGGGAATCGGGGGAAGCACGGCATATGCCACGACGCTGTTAAACATTGCCAACGCTTACAGGGCGGGGGGCAGGCTTTCCGATTCACTGGAGTACTATAAAGAGGTTATCAGCCTGTATGAAAAGAAGGTGGCGGCGGACGACATGCTTTTTGCCAGCCTGTACAACAACATCAGCCTGCTTTATCAGGAAATGGGAAGGTTTGAAGAGGCAAAGGCTTCCCTGACAAAAGCGCTTTCTATTGTGAAGGAAAATGAGGATACCTATTTTGAGGAGGCGGTGACCTATGCCAATCTGGCGGCTACCTGCCTGAAGCTGGACGAGGATGAAGAGGCGGTGGCATATTTTGAAAAGTCCCTTGGGATTTTTGAGGAGCATGGCATTAAAGACGCCCATTACTGTGCAGCGCTGTCCTCCATGGGAACCTATTATTTTAAGAAGCAGCAGTACGAAAAAGCGGCGGACTGCTTTGAGAAGGCGATGGAAGGGATGAAGCTGTCCCTTGGCGAGAACGAATATTACCAGAGGCTTTCGGAAAATCTGGCGGCATGCAGGTTGGCGGCTGGCCGCGGTCTGGATTTGTGCCGTGAGTATTATGAAACATACGGCGTTCCCATGATACGGGAGCAGTTCGCGGAATATGAAGAGGAGATTGCCGTGGGGCTGTGCGGGGAAGGCTCCGACTGTTTCGGATATGACGACGCCGTATCCAGGGATCATGACTGGGGGCCGGGCTTTAGCATGTGGCTTTCCGACGCATTGTATGAAAAAATCGGGGAAAGGCTGCAAAAGGCTTATGAAGGGCTGCCGTCCGAGTTTAAAGGATTCAGGAGACATTTTTCAAAGCAGGGGCGTGCAAGGGTCGGTGTGGGAACGGTATCGGGATTCTACAGAAGGCTGCTTGGAGAAGAAAATTGTCCCAAGATAACGAAAAACGTGACAGCTTCGGATTTTAATTGGGCGGATATTCCCGATGAAGCGTTGGCTGCCGCCGTAAACGGGGCCGTATTTAAGGATGGGGAAGGCACTTTCTCGGCAGTCCGCAGGACATTGCAGGAAGGATACCCCGAGAGAATTTATTATCTGAAGATAGCAGAGGCCTGCGCCCGTTTTTCCCAGGCTGCTCAGTACAATTTTGGCAGGATGGCGGGACGCGGCGATATGGTTGCGGCGCAAATATCCCTCGCGGAAGGGTTGCGGCAGGCCATGAAGTTAGTGTATTATATAGAAGGAGAGTATCCGCCCCATGATAAATGGCTGTATCACGGCATAGCCGGAAAACAGGACTATAAGAATATGGCGGCGCTTCTGGCAGAACTTTCGGAAAAGAAGCCGGTGAAAGAGAGCATTCTTCTGGTGGAAAAACTGGCGGGAGAACTGGCCGACAGATTATATGAAAAGGATATCGCCGGTAACCGGGAAAGGTATCTGGAGGCACATGCAGGGGAACTTTTGCGAAAGGCAGTTTTTTCCGGCAAAAGCAGGGAAGAACTGGCGGAACAGATTGCGGAAACAGAGTTTGACGCTTTTGATGAGGTCAGGAATGCAGGCGGCAGGGCGAGCTGCCAGAATGACTGGAAGACATTTTCTATTATGAGGAAGAGCCAGTATCTGACATGGGACCGGAAAATGCTTTTGCAGTATTTGTACGACTTTGAAGCCGCATATGCCTGTGGGCGGAATATGATTGAGGAAAAGTATGGCAGGATGATGGAAAGCACCGCGCCCGGGGAGTATGCCGAAATAGCAGCAAGATTTCCCGTTATCCCTGAAGAAAAAAAGCAGATTATAGAGGCGGTTGTGCAGATTCAGGTTGGGTTTATGGAGGCGTTTGCCGAAAAGTACCCCCATTTGTCTGCAAATGCCCGTATTATTCATACTTACGAAGACCGGATAGACGATACTTCTTATGAAACTTATCTCAGGGGAGAAATCAGTACCTATTCCGATAAGATGCTGGAATTGTACGGGCGTTTTGTCGCAGAATGCGCAAAGCAGGGAAAAAATCTTGCGGAACTTACCATGGAAAACAGCGTTCATTTATATGGATATAAGAGTTTGGAAGATGCAGAAAAACAGTACAGGATGAAAAACGAGGAGGAGGAAGAAAGATGATTTGTCCAAAATGTGGAAATGAAAATGCAGAAGGAAAGTTTTGTGTCCTTTGCGGAGAAAAACTGTCAGGGGAGGGTGGGGAAATGCCCACACAGCAGCCCATGCCCGGTCCGGTACCGCCCACGCAGCAGCCTATGCCCGGTCAGATACCGCCCATGCAGCCCATGCCCGGGGCAGTGCCGCCCATGCAGCAGCCTATGAACAGCCAGATACCGCCCGCGCAGCAGCCCATGCCCGGCCCGGTACCACCCATGCAGCAGCCTATGAACAGTCAGATACCGCCCGCGCAGCAGCCCATGCCCGGCCCGGTACCGCCTATGCAGCCCATGCCCGGGGCAGTGCCGCCCATTCCGGGAGCAATACCGCCTGCCTATCAGTCGCCTTATGCCGTACCTGCGGAAAAGAAAAAGGGTAACACAGCCGTAAAAGTTGTGGTCGGTATACTGATAGCGCTGCTTGTGGTTTGTATCGGTGTTCTGGCATTTATTTTTATCAGAAAAAATGAAGAAGAGAAAAAGATAAACAAATTAATGGCTGAAGCCGAAACATTTCTGGATGAAGATTCCTATAAGGATGCAGAACAGAAGTATCTTGAAATTCTTGACAAGAAACCTGAAAATTCGGAGGCGGTTCGCGGTCTGACAAAAACCTATATCGCGTGGGCGGAAAGCTATGTGGAAAGGGGCGATTACGCTTCTGCCATAAGTGTGCTGGAAGAAGCTGACAGCCAGGCGGACAAGAAAAAGATTTCTAAGAAACTAGAAGAAATCAAGGAACAGGAAGAACAGGAAAATATGGCTTCGGGCGACTGGAGCGATGCCGACCTGTCTTTTACGGACGGCAGCAGTCAGGTAACGGTAGAACTTAATCATGCGTTCATCGTATATGAGGGTGAAAGCTATCTGACCGACCACTCGGATGGTTCATATGAGGAATACGGTGAGTTTATGACCAATCGCGGGCTGGCCATGGGCATGACCCTTGATGATTATATGAGACTGTATAATGTGACGGATGGGTACGTAGTCTGGGAAGTGTATTCCGGTGAAAGCAATGAGTATACAGGGTTTTACGAGTACACCGGACAAAGCCTTGAAGAAATGCATGACATGGGAAACACCGTATGGCTGGATATCGGTTTCTACAAACAGGACGGTGTATGGAACCGGCTGATGGATTATGAAATCAGGGATGTATGGTTCTGTGACGCAGACCTTTCAGACTATGATGAAGTTATTGTTTTCGCAGTAAACTTTGACTTATGGGGAGAAGTAACCGGTGTTTCACTGGAATATTTTACCTATGACGAAGACTGGGTAGTATGGCAGGACTGGGCTGAATAACATACTGAAGGCAAGTACCGGCGCTTTAAGCGCCGGTACTTTTTCTAATAAAAATATACCGGAGTTACTGTATTTTGCATGGCGGCAGCCCGGGCAGGCATTTGATTCCAAAAGGGACCGTGTAAAAACGCCGGCCCTTAGAGGTTGTCTTACAACCTCTAAGGGCCGGCGTTTTTACCCGAGCGGAAGCGCGTCCCGTTGGAACAAATGCCTGCCCGGGCTGCCGCCATGCAAAATACAGAAATCCGGAACCGCCAAAAACAAACTATTGTCAATTATAGTGAAAAGAGGTATATTATTAGGCAGGAGTTTGTGAAGAAACATGACTAAAATGCAGCATGGGCAAGAGAAGCAAGCCATGAGAAAAAAGAAGAAAAAAGGTAAATATAAAACGGCCAAGGTAATCTGCATAATGCTGGCGCTTTTGCTCCTGCTTTTTGCCGGCGGCTGGTTTTACGTGGACAGCCTTGCCTACAAAGTGTGCAGGGTGGAGGCAGGCGTAAAGGTGGAACCATCCGACTTTTTAAAAAAGCCGGATGAAACTGCTTTTTTTACAGGAGAAAGCCAGCCTTTTCATATTGCAGAGCCGGGGGAATATCACATAGAAGTGAAAAGCGGATGGTTTACCCACAAATGCACTCTTATCATAGAGGATACCATTGCGCCGACGTGTGAACCGGTACCGGTGAAAATGGAAATAGGACAGACCTGCGGCGCAGATGCTTTTGTGACGAATATTACGGATGCGACGGCGGTGACAGTGGAGTATGCCGCAGAGCCTGATTTTACAAAAGCAGGCGGGCAGACTGTGCAGGTGGTTCTTACCGACAAGGGAAATAATATGTCTGTTGTGGAGGCAGAGTTGTTTCTTTCTCCGGTAGTGGAGGACTTGACCGTGGAAGCGGGGCAGGGAGCGCCAAGGCCGGAAAGCTTTTTAATTTCAGGAAAGGAAGTTTCTTTTATAACAGAGGTGGACGCGTTTGATTACGGAAGGGTAGGGGATTACGAAGTGTCCCTGAAAGTGGATGGGGCGGTTTATACTTCCCGTCTGCATGTGGCGGATACCATGCCGCCCATGGCTGAAGTACAGGATGTGGAAGGATTTGCTCTGGTGCCCCGGAAAGCAGAAGAATTTATTGTAGGGATAGAGGACGCCACTGATGTAACGGCAGACTTTCTGGAAGAGCCGGATTTATCCTATGTAGGAACGCAGGAGGTTATCATCAGCTTTACTGATGGCGGCGGCAACGAAACGCAAAAGACTGCGCAGCTGACACTGTTTGAGGATACGGAAGCGCCGGTGATAAGCGGCGCAAAGGACTTGCAGTATTTTATTGGGGATACCATTTCTTACAAGAAAAATATCTCGGTGACGGATAACTGCCCGGACGGGCTGGTGCTTGAGGTGGATACGGCAGGCGTCAATTTAAACGAAGAAGGCGTTTATCCCATCACTTATACGGCAAAGGATTTGGCGGGCAATGCCACGAGCGTGACGGTGAATCTGACGGTCACGCCCAGGATGTATTCCATAGAAGAGGTGGATGCCCTTGCAGACGCGGTGCTGGCGGAAATCATTACCCCTGAGATGACGGAGCTGGAGAAGGTACAGGCTATTTACAACTGGAATATACGTCATATTGCGTATATCAACCATTCGGAAAAAGGGGACTGGGTCAGGGCTGCATATGAAGGCCTAGCGGACAGAAAGGGCGACTGCTATGTGTATGCCTGTACGGCAAAAGAACTGCTGACAAGGGCGGGCATCTCCAACATGGACATCACAAAGATTCCCACAAGAAGGGAGCATTACTGGAATCTGGTGGATATCGGGGAGGGGTGGTATCATTTTGATACGACACCCAGAACGGACCATCCCCGCATCTTTATGTGGACAGATGAAGAGTTGATGGAGTATTCTGCGATGCATTACAATTCCCACAATTATGACCGTTCCCTGTATCCGGAAATCAACTGACAGGGAAAGTTTTGCCGGCAGAATGAAACGAGGAAAGAAACTTATGAAAAAATTAGGCGTGCTGGGCGGGCTGGGTCCGATGGCAACGGCATATTTTTTACAACTTATAGTGGAAATGACCGACGCTGCGTCAGACCAGGAGCATATAGAAATCCTGCTGCACAGCAAGCCCCGGATACCTGACCGGACCCGTTACATTTTAGGACTTTCTGCCGATAATCCGGTGCCGGAGATGGTGGAGGTTGGAAAAGGACTGGCAGGCAGCGGGGCAGAGCTGCTCGCCATTCCCTGTATCACGGCCCATTATTTCCAGCAAAAGCTGGAGGAAGAGATAGGCGTGCCCATTTTAAATGCCGTGGAGGAAACTGCATTGTACCTGAAAAAGGAGGGCATCACCGCAGCAGGCATTCTGGCAACCGACGGCACTGTGGAAAGCAGGCTCTTCCAAGAGGAGTTTGCCAGACATGGCATCGACTGCATCACGCCCGGCGAAGCCGGACAAAAGAAGGTGATGCATATCATATATGACAATGTCAAGGCGGGCAACCCGGTGGAACTTCCCCTTTTTGAGGCTGTTGCCGGGGAGTTGTCTTCTTCGGGGGCGCAGGTCATACTGCTGGCCTGCACGGAATTGTCCCTTATCAAACGGGATTTCCCCTTAAAGGCAGGATTTTTGGATGTGATGGAGGTTCTGGCGCAGAAAGCGGTTCTTGCCTGCGGCAGACTGAAAAAGAATTATGAACATTTGATTACGGAGTGAAAACCATGCAGAATCATGTACTCGACTATCTGAACCATATTGTTTCGGTAAAACCGGATAAAACAGCATTTGCCGATGACACACAGGCCCTTACCTTCAGACAGGTATACGAGCAAAGCCGTGCCGTCGGCACATACATACATCAAAAAGGAATTTACAAAAAGCCGGTGGTGGTGTTTATGCGCAAGCGCCCCAAAGAAATCGCGGCTTTTTTTGGCATTATAACGGCGGGTGATTTCTATGTGCCGATTGATGAAGAGATGCCGGCAAGCCGAATCCGGCTGATACTGGAAAATGTGAAGGCCGAAATGCTCATCTGCGATGGGGAAACCGCAGAACTGGCAAAACAGCTTGCTTTTGACGGGGAAATCGTGCTGTATGATGACATCTGCCATACCCGGATTGACGACGCTGCCTTAAAGGATATACATGACAAAGCCATTGACACGGACCCGATTTATATTGTTTTCACTTCCGGTTCCACGGGGGTGCCAAAAGGCGTGGCGGCATGCCACCGTTCCGTTATCGACTATATAGAGCAGCTTTCGGAGGTGCTTGCGTTTGATGAAAATACGGTGTTCGGCAACCAGACCCCGCTTTATTTTGACGCCTGCCTGAAGGAACTGTATCCGACCTTAAAGTTTGGCGCCACCACGTATCTGATACCGCGGGAGTTGTTTCTGTTTCCGGTAAAGCTGGTGGAGTATCTGAATCAACACCAAATCAATACCATATGCTGGGTGGTATCCGCGCTGACGATGATATCCGCCTTTGGCGCCTTTCAGACGGTGGTGCCAAAGTTCCTGAAAACGGTAGCTTTCGGCAGCGAGGTTTTTCCCATCAAACAGTTTGAAAAATGGAGGGCAGCCCTGCCGGATGCAAAGTTTGTGAATCTGTACGGTCCCACAGAGGGGACGGGCATGTGCTGCTATTATAAGGTGGAACGGGACTTTGCGCCGGATGAGGCGCTCCCTATCGGACGGCCTTTTAAAAATACGGAGATTATCCTGTTAAATGAAAAGAACGAAAGGGCCGGGGAGGGGGAAACCGGAGAAATCTGTATCAGGGGAACCTCCCTGACGCTTGGGTATTACAACAATTTTGAAAAAACGGGGGAGGTTTTTGTACAGAATCCGTTAAATACGGCATACCCGGAGCTGATTTACCGCACAGGCGATTTGGGCCGTTACAATGAGCGGGGAGAGCTTTTGTTTGTTTCCAGAAAAGATTACCAGATTAAGCACATGGG
The DNA here is from genome assembly GCA_910577015.1 of uncultured Lachnospiraceae bacterium. Classification (GTDB taxonomy): domain Bacteria; phylum Bacillota; class Clostridia; order Lachnospirales; family Lachnospiraceae; genus Acetatifactor. The sequence continues at coordinate 10,807 of CAJTKU010000018.1, read as the reverse complement.
CCACAGGATTGAACTGGGAGAAATAGAAGCCAATGTTAACATGGTGGAACAAGTTAAGCTTGCCGGATGTATTTACGATGATGTAAAGGGGAAAATAGTATTATACTATGTGGGAGCCATAGAGGAAAAGGATTTGGCTGCCGCATTAAAGGATAAGCTGCCCCGTTATATGCTCCCCAACAGGATTGTAAAGCTGGAGCAGATGCCCCTTACGGCAAACGGTAAGCTTGACAGGGTAACTTTAAAAAATAACTATCAAAAGAGAAAGGAAAAATGATTATGGAAGAATTATTGGAGATTTTAGGTGATTTGCACCCGGAGGTGGATTTTGAAACCTGCGAGGGCCTGATTGACAATAAGATACTGGATTCCTTTGATATCGTATCCATCATTTCGGAAATCAATGACCGGTTTGACATAACCGTCTCCGCAGAAAAGATTACGCCCGAAAATTTTAATTCCGCAAAGGCTATCTATGCACTGATTCGGGAATTGGAAGATGAGGAATAACCATGCTCTTTACATCATATGAGTTTTTGGGCTTTCTGGCAGCGGTGTTTCTGATGTATTATCTGGTTCCGAAGAGGTTTCAGTGGGGGCTGCTCCTTGTCTTCAGCTATCTGTTTTATTTTATTGCCGGGCCGTCGTACCTGCTTTATATCGCGGCAACGACCGTGACAGTTTACTTTACGGCCTGCCGGATTGGAAAGATAGGGGAGATACAGAAGGCCTACATAAAAGCAGGAAAGGAAACCCTTTCCAAAGAGGAACGGAAAGCCTATAAAGAAAAAATGAAAGGCAGACAGTGGAAATGGCTGCTTGCCTGTCTGTTGCTGAACCTCGGCATTCTGGCAGTTGTAAAATATACCAATTTTGCCATCTCCAACGTAAACGGACTGTTGCGTTTTGCAGGCAGTGCAAAACAGTTTGGTTTTCTGGACATTGCGCTTCCCATGGGAATCTCGTTTTACACTTTTCAGGCGCTTGGCTATCTGATAGATGTTTACAGGGGGACGGTTCCCGCCGAGAAAAACCCTTTTAAGCTGGCGTTGTTTGTTTCCTTTTTCCCGCAGCTTGTACAGGGGCCAATCAGCAGGTTCGGGGATTTGGCAAAGTCATTGTTTTCGCAGCATGCCTTCTGCGGCAAAACGGTAAGTTATGGCTTGCAGAGGATTCTGTGGGGTTATTTTAAAAAGATGGTTGTCGCGGACAGGATTCTGGCAGGCGTGAACACGCTGATTAGGGACACGGACGCCTACCGGGGCGCGTATGTGTTTGTGGGAATGCTTTTTTATGCGCTGGAACTATATGCGGATTTTACAGGCGGAATTGACATAACCATAGGCATTGCGGAAACTCTGGGCATAACGGTGAAAGAGAATTTTAACCGGCCTTACTTTTCCAAGTCCATCAAGGAGTACTGGAGAAGGTGGCATATCACCATGGGCACATGGTTTACGGATTATATTTTCTACCCAATCTCCGTCTGCAAGCCCATGCTCAAGTTCAGCAGGTTTGCACGGGCGCATTTCGGGGAGGCGGTCGGCAAAAGGATGCCGGTATACCTGTCCTCCTTTGCCGTATGGCTTGCCACCGGCGTCTGGCATGGCGCAAGCTGGAACTTTATTGTCTGGGGGCTTGGTAACTGGGCAGTCATTATGGTATCCCAGGAACTGGAACCCCTGTATGCCCGTTTCCACAAGCGTTTTCCGGTACAGGGAAAATTCGGCTTCAAGCTGTTTCAGGTGATTCGGACGGTTTTGCTGATGAGCTGTCTTCGGACCTTTGACTGTTACCGCAACGTACTGCTGACATTCCGTATGTTTGGAACCATGTTCACGGAGGGGAACTGGCAGATTTTGTGGGACGGCTCCCTGTTACGGATTGGGCTGGGAGGACTGGACTATATCCTGCTGGCGCTGGGAGTGCTTTTGCTGACAGCGGTAAGCCTTTTGCAGCGCAGCGGCAGCGTCAGGGATAAAATAGCGGCAAAACCTTATCCGGTAAGGTTTTTAGTCTGGTACGGACTGTTTTTAGTTGTCCTGCTTGCCGGCGCATACGGTGCAGGCTATGATGCCAGCCAGTTTATTTATAACCAATTCTGACGGAAGGGCCGGGAAAATGAAAAAGCGTAAAATAATGAAGATAGCAGGCACGGCCGTTATTGTACTGGCAAGCCTTTATCTTTTACAAAGGCTGTTAGTGCCCAAATACTATGCGGATGTGGTGGAAGGGGCATTGATTGCAGAATATTATCAGGAAGAAAAAGACCATGACGTGATTTTTATCGGTGACTGTGAGGTCTATGAAAATTTTTCCCCGGCAGTGCTGTGGGAGGAGTACGGTATCAACAGTTACATCAGGGGCAGCGCACAGCAGCTTATCTGGCAGTCCTATTACCTGCTGGAGGACACATTGCGCTATGAAAAACCCAAGGTGGTGATATTTAACGTGCTGTCCATGCAGTACAACGAGCCCCAGAGGGAGGCGTATAACCGCATGACGCTGGAAGGGATGCGCTGGTCCATGTCGAAGGTAAATGCCATCAGGGCGTCCATGACGGGGGAGGAACATTTTCTGGACTATGTGTTCCCTCTTCTGCGTTACCATTCCCGCTGGAGTGAAGTGGGCGCGGAAGATGTGGCGGGCATGTTTTATGCGCCAAAGGTATCCCATAACGGTTATTATATGCGGGTGGACGTAAAACCGGCCGAAAACGTGCCGGAGGGCAGAATCCTTGCGGATTACCGTTTCGGGGAGAACGCCTATGATTATCTGGACAGGATAACGAAGCTGTGCAAGGAAAACGGCATCACTTTGATTTTGGTGAAAGCGCCCAGTCTTTATCCGTATTGGTACGAGGAATGGGAAGTGCAGATGGAAGAGTATGCAGAGGAAAACGGACTGCTCTATATCAATTTCCTTGATTTGGTGGAGGAAACCGGGTTGGATTTTTCCACGGATACCTATGACGCCGGTTTACACTTAAACCTTTCGGGTGCGGAAAAGATTACCCGGTATCTGGGAAAAGTGCTGGCAGAGGAAACAGGTCTTCCCGACAGGCGGGGGGAGGAGCATCTTTCCGAAATTTGGGAAGAAAAGATAGATGCCTACGAGCAGGAAAAGGAGGAACAATATGAAAAAAATTATGGCAATGATGATAACGGCAGCGCTTCTTTTAGCAGGCTGCGGGGATAGTGAAAAGGTGATTGACGGCAATGTGGAAAATGCCGTAACGGGAGGCTCACAGACCGGTAGTCCGGCGGAAACCGGGGAGAACGGTCAGGCACAGGAGCCGCAGACGGAAACGGAACACAAGGGATATGTTTTTGTTGTCCGGGATGTGACGTTGGAAGTGGATGGCGACGCCGCGCCGGTGGTGGAAGCCCTCGGGGAGCCTGCTTCTTACTTTGAGGCGGCAAGCTGCGCCTTTGAAGGGTTGGATAAAATCTATACCTACAACGGATTTGAAATTGACACCTATCCCATGCAGGATAAAGATTTGATATCTTCCATCGTGCTAAAGGATGATTCCGTGATGACGGCAGAGGGCATATGCATAGGGGATTCCTTGGAAAAGCTGCAGCAGGCGTACGGCAGTGAGGCGGCAGAGGAAGGCGGAATGCTGGTGTACGGCAGGGACGGCATGAAGCTGTGCTTTATCCTGCAGGGGGAGAATATTATATCTATTGAGTACAGGTCCACCGTGCTGGACGAGTGATGTATAAACAAAAAGGAGGTATCGACATGAAAGTATTATTGATTAACGGAAGTCCCCGCGTGCAGGGAAACACAAAGCTTGCCTTAAACGAGATGATAGGCATTTTTGAAAAAGAAGGCATTGAAACCGAGGTTCTGGATGTGGGAAATAAGGACGTCAGGGGCTGCATTGCCTGCCAGACCTGCAAGAAAGGTTCGGGTAAATGTGTTTTTGACGATGTAGTCAACGAGGCTGCCTCCAAATTTGCGGAATGCGACGGCCTGGTGGTGGGTACGCCGGTATATTACGGCTCGGCAAACGCAACCCTGATAGCGTTTCTGACGCGCCTGTTTTACAGCACGCCGTTTGACAAAACCATGAAGGTTGGCGCAAGCGCAGTGGTAGCCAGACGCGGCGGCATTTCTGCCACCTATGATGAAATCAACAAGTTTTTTGCCATTTCAGGAATGCCGATAGCATCCACGCAGTATTGGAATGCCGTTCACGGCAGGGAGCCGGGAGAGGCAGCGCAGGATGCGGAAGGTATGCAGACCATGCGCGTACTGGCGAGAAACATGTCCTTTCTGATGAAATGTATTGCCGATGGAAAAGAAAAATACGGTCTGCCGGAAAAAGAAGAGTTTGTCAGAACCAATTATATCCGGTAATTCTATGAAAACGAGTTGCCAGAAAGTCTGTGTCATGCTGTAATCAGATAGCCAAACGGGAAGTTTATGCATCCTTTTTCCCAGATATAACTTCGTCTTTTTGGCTCATATATGTTATAGCAAACGCAACGCCAATGCCTAACGCTATCCATATTATAGCAGCCTCACAGAAGTCATAAAACGCACCACCCGCGAAAGTGCTAATCGAATAAATTATCGCAACAGCAAATAACAAAATTGCTGTTGCGAATATTAATCTTTTATTATTTTTCGCAACCTTTACATCCTTCTCAATCTTTTCGTTCATTTTTGTGTCTCCTTTCAATAGTTCATCTAAACTAATTTGATAAAGGTCACTCAATTTGATAATACTAACAATATCTGGCAAGGATTTTCCGTTTTCCCAATTTGATATGGTTTGTCTTGAAACCATAATTTTCTCAGCAACCTGTTCTTGTGTTAAACCAGCATTTGTTCTTGCTTCTTTTAATTTCTTCTCAATTTCCATATTTGTGACCTCTATCTGAAAGAATAATAACTCATTTATAGAAAATCGTCTATCAATAGGCTTTGACACACCTTCGAAAACGCTGTCAAAAATCTTTTACATACAGATAAATTCCGGGTTGTCGGGCGGCCACAATTCATGGGTAACCGCCCGTTTTCGGTGTTTGGACGAACATCTTTTTCAACAAATTCAGGTGGGCTTCCCACCTGAATCTTTATGAGTATATTTATGTTATTACAAAATAGAATAAAATGCAAATCTGTGTCCATACTTACATAATGAAAGAGGACTGCATGTTCTGTTGCAGATTTTAAAATGAGAGAAAGAGAGGAAAAAAGTATGGACACTTTTAACGGAGCAAACGGTGTTATGGGAGATGGTGCGTTCTGGGATTTACCGGTAGGGTTTGCCATGGAGGACAATGCAAGGGAAAGAATCAACAATATGACGGATGAGGAAAGGGAAGTGCTTAGAAACAGAAGCAGTCAGGTGAAAAACGACCATGAGATGGATGAACTGATACGCATGGTTGCAGAGGGTAAATTTGAATAACCTGCAAAAAGCGGTTTTATAAGTAAGTATTTTTGACGTTTCGAAATGGAGAAAAATATGAGCGAAAACAATCTGTGTACAGTTGGCAGCCAGAGCCTGAAACTGAAAAAGGAAGTGTATATCAACGGCAGCGCCTCCATCGTGGGAAAAAAAGAAGGGGAAGGTCCTCTGGGGCTTTTGTTTGATATGGTGGGCGAAGACGACATGTTTGGCTGTGAAACATGGGAAGAAGCGGAGAGCAGCCTGCAAAAGGACGCCGTTTACATGGCGCTTGGTAAGGCAGGAAAGAAGCCGGAAGACATGCGGTACATTTTTGCCGGTGACTTACTGGGTCAATCAATAGCCACATCATTTGGTATTATGAATTATAACATACCACTACTGGGTGTATACGGGGCATGTTCCACCTGCGGGGAATCTTTGACCCTCGGAGCAATGGCGGTGTCCGGCGGCTTTGCGGAAAACGTCATTTGTGTCACCTCCAGCCATTTTGCAAGTGCGGAAAAGGAATTCCGCTTCCCTCTGGGATACGGAAACCAGAGGCCGCTGTCTGCGTCATGGACCGTAACGGGCAGCGGGGCGTTTGTTTTGGGGTCACAAAAAGAAAAAGGCTGTAAGGCAAGGATTACCGGCATGACAGTGGGTAAAATCGTGGATTTCGGATTGAAGGATTCCTTAAATATGGGCGCCTGCATGGCTCCGGCAGCGGCGTCCACCATTGCCAGCCATTTTATTGACTACAACAGTCAGCCGGATGAATATGACAAAATCATAACAGGGGACCTGGGAAGCGTGGGACAAAAGCTGCTGATTGATTTGATGCGTGACAAAGGATATGATATTTCCGACAGGCATCTTGACTGTGGCATGGAGATATTTGACGCAGATACACAGGATACCCATGCCGGAGGTTCCGGATGCGGCTGCAGCGCAGTCACCCTTTCCGCTTATATCCTGAAACAGCTTTCGGAGCACAATTGGAAAAAGGTTCTTTTTGTGCCTACAGGGGCGCTTTTAAGCAAGACCAGCTTTAATGAAGGCCAGACCGTTCCGGGAATTGCACATGGCGTAGTGCTGGAAAGCATTTAAAACAACGCCGACCCGCAGTAAGCGCCAGCCCGTCCCCGGCGGCAGATATGTTTCCAACAGGACGCGTTCTCACTCGGGTAAAAACGCAGCGGCACATAGGAGGTTAAAATACAACCTCCAAGGGCCGTCGTTTTTACACGGTCCTTTTTGGAAACATATCTGCCGCCGGGGACGGGCTGGCGCTTACTGCGGGCCGATATTGTTTTAAGCGATTGGAGGTAATATTTTACAGTTTTCTGCCGATATAATAGTTAACCCTGTTTCTATCTATACGGTATGGCACAGGGGAACTGATGTGGGGAAGGAACCCCTTTTTAGGCGTAATTATACGCAACATGCAGACAGGGAGGTGTGGCATGAGAATTAAACAAAGCGCCATTATGATGGCAGCGAAGCACGAGGAGTCGAAAGCGTATGACCTTCGGGTAACGGCTTCGGGCGACAGGTACTGGGTGACCGGCAGTACATCGCCGAAGGGTGACCCGGACAAAGAAGCGGAGAAGAAGCTTTCAGGCTGGACAGGGCAGTCGGCAACCCTGGAGCTTTCACAGAGTGCGGAAACAAAAGAAGAAGCTTTTATTCAGAAAGGAAATGGAAAAAACGGAAACAAAAAACTTTCTGAAGAGGAGAAGCAAAAAGCCGGCTGGATTAAGGAAATGGCCGACAGCCGGAACGCGAAACAAAAACCCATAGACACGGAGGAAGATTTTAAAATTAAGATGCTAAGGCAGCTTCTGGAATCCTTACGTGCCATGCAGCAGCACAGACGGCCCAATTACACCGGATGGGGCAGAAAAACGCAGCAGGCTTTTGGCTACAGTGCAAGCGCATGGAAGCAAAGTTCACTTACTATTGCGGCTGCAAGTACAAAACAGGCTGCGCAAAAAGGCACTACCGCCCGGGTGGGTGTGGGCCATTGGGAAGAGAGGGTTACCATGTCAAAGATTTATTCGGAAAAGGAAGTCACTTCTTTTTCCACGATGGGCACGGTGGAAACCTCCGATGGCAGGAGCATCAATTTTAACTTAAATCTGGAGATGTCAAGGGAATTTACACAGGCAGTGGGACTGGAGTATTCCAGAAAGACATTTTGCGTGGACCCGCTTGTCATCAATCTGGAAGGCAATCCGGCATCGTTTTCCGACCAGACGTTTTTCTTTGATTTGGACAGCGACGGCAAGGCGGAGGAACTGTCTTCTCTGGCAAAGGGCAGCGGTTTTCTGGCGCTTGATTTGAACAATGACGGCATCATCAACGACGGAAGCGAACTTTTCGGCACAAAGAGCGGGGACGGCTTTAAAGACCTTGCGGCATATGACAAGGACGGCAACGGCTGGATTGACGAGGATGACGAAGTATTCAAGCATCTGAAGGTATGGACAAAGGATGCGGATGGACGCGACAGGCTGATAGCCCTTGGCGACGCAGGGGTCGGCGCCATTTATCTGGGACATACGGCCACGGAGTTTTCCGTAAAGCAGATGGAAACCAACCAGACGCAGGGCATTGTCCGCAGCACCGGTGTTTTCCTGAAAGAAAGCGGGGAAGTCGGCACGATACAACATGTGGATTTGGTAATTTAATTAATTTATAAGGGACTATTGCAAAAGCCGGGTAAAATCTATGGGCGCAATAGTCCCTTTTTTCCCGGTCAGATAGTAAGTCACATTGAACTCCTCATCTTCAATTGCGACTTTCACGCGGTCGCTCACAGGCTGGTCGCATGGGATGGAATCGGTCGTGAAAGCCGGCATTGTGGAATTTAAAATCAATTCTATAAAGGAGTAACGCTCGGATTGCAGGAGAAACCGGGAATCCGGCATTTTTTCGGTTACAAGGTCATACCAGAAACCGATATCCTGGAATAAAAGCATGTTTTCTCCGTTCATCTCTCCTACTTTCAAAGATTTTCTCTTTGCATACCGATGTTTTTTATGAAGATAAAAATACAAGTGCTCCGTACATAGGGGGATGGATATCATATCCGGTTCTGTGGGGGCATAAGGAAGAATTATCAGATGGTAAGAATTTTCTTCCAGTCCAGCCAGCAAGTCAGGGAGCCCTTTCAGCTCGGAAGATATGGCAACACTGGGGAACAGACCGGTCAGGCGCTGTACTGCGTTTGTGACGGGAACCGGTGCGCAGGCGCCAATCATGATAGTCCGGCTTCTTCTGTCAAAGTCCTGTACCCTGCGGAGCATGTTTTCACACTGGTGCAGTATCATTTCAGCGTCGATGGCAGCTAACTTCCCTGCCTCTGTCAAGGCGATGCTGTTTTTGGTACGGATAAAGAGGGGTACGCCAAATTCAGATTCCAGTCGCTGCATACCTCTGGTAAGGGTAGACTGTGAAATGTGAAGCTGTGTGGCAGCTTCTATTAACGTTCCGGTGTGGTAAAAAGTCACAAATTGTTCCAATATGTTAAAATCCAGCATAGCAGACTCCTTCCTTTCTTATAATAATAACACAGATTTCATATAATGCAATCTGGATTGCAAAATTGATATTGTACTTTTGAGCCTGGGACGTTTTATAATAAAGCAGGAAAGAAAACAGGAAGGGAGCCGGACTAATGATATTTTATTTTACAGGAACGGGAAACAGCCTGTATGTGGCAAAACAACTGGATGATGAGCGTTACAGCATTCCACAGGCGTATTCCCAAAAAGAACTGCATTTTACCGCCGAACGGATTGGCATAGTCTGTCCTGTTTACGGGCATGAGATGCCGGGGATGGTAAAAGAGTTTTTACAAAAAGCAGTATTGGAAACTACATATTTTTATATTGTCCTGACTTATGGCAACAGGCATGGAGGAGCCGCCGAACTGGCGGAAAGCTTTTGTTTGGGCATTGGGAAAAAACCGGATTACATCAATACGGTATTGATGGTGGACAATTTTCTGCCGGCCTTTGACATGGAAGAGCAGAAAGCGATTGACAAAAAGGTGGAGGAACAGCTTGCAGAGATAAAAGCTGACATTGATAACAGGACAATAAGGATACAAAAGGCAAGTGAAGAGGATAAAAATATCCACAACGGATATCTTGCGCGTGTAAATCATGCGCCGGAAACAATATGGGCGGACTATGTGATTACCGACAAATGCATCGGCTGCGGTATCTGCACACGGGTATGTCCGGCAGGGTGCATTCATTTGGAAAACCAACATGCCGTCAATACGAAAGAAGGCTGTCAGGCGTGTTACGCCTGCATACAGGCATGTCCCGAGATGGCGATTCAGTTTGGGGATATTCCCTTGAAAGAGCCAAATCCGGGGGCGCGTTACCGCAACCCCAATATCACGTTAACGGAACTGGTCAATGCAAATGACTGTACAAATAAGGGATAAGAGGAGGAATTTATCATGATGAATTTTAGTTTGAGCAATGGAGTAGAAATGCCAGCAGTAGGAATCGGTACTTTTATGATGACGCCGGCACAGGCAGAGCAGGCGGTATATGACGCGCTTGCTTGCGGCTATAGGATGATTGATACGGCGCAGGCATATATGAATGAGCGGGCTGTCGGCCGGGGCATGAAGAAGTCGGGCGTTCCCCGCGGAGATATTTTCCTCTCCACAAAAATCTGGGCGAGCCAGTACCTGATGGAGAACACTGTGGAAAAGAGTCTGGAGCTACTGGATACGGATTATATTGATTTGATGTTTATCCACCAGCCGGCAGGAGATTTTATGGCAGGTTACCGAAAACTGGAGAAGGCCTACAAAGAGGGGAAAATCAAATCCATCGGTATTTCCAATTTCCATGGGAAGAAACTGGAGAAACTACTCTCCGAATGTGAAATAAAGCCCCATGTGATACAGATGGAGGCACATCCCTATTATATGGACATGGAAACCATTGATATGTTGAAGGAATGCGGCTGCCGTGTGATGGCATGGTATCCGTTGGGACACGGGGACAAGGCGCTTATAAATGAGCCGGTATTTACAGAACTGGCAGAAAAATATGGAAAGAGCAATGCCCAGATTATTTTGCGCTGGCATGTGCAGATGGGCAATCAGGTGATTCCCGGTTCTACCAATCCTAAACACATCAAGGCAAATGCCGATATCTTTGACTTTGAGCTGACAGGGGAGGAAATGGAGCGGATTGCCCGGATAAATAAAAATGTGCGTTACTATGTACCGTCTGACGAGCGGGAAGAAAGTTATGCAAACTATGTAATCGACCTTGACAGTCAGGAGTAATCGAAAGGAGAAGGATTATGGAATGTAGGTTTGTCAAACATATGTTACACCGACTGTAAATAATCCCTTAATACCTG
>CAJTKU010000017.1 GCA_910577015.1 uncultured Lachnospiraceae bacterium | reverse complement strand
TAGCGCGCCAGATTGTGGCTCTGGAGGCCAAGGGTTCGAATCCCTTTATCCACCCTCATTGTTTCTGGATGCAGTGTGAACTTGTGGCTGGCGTCATATATTGGGCTATCGCCAAGCGGTAAGGCACAGGACTTTGACTCCTGCATTCGCTGGTTCGAATCCAGCTAGCCCAGTTTAAATTCGGAGCACTAGCTCAGTCGGTAGAGCACCTGACTTTTAATCAGGTTGTCGGGGGTTCGAATCCCCCGTGCTTCATTTATTAAGAAAAAGGCTATATGGTCTTTTTTTTATACTAAAAAATCAGATTCACGGAAAAGAGCGAGGGATAACTTATGGCAGAAACGAAAGAGATGAAAATGGAATCAAAAGAAAATAAAATGGGAACCATGGAGGTAAATAAGCTGCTCATCAGTATGTCGCTGCCCATGATGATTTCCATGCTGGTACAGGCGCTCTATAATATTGTGGACAGCATTTTTGTATCACGGGTAAATGAGTATGCGGTGCGCGCGGTTTCCCTTGCATTTCCGGTACAGAGTCTGATGATTGCCATCGGCGTGGGCACGGCGGTGGGTATCAATGCGCTGCTATCCCGCTCGCTTGGGGAAAAGGACTATGAAAAAGTAAACCGGACGGCGGAAAACGGTGTGTTTCTTGCAGTTATCTGCTATCTGCTGTTTCTGATTGCAGGCCTTACCATTGTCAGACCGTTTATGTACAGTCAGACCGATATCCCGGAGGTCAGGGCATATGGCATTTCTTATCTGACAATCTGCTGCACCTGTTCTTTCGGCATGTTTATGCAGATTGTTTTTGAGAGGCTGCTGCAGGCGACAGGCAAGACGTTTCATACCATGATTACGCAGGGAATAGGCGCCATAGTCAATATTATCCTGGACCCGATAATGATTTTCGGTCTGTTTGGATTTCCCAGATTGGAGGCGGCAGGCGCGGCTGTAGCCACGGTGAGCGGACAGATTGTGGCCTGCATTGTGGCGATTATTTTCCATTTCCGGTTCAACGATGAAGTCAGGATGAAACTGAAAGGATTCAGGCCCAAACTGCAGGTTATCGGACAGATTTATGCAGTGGGGGCGCCGTCCATTGTCATGCAGGCCATCGGCTCAGTCATGACTTATGGCATCAACCTGATTCTTGCGGCATACGGTGTGGCACAGACCGTATTTGGCCTTTATTTTAAGCTTCAGAGTTTTATCTTTATGCCCGTATTTGGACTGAATAACGGCATGGTGCCGATTATTGCATTTAATTTCGGCGCGGGAAATAAAGAGCGTGTAATCAAGACCATGAAACAAAGCATCCTGTATGCAGTTTCCATTATGTTTGTGGGTCTGCTTATCATGGAATTGTTCCCGGATAAGCTTTTGGGACTGTTCAATGCGACACCGGAACTTTTGCAGGTAGGGATACCGGCTTTAAGAACCATCTGCCTCAGCTTTATTTTTGCCGGCTTCTGTATCGTGGTGGGCAGTGTATTCCAAGCCTTAGGCAACGGTGTGTACAGCATGATTGTGTCCATTGCCAGACAGCTTGTGGTACTGCTTCCGGTGGCATACCTGTTATCCCTTACGGGCAATGTAAATAATATCTGGTGGGCTTTTCCCGTAGCAGAGCTGATGTCGGTTGCCATGAGCAGTTTTTTCCTTGTAAGAATATACAAAAAGGTTATCCGTCACATATAAAGTTGCCGCATTTTGCATTGCGGCAGTCCCGCGTGCATTTGATTCCATAAAGGACCGTGTAAAAACGCTAAAATGTTGTTACTTTAATGAAAAATGCCGCATTTCTGGCATTTTTCGGCGTGAAACTTAGAAGTTCTCCGCGAAACAGCCTCTGCTGTGAGTGGTTAGAACTTCTTTTCGCGCTATGTGCCGTTGCGTTTTTACCCGAGCGAAAGCGTGTCTTGTTGGAACAAATGCACGCGGGGAGGCCAATGCAAAATGCGGTAACGGTTCAACCATATCTTGACAAATGCTTTCCGGTAAGGGTATACTGTTAAAGCATATTTTCTGTGCATACCGGCGGTTATGATGGAATTGGCAGACATGTAAGATTTAGGTTCTTATGCTGAGAGGCGTGTGGGTTCGAGTCCCACTAACCGCATTTTTTGTTATCAGAGTGGAGATTATAGAATAATGGCTGGAGGGAAAAGTATCTGCATGAGAGCTTTTGCCAAAAAACTGAAAAACATCTATTTCCTGTCTTTTGCCATTCCGGTTCTTTTGATGCTGGGCATTTTTATTGTCAGGGGGATTTTTCCTTTCGGCAGTAACAGTTTCATGTATTCTGATATGTATCACCAGTATATTCCCTTTCTAACTGAATTTTGGCGCAAACTGCATGGCGGGGAGAGTCTTGCCTTTTCCTGGTATACGGGGCTGGGTTCTAACTTTGTGGCAGTATACGCGTATTATCTGGCGAGTCCCTTTAACTGGCTGGCCTTTTTTTGCCCCGAGAACTTTCTGATTGAGTTTATGACCTATCTGATTGTGTTGAAAATAGGGTTTTGCGGACTGACTTTTTCTTACTATCTGAGCAGGCGTTTTGCAACGAGAGATTTACGGATTGTGTGGTTTTCGGTGCTGTATGCCATGTCCGGCTATATTGCCGCGTATAACTGGAACCATATGTGGATGGACTGCCTGTTTCTTGCGCCGCTTATCATCCTTGGACTGGAAGAGCTGGTGTTAAAGGGCAAATGCAGGCTTTACTGCCTTGCGCTGGCAGCTTCCATTTTTACCAACTATTATCTGTCCATTCTGATTTGTATTTTTCTTGTTTTGTATTTTGTCATGCAGCTGTTTACAAACGGATTATCTATAAGGGAAAAAGGCAGGGCCGTTTTTCGGTTTGCCGTATCCTCCCTTTTGGCAGGGGGGCTTGCGGGCGTGCTGCTGGTTCCCGTAATGAATGCCATGAGCGTGACGGCATTCCATGATATTGCGTTTCCAAAGAAAATCGAATTTTACTTTAACCTGCTGGAGGTACTGGCAAGACATGCGGCAATGCTGCAGACGGAGAGGGGGCTGGAGCATTGGCCCAATCTTTATTGCGGCGCGCTGGTTTTTGTGCTGGTTCCCATCTATTTTTTTCATAAAAACATTTCTCTTAAGCAAAAAGCAGGGCGGCTTTTGCTGCTGGGCTTTCTGCTGCTGAGTTATTCTGTAAATATACTGGATTTTATCTGGCATGGACTGAATTATCCGGATTCCCTGCCGGCAAGACAGTCGTTTCTGTATATTTTTGTCGTGCTGTCCATGTGTTTTGAGGCGGTATACCGGGATGCGGAAAATAAGACGCAAAACCGCATTGCAGGCGGTGTGTGTGGAATGCTGCTGCTTGCCGCCTGCGGTATCTTTGTGACGACGGAAGGCCTTACGGTGGGAGTGATGGCCTGTACATGGATTTTTCTTGCGGGCTATCTGCTGCTTACCCTTTTGTTTGACAGGCGTTTCAGAAAAAAATTCCGTGACAGCAGGACGTTAGGCTGGCTGGCATTGGGCGGCAAGTGGATTGTACTCATTCTGGTATCCATGGAAGCGGTGCTGAATATGGAACATACCAGCGTGACGCCGGTGCGCAGGGAATATTATATGGGCAAAAAGGCGGATTATCAGGCGCTTGTAGAATATGTCGGGGAGGACGGTGGTTTTTGCCGTGTGGAAAGCATCGACCAGATGACGAAGAATGACGGGACGCTGGCAAGGTATCCGTCTGCATCCGTATTTTCTTCCACGCTGAATGGAAATATAGAGAAGTATTACACAAGCCTGGGGATGGGGGGCAATAAGGTTTCCTATTATTATCAGGGCGCCACACCGCTTACCGGCGCGCTTTTGGGCGTCAGGTATACCATCACGGAAAAAGAGATGTCCGATTCCGCTCTTTACAGGCAGGTTGCCGTGCATGGAGAAAAAATTCTCTATCAGAATCAATATACGCTGCCTGTCGGCTTTGCACTCCCGCAGGTTCTTTTTCATGAACTTTCGGATACAGTGACGGCTGATGTCTCCAATCCTGTTATGCTGCAGAATAACTTTGCAAGAAAACTTTGTGACAAATATTCCTTGTTTTCCGCATTGGCGTTTGAGGAGGTTTCCGCGGAGGAAAACCTGATTACGGTACAGGTAAAAAGTGACGGACATCTGTACGGCCTTGTGACGAAAGCGCCGGAAGACAGTCTTGTATGGCAGAAGGGGGAGGAAACAAGGGAGTTTGAAAAGGTGGACAGAAATTGTATTTTGGATTTGGGGTGGTATGCTGCGGGGGAGCAGTTTACCGTTACCGCGGGAGAGGAAGATAGTCTGCAAATCAAGCTGTACCGGATGTCAAAGGAGGCTCTTGGCGAGGTCATAGGCGCATTGGGCAGGCAGCCTTTGGAGATTCAGTCCTATACAGCAGACGGTTTCGATGGTAAAATAACATTACAGGAGGGCGGATATCTGGTGCTGTCGGTTCCCTATGAGCCATGCTGGGAAGTGTTGGTGGACGGAAAAGAAACAGCGTACGAATCGTTTGGGGAAACCATGCTTGCCATACCGCTTTCTGAAGGGACGCATGCAGTCAGCATACGGTATTTCATAAAAGGGACAGGCATCGGACTTTGCATCAGTATTGTGAGTCTGGTTCTGCTGATTCTGTTTTTATGGAAAACGGAAAAGACAGTAAGAAAGGAACGATAGAAAATGAGGGGAAATGTGATAGTAGGCCAGTCGGGAGGTCCTACGGCGGTTATCAACGCGTCTGTGGCAGGCGTGTATGCCGCGGCGAAAAGAGCCGGGGTGGACAAAGTATACGGAATGGTATATGGCATCCAGGGATTTTTGGAAGATAAGGTTCTGGACTTGGATGAATACCTTGCAGACGAGGCGGGCATGGAACTGCTTAAGAGAACGCCCTCTGCTTTTCTGGGTTCCTGCAGGTATAAACTGCCGGAGGTCTGCGGCAATGAAGACAAATATGAGAAGATATTTGAAGTGATGGAAAAGCATGATATATCCTGCCTGTTTTATATAGGCGGCAATGATTCCATGGATACGGTAAAGATGCTTTCCGACTATGCGAAGGAAAAAGGGAAAAAACAGTGTTTTATCGGAATCCCCAAGACCATAGATAATGATTTGCCCATTACGGACCACTGTCCGGGATATGGCTCTGCGGCAAAATACATTGCCACTTCCTTAAAGGAGATTATCCGGGACAATGCCGTTTACGGGGACTACCGAACGGCGATACTTCTGGTGGAGATTATGGGCAGACATGCGGGCTGGCTGACGGCCGCCGCAGCGCTGGCAAAAGATGATTCCTGCGAGGGTGTGGACGCCATTTATCTGCCGGAGAGAGATTTTAATCTGGACGAGTTTTTACGCAAGGTGAAAGAACTGGCAGAAAGAAAGAAGTCCATAGTCATTGCCGTTTCAGAAGGCATCAGGCTGGGAAACGGCAGGTTTGTATGTGAGTTAGACGGTGCAGGGAGCGAAAAGACGGATGTGTTCGGGCACAAACAGCTTTCAGGATGCGGAACCTTTCTTGCGGGACTGATTCAGGAGAAAACAGAGTATAAGGCCAGGGCGGTCGAATTTTCCACTTTGCAGCGCGCAGCTTCCCATATTGCTTCCCTGACGGATATCGAGGAAGCTTTTCGGGCAGGTGAAGCGGCAGTGGAAGCGGCGATGGAGGGCAATACCGGCATGATGGTGACCTTACTGCGTGCAAAAGGGGAAAGCTACCGATGCCTGACGGGGCTTTATGACATCCATGCAATTGCCAATTTAGAGCGGAAAGTTCCGACAGAATGGATAACGGAGGACGGCTGCGGCGTCACAGAGGAATATGAAGCTTATGCAAGACCGTTGATACAGGGGGAGCTCTTCCCGATTTATGAGAATGGAACGCCAAAACATCTTGTGCGGAAAAAATAACGAAAAAATACGAAAAAAGCGCTTGACAATCGGTCAGGCGTTTTGTATGATAAAGAAAGAAAACGTTTTCCAAAGGGGGCATTTATGGTTTCTATAAAAGATGTTGCCAGACATGCCGGGGTTGCCATATCAACGGTATCAAAGGTTTTGAACAATTATCCGAACATCAGTGAGGAGACAAAAAAGAAAGTCAATGCCTCCATCGCGGAATTAAATTTCATACCGAATACGATTGCCGCCGCGTTATCTTCCAAACAGTCCGGCCGGGTGGCGCTTTTGATGAACATGATAGCCAAGACCCAGGTTATTGACGAGATTGATATGCAGTATCTGACCGGCGCCATCAAAAAAGCAAAAGAGCTGAACCTGGATGTGATTACCGTGTTTTTTTCCATGCTGCACGACAAGTCGCTGGAAGAAATCATTGCGTACTTTAAGTCCCAGAATATTACCGGGATTGTCATATACGGCATGAGCAAAGACGATAAAATCCTTCACAGGCTTGTTGCCAGCAGGGAGTTTAAGATAGTGCTGGTGGATGCGCCCTTTGTCAATCAGGACACTTCCATGGTATGGGTGGCGCAGGAGCAGGCGCAATATGATGTGGCAAAAAAGACAGTTGAGGAAAATCATTGTAAAAAAGTATTGTACATTGCAGGAAAAAAGAACGGCTATGTGACGGAAAGACGTATCAGGGGAATGAAAATGCTTGCAGAGGACATGAACCTGCAGCTTTTAATCAGGGATGGCGGATTTTCCGAGAAAAAGGCGAGGGAGATTACGTTCCGCTATGCCGCAGGCAAGGACGCGGTGGTATGCGCATCGGATTTGATGGCTATCGGCGCGATGAAAGCGCTGACGGAAATGGATATTTTCCGTCCGGTCTGTGGTTTTGACGGTATCATGCTGATGGGTTATGTGGGAAAGCAGATGAATACCATCCGGCAGGATTTCGGTCTTATTTCAGCTGAGGCAGTCGAAGAGCTGGGCAGGCTGATGAAAGGGGAAAAGGGCAGGGAAATTATTCTGCCATATTCCATAGAGAGACTGCAATATATGGATATAATATGTTAATAATGAAAAAATAATGAGGAGAGCTGCAGGTCTGAAGGCAGAAAGTGAGGAAAAAATGAATCTGGAACAGGAATGGAGTGCGTTGACAAAAAAAACATACGGGAAGGAAATTGCGGATTGCAGTAAAGAAGAACTGTACTACAGTCTGCTAAACCTGACAAAGGATTATATCGGGGAGACTGCGCCGATAAAGGGCAGAAAAAAAGTCTATTATTTTTCGGCAGAGTTTTTAATTGGAAAGCTGATGTCAAATAACCTCATCAATCTGGGACTGTATGATGAAGTGCATGATTTGCTTGCTTCAAAGGGAATATCCCTTGCGGAAATCGAAGAAGTGGAGCCGGAGCCATCGCTGGGAAACGGCGGTCTCGGCAGGCTGGCAGCATGTTTTCTGGATTCCATTGCGAGCCTGGGGCTGCCCGGCGACGGCATTGGGTTGAATTATCATTTCGGACTGTTTAAGCAGGTATTTACCGATAAACATCAGGATGCACAGAAAAACGAATGGATAGAAGCACAGTCCTGGTTAAACAAAACCGATACCACATTCCAAATCGAGTTTGGCGACTGTACCGTGACTTCAAGGCTTTATGATATTGATGTGGTGGGATATCAGAACGGCGTAAACAAGCTGCATCTGTTTGATATTGAAACGGTGGATGAGTCCATGGTAAAAGACGGCATCCGGTTTAACAAGGAAGAAATTGCAAAAAACCTGACCCTGTTTTTATACCCGGATGATTCAGACGAGGCCGGCAACCTGCTGCGTATATACCAGCAGTATTTCATGGTTAGCAGCGGCGCAAGGCTGATTATCGCGGAAATGAAAGAAAACGGGTATGATTTACACAGGATGTATGACTATGCGGTGATTCAGATTAACGATACCCATCCGACCATGGTGATTCCCGAACTGATTCGGATTCTTTTGATGGAGGAGGACTTTACCCTGTCAGAGGCGATTGCGGTGGTAAGCAGGACATGTGCTTACACAAACCACACCATTCTGGCGGAAGCGTTGGAAAAATGGCCGGTTAAGTACCTGCAAAAAGTAGTGCCCCAGCTTGTTCCCATTATAAAGGAACTTGACAGGAGGGTTGCGGCAAAATATAATGACGAGAGAGTGCATATCATTGATAAGGAAAATAGGGTGCATATGGCGCACATTGACATCCATTACGGATTTTCGGTTAACGGTGTGGCAGCCATTCACACGGATATCTTAAAGGATACGGAACTGAATCATTTCTACAGGATTTATCCTGAGAAATTTAACAATAAAACGAACGGCATTACTTTCCGCCGCTGGCTGTTGTCCTGCAATCGCGAGCTTGCGTCGCTGATTACGGAAGCTATCGGGGAAGGATACAAGAAAAATGCGGCTGAACTGGAAAAGCTGCTTGCCTTTGCCGACGATGAAGCATTTCTGGGCAGGCTTGAGGCGGTTAAGAAACAGAAGAAAACAGCGCTTGCAGCATATATTGCGGAGAAAGAGGGAGTTGACATCAATCCGGATTCCATCTTTGATATTCAGGTAAAGCGACTCCATGAGTACAAGCGCCAGCAGATGAATGCTTTATATATCATCCACAAATATCTGGAAATCAAGGCAGGCAAGAAACCGGCAAGGCCTTTGACATTTATTTTCGGGGCAAAGGCAGCGCCCGCGTATGTTATCGCGCAGGATATTATCCATCTGCTTCTTGTCATGCAGGAAATTGTGGCAAAGGACCCTGAAGTAAGCCCCTATATGAAGGTAGTCATGGTGGAAAATTATAATGTCAGCTATGCGGAGCGGCTGATTCCCGCATGTGACATTTCCGAACAGATTTCCCTGGCGTCCAAGGAGGCTTCCGGTACCGGCAACATGAAGTTTATGTTAAACGGTGCGGTTACCCTGGGCACTTCCGACGGGGCAAACGTGGAGATACACGAACTGGTAGGGGATGACAATATTTATATTTTCGGAGAAAATTCCGAGCAGGTAATCGCGCATTATGCAAAGGGCGATTATGTACCCATGGATTATTATGAAAAGAATCCGGACATCAAAAAAGCAGTGGATTTTCTTGTGAGCAAAGAAGCTTTGGATGCAGGCAGCAGGGAAAGCCTGGAGCGCCTTTACAATGAACTGCTGAACAAGGACTGGTTCATGACATTGTTGGATTTGGAGGACTATATCAAGACGAAGGACAGAATGTTTGCGGATTACGAGGACAGGGACAGTTGGAGGCGGATGATGCTTGTCAATATTGCAAAAGCGGGATTTTTCTCTTCAGACAGGACGATTGCAGAGTATGACAGGGATATCTGGAAATTAAAATAAAACGGGGGATTTTGCCCCCGGAATATATATCAATAAAGGAGATGCCAGGATGAGAAAAAGCGGAATTTTACTGCCGGTATCCAGTATTCCTTCCCGGTATGGTATCGGTGCATTTTCTAAAGAGGCGTATCAATTTGTAGATTTTTTAAAAGAAGCGGGGCAGAAGCTGTGGCAGATTCTGCCGCTTGGACCGACTGGGTATGGGGATTCCCCCTACCAGTCTTTTTCCACTTTTGCGGGTAATCCTTATTATATCGATTTGGAAGACCTGACTGCGCTCTCTTATCTTACGGAAGAAGAATGCCGTACATATGATTTCGGCAGTAACGAGGAGTATGTGGATTACGAAAAAATTTATCTTTCCCGTTTTGAGGCGCTGCGCAGGGCATTTGAAAGGGCATTTGGGGAAAAGTGCCTCGGAGAAGACGCCTCATACCGTCGGTTTGTAGAAGAAAACGGTTACTGGCTGGAGGATTATGCGCTGTATATGGCTGTGAAAAACAGTTTTGGCGGCGTTTGTTGGAGCGAGTGGGATGAAGATATCAGGCTCAGAAAGCAGGAAGCGCTGGAAGCATACCGTGAGAGATATAAAGAAGATATAGAATTTTTCCGTTTCCAGCAATATCTATTTCACAGGCAGTGGAAGGCGTTAAAGTCCTATGCCAACGAACGGGGCATAGAGATTGTGGGGGATATCCCCATTTATGTGGCTTTTGACAGCGCGGATACCTGGGCGGCCCCGGAACTGTTCCAACTGGACGAAAACCGTATGCCTACTGCCGTTGCAGGCTGTCCGCCCGACGCTTTTTCCGCTACGGGACAGCTCTGGGGAAATCCTTTATATAACTGGGAATACCATGAAAAGACCGGCTTTGACTGGTGGATGAAGCGAATTGCTTATTGCTATGAGTGGTATGACGTGCTGCGTATCGACCATTTCAGAGGATTTGACGAGTATTGGTCCATTCCTTACGGCGATAAGACGGCGGAACGTGGCAGGTGGTGCAAGGGACCGGGCTTTGCCATTTTTGACGCCCTGCGAAACAGGCTGGGCGATAAAAAGGTTATTGCGGAAGACTTGGGCTTTTTGACAGAAAGCGTTATGGAACTGGTAAGGAAAACGGGATATCCCGGCATGAAGGTTTTGCAGTTTGCTTTTGATTCCCGGGAAGAAAGCGATTATCTGCCCCACAATTATCCAAAAAACTGTGTGGTGTACACAGGTACCCATGACAACGATACCACGCTGGGGTGGTATACGGCCCTGCCGCCGGGAGACCGGAATTTTGCTGACCGTTACCTGCATCTTGCTGAAGATGAAACAGAAGTGGAATGGGAATTTATCCGCGCTGCCATCGCTTCCGTGGCGGATACCGCCATCATCCCGCTGCAGGACTATCTGGGGCTGGACGAAACAGCCCGTATCAATATTCCTTCCACACTTGGAATCAACTGGAAGTGGAGAATGAAAAAAGACGCCTGCACCGGGGAACTTGCGGAACGTATTCGGAAGCTGTGTAAGTTGTATGGCAGATAGCGTGAAAAGAAGTTCTAACTGCCTTTGGCAATTTTCACTGAAAACAGAGGGCAAGAAGTATTATGAAATGCTTCTTGTCCTCCTTTGTGGCGTGAGCGTACATATTCATTGCGGTACACATAACTATTGTTCATGATAAGTTTTCATATCTTTCAGTTTCGCAAATGCTATAACAGCGGTAACAATAAATCCCATACCGCCTATTATTCCAAGTAAGTCTGGTCCAATAAACATGTTAGCATCTTTGCTCATAAACATAGATGACGGGGCCCATTTATCCATTCCGTTTATTGAAGCATGGAATAATACTGAACACCAAACAGATTCTGTCTTATAAAACAAATACGATGATATAACACCTAGAACTACGCAGAATAGTATCATGGCAAAAATTCCAAGAATCCGGTGTTCCGTCCCATAATTATACCCCATTGCAATTATAGGACTATGCCAAATTCCCCATATCACTCCATTTATCAAAATTGCAATTCTAATCGAATATCGCTTACTCAATCGTGGTAGTAAATAACTTCTCCATGCAAGTTCTTCACCAAAACATTGTAAAATACCCATTAAAGGATTTACCAATATCGCCAATGGTATGAGAATTGCCAAACTAGAAATATATTCTTTCCAATTCCCTATTCCTGCTTCAATAGCATAACGAGAATTCAAAGGGTTAAATTCATCTTTAAATATCAGAAAATAGATAACAGCTCCCGAAAAAGCAATAAACGGTGTTAAGAAATATGCAACTAGATACCATTTCAAATTACTTTTTAATTTTGGCTTCAGATATAAGTCGTTCAACCTATCTCTACACACTAATTTTGATAGAATTACACTGATAGCCGGTGTACACATTAAAATAGTCAGATATGTGGTATTTTTCGTCACATAATACATCATACTGAAAATTACCAAAAAGGTAAGTGTAAATACCGAAAAAACAACCAATCCTTTTTCAATTTTTTTGTTCAAATAGGACTCCTTTCCAAAACAACAACGCTCATTTTCCTTTATTCTTCATTATTCTGATTATAGCTTTCTCATACTTAAGTAGGAATTGTGATAGGAGGCGTTGTAGGTGACGTCTTCCAGAAACCAGTCGGGCGGGAGGAAGGTTTCCGCAGCAATCTTGCTTCCAAACTCCACTTCCGCCAGAATCAGGGGAGCGAAAGGCGGTTCAAACACATCCAGTTCAATCGTCAGGGAATAATCCTTTGGCGGCCTGGGACCGTCAGGTGAAAACTGCGGATGCTCCAAAGGAATCAGATAGCGCTTTTTGGAGATGATATTGCCGTCCGCCTTTGCCAGAAGGTGATAGTAGGCGTCTTCATTTAGGGGGAGGTTATACTCTTCCCGCGCCATCATGCCGTGTCCTTTATAAGTCATGTAAAAATCATCGTCTTCCCTGCGCACCCGGATGACAGGGTCGGTGTTCAGGTATGCCTGCTCAATAATGTGAACGGGAAAACTCTCCAGATTGTCAGGAAGCTTTTTGATAGTAAATTTTCTTTCGATTTCCATGGAAGCGCTCCTTTAAATATGATAATAGTATTATACCTTATTTTGGCAGGAAAGGAAATAGGGAAGGCGTTTTGCATGGGGCGTTTTGCATTTTGCACGGCGACAGCCCACGGTCCCTTATGGAATCAAATGCACGCCGGGGCTGTGGGCTGTCGCCGTGCAAAATGCAAGACCGCAGGAGGGGAGATTGCGGGAGGTTATATAGTGTGGTATACTGGGGCGGAGAGAAAGGGGGAGATGCAAATGTTTTTTTCAAAACCGGAATACAGGGAGATTATGATGCCGTTCAGGTTTGACGACAGCCAGGATGATATTGAATGCGGCGGCATCAGCATCGAGGCTTTTGGGGATGTTTTTGGGGAACAGAAGTATTGTTACGCAAGTTACATTTTAAAAGATAAGAATCTGTATGATAACGGGGAGTATGAGCAGATGAGGAAGCTGCTGGAGGGTGCGGGCGGCAAAGAGATAAAAGTGGTTTTTAAACTGAAAAAAGGGAAAGCAAAGGATTTTAAAGTGGATTTAGACAGTCTGGCAAGCGCCTTGGGTGACGATAGGTTTCAGGCGTTGGAATTAGTCGGATGGGGAATGAATGATAAGGGCATTTCGTGAAGAAGTTTTATGTTTCACGCCAGGAAATTTGGTTCCGTGGGATTTTGAGATTCCGCGAAGCGGAATCATGGCGGTTAGTGCGTTCGTTTATTGCTATGGAGGTGATGTTACCGTGAATTATGAAATAATCCGGCTGATAGACAGACCGGAATTAAAAGATAAAGCCGCAAATTGGTTTCATGAAAAGTGGGGTATCCCGAGAGAAGCTTATGCAGAAAGCATGGAAGAATGCCTGTCAAAAAGAGCGGTGCCGCAGTGGTATGTTGCAATGGAAAATGACAGGATTATCGGCGGTCTGGGAGTGATAGAAAACGATTTTCATAACAGGAAAGACCTTACTCCGAATGTATGCGCGGTTTATACCGAAGAGGATAAGCGCTGTTACGGAGTGGCAGGGGCTTTGCTGGATTATGTCTGTGCCGACATGAAAAAGTACGGAATCACCACCTTATATCTTGTGACGAACCATACTTCTTTTTATGAGCGGTATGGATGGAAATTTCTGTGTATGGTACAAGAAGATGGAGAGCCCGGGATGACCAGGATGTATATGCACGAAGGCTGACGGTTTTGCGCAAAGTGTGTGGGTAAAACTGTCAGCTTTCATTGGCCGAACACCGTATAGCACATGAAGAAAAGCAGGATAAGCACAATCATAAAAAACTTAAGAGCTTTCTGATATGGCGTCGCCGCCTTATTTTGAAACGGATTCCAGTTTTCTTCTGTTCCCGGTGCGTTGCTGTTATGATACAGTGTTTCAGACATCCCGTTTGTTTCCCGGGCGCTGAGTCTGTTCGCTGCATAAGAAATCATTTCCCTTGCCGGTTCTATTTCCTGTTCGGTCAGTTCCAGAGACCGGCCGTCTGCAAAGATAAGGAATTTTACTTTATCCTTCCTGTTTTTCAGGTACGTCCATCCACTGATTTTTGTAAGAAGCGGAAGATAATAAACGCCCGCCGCGTCTTTTTCGTCTATGATAAAGTGATAGGTAACAGTAAAAGATTTGTTTTTGCTAACCGGCTGTAACAGGAAATATTCCGTGCAAAAGAGCTCCCTTATCTGCCGGCGTTCCCCCCACGCGTCAAAGTACGCAAGCGTCCGCATAATGGGGCGGATAACGCATAGGACGACGAATGTCATCCCGACCAGCAGAAACAATGTAATGTATACCATCATAAACGCATTCTTTCCGGCGGAGGGCAGGTCTCTGACAGCCAGTGCGCAGATGGGAAAAACAAGTATGGCTTCCGCCAGAAAAGCGCCCCGCAAAACCGCATTCTGACAAAATAAAAAATAAAATGCAACAAATGAGGAAGCATTCTGTCCACTGCGGTAGCAAAGCGGAATCCGTAAGAGTAACATCTCCGACAAAAAACCCACGAGCAAAACCGCTTCCTTGCATAGTAAGAGGTAAAACGCATACATCCAGATATGGAGCCATATTCCATATGAAGTAAGCAGGTGGTAGTTTCCGGCATCGGTATGTCTTATTATCTGATACAGGATATCCTCCCCGCATAAAAGATGATAACATGCCCCGCATACCAGTAAGAGCCATACGATATAGTCGGGAATACAGGAAAGTAACCACCGACTGCGGCTTCCGCGTTCCCCTCTTTTCTGCCGTAGAAGACCGATGCCCCAAAGAACCAGATAAAACAGCGCGATGAGAAGCAGTGCAAGATTCGTCTGTGGCAGCAGCGCCATCTCAGTCATATGTAGGAAGCCGTCCGGTGAGGCTTCTTGCAGAGGATTTGGCACATGGATAAAACACGCAGCCATTGCCTGGGAAAGAAATACAAACACTCCTGGTATCATCATAACACTTATGGTTTCGGCTTTTGATTTCCGTTTTACAAGATGATATAAGTCCACAAGATAGAGTCCCGCATTCACGTACAAAAGGATAAAAGAAATTACGATACCCTGAAAATACTGGGTTTCATCGGTATACAGTTTTATAAATTCCAAAAACGATGATATCATTTTTTATCCCTGCTTTCCTGTTTGCGCCTGCGATGCTGTTTTGCAGTTAAGTACATAATACTTATCTTCGTAGGTAAATTGCAAGCAATTTTTTCAATCAGGGATGTTATTTCAGTGGAAATCCAGGTATATTTTCATATAATTTTTTTATAGAAAAATCAACCCTCAGCAATCATTTTATCATCCGATGGGAATCAGTAAAGAAGAATTTTCGGATGTGGAGGATGCAGGTATCTGTGGAAAAGAGATTTTATTTTTAGACTATTATTACCTGTCTGTATTTGCTTTCCAGACGGCAATCTTACCTCTGAATTTGGGAGTTTGCAAGAGAAAAAAGTCGGAAAACCGCTTGTAGCGTCCGACATTTTCTGATAATATATCCATACGGGGTACTGCCATAATGGGATAGGCGGTCAGTCCTTCTTCGCAGAGGGACTATCCCTCTGACAACGGGTAAAACCGGGAAAGGAGGGATTGCTTATGAGTGACTATGAACTGCTGACGGTTGTTCTGATGATTCTTGGAATCATCGTGTCGATTCTGATAGCATACATAAACACAAAAAAGTAACCGCCCCGGCCAAGGATACGGTTACTTTCTTTTTTAGGTAATTAAACTTGGGCTGACCGTCTATCGGCAGTATTCCCTTTTGTATTTTCATTGTAGCAGATTCCCCTGCATCTGTCAAACGCTGGGGAGCGTTCCGCTGAAATCATTTTATGCCGGATTCCGCATAAAAGCAAGGGGATTTTGTCAAATCCCGTTTGTCGAATGTCGAATTGGGTGGGATAAATGGGGTAAAGAGGGGTAAAAGTCATCAAAGTATAACAGCGGCGCAGTCAGCAATGATGGGCGGAATTGATAAGCGGGTTTTTTAACCTTTATTCTCCAATCAGGGGATGTTATTTCAGTGGAAAGTAAGGTATTCTTCCATATAGAAATGGAGGTAAATCATATGAATCAATTGGTTACGGGAAAGTTTATCTGTAAAAAGAGAAGGGAAAAAAATCTGACGCAGGAACAACTGGCGGAAAAACTCGGAGTTTCCAACAAAACGATTTCAAAATGGGAAACAGGTAAGTGCATGCCGGATTATGGAGTTGTAAAACCCTTGTGCGAAGAATTGGATATCACCGTCGCGGAACTGATGGATGGTGAAGAAGCGGAAGAAAAAAGCGTACGTGCATATGACGATGAGCTGGTTATGGATTTATTAAGGAGAACGCAGGAATTAGAGAAACAGAAAAAATTATTATTTGGATTTTTATTAATTGTAATGGGAATTGCTTTACAGGCGCTGTCACATACTTTTGGCGGTTCTGCTGTAAAAGATTTCTTTGCCGGACTTCTTTTAGGGGTATCCATTGCTGAAATGCTGATTGGAGTTTATGTACTGGGGAGAAGTATAGCGGGACGTTAAATGTTGGAGAATTATTTCTGTGTAGTTTGGCGCAAACTTGTCAGTACGCAAAAGAAGCGCAGAAGAGAGGAAAGGATTGAAAGAAATGAAAACAGAAATCGGGCGGATTTCCGAAAAGTATACGGTCAGGCAGTTTCAGGAGGAGGATATACCGGATATTATGGCATTATGCCTTGGTAATCCCGATTATTATCATTATATGAATATGCAGCCGACCCCGGAAAACATTAAGGAGGTGTTTACTGCCCTGCCGGACGGTAAGACCATGGAGGATAAATTTTTTCTGGGCTTTTATCTGGAAAACCGGCTGATTGCCCTTCTTGATTTAATCACCTGTTATCCGGACAGGGATACGGCATTTATCGGCTGGTTTATGGTGGAAAAGAAGGTTCAGAAAAAGGGAGTCGGTACGGAAATCATTTCGAGTCTGCTTGATTTTCTGCAAAGGGAAGACTTCCGTTTTGTGCGTCTGGCATATGTAGAGGGAAACCGGGAAAGCGAAGGCTTCTGGAAAAGGCACCGATTTTGCCCTACCGGCGTTCGGCTGGAAAATGACGGGTATACGGCGGTGGTGATGCAGAGGAGCCTGATTCCGGTTGAAAAGTTAAACATTTGTAATATTCCTGCAATTGTGTGGGGTGAAAAATCGGATAAAGTATATTTGTTTGTACACGGAAAAATGTCTTCAAAAGAGTCGGCGGAAGCATTTGCCCAAATTGCGGCGGAAAAGGGATATCAGACGGTAAGCTTTGATTTAGCTTCACATGGGGAACGTATCGGTGAAAATGAGCATTGTGATATCTGGAACGGAATGCGTGACCTTGCCATAGCAGGAGATTATGTATTTGCTAACTGGAAGGAAGTATCATTGTTTGGATGCAGTTTGGGGGCATATTTTTGTTTACATACGTACCGGACGGGGAATTTTAAAAAATGTCTTTTTCAATCACCGATTGTAGATATGGAGTATCTAATCCGGCAAATGATGGAGTGGTTTGATGTACCAGAGGAAAGACTTGCACAGGAAAAAGAGGTTGAAACACCCATTGATATTCTGTCATGGGATTATTATCAATATGTGAAAACACATCCGATACGGAAATGGGGCATTCCGACCCGTATTCTTTTTGGGGGAAAAGACAATTTACAATCATTAACGGTAATGCGGACTTTTGCCGACAGATTTGACTGTTTGCTTACCGTTGCAGAAGACAGCGAACATTCTTTTATGGAAAAAGGAGACGGCGTTATAGTGGAAGAATGGCTTAGGGAAAACATATAGAAGCTATTTAGAAATATATTTGAGCAGCTTGCTCCAATTTGCGATTGACAAGAGTCGAAATATTGGATAAAATTATGAATCAAAAGTGGAAACAGGAGGGTTAGTCATGAGTAAAATTGCAGTTTTTTTAGCACAGGGTTTTGAGGAGATTGAAGCGCTTACCGTTGTGGATATATGCAGGAGGGCAGGGCTTGAAACGGATATGGTTTCCATTATGGGGGAAAAGGAAGTGACAGGCTCCCACGAGATAAGCGTAAAAGCGGATGTCCTTTTGGAAGAGGCGGATTTTGAAAGTCTGGATATGCTGGTGTTACCGGGCGGAATGCCGGGGACGAAAAATCTGGAGGCATGTGAGCCGCTTATGCAGAAACTGGATGTTTTTTATAAAACCGGCAAATGCATCAGCGCCATCTGCGCCGCTCCCAGCGTCTTCGGGCACCGGGGTTATCTGGAGGGCAGGAATGCCTGTTCCTATCCGGGGTTTGAAAGCCAGCTTACAGGCGCAAAAGTAAGTGAAAATCAGGTGGAGGTTTCGGGGCATGTGACCACCTCCAGGGGAATGGGCACGGCAATTCCCTTTGCCCTTGCCATCGTAGAAAGGTTTTGCGGCAAAGAAAAGGCGGACGAACTGGCAAAAACGATAATTTACGGTTAAACGGAAAACGGCCATGGAACCGCTAGTGTTCCATGACCGTTTTTTCAGGAAATCATTATTTCACTGAAATG
This sequence comes from uncultured Lachnospiraceae bacterium, assembly GCA_910577015.1. Classification (GTDB taxonomy): domain Bacteria; phylum Bacillota; class Clostridia; order Lachnospirales; family Lachnospiraceae; genus Acetatifactor. Next base: position 36,367 of record CAJTKU010000017.1, on the reverse strand, counting down.
ACCTTATTTCATAGATTCTTCCTGCTTCTTAATCATCCTACGAACCATCTCGCCGCCGATAGAACCAGCTTCCTTAGAAGTTAAGTCACCATTGTAACCTTCCTTCAGGTTTACGCCAAGTTCAGATGCAACTTCAGTTTTGAAACGGTCCAGAGCTGCCTTAGCTTCAGGAACTTCTACTCTATTAGACTTGTTGCTTCCCATTCTTATTCACCTCCATAACATTTTTGATTTTACAAGACTTTGCCTGCAATCTATCTTCAAGATAAGTGGATAATAACCACTTATCCCGGAGATTTTTGCTACAGCTTTTTTCCGTAACCGGAGACTGTTTTCCGCGCAAGTGTGTTTTTATCACTTATCTTGATGTTAGTATTGACCGGCAAAAGAAAAATATTATGGTAAGTTTTTCAAAAAATGATAAAATTATCTGCCGTCTGCACCGAGTGCAGAAGCAAGTCTGTTTCTTGCATCCAAGATTTCATCGGCATCACCATATTCAAGAGTGTCCCTGAAAATCAGCAGTGTGTTTACAACGAGAAGGTCCGATGCTTTTTCTATAGCCGAAATGGAAGAATCCGAAATGTTTTTGTATTCAGCATTCAGTTTTTGGTATGCAACGTCAATCGAAGCATAACATTCATCATAGGAAATTTTCTTATCAATATAATTATCTTCTATTTCAAGTGCAAGCATTCCCTGTTCGTAAAAATATGCAGTTATATCATCGGGAGCACCAATTTTTGGTTTTTAGATTCCGTATTTTACACGGTCCTTTATGGAATCAAATACCTCGCCGCTGCTGCCCGTGCAAAATACGGAATCTTTATAAGAAACAAAAGAATTGCAAATACTGTTTTTATATGCTATACTTACAACAATAAAAACGTTTTTATTGTTGTAAAATCAAGGTTTTTTACAAAACGGCAGAATGCGAGGTAAAGAGGATGGAAAGTAAAATCGGTGTTCCCTTAAAGGAACTGGCGCCTTTGTGCAGGAAGGCAGCGGCAGAAGGAATGGTATTATTAAAAAATGAAAATCATATGCTGCCCATTATGGAAGAGGACAATATTGCGCTGTTTGGCAGGTGCCAGATAGATTATTACAGGAGCGGCACGGGTTCGGGCGGAGCGGTGAATGTGGAGTATGCCACCAATCTTTTAGGCGGACTGCGCAGTTATCCGCATGTGCATCTCAATGAGCGTCTGGCAGGCGTGTATGAAAACTGGATAAAAGAACATCCTTTTGACAACGGAGGCGGCGGATGGGCGGCAGAGCCGTGGCATCAGGCGGAAATGCCCCTGACTGACGATTTGGTAATGGAAGCGGCCAAGGTTTCCAATAAAGCGTTCGTTGTTATCGGCAGGACTGCCGGGGAAGACCAGGACAACGCGGACGAACCGGGCAGCTACAGGCTGACAAAAGAAGAGGAAGACATGATTTGCCTTGTCACCAAATATTTTTCACAGACTGCCATTCTTTTTAATGTGTCAAATATTATAGACATGAATTGGATTACTGCGGACTGGTGCCACGGCAGCATCAAGGCCCTGCTTTACACTTGGCAGGGAGGACAGGAAGGCGGAAATGCGTCTGCCGATATCTTAGCCGGGGCAGTTTCCCCGTCCGGGCGTCTGACGGATACGATTGCCTATAAAATAGAAGATTACCCGGCACATGCCAATTACGGTGATAAGCTGTGCAATATATATGAAGAAGATATTTATGTAGGATATCGTTATTTTGAAACCTTCTGTCCCGAAAAGGTCATGTTTCCCTTCGGTTTCGGACTTTCCTATACCACCTTTGCATGGGATATCAAAAATGTGGAGAAGAAAGGGGATGGAAAGGACAGCAGTATCCTGATAGAAGCAGAAATTACAAATACGGGCAGCTATGCCGGCAAGGAAGTGTTGCAGGTATATGTGGAGGCGCCGCAGGGCAGGCTGGGACAGCCGAAAAGGGCGCTTGCGGGATTTGCCAAGACAAAGGAGTTACAGCCCGGCGAGTCCTGTACCCTTATGATAGAAACAAAGGTAAAAAGCTTTGCTTCTTATGATGATGGCGGCGTGACAGGCTACAAATCCTGTTATGTGCTGGAAGCGGGCGCATACCGTTTCCATGTGGGGGAGGACTGCCGCAGCACAAAGGAAGCGCTTATGGCAGGCGAAGCGCCTTTTATGGTAAAAGAAACCCTGGTGGTGGAGCGTTTGCAGGAGGCAGCGTCACCGGTAAGGCCTTTTCAGAGGATAAAGCCGGAAAGGATGGAGGACGGTACTTACCGTGTTTCTTATGAGCCTGTGCCGCAGCGCACATTTGATTTGGGCAAAAGGATTATGGAAAATCTTCCTGCCCCGCTTCCTGCGACAGACAGGCAGGATATCCTGTTTCAGGATGTGAAAGCAGGGAGGGCTACCCTGGAGGAGTTTACGGCACAGCTGTCTGTACCGGAAATGGCTGTCCTTGTGCGCGGTGAGGGAATGTGCAGTGCAAAGGTGACGCCGGGGACGGCGGCTGCCTTCGGAGGAATCACAGAGGAGCTGATGGAGCGGGGAATCCCGGCAGGCTGTGCGGCGGACGGTCCTTCCGGGCTTCGTATGGATACAGGAGAGAAAGCCACCCAGCTTCCCATCGGCACCCTGCTTGCATGCAGCTTCAACACGGAGTTGATGGAGGAACTTTTCTATCTGGAAGGAAAAGAACTGGTACAAAACAACATTGACACGCTGCTGGGACCCGGCATCAACATCCACAGACATGCGTTAAACGGAAGGAATTTTGAATATTTTTCCGAAGACCCGTATGTTACAGGTATGTTTGCGGCTGCCTGTGAGAGAGGGCTTGACAGGGCAGGGACGATGGGTACCATGAAGCATTATGCCTGCAACAGCCAGGAAAAGGCAAGGCGTACGGTGGAAGCCGTTATTTCGGAGCGGGCGCTTCGGGAAATCTATCTGAAAGGATATGAAATAGCAGTAAAAGAAGGAGGCAGCCGTGCGGTGATGACTTCTTACAATCCGGTTAACAGTTATCAGGCAGCCTCTCATTATGATTTGACTACCACGATTTTGAGGGAAGAATGGGGATTTGACGGCCTTGTTATGACGGACTGGTGGTCCAGTATGAACGACGCCATCCATGCCGGAAAATCTGATGTCAGGAATACGGCAGCCATGCTCCGCTCCCAGAACGATTTATTTATGGTGGTAAACAATAACGGCGCTGCAGTAAATGCCATAGGAGATGATACGGAAAGCGCTGTTGCAGAAGGCAGGCTGACTATCGGGGAGTTACAGAGATGCGTCATGAATATTTTACGTTTCCTGCTTGCATCCCCCGCTGCCGGAAGGGAAATAAAGCCTGTAAAACCGGAGTTTTTTGAGCCGATGGCAGAGGAAGGTCAGGAGACAAAGACGGTACAGGCAATCGGAAAGGTGGATATCAGCGGAGGCAGGCTGGATAAGGAAAGCATTTTCCTCAAGGTGGAAAACGACGGCATTTATGACGTGAATGTAAGCCTGAAGTCTACGCAGAGCGATAGGGCGCAGATGCTCAGCCAGATATATCTGAACGGCAGGAAGGCTGTGGACATCCAGACCAACGGCACCTTCGGCAGATGGATGTCGCAGCGTGTGGCAAAGGTGGAGCTGGGGAAAGGGCTGTATGAGATGAACCTGTGCCATGTAAGGCCGGGCATTGAGCTTTCCTATATAGAATTTACAAGGAATCCGGAAAAGTAATGATGGGAAAAGTAACGATTAAAGACGTGGCGAGGGAAGCGGGGGTGTCCATTTCCACCGTTTCCAACGCCTTAAACGGAGTGGATGTGCTGCATCCCGACACAAAGGCGCATATCCTTGAAGTGGCAAAGAGGCTGCATTACATTCCAAACTTAAATGGCAGGAACTTAAAGTCCCAGGCTACAAAAGTCATAGGGCTGTTTGTGGATTATATGGGAGGCGCTTATATGGGAGCATTGACAGATTCCATGGCGCGGCAGTGTGCTGCAAACGGCTATGAATTGAATGTATTTGTCAGCAGGCAGCAGGATTCCGTTATGGGAAACCTACTGGGACGCAGGGTGGACGGCGCCATTATTGTACACAATATCCTTTCCGCAGGGCAGGAGGAAATGCTGCAGGAGGCAGGCATTCCTGTTGTATATCTGAACAGGGAAATGGCCGGAGCGTATCAGGCAGGGGTCTTTTTTGACTCTTACGGCGCAGGCAGGATGGCGGCAGAATACCTGCTGGGGCAGGGCATACGCAGGTTTGGCTTTGTGGATGGACCCGAAAAGTATGACAGCCGGGAGCGCGGCAGGGGCTTTCGGGATGTTCTTGCAGAGCATGACATTGCGCTGCCGGGAGAGTTTGTATGGCAGGGAAACTTTGAACGGCAGACTACTTTTGACGCTGTGAGTTCTTTTTTGGAAAAACTGGCGGGCAAACGGGAGGAGGGGAAACTGCCGCAGGCGGTTTTTGCCGTCAACGATTTAAGCGCCATAGGATGCATGGAGGCATTTTGGAGCGCAGGAATCCCTGTGCCGGACAGGGTTAAGGTTATGGGCTGCGACGATATGGAACTTTGCCGGTATATACAGCCAGCCCTGACCACCATCAGAACCAATTTTGAAGAGCAGGGCGCGGTGGCGGTACAAAGCCTGTTAAAAATGTTGAAGGAAGACGAGAACGGCAGTCTTATCCGTCTGTCCTGCAGGATTGTGGAGCGGGATTCCGCCTGATAAACAGGGGAAAGTACATGGTTACCGGCAGAAAGGTTTTTTAATGCGCTTAAACAGTACAAAGAGACAGAGCGCGTTGGGGAACACCATAACGGCATTGATGAGGTCAGTGAATCCCCATACCAGGTTCATGGGGATTACCGCCCCTATGTAAATCATAACGATATATATAAGGTGGTAGGAGTGGACGCCTGTTTCCCCAAACAGGTAAGCCACTCCTTTTTCACCCAGATAACACCAGCCCACGAGGGTGGCCAGGGCAAAGGCAATCAGGGAGAGGGTCAGGAAGGCATTGCCGCCAAAGGGAAGAAAGGCAAAGGCGGCGCTGGTAAGGCCCGCGTCCGTGTAGCCTGCAGCGCTGCCCGGATGGGCAAGCATACTGCTTATAATGGTAAAGCCGGTCAGCGTGCACATCACAATGGTATCCCAGAAAACGGCTGTCATGGAAATCAGCGCCTGTTTTTCCGGCGCTTCGGTGCCGGACGCACCGGCGGTGATGGCGGCCGTGCCGATACCTGCTTCATTGGTAAAAAGCCCCCTTGCAATGCCGAAACGGGCGGCTATCAGGAATGTACTGCCCACAAATCCGCCTCCGGCGGCGCGTCCCGTAAAGGCGGAGGATAAAATCAGGTTTAACGAGGGCAGCAGGAAATCCCGGTTCATCCATAGAAGGAACACGCAGGCTCCCATGTAGAGAAAGCTTAAAGGGGGAACGAGCCGGGTACAGAAGCTCCCGATACTTTTTACACCGCCTAAAATCACCATGCCGGTAAGAAGGGCGGCTGCGATGCCGATGATATGGGGGGAAAGCTTCCATGTGGAATAGGCGGCGTCTGCAATGGCGGAGGACTGCGTGGTACATCCGGCCCCTATGGCGGCGCAGACAACACAAAAGGCATAGAATTTGCCTAAGATTTTGCTTTTCAACCCCTGTTCCAGCACATACATGGGACCGCCCACGCTTGTGCCGTCCGGGTTTCTTTTCCGGTACATGCAGCTTAAAAAGCATTCTGCATAGGTGGTCGCCATGCCGAAAAGACCGGTGAGGAAGCACCAGAACAAAGCGCCGGGTCCGCCAAGCGCAATGGCGGTGGAAACCCCGACGATATTCCCTGTGCCCAAAGTGGCTGCCAGGGTCGTTGCCAGTGTGGCAAACCCGCTCAGGCCCTTTTTGGGGGCATCCTTATCCGGCGCAACGGAAAGCCGTATGGCACGGAAGGTATGGCGCTGCGGCAGCAGCCGGAAAGTAAAGAATAAATGCGCCGCGGACAAAACCACAATAACAGGACCGTTCCAGAGAAACGCGTTGATGTTTTCAAAAAAAGAAAAAAGGGCAGCAGCCATAAATACCTCATTTGTTTTCAAAAACCGGTTACTATAATATATAGGGTAAAGTTTTAGAAAATGTTTAGAATTTAGATATTGATTTTGTTGTTCTCTGTGTTATATTATACGTAGAACAAATGGTTTCCGCATATGACTAGGAAAGGGGATGACGGCATACAGGTATCTGTAAGGGGGCGTTAAAAAGGCGTCGGTCCTTGGTTTGCGTTCCCTGCAAACCTAGTACCGCTACGCCTTTTTAAGAGCGCAAGCGTCCCCCGGCAGATACCTGTATGCCGTCATCCCCCGTCATATCAGGAAACAAAAAAGGAGGCAGTCATTATGAATATTTCTAAATTTACACAAAAGTCAATGGAAGCTGTGGAAGGCTGCCAGAAGCTGGCTTATGAATACGGCAATCAGGAGATTGAACAGGAGCATTTGCTTTACAGTCTTCTGAATATAGAGGACAGCCTGATTTTAAAACTGATTGAAAAAATGGAAATCCAGAAAGAGCATTTTTGTGAACGTGTGGAGGAAGCGCTGAGGAAACGGGTGAAGGTGCAGGGCGGCGAGCTTCATGTGGGAGCGGACTTAAACAAGGCGTTATTGTCGGCGGAGGATGAGGCAAAGCGGCTGGGTGATGAGTATGTGTCCGTGGAGCATTTATTTCTGGCCATGCTCCAGCATCCAAACAAAGCCATAAAAGATATTTTCAAGGAATACGGCATTACAAGGGAGCGTTTTTTGCAGGCGCTTTCGACTGTAAGGGGCAACCAGAGGGTTACAAGCGATAACCCGGAGGCCACTTATGATACGCTGGCCAAATACGGACAGGATTTGGTGGAAAAAGCGAGGGAGCAGAAGCTTGACCCGGTTATCGGCCGTGACAATGAAATCCGCAATGTCATCCGTATCCTTTCCCGGAAAACCAAAAACAACCCGGTTTTGATTGGAGAGCCAGGCGTGGGTAAAACCGCCGTGGTGGAAGGGCTTGCCCAGCGTATTGTGCGGGGGGATGTTCCCCAGGGCCTGAAGGAAAAAAAGATTTTTGCGCTGGATATGGGCGCGCTTGTGGCGGGCGCCAAATACAGGGGCGAATTTGAAGAGCGGTTAAAAGCAGTGCTGGAGGAAGTCAAAAAGAGCGACGGACAGATTATCCTGTTTATCGATGAACTGCATACCATTGTAGGCGCGGGCAAGACGGACGGCGCGCTGGACGCAGGCAATATGTTAAAGCCCATGCTGGCCCGCGGGGAACTGCACTGTATCGGCGCGACCACACTGGATGAATACAGGCAGTATATTGAAAAGGACGCAGCCCTGGAGCGGCGTTTCCAGCCCGTTATGGTGGAGGAGCCCACCGTGGAGGACACCATTTCCATCCTGAGAGGGCTGAAGGAGCGATACGAGGTGTACCATGGCGTGAAGATTATGGATAATGCCCTAGTGAGCGCCGCTGTTTTGTCAAACCGCTATATTTCCGACCGCTTTTTGCCGGATAAGGCCATAGACCTTGTGGATGAGGCCTGCGCTCTTATCAAGACGGAACTGGATTCCATGCCCACGGAGCTTGATGAACTGCAGCGCAAAATCATGCAGATGGAGATTGAGGAGGCCGCCCTCAAAAAGGAGGATGACCGGCTCAGTCAAGAAAGGCTGGAAAGCCTGCAAAAAGAGCTTGCGGAATGGAAAGAGGAGTTTGCGGGCAAGAAGGCGCAGTGGGACAATGAAAAGGCTTCCGTAGACAGGCTTTCCAAGCTGCGCGAGGAGATAGAGGCCATAAACGGCCAGATTCAGATTGCACAGCGGGAGGGCAATCTGGAAAAGGCGGCTGAGCTTTCCTACGGCAGGCTTCCCGCCCTGAAAAAGCAGCTTGCATCGGAGGAGGAGCAGGTAAAAAACAGGGAGCTTTCCCTGGTGCATGAAAGCGTATCGGAGGAAGAAATTGCCCGGATTATTTCCCGGTGGACCGGTATTCCGGTTGCAAAGCTGACGGAAAGCGAGAGAAACAAAACCCTGCATCTGGATGAAGAACTGCACAGGAGGGTGGTAGGGCAGGACGAAGGCGTCACCAAGGTGTCCGAGGCCATTATGCGCTCCAAAGCGGGAATTAAAGACCCCACAAAGCCCATTGGTTCCTTCCTGTTTTTAGGACCGACCGGCGTGGGCAAAACGGAACTGGCAAAGGCACTTGCACAGGCGCTTTTTGACGACGAGGGCAATATCGTGCGTATTGATATGAGTGAGTATATGGAGAAATACTCCGTTTCCCGCCTGCTCGGGGCGCCTCCCGGATATGTGGGGTATGAGGAAGGCGGACAGTTGACCGAGGCAGTCAGAAGAAAACCTTATTCCGTAGTGTTGTTTGATGAGATAGAAAAAGCGCACCCGGATGTGTTTAATGTGCTGCTGCAGGTGCTGGATGACGGGCGCATCACGGACTCCCAGGGACGGACGGTGGACTTTAAAAATACCATTTTGATTATGACCTCCAATATCGGCGCACAGTATCTTTTGGACGGCATCGGGGAGGATGGCTCCATTAAGCCGGAGGCAGAGCAGCTTGTGCTTGCAGACCTGCGCAATCATTTCAGGCCGGAATTTCTGAACCGTCTGGATGAAACCATTTTGTTTAAACCATTGACGAAGGAAAATATCGGCGGTATTGTAAACCTGATTCTGGCTGACTTAAACAGGAGGCTGGCTGACAGGGAGCTTAAGGTGGAGCTTTCCGACGCGGCAAAGCGGTTCATCGTGGACAATGCTTACGACCCGGTATACGGTGCCCGCCCGTTGAAGCGTTATATCCAGAAGCACGTGGAAACCCTCTCGGCGAAGCTGATTTTATCCGACCGGGTGAGGGAAGGGGATACCATCAGGATTGATGTGGAGAACGGCGCGCTCTCGGCAGGAGTCGGAAGGTAAAGGCTATATTTCCTTAGATAAAAGCTGTATACCCTTATAATAGAACAGGCAGTCACCTGAACGGTAGCTGCCTGTTTTTCTGTTTCTCTCATGAAGTCCCTGCATACCGGCCGCTGTCAGTCAGGGATTTTCGGTGTGCCTTTAATTTTTTTATGGCCCAGTCATAGTGGCTTGCCGTTACGCTGACAAAATAGGAGCCTAAAGCGCTTCCGCCTACCCACGGATAGACGCCTTTGGAAAACAGTTCTTCGTTTGAAAAGGTTTCCGCCAGCTTCATAACTTCGGAATGGGACTTTTGCAGCATCTTTTTTGCATCGTCGAGGGAGGTGTTCTGATGCTTTTTCCAAAACTCCATATTCATGTCTCCATAGGTTTTCCAGTTATAAGGTTTGGGGATAAACGGTCTGTCCTCACCGCTTAGATTGGCCTGCACCCAGTCAAGCAGAAGCTGATGCCATTCATAGAGATGGACGAGGACATCCTTTAAATTTTTATCCCTTTTCCAATGCGCTTCCTTTTTTTTTGCATCGCCTGAAAAATCAAAGGGCGTAACCAGTTCTTGCTCGGTCAATCCCGAAATAAGGGTATTCAGCTTGTCATAGTTTGCAGCGGAAGCGTTTACTAAATCAGTTTTTGTTGTTGGTCTTCCCATGTCTGTTGTCCTTTCCGTTCACATAATTAAAGTTTCTATACATACCTGTATTTTAGCACAAAAATACTGACATCCTGTGTCAGGGTTTATGTTTTTCATAAATTAATTTTGCCTGTCGGGCTATGGCTTCTTTCAAATAGGCGGGGGAAAGGATATCGACCTGTGTTCCGAATGACAAGAGAAATCCTGTCAGCCACGCATCTTCCGGCATTCTGGCGGAAACAAGGAAACCGCCGTCTGCCTGCCGCTGTATTTGTGATTTGTCAAATTCATCATACACACGGTATGCCATTTCAGACGGAAAACGAAGGGTAACCAACGGATATTCGTCTTCGGAGCTTTCTGATGTCTCCGGGAAATTGCAGGAGACAAAACTTTCCTCCAAAATCTCCAAATCCAGAATACGGTTTACCTTGAATGTCCGCCAGTCCTGTTTTTGGGTACAAAATGCTTTCAGATACCATGCCTTTGCTTTGTAGGAAAGCTTATAAGGATGTACGGTTCTTTCGCTTGTGTTTTCATAAGAATCTGCATAAAGGATTTTTAGGGCCTTCTGTTGGAGAATTGCCGATTTCAGCAGTTCAAACTTTTCCCTGTCAAATCCTTCCTTTCCCCATCCGGAAAAGTCCACTTCAAGCCAATTGTCCGAATGGAGCTGAAACATTGCAGAAAGTTTCTGTAATGTCCGGCTGTTTTGAACATCCTGCATCATACTGATGCCTTGCAATGCCGCGAGGATTTCCTTTTTTTCATCTGTTGACAATACGGCTTTATCCAGAACAAAATCATTCAGCAGACGGATGCCGCCGTTTCTGCCGGTTTCCGTATAAACAGGAATGCCTGCCGCGCTCAGGGCATCCAAGTCCCGGTAAATTGTCCTGACGGATACTTCAAATTCTTCTGCCAGTTCCCGGGCAGTGGCATGTCCCCTGTCAAGTAAATGGTACACAAGCTTAAACAGTCTGCTCTCCTGCATTGTTCCGGCCTCCTCCAATCACAAAATAAAACACAAATCCTGACATGCAATGTCATGATTTATTATACCTGCGCGTTTTTCGGGATGCAATTATATAATTAATTTTCCACAAAACCGTCTGTTTATGGTATACTGGATAAACTGGGAATACAGTTATAGATTTGGAGGATAACGCCATGAACGGATACGGATTACAATTTGACAATCATGATTATAAAATAAAATATTATGAGTTACTCCTTGAACGCAGTTTAGAGGAACTGCCGTGCTTTCCGCTTCCTGAAGGGTATCGTTTTGTTTTTTATAAGCAGGGAGACCGCGACAATTGGATTGAAATTGAAAAGTCGGCAAAAGAATTTGGCAGTTATGAACAGGGACTGGAAGCGTGGAACAGATATTTTGCAGGCAATGAGGAAGCCCTTCCAACCCGCATGGTATTTATTGAAGATGCATTGGGTGAGAAAGTAGCGACGGCTACTGCGTATTATGACATAACAAATCAGGATAAATCGGGGGACGGATGGCTGCACTGGGTTGCCGTCCGAAGAGAAGAACAGGGAAAAGGCTTGTCAAAACCGCTTATTTCACATATACTGGATATTATGCGCGCTCTCGGCTATACCCGGGCAAAAATCCCCACACAGACAACGACATGGCTCGCATGTAAGATTTATCTTGATTTTGGGTTTGTTCCCGTGCCGGAGAATGCCGTTGACAGCAGGAAGGGGTGGGAAATTATCAAAGCCCTGACCAATCATGACGCGCTTTTGTCTTTTAGTCCGGCATCCATGGATGAAATATTGGGAAAATAGAGACGGAGAGGAAAAGAAATTCAGACGGCTTGACAAAGCTGCATTCCATATAGTCTTCTGCCGGAAAGGAGAAAATATATGGAGCAGCCTGCAGCTAAAGGAGATGGTATTTTTATGTCATGGACAGGAGAGGGAAAGCACACTGTGGAGGAGATTCTGTCCCTGCCTACAGGAGAGAGGGCGGAGCTTCTTGACGGGGAGATATTCAGGATGGAGGCGCCTTCCCGCACTCATCAGGAAATTTTAATGTGGCTGAGTTATCATATTTATGATTTCATTAAAAAGAAAAAGGGGCCGTGCCGGGTGATACAGGCGCCTTTCGGGGTGTTCTTAAAAAAGGATGACAAAAATTACGTGGAGCCGGATATCTCTGTGATATGCGATTTGGATAAGCTGGATGAAAGGGGGTGTCATGGCGCCCCCGACTGGATAATCGAGGTAGTTTCCCCTTCCAGTAAGGCTATGGATTATTACAAAAAACCGGAGGCTTATAAAAGTGCGGGCGTGGGGGAATATTGGATTGTAGATTCGGCAAAAGAGATTGTGGTTGTCTATGACCTTGCAGGGGAGGAAGCGCCGGTGGTATACCGCTTCACAGATAATATAACACCACATGCATTTCCCGGACTGGCCCTGCATTTTGGGGAATGGCAGAAGAAAGAAGGATAATGATGATACCAAAAGATTCGCTTATGCTGCTGAGTTTTATCAATTTAAAACTCAGGGATTATTATAAAGATTTGGAAACGCTTTGTGAGGAGCTTGACGTTGAACAGGGCGGCTTAGAAGAAAAATTAGCGGGGATAGGTTACCATTATGACAGAGACAGGAACCAGTTCGTTTAAAAAGGGAAACCGGTGCAGGCTCTGTACCGGGTGCGGCAGGTGCTTCGGCATAAAGCCGGTGGATGCCGTCTGTGAATTTCATAAGGGACTGCGGCCGGAGTTCGGGGACGGGACCGACGGGGAAAAACAGGAATACCTGATTTCCGCCGATATCGGGACCACCACCATAGCCATGCATTTAAGGCGGCTTTGTGACGGCAGGATAGCAGACACCTATACCTGTATCAATCCCCAGAGGAGCTTCGGCGCGGATGTGCTTTCCCGGATAGAAGCGGCAGAACAGCCTGAGGCGAAAGCCGCCATGCAGGAGGCCGTACTGGGCGCCCTGCGAAAAGGCGTGGAGAAGTTTGCGGCAGGGGAAAAGGAGATTCGTGGGATTGCCATTGCCGCCAATACCACCATGGTGCATCTGCTTATGGGGCTGGATGTCAGCGGGCTTGGGAAATATCCTTTCCTGCCGCAGACACTTTCCGAAATCAGGACTAAATTGCTGGGACTTGATACGGTGATTCTTCCGGGGATTTCCACTTTTGTGGGGGCCGACATTGTGGCGGGCATCCATGCGCTTTCCATGGCGGAGAAGGAAAGTATTTCCCTGCTTCTGGATTTGGGAACCAACGGGGAAATGGTACTGGGCAATAAACACAGGCTGATAGCGGCTTCCACGGCGGCAGGCCCGGCCTTTGAAGGGAACACGGACTGTTATGGGACGGATTTGATGCGGCTTACCGCAAAACTTTTGGAGGAAGGGCTGGTGGATGCGTCAGGCCTTCTTCAGGACCCTTACTTTGAAGAGGGAATCACTATCGGCGGGGTGCATATTACCCAGCAGTATATCAGAAAGCTGCAGATGGCAAAGGCGGCAATCTGTGCGGGTATCCATATTTTGGGACAAAAATACGGACTCCGCGATTTTGAGGGAATCGAAAAGGTATACCTGGCAGGCGGGATGGGGTATTATCTGGATACTGCGTCGGCAGCGGCAATCGGGCTGATGCCCGCGGCGCTTGCCGACAGGACTGTGGCTGTCGGCAATGCGGCGCTTGAGGGTGCATTTTTATATGTCAGGCATATTTTTGCAGGGCATGGCGAAAGCAGCGCGCAGGAAGCCCTAAAGCCTGTTGCGGCAGAAGATTTTAATCTGGCTGATGAGCCGGATTTTTCAGAAAAGTATATAAACAGCATGGAACTGCGTCCGCTGTAGGGCTCTGTCATAAAGAGCCCTGTTCGTTTTTATAAACGTTTCTATTTTTTGATGACGCGGTGTCGGCACATTCCCGTTTTACCGCATTCGGGACAGGTCAGCCTGCGTTTTGTAAACGTATGGTATCCTTTTATATATTCTTCCATGGTCGGAACGAATGCAGCCTTACAGTGCGGACAGACAAAGCAGCCTGTGCTTACGTCCAGCATAGAGGCGGCGCCTACGCCTGCCGCTGCCGTTGCAATGGCAAACAGAATCAGTAATATCCGCACAAACACAGGCATCTCAATATAGGCTGCGATAACAGCCAGGGCACATACTGCTATTATGGTAATGATGCCGCATGTAATGGAAAGCGCCATTTTCTTTTTGTTTTCTTCATTCTCCCTAATCAAATTCATCATGTTTTCCTCCGCTTTCTTTTGATACTCGTTTTCTGAAACCTTTTGTCCGGTGAGCAGGTCATTGACGGTTATTTGCAAAATTGCGCATAACGGCATCATCAGGGAAACTTCGGGAAGCCCTTTTCCGCACTCCCATTTGGATACCGTTTTGTCGCTGATGGAAAGCGCATCGGCCAGTTGTCTTTGCGTCATGTTCTGCGCCTTTCTGGTTTTAGCTATAAATCTGCCGATTTTTATCTGGTCCATTTCCTCTCCTCCTTTTAGGTATATTTTACATGATAAATGTCTTTTTTGACACCCACGATACGTAGATAGCGTGGAAAGAAGTTCTAATTGCCTTTGGCAATTTCCGCTCACAGCAAAGGCTGTTTCGCGGAGAACTTCTAAGTTCCACGCCGGAAAATGCCTGAAAACCGGCATTTTCCATCCTGACTTGAGATTTCGCATTTTAGATGCCGCTATCTAAAATGCGGAATCTTAAGATGTATTTTGTTGAACTTTGTCGATTTCTGTGTTAAATTTACAGGTATAGGAATTTCCAGAATTTGGAAATTTAGGGGGTAATTGGATGGTAAAAGAGTATCTGGAAAAGAATGTATATGAAGCTCTGCAGGACCGGCTGCATTTGATTTTTGAAGAATTTGACAATATCTATGTATCTTTTTCCGGGGGCAAAGACAGCGGTGTCCTTCTGAATATGGTGCTGGATTACCAAAGGAAGCATTATCCCGAAAAGAAAATAGGCGTCTTTCATCAGGATTTTGAGGCGCAGTACACGGTGACTACCGAGTATGTGGAGAGGACTTTTGAAAAAATAAAGGATGAAGTGGAGCCTTACTGGGTGTGCCTGCCAATGGCGACGCGTACGGCGCTCAGCAGTTACGAAATGTACTGGTATCCCTGGGATGACACAAAAAAGGAAAGCTGGGTGCGGGAAATGCCCCAAAAGGAATACGTAATCAATCTCGATAATAACCCCATCACAACATACCGTTACCGGATGAATCAGGAAGACCTTGCAAGACAGTTCGGACGATGGTACAGAATTGCCCATGGCGGCGGGAAGACGGTGTGCCTGCTGGGTGTGCGTGCCAGTGAATCCCTTTTAAGGTACAGCGGATTTTTGAATAAAAAAAACGGATATCAGAATGAGTGCTGGATAGGCAAGAAGTTTAAGGATGTATGGGTTGCTTCCCCGATATACGACTGGTCCCCCAGGGATGTGTGGCATGCAAATTATGTGTTTAATTATGATTATAACAGACTGTATGATTTGTATTATATGGCAGGGCTCAAGGTTTCCCAGATGCGGGTAGCGTCGCCGTTTAACGACTATTCCAAGGATGCGCTGAACCTGTATCGCGTGATAGACCCCCAAATGTGGGTCAAGCTGGTGGGGCGGGTGCAGGGCGCCAATTTTGCCAGCATTTATGCGAAAAGCAGGGCGTTGGGCTACCGCAATATCAAGCTGCCGGAGGGGCAGACATGGAAATCCTACACCATGTTTCTTTTGGATACACTGCCCACAAGGCTTCGCAACAACTATATCAAAAAGTTCAACACGTCCATTGAGTTTTGGCACAAAACAGGCGGCGGACTGGATGAGACCACTATAAGGGAACTGGAAGAAAACGGTTATCAGATTGCCCGGAACGGGGTATCCAATTATACGCTGAACGGGAAGTCGCGGATTATTTTCCGGGGTAAAATCCCGGATGACACAGATGATATCAAAACAAGTAAGGATATACCAAGCTGGAAAAGAATGTGTTTCTGTATCTTAAAAAACGACCATATCTGCCGGTTCATGGGATTTGGCATGACAAAGCAGCAACAGAAACGCATAGATGTCATCCGACGTAAGTATAAAAGCGTAGAGGAGATGAATTATGGAATATAAAAGCCCTGTATATCATGTAATTTCGGTTCCTGTGGAAAAAATAATTCCCAATACATACAATCCCAATTCCGTGGCGACGCCGGAGATGAAACTGCTTTATGACAGTATTAAAGAGGATGGCTACACAATGCCGATTGTCTGTTATTACAGCCGGGAAAAGGATAGTTATGTCATTGTCGATGGATTCCATCGTTACCGGATTATGCTGGATTACCCGGATATTTATGAAAGGGAACAGGGTATGCTTCCGGTTTCCGTGATAGATAAGCCCATTGACCAGAGGATGGCAAGCACAATACGGCATAACCGTGCACGGGGCAGCCATAATGTGGAATTGATGAGCAACATTGTAAAAGAACTTCACGAACTGGGCCGTACAGATGAGTGGATATCCAGACATCTGGGAATGGACAGGGATGAAGTGCTGAGATTAAAACAGATTACGGGTCTTGCCGCCCTGTTTAAGGATGTCAAATTTGGCACGGCATGGCAGCCCGGGGAGGAAGAATAAGAAGAAAACCGGATAATGGTGTTACAGGCAGTATCAGTCATTGCGTTTTGGTGACAGATACTGTTTTTTGCTATAAAATAGATAAAAATACAAAATTAGCGCAATTTGGAACAATATTGACATTGGGGCGACAAAATCCGGGTGATATAATAGGTTAAATGAGTATTTTTTTATATAAAAATGGACAGGGGGCGATGTCACTATGTTAGGCGGACCGGTATACATAGCATTTATTCGATATGCAATAAGCCTTGCAGGGGTTATACTGTTTTTTTTCCTGATGAGTGAATCCAGGTTCGGAAAGAAAAAGACAGCGGTCTGTTATGGATGTTTTTGCACGGTAATGCTTACAGCAGCGTCTGTCTGGTATGTGGCAGATTATGAAAGCTGCGTGAAAACGGTGGCGATTATCATGTATGTCTGCTTTACGGTTTTTGCAATCTTCATGAGCCGGGACAATATTTATCTGTCGCTGTACAAGCTTGCGCTTATTTTCTACATGCTTGCCGTGTTTTTGATTGTGGGAATTGAAGTTGCCGTCTTGTTTTTTGACAGGAATGTATGGGCGGATATCGTGACGCGTATCATTTTGATAGCGGCAATTGCTTTCTTTATTGATAAAAAGATTAAAAGTTCCATCCGGGGATTTGGCTATTATGTGGAAAATGAACTGGACAGATTCAGCGTTACCATCATGATTATCAGTATTCTCTTTGGAATTGGTTTTATCTTGAATCCCAACAGCAGGGAACAGACGCCTTACCGGCTCTTTGCGATATTCATGAATTTTTTCCTTACCGGCTCCTTACAGCTTCTGGTATTCAGGCTTTACTTCCATATCGGGAAAGAAAAAGAGTATCAGAAAGAAAACCAGCTGGTTAAAATGAACCAGAGGATGCTGGAAAGGAATATTGAAATACTGGAGGAGTCCGCAGAGTCAGGCAAAAGAATCCGCCATGACGCAAGGCATCATATTGCCGTGATAGCAGAGTATACCCGCCGGGGGCAAAATGAAGAACTGCTGCAGTATTTGCAGGAATATGAGAAAGAAGCGGATGAAAATGTGACGGAAGCCATATGTGCCAATACGGCAGTCAACAATATTCTTGCAGCATATACCAGAAAGGCGAAAAAGGAACAGATAAAGGCAACGCTGGATGTGGAAATCGGTGCGAACCCCACGATAGCCAATATTGATTTGGTTACCATACTGGCAAATGCTTATGAAAACGCCATTTATGGCTGTATGGAGGTCCAAAAACAGTCACCCGGCAGAGAATGCTTCATCCATTTGATGTTAAAGAAAAAGAAAAACAAGCTGGTAATCTGCTGCAGCAATACCTGCAGGATGGAAACGGAACTGAAAAACGGACAGCCAAAACCGGAATTTACGGGCGGCATCGGAGTGCTGAGCATTATCAGGGCGGCAGAAAACTACGGGGGAGAGTATGATTTCAGGAATGACAACGGCGTCTTTATCTTCAGGCTGATTATGAATATTCCGCCCACCGATAACAGTACGCATGAAACAGTGTGAAAGGAGTTGCGCATATGTACCTGATAGCGCTCTGTGATGATGAGCCGGCGGAATTGGATAAAACAGAAAAGATGCTGGAAAAATATGGAAGAATGCATACGGAAGTAAATTTTCTGGTTGAGCGTTTTGAAAGTGCGGCCGAACTGCTTTATAAGGTAAGGGAAAAAGATTACAGGCCGGATTTGATTTTGATGGATATCTACATGCCGAAAAAGATGGGAACTGAGGCGGCGAAAGAACTCCGCAGGCTGGGGAACACAGCCAGAATCGTTTTTCTAACTACTTCGAGGGAGCATGCGCTTGAGGCATTCCGTGTGGATGCTTTGCAGTATCTGGTAAAACCGGTTCCGGAAGACGCGCTTTCGGCGATACTGGACAGACTTCTGACGGATGTAGAGGAAGAAAAGAAAAAGTTTCTTTTGTTTCGTGTGGAGGGAAGGATGCAGCGCGTTGCAAAAAGCAGCATTATGTACTGTGAAGCACAGGGAAAGACGCAGTACCTGTTTCTTGCGGACGGCACGAAGTATCAGCTGCGCATGACCATGGCGGAGATTTTCGGGATGCTTTCCCGGTATCAGGAGTTTGTGAGGGTGGGAATTGCCTATATTGTAAATATGGAGCATATTGACAGCATCAATACACAGGAAATAGGACTGCATACGGGAAAGAAGATATATCCGCCGAGAGGGGCGTGCAAAGCCCTGAAAGAGCAATATATGCGTTATTACTGCGAGGAAAGCTGACAAAAAAAGGATTCGGGATGTGACATCGGACAGGCTTGCAAAGTGTACCCGAAAAGGAGCAAAGTATTCCATAACACTATCCATATAGCTTTATTCTGATAAAGTATAGTATATCGAAAATATACTAAATTTTCCAAGGAGGAAGCGATATGAGGATACGATTCTCTTTTAGAAAAGTACTTGCAGGGATTCTGTCAGTGCTGCTTGCATTTTCCGCTTACATGCCTGTCAGGGCCTCAGAGGCGCAAAGTGAGGGTGCAGAAGTTAAATACAGCACTGACGGCGGCGCAACGTGGAAGGAGGATTCTCTTATCAATGCCGTTTATCAATGTTATATGGCTGAAAAGAGTGAAATCAGGCTGCTTAAGGATATTGTTTTAACAGAAGACAATTGGAGTGAGGGATTGATATTGGTATACGGCCACGAACTTACAATAAACGGTGACGGGCATACCTTAAAAAGGGGAAGCGATACAATTAAAAAGCTGGGAACAGTGGGTTATGACGGCTCTGTTTTAACCCTGACTAATATCACGATTGACGGAGGCGCTGTCTGGAGTGGAAACGACCCTGCAACAAGGAGTAACAGCGGATTGAGTTTTACTGCAACCGCTCATTTCTTTGCTGTGGATGAAAATGCGACATTAGTGCTGGATACGGGTACGGTGCTGCAGAATAATGATTTGGGGGATTCATTTTACGGCGGAGCAGTTGCCGTAGGCGCCAATTCCGGGGGAAAACTGGTTATGAAGCCGGGCGCTGTCATTAGGAACAATACCGGCAGCTTGGGCGGCGGTGTCTATGTCGGCACAAACGGTGTATTTGAAATGGAAGGTGGAACCATCTCCGGCAATTATGCTGTACAGGGTGGAGGCGGCGTAATCGTAATGGATGGTGTCTTCACCATGAAAAACGGTGAAATAAGAGGCAATGCGGCAGGAAATAACGGAGGCGGCGTCGCCGTGCAGGGATACCGTGCCTCTTCAGTGTTTACCATGGAAGGAGGCAGTATAACGGGCAATCAGGGCCAGGCAGGCGGAGGCGTTACCCTGATTGGCGCCGGAGATTCTTTCCTGATGAACGGCGGCAGCATAACGGGAAACAGGGTTACGACTGTGGGAGCAAACGGAGGCGGTATATTGGTGAATGCCGGCGTCTTAAGAGTATCAGGGACTCCCGTTGTGAACCAGAATTCGGATGCAAATAATGCGGCAAACAATGTCTGCCTGAGGAACAATGCAGTCATCACCGTAGCCGGCGCAATAAATTCAGGAACTAAAATCGGCGTAACAAGGGGCTTAGGTGATGTGACCTCGGGATGGACGGGGCAGATGGGGGATTCGGCAAAGCCGGAGGATTATTTTTTCAGTGACAACAGCAATTATACGGTGATGAAAAACGGTGTAACAGGCGAGGCAGAGCTTCGGGAAGGAACGGATGAGGGAAATGTCGAGAAGGATGTGGAAAAGGGGGAAGGAGCGCCCACAGTCAGTCTGCCGATGGATACGGATGCATTGGCAAATGCAGTATTGTCGGAGGATGACAGGCAGCAGGTTGCAGATGGAACCGACATTAAAATCCTTCTGGTTGTAAAAGATATCGGAAGCACGGTTCCGGAGAACGACAGAAATATTGTGGAAGCTTCGCTTGGGGATAAGTATACGGTAGGACAGTATCTGGGTGTGGAGCTAATCAAGGACATTAACGGAAGCAGGACAAATATCACGGAAACGCAGGGCCTGATTCAGATAGTTATAACCATACCGGATGGCATGAAGGGAAACAACAGGAGTTATGCCGTCATGAGGGTGCATAACGGTTCGGTGGATATTCTGGAGGATAAGGATGCAAATCCGGATACCATTACCATGGAAACGAACCGTTTTTCTACGTATGTCCTTGTATATGAAGAAACCAACGGAAATGAAAGCGGCGGAAACGAAAGCAGCGGCACGAATGACAGTGGAAGCAGCGGTGGAAATGAGGTAAGCAGCGGAGCCGAAACCGTCGTAGGCGATGCCGGTAATGGCAATCATGCGGCGTCCGATGTTACAAAGGATGGGGAACCGAGGACAGGGGATGACTTTAGGACGGAAATCTTTGCCACTACAGCCATGGTTGCAGGACTTTCTTACTTGATGCTGCTCTTTGCGGATAAGGGCCGGATGACGGAGGAGAGGAAGAAGGAACTGGTTTCCAGGCTGATTCAATGGGGCAGAAGGGGCAAAAGACCAAGAAAAATATTGGCGCTTGCAATGATAGTCCTGTTATTGATATACTATCACAGTATAGGCAGGCAGGTGTTGGTGGAGCTTGCCTAACATGGTTTTACGGAATTTCAGATTGCAAAGGGGTTAAATCATGTCAGACATCAAGATGTGGGAATTTTATGAAGAAATGAATGAAATTGTATATGCCGCGGATATGGATAGCCATGAACTGGTATATATGAATCGTAAAGCTCGTGAAATATTCGGCATCCGTTCCTTAGAGGATGTAAAAGGGAAAAAGTGTTATGAGTTGCTTTCCGGGAGCGACAGGCCATGCGCCGTCTGCAGCAACAAGAAGTTAAAACCGGGTTTCTTTCTGGAGGAAATAAGGTATCATCCGTTATTAAAAAGAAAATTCTCCATAAAACAAACCATGCTGGAGGAAGGGGGAAGAAAATACCGGTTTGAACTTGCTGTGGATTTGAGCGAGTGGGACCGGCGGAGCAGGGAATATGAGGCAAATGCGATAATGGTAAACGAAGGATTGCGGGTTTCCATGTCGGAGCATACGCCGGAAGCATCCATTTCAGCTTTGCTTGCATATCTGGGGCAGGCCCTAAAGAGCGAGCGCGTTTATATTTTTGAAGAAACGGAAAAAGGCGCCTTTGACAATACCTATGAATGGTGCGCAAACGGCGTTATTCCGCAAAAGGAAAATCTGCAGGATGTGCCGTATGAAGTGGTAAGCAAGTGGTATGAAAGATTCCACAATGGTGAAAATGTCATAATTAAGAATCTGGAGAGCATACAGGAAACAGAGCCGGAGATTTATGAGTGTTTAAAGCCCCAGAATATCGAATCCCTGGTGGTAAGCCCTCTGGTGAGCGAGGATAAGATTATCGGATTTTACGGAGTGGATAACCCGCCGGAGCGGTTTCTCGAAAATATAACGGCGCTCTTTCAGATATTGGGTCATTTTATGGTTTCACTCTTACACAGAAGAAACCATGTGAAAAAGCTTGAGGATTTGTGCTTTCTGGACCAGTTGACGGGTATCGGCAACAGACACGCCATGAACAAGTATATCACCGTATTAGAGCCTGAAAACAGTATCGGAATCCTTTTTTGTGACGTAACGGGACTTAAGCGGGCAAATGACACCATGGGACATAGCGAAGGGGATAAGCTGCTGATGCGGGCATGCGAGTGCCTGAAGGAGGAGTTTCAGGAATACGCCCTGTTTAGGGTGGGCGGCGACGAATTTCTGGTGCTGTGTACAGGAATAGAGGAAGAGGAATTTCTGGAAAAGGCAGAACGCGTGAAGCTCGAAATGTGCAGACGCAATGCCAATATGGCAATCGGCTGCGTCTGGCGTGAGGACGGCAGTGAGGATATGGATAAACTGATTACACAGGCGGACGATTTGATGTATGTGGATAAAAGGGCCTGGTATCTGAAAAAAAGAGGGGAGAAATGAATTTGACGGAGAAAGGGCGCATATAATGCAGTAAGCAAAGAAAAGGTGCGTACAAAGCCGTGAAGAAAAAAACAAAGCAGACAGTATTAGCCATATTTTCTGTTATGGTCCTGATACTGTCTTTTTATGTGGCAGGCAAAAAGCAGATAATCCCGGTAATGTCTGACCAAGCACAGGATGAGGGTATGGAGGCAAAGAAGATTGCGCTGACTTTTGACGACGGCCCCCACCCTTATTATACGGAGCAGCTTTTGGACGGATTAAAGGACAGGGGAGTCCATGTCACCTTTTTTGTGACGGGAGAACATGCGGAACTGCACCCCGACATCATCCTGCGGATGAGCGAGGAGGGGCATCTGATAGGAAACCATACATACAGCCACATGCAGCTTACAAAAAATAACCGGGAAGAATTTAAGGAAGAACTGATAAAGACAAATCAGATTATAACAGAGATTACCGGCAAGGAGGTTGTATATGTGCGGCCTCCTTACGGTTCGTGGGATAAAAAATTTGAATCGGAACTGAATATGTTTCCGGTATTGTGGAGCGTGGACCCCCTGGACTGGTGTTCTTCAAACGCTTCCTGCATTACCAACAAAATAGTGTCCAATGTAAAGGACAATGATATTATCCTGATGCATGATTATTACAAAACATCAGTGACGGCAGCCCTGCAGGTGGTGGACGAACTGCTGGAGGAGGGGTACGAGTTTGTGACAGTGGAGGAGATTTTGTTTGATTGAGGGAGGGGAATGTTGATATCGGCGGATAAAAAACAGACACATACAAGTGCCCTTGCATAAGATAAAAGCAAAGAACCGGTTTTCCGCAGCCGGACACGGCTGTGGAGTAAGGATTTTATGAAGAGAAAAGTGCAGTTAGAAAAGGAAGCGGAGGCAGTCAGCAATGCCTCCATGCAGTGTCCCCGGATATACCAGATGCCGCCCGCGGAGGGCAGGGAGGCGCTGGAGAAGGCGCAGGATGAGCCGGTCGCAATGTGCCCTGCCAAAATAGGAAAGCAGATGGTGCAGACAAGAGGCCGGGGCAGGATACCGGTATATATTGTGGAGCCGGAGCATGTGGAAAACCCTGTAAACGTCATTTTTTATATTCATGGGGCGGGATGGGTGTTTGGCAGCTTCCACACCCATGAAAAGCTGGTCAGGGAATTGGCTTCCAGAACGGGGAGCATAGTGGTTTTCCCGGAATATGACAGGGCGCCCGAGGCGAAGTTCCCCGTTGCCATTGAGCAGTGTTTTGCTGTTTTGTGCATGATACCGCAGCTTTTGGAACAAAAAGGATTTTTTGTCAGACAGGATACCCTGACCGTTGCAGGCGACAGCGTCGGGGGGAATATGGCGATAGCGATGGCGCTCAGGGCAAAATATGAAATGGGGCCGTATATCCAGAAGCTTCTTTTGTATTACCCTGTAACGGACGCGTGTTTTGAAACGGGTTCCTACTGTGAATTTGCCAAGGATTATTATCTGTACCGGGACGGGATGAAATGGTTTTGGGAGCAGTATACTTCGTCCTGCCGGGATAGGGAGAATATACTGGCGTCCCCGCTTAAAGCCGATACTGCCTGTCTCAGGGGCTTCCCTCAGACAATGATGTTGAACGGGGAAGCCGATGTCCTGCGTGATGAAGGTGAAGCTTTCGCCCGCAGGCTGAGGGCGGCAGGGGTGCCTGTAACGGCAGTCCGCTTTCAGGGCATCATCCATGACTTTGTGATGCTGCATTCCCTCAATAACACGAACGCGTGCCGGGCGGCGATGGATTTGTCAACGGCATGGATTTGCAGGCAGAATACAGGGATTGTCTGCGGATGAAGCCCGCCTATTTTGAGCAGATACGCAATATGTGTGTTTGGCTTTATCAGGCCGGAATCAACATAGATTACTTTCCTACGAATTTTGTTGTGCAGAACGGGGAATTGTTTTATATTGATTATGAATGCAACGATTACATGGATGAGTGGAATTTTGAAAACTGGGGAATAAAATACTGGTCAAAAACACCGGAATTTCTGCAATATGTGAAGGAGCATCCCTGATTTTGGGAAGGATGGAGGACAGATGGATTTATTTGAATATATGCGGCAGAACAATATGGAAAAAGAATCGCCCCTTGCGGCAAGGATGCGTCCCGCTACATTGGAAGAGGTAGTGGGGCAGCAGCATATTATCGGAAAGGACAAGCTTTTGTACCGCGCCATCAAAGCGGACAAAATCAGTTCCATTATTTTTTACGGGCCGCCCGGCACGGGAAAGACCACCCTTGCAAAAGTGATTGCCAACACCACAAGCGCGGAATTTACCCAGATTAATGCAACCGTGGCGGGAAAAAAGGATATGGAGGAAGTGGTGAAAAAGGCGAAGGACAGCCAGGGAATGTATGGCAGGAAAACCATCCTGTTCATCGATGAGATTCACCGCTTTAATAAAGGGCAGCAGGACTATCTGCTTCCCTTTGTGGAGGACGGCACTGTTATTCTGATTGGCGCCACCACGGAAAATCCCTATTTTGAAGTGAACGGTGCGTTGATTTCCCGCTCCATTATTTTTGAACTGAAGCCGCTGGAAAAAGAGGATATCAAAGCGCTGATTCAAAAGGCTGTTTATGACAAGGACAAGGGTATGGGCAGCTTTGATGCACAAATCGATGAAGAGGCGCTGGAGTTTCTGGCAGAGCTTTCCGGGGGAGATGCCAGACATGCCTTAAACGCAGTGGAACTGGGGATTATGACGACTGCCAGAAGCGAAGACGGCAGGATACATATCACGCTTCCGGTGGCGCAGGAGTGCATCCAGAAGCGCGTCATGCGCTACGACAAAAACGGGGATGTCCATTACGATACCATATCCGCCTTTATCAAGAGCATGAGGGGCTCTGACGCGGACGCGGCGGTTTACTATCTGGCAAGGATGCTGTATGCAGGGGAGAGCGTAACCTTTATTGCCAGAAGGATTATGATTTGTGCGGCGGAGGATGTGGGAAACGCAGACCCGCAGGCGCTTGCGGTGGCGGTAAACGCTTCGCTTGCGGCGGAAAGAATCGGTATGCCGGAAGCGCAGATTATACTGGCGCAGGCAGCTGCTTATGTGGCGTCGGCGCCAAAGAGCAATGCGGCCGTGACGGCTATCTCGGAAGCCATGGAAGAAGTGAAGAATACAGGAAACCTGCCCATTCCCGTCCATCTGCAGGATGCCCACTACAAGGGGGCGGCAAAGCTGGGACATGGAACAGGCTACAAATACGCCCATGATTACAAAAATAATTATGTGAAGCAGCAATACCTTCCCTACGAACTTGACGGCAGGGAATTTTACAGGCCGTCGGGAAACGGTTATGAAGCCGTGATTAAAGAGCATATGAAAAAAATAAAAAGGGAAGCGGAAGAAAATAATGGCTAAAACAATTGCTCTGCCAGATACTGGTAGATTGCCTGATTTTTTTTCTGCCAGTTGTCGCAGATGGAAGCCGCCATTTCTTCCACGGGAACGGACAGCGTGATATCCACCAGTGTAATGCCGCGGTCTTTTGCAAAAAGGTGGGCTTCGTATTCACCGCTGGTGGATTTGTAATAGTCGCCCTGCACGGAAACCTCATTGCGCAGTTCCAGTTCCTTTTCGGCAAAGTAATCTTCTATATCGGATTTAATCCCTTCGCTGATACGGTTTTCAAAAAAGCGGAGGGTTTCCTTTCCTTCTTCCGTGATGCAAAGCTGCGTCCGGTTGCGGATGGATTTTGCTGAAATCAGGTTGGTATCGTTGAGTTCGGAGATTACCTGCTGTATGGTAAAAAAATTCGTGTATTCTTTTTCCTGTATAAAATCGCATACCTGTGCCTTGGTCATGGGAAAGGCCACTTTATCCAGCATATACAGTACAATTAATTTATACAGGGTCAGCGCGTCCTGCATCATGAAAACACCTCCCTTGAAAAGTGTTTTGCTGCCGCATGGTTTTGTGCAGCATGTTCAGTACATTCCTTTTGTTTAAGCTCCAGAGCGGGGCAATCAGCAATTCCTTCGGTCCGTCGCCGGTCAGCCTGTGGATGGTGATGTCAGGGCAAAGCAGTTCCAGACAGTGAATCAGAATATCCGTGTATGCTTCCTGCGTCAATGCCTGAAAACCGGGTATTTCCTCGTGGAGGTATTTTTCCGCGAGGGCAGTATCCCGTAAAATATGCAGAAGCTGCAGTTTCACCCCAAAAGGCTTTATACGGTTTAAGTAATCGCAGGTTTCATACATCCGGGCAGGCGTCTCGCCCGGAAGCCCCAGAATCACATGTACGATAACCGGAATGCGCAGCGCATCTAGGGCGGAAACGGCCTCCTCAAAGACGGGCAGGGAAAAGCCCCGGTTGATAAATGCGGCCGTGTCCTCGTGCATGGTCTGTAAGCCCAGTTCCATCCAGATGAATTTGGCGGGGAAAGCTGTTTTTATTTCCTGCAATAAGGACAGGACTTCACGTCCGAGGCAGTCCGGCCGGGTTGCAATGGAAATACCCGCTACATCGGGAAGGCGCAGGGCGGCAGTGTAGATATCACGAAGATAGGAAACAGGGCCGTAGGTGTTTGTGTAAGCCTGAAAGTAGGCAATAAAACGGCTGCCCGTGTTTTTACCGTGAAACAGGGCGCGTCCTGCCAGAAGCTGAGACTGTATGGAATCCGCGTCTGTTCTTGCGGCAAAGTCACCGCTGCCCCCCTTGCTGCAAAAGATACAGCCGCCGGTACCGGTAACCCCGTCCCTGTTGGGGCAGGACAGCCCGGCATTCAGGGCAATCTTATAATATTTTTCCCCGTAGGTATGCTTGCAGTAGGCATCCAGGGAATAATAGGGCTTTGACAGCCAGTCGGCATGTATCATTGTTTTACCTGATATGGGATTTAACGGCGTCGGCCACCACGTCCGCCACCTTGGGATTGAAAGCTTCCGGCATGATATTGTCGGCGGAAAGTTCATCCTCAGGTACAAGTCCTGCAATGGCAATGGCTGCTGCCAGTTTCATTTCTTTGGTAATCTGTGTGGCACGGCCCTCCAGGGCTCCTTTGAATATGCCGGGAAAAGCTACCACATTGTTGACCTGGTTGGGAAAATCGGAGCGTCCGGTACCCACCACCTTTGCGCCTGCAGCCTTAGCCAAATCGGGCATGATTTCGGGAACGGGGTTCGCCATGGCAAAAAGGATGGCGTCCTTGTTCATGGACGCTACCATTTCTTCGCTGACAATTCCGGGTGCGGAAACGCCCACGAAGATATCTGCGCCCTTCATGGCATCGGCAAGGGAGCCAGTTTCACCGTTAAGATTGGTGACCTCAGTCATTTTCTGCTGCATCCAGTTTAAGCCCTCTGCATCCTTTGAAACGATGCCTGTTTTGTCACACATGATGATGTTGGGAAAACCATAGGTAAGCAGCAGTTTGGTAATGGCAATGCCGGCGCTTCCCGCACCGTTGACAACCACCCGGCATTCCTCTTTTTTCTTTCCGGTTACTTTCAGGGCATTGATAATGCCTGCCAGCACCACGATGGCAGTGCCATGCTGGTCGTCGTGAAAGACGGGTATATCCAGAAGTTCTTTCAGCCGCTCTTCAATTTCAAAGCAGCGGGGCGCGCTGATGTCCTCTAAGTTAATGCCCCCGAAGCCGGGCGCCAGATAAGTTACGGTCTTTATAATCTCTTCCGTGTCCTGTGTGTCCAGACAGATGGGAACAGCGTTCACACCGCCAAATTCCTTGAAAAGAACGGCTTTTCCCTCCATAACCGGCATGGCGGCGTAGGGACCGATGTTGCCAAGGCCCAGTACGGCGCTGCCGTCGGAGATTACAGCCACGGTGTTGGCTTTCATGGTATATTTGTAAGCCGTTTCTTTATCTTTGGCAATGACCTTGCAGGGCTCTGCAACGCCGGGAGTATAGGCAAGAGCCAAATCCTCCCTTGATTTAACGGGAGTCTTGCTCACTGTTTCCAGTTTGCCGTTCCATTGTTCGTGAAGCATCAAAGCTTTTTCATTGGTTGTCATGACATGTCCTCATTTCTTTTATATTACCTGCATACATTTATGTTTATATTAGTACATTTCGACTGCCTTAGCAAGGCGGTTTCTGAAAAAGATAATATTCATGGACGAGGCTGCGAAAGCCCAGTTTTTTTATCTGTTCATAAGTCACACGGTAATTTCCCTTGTAATGCCTTCCGCTTGACAGAAAACGGATGTATTTGACGAGGCAGGCATCCAGCTTTCGCAGGCCGGAGTCGGTGGTTAATACCGGAAAAAACCATCTGCTCCAAGTGAAAGCATTTTCGTCTGCCGAATCAAAGAATTTTTTGTTAAAGGTACGAATCATTGCTTTTGCGGTTCTGTCAAAATCAGCTCCCTTTTTTTGCTTCCAACGGTAAAGAGAATGCGCTTTCCGCTTTATCTTGGCCTCCATTTTCCGAATGGTGACGTCGGAGAGGTCCACAACGCCCTGCCTGTAGCAAAAACCCAGAAATTCCCAACCCTCCCCCGGTGTGCTGACGGATACCTTGGCGGGATTCAGGGAAAGCCCTTTTTCTTTTATATGACGTTGTAGGAGCGCTTTACAGTCCTCCAGTTCTGTAAGACTATCGGCAAAGATAAGGATGTCGTCCGAATACCTGAAATAAGGTATCCCTTTTGAAGAGAAAAGTTCGTCCAGGGAGAGCAGATATACATTGGCAAAAAAAGGGGATATGGGAATGCCGGCCATTGCCCCACGATTTTCTGTTATCAACTGTCCGTTTTCATATGCTTTGTCAGCAGTCAGCAGACAATTTAAAAAGGACAGGAGGGGAGAGTCATCGGTTATGATTTCTTCCAGAACCTTTATCAGTCCGGCAGGGGGAATGGAGTTGAAATAATTGCTGACATCGGCTTTTAAGCAGTATTTTTCGTCCAGACGGGGAAGCGCAAGCACGTTTCGTATTGCTTCCTTGGCAGAACTGTTTCTCCGAAAGGAATAGCAGCAGGGACTTATCTTATCGTCATAACGGTATAATAAAAAAGCCATGACTTTAAGTACCATGGATTCGGATTTCCCAAAGGAATAGACGATTCTTTTTTTCCCGGAGCCGCTTTTGTTGACGCAGATTTTCTCGGGATAATCAAAGGAAAAAGCTTTTTCAGATAGATGTTTTGTAATGTCCTTATATTTTTTTTCGGCAATAAAGGCTTGCAGTTCCTTTTCTTTTTTTGGTGAGAGATGCCTGTTGGAAATCTTGTATTGCAGGAAGGAGTCCCAAATTGCATCATCGTTTAATTCCTCTAATATACTCAATGTTTTCTCCTATGCAGGCATAAAAAAAAGAAAGAGGAAAAGCTTTGAAATAAGCTATGCTTATGATACAAGACTGAACAGATGCCGGTTACCTGCAAAACCTACCGGCATAAGCCGGGCAGCTGCTTTGTCCGCCGCAGGTGCAAAATTGCGTTCCTCTTTCTTTTTAGCGGTATATAGTTACAGATACTGGTGAAGACGATTGATAATGTATTCTATCCTGTTAGGGTATTGCGCCACAAAATTAATCAAAGGAACACCTGCCTTTGCTGCTTCTTCCTTTGACCAGCGGTAATAACGGGAAGCACAGGTATTGTTGTAAACCTGCATGATAAAGAGCTTGGGGACATTGTTTTCATAAATGCCCAAAGAGTATGGAAGAAATCTGCCCGTGCCGCCAAGAGTGGTGGGGGATACGTCTTCCCGGACTTCATATTGGGGAAATTCCCTTTGCATGACTGCTTTCACTTTATCCATTGCCATAGCGTCTGCAAGTGCTTCATAGCCGGCAGGAACCGCATCTTCGGAAGTGCTGCGTGCAGCGTTAGCCGGGCGTAAAGCTTCATTGTCCGTAGCTTTGTTCCATTCTTCACTGACAGCGTTCACAGCGCTTTTGGCAATATCAGAAATCATTTTTTTGGTTGATTTACTAATCAAATTATCAAGAAATCCCATAGTTTTCCCTTTCCCTGATGCTCTTATGTAAAAACAAGTTTGATATAACTTATGAGATTATAGCATACTCAGGTGCAGGATACAATACTGTTTGACAGGACTTGAAAATCTGATTAATATGAATATATCAGTTTAGTCTGGAGGTTTGGCTGTCTTTAAACGGACGGTGGTTTTAAATGAGGAGTTCACATAAAAAAGAAAGGGAGTTTGCAGGTATGGCAAAGCAAAAAAAAGTGGGCAAAGTGATTTTAAAGGGTGTCGGTCTGCTTGTACTCGCTATCGTACTGGTAGTGGCAGTGTATGCGGCATATGTGGTGATTTCCTATAAAAGACTGCCGGATAATCTGACGCTTGAGGTGAGGCCGGGAGCCGGGGACGGCGTCCTGACAAGCGGTCAGGAGTATGGCATCACGACATACAATATCGGCTTTGGAGCATATACGCCAGAGTTCAGTTTCTTTATGGACGGAGGGACATCTTCCGTGGCGGCGAGCAGGGAGAGTGTGGAAGAAACGGTGGCAGGAGCCGCTTCTTATGTAAAAGATACCCTTCAGCCGGATTTTCTGCTCTGGCAGGAAGTGGATTTGGATTCCACCAGAAGCTATCATGTCAATCAGTACGAAATGCTGCAGGTATTATATGAAGGCTATGACATGACGTTTGCCGTCAATTATGATTCTGCATTTTTATTTTACCCCCTGACGCAGCCCCATGGAAAGAGCAGGGCAGGGCTTGCGGTGATGTCTTCTTATCCTATAGAGAGCGCTTTGCGGAGAAGTTTTCCCATATCCACTTCCTTTAGCAAATTTCTGGATTTGGACCGCTGTTACAGCATCAACAGAATCCCCGTGGACAACGGAAAGTATTTATGCATTATCAATCTTCATATGTCCGCATACGGCAACAGCGATGAAATCAGGCAGGGGCAGGTTTCCATGCTCTGTGAGGATATGCGCCGGGAATATGAAGCGGGCAACTATGTAATCTGCGGGGGGGATTTCAACCATGACTTGAAAGCGCTTACGGACGACGGCAGTGAAAGGGAGTCCTGGGCATATCCCTTTCCGCGGGAAGAACTGCCGGAGGGGTTTGCCTTTTGCATGGATGCCCTTTCAGATGAGGAAAGGGATGCAATGCATGACAGCGCCCGCAATGCCGATGAAGCCTACAATCCCGAGACGACCTATACCGTGACGCTGGACGGCTTTATCATTTCCGATAATGTAAAATGCACATGGTATGAAAATGTAGATTTACAGTACCTTTATTCAGACCACGACCCGGTGTATATGCGGTTTATATTGAAGTAGCGTAGTGTGAAAAGTACTTCTAAGGCTCACGCCAAGAAGTACTATGTTTCACACGGGAAAATGCCTGAAATGCGGCATTTTCCAGACGGTAGGGGATGGCATATCAGTATCCATAAGGGGGCAAACGTCCCCCGGTGGATTCTGATATGCCATCCCCTGCCGCCCAGCCAAAATGCGAAAATTTGAAAAGTGGGTGTTGACAGGGGCAAAGGAGTGTGATATGCTGTTTAAGCATGTGGAATGCAACACAATAAAGCAGAGTATCCACTCTCACCTTACAGCAGACGGCTCGTAAGTGTTCATAGTTTCATCCGGCAGCCATAAACACAGGTTGTTTTGCGGGTCGGAATGAGTGTGAATGATTTGGTGGATAGTTATGCTATCCACTTTTTTAAATTTTCTTTATGGAGGGTACAGCCATTAGCGATTTGATGATTAACGAACAGATTAGGGACAGAGAAGTACGCCTTATTGGTGAGGACGGAGAACAGTTGGGCATTATGTCCGCCAGGGATGCGCAGAAGCTTGCAGAGGAAGCAGGCCTAGACCTTGTAAAGATTGCCCCTACGGCAAAACCGCCCGTATGCAAGATTGTGGATTATGGTAAGTTCAAATATGAGCAGACCAGGAAAGAAAAGGAAGCAAAGAAAAAGCAGAGAACCATCGAGGTAAAAGAAATCAGGCTTTCCCCGAACATTGACACCAACGATTTAAATACCAAGGTAAATGCGGCAAGAAAGTTTTTGACAAAGGGCGACAAGGTGAAAATCACCCTGCGTTTCCGCGGCCGTGAGATGGCACACATGAACAACAGCAAGCATATACTGGATGATTTTGCTGAGAGCCTGTCAGACGTGGCGGTTGTGGAAAAGGCGCCAAAAGTGGAAGGCAGGAGTATGACAATGTTTTTAACTGAGAAGCGCAGTTAGCACAGTTAAAATAGATTAATCAAAAGTTTAGGAGGAACTCGTTATGCCAAAAATGAAGACAAGCAGAGCAGCAGCGAAGCGTTTTAAAGTAACTGGAACAGGAAAGTTAAAAAGAAGCAAAGCTTATAAAAGCCATATCTTGACTAAAAAATCCACCAAGAGAAAACGTAATCTGAGGAAGCCTGCAATCACAGATGCAACCAACGTAAAAAATATGAAGAAAATTTTACCATATTTATAATTCGGTAAGGAGGAGAATGAGACATGGCAAGAATCAAAGGCGGCATGAACGCTAGAAAAAAACACAATAGAGTATTAAAGCTTGCAAAAGGTTACAGGGGAGCGAGAAGCAAACAGTACAGGGTTGCAAAGCAGTCTGTAATGAGGGCGCTGGCAAGTTCCTATGCAGGCAGAAAAGAAAGAAAGCGTCAGTTCAGACAGCTCTGGATTGCACGTATCAATGCAGCGGCAAGAATCAATGGCTTGTCATACAGCAAATTTATGCACGGACTGAAACTGGCAGGCGTTGATATCAACAGAAAGATGCTTGCAGAGATGGCAGTAAATGATGCCGAGGGCTTTAAGACCCTTGCAGAGCTTGCAAAATCCAAAGTAGCATAAAAAGCTCAAAGGATTGGCTTTCACGTTTAGCGTTTCCCGGAATAGAATATTCCAAACGGAATATTCTATTATTCAGGAGGCGCTTTTTTATGTACGAAATGTTGTCGGAGTCTGTTTACCCGATTTTAAACAGCCAGCCCGAACACTATGCCCAGATTCGCGGAACGATAAATTACCCTGATATCAGGGGGATGGTTCTGTTTTACAGATTCAGGCAGGGAACCGTAGTGGTGGCGGATATATTGGGACTGCCGGATAACGGAACGGGAATATACGGATTCCATATCCATGAAGGACTGGCGTGTGCCGGTACGGCGGAAGAGCCGCTTGCAAATACAAAGGGCCATTTTAATCCTTATGGGCAGGAGCATCCGCTTCATGCCGGGGATATGCCGGTGCTTTTTGCAAATAACGGAAAAGCATGGGGCGCTTTTTATACGGAAAGATTTCTTCCCGGGGAAGTGCTAGGGAGAACGGTAGTCATCCACGACATGCCCGACGATTACCGCAGCCAGCCCGCAGGGGATTCGGGGGAAAAAATAGCATGCGGGGTTATTTTTTAAGAAGTGGATTTTACAATATCCGAGGGCGGCAGGGCAGCCATATCTGTATCAGGCGGGGGACGTTTGCACTCTTACAAAGGCGTAGTGGTACTAGCGTTGCAAAATACGCAACGCAAGGACCAACGCCTTAGTAACGCCCCCTTATTGATTCAGATATGGCTGCCCTGCCGCCCTCGGATATTGTAAAATTTCGGGGATTACCGGTACTTGACACTTATTTTTGCAGGGGAGTATAATGATTTTACTTCTTTGATAGCAATTTCAGGAAAGCCTTAAAAGGGCAGAAAGGTGTTTGTATGGGTGCATTGGAAGGATTACAGCCGGAGAAGGTTTTTTACTATTTTGAGGAAATATGCGGGATTCCCCACGGGTCGGGGAATGTCGCACAGATAAGCGATTATCTGGCGGCGTTCGCGAAAGAGAGAAATCTTCAATATTGGCAGGACGAGTTGAAAAATGTGATTATCATCAAGCCCGCCACGCCGGGATATGAAAAAGAACCTGTTGTTATCCTGCAGGGGCATATGGATATGGTGGCGGTAAAAAAGCCGGACTGCAAGACAGATATGCGGACGGAAGGCCTGAAAGTGAGAACCGACGGAGATAAAATATATGCGGAGGGCACCAGTCTGGGCGGGGACGACGGTATTGCAGTCGCTTACGCGCTGGCGCTTTTGGACAGTAAAGATATCCCCCATCCCAAGCTGGAAGTGGTTATTACCGTGGATGAGGAAGTGGGAATGGACGGCGCAAGGGGCATTGATTTGTCCATGCTTGAGGGAAAAAGGATGCTGAACCTGGACTCGGAAGAAGAAGGTATTTTCCTGACAAGCTGTGCAGGCGGTGCAAGGATGGACTGCCGTCTTCCGGTTTCCATTTGTGAGAAAGAAGGTGAAGCTTACCGGATTAGTGTGGAAGGGCTTATGGGAGGCCATTCCGGGGCGGAAATCGACAAAGGGCGCGGCAATGCCAACTGTATCATGGGAAGGGTTTTGCACAGCCTTGCGCGGGAACTGCCGGTCTATTTGAAGTCATTGGAGGGGGGGCTTGCCGACAATGCCATTCCCCGGCAGGCAGTGGCGGAGGTATTGATAGATAAAGAGAAGGAGGATATATTCCGCAGTGTGCTTTTGCAGACGGAAGAGGAAATCAAAGCGGAACTTGCCACGAAAGAGCCTGATTTTGGGATAACCACAGTATACCGGGGCGGGGAGCAGGAAAACTGCGTGGATGAAGCTGGCACGGCGTATGTTGCCGCTTATCTGACTGCATTGCCAGACGGCGTGCAGGCTATGAGTGCAGATGTTCCGGGATTGGTGGAAACCTCCCTGAATCTGGGCATTGTAAAGTTTGATAAAGCGGCACGGGAGCTTCGGTGTGAATTTTCCGTTAGAAGCTGTATAGAAAGCGCGAAAAGGGCGCTGCTGGAAAAGGTGGCTGCCATAACCGGACTTGCGGGAGGAAGCAGCAGTGTTTCCGGTGATTATCCGGGATGGGCATACCGCGTGGATTCGCCGCTTCGCGATAAGATGGTGGCGGTGTATGAGGAAATGTACGGGGAAAAACCCCGGCTGCAGGCGATTCATGCAGGATTGGAATGCGGTATCCTTGCGGCAAAGATAGAAGGACTTGACTGCATTTCCTTTGGCCCGGATATGCAAAACATCCATACAACGGAAGAAAGCTTAAGTATTTCTTCCACAAGAAGGGTGTGGGAGTATCTGGTAAACCTGTTAGCGAAGAAAAGCGAAAATGAGGGATGAAATGGAAAAAGGATGGAAAGCGGCGCTTTCTTTGATGGACATTGTGTGGGAGGATAGGCAGGCAAATTATGAGAAAGCGTCTGTGCTTGCCGAAAAGGCATATGCGGCAGGCGCAGATTTGCTTTTGCTGCCCGAAATGAGTTTTACCGGTTTTTCGATGAACACGGAAAAGACGGCGGAAACCTGCCCGTATGAATCAGTCGAAAGGATGAAAGCGCTTTCGGAAAAGTTTCCTCATATGGCGATTGCTTTCGGTTATGCGGGCTGGAAAGGAACAGAATTGAAAGCATATAATTGTATGGAGGTAGTGCAGGACGGCAACTCCCTGATGCATTATGAAAAAATTCATCCCTTTACCTATGGGGAGGAGGGCAGGCATTTTGGCGCGGGAGAAGAAATAGCGGCTTGTGAGATAAATGGCGTGAAAGTAAGCGGCTTTATCTGTTATGACCTCAGATTCCCGGAGATTTTCCAGATAAGCTCCAGACAATCCGAATTTATCTTTGTTCTCGCTAACTGGCCGAAAGAACGCGCCATGCACTGGAAACTGCTCTTGCAGGCAAGGGCAGTGGAAAACCAGTGTTATGTAGCCGGCGTCAACCGCATCGGCGAGGGAGGCGGGCTCATTTACGAGCCAGGCAGTCTGGCTTTTGACCCGCTGGGGAACCTGTTGGCAGGAGAATTTTACGGTATTGGCGGTGAAGAGGGCTTTTTGCTGATAGAAGCAGACACTGAAAAGGTATGGAGTCTGCGCAGCGATTTTCCTTTAAAAGAGGACAGGCGGGAAAAACTGTACCGGCAGTGGTATGGGGAGTAACCGCTGCCGGAAACGGAAATCGAATTGAAACAGAAACTGTGAATTTTACAAAATTCGCAAATATGTAGGTTTGTCAAACATATGTTACACCGACTGTAAATAATCCCTTAATACCTG
>CAJTKU010000016.1 GCA_910577015.1 uncultured Lachnospiraceae bacterium | reverse complement strand
ATTTTATCATAGAAGACCTCTCATACGCTATTTACAGAAAAAGTTTCACATGCTCATATTTTCAGATGGTCTATTAAAGTTACCCTTTTTTACTCAATAAATTCTTTTCAAAAAACACTTGACTATTTATTGTTTGTCACCTCCTATAATTAATAGTTGTTTTTAATTGGAAGTTCCCCTTTTTCCTGCAATTCCTTTATTTTTTCCAATGCCTGTTTAGGTGTAAGATTTTCAAATAACTTATCATCTGTATAAGGAATTTTTAAATAACCTTCTACGTCAAAGCCATCATACGCCTGCTCCGCCACTTTCCAAAAATCATCTAGTGACCCTGTGTATTTACTACCGTGGAACGGAACACCTAGTTCGCTAAGTGCATTGTGGAGTTTTTGATGAAGTATTCCTGTGTTTGCTGTTATATTCGGATACCACGCAATCGCTGTTAACTCTGACAATCCTTCAATACCTAATTTCTTAGCAATGGACCTCGGGAAAAGATGATGTCCTAATCCACTACCTAAAAGATCCTTCCATTCTAACCCTAGCGGATCTATCTCATATAACGGATTAAATACATATCCATATAATGTCGGATTTCCCCCAGCCAATCCTATCGGATCCTGCTGCGTATAACACCCGTCCTCCGGCGAATAATACCGGAATCGGTTATAATACAGCCCAGTCTCTTCATCCGCGTATTGCCCTTGGAACCGGAACGGAATAAAATTCCCTTCACATGCCTCTCGCTCTGTTCTTACCTGCATATCTTTTTTTCTTGATTTCACACGCCCGTAAATATCCAGTTCCTGCTCCCAGACCTTCTCCCCAGTCTCATCATAGGCTTCCACCGGGGTTCCCAAGTAATCGCTGATAATACTGTAGTTTCCCTCTTTTGTGATTTTTCCTCTGGGAATAAAGTCATCCTGAAACACCCAGGTTATCAGACCCTCTGGAGGTTTCTTCCCCTTTTGTGCCTCTTCCCTTGCTTTTTCTTCCTCCCCTCTCTTCAGTTTGAGGACATAATCTGCCCTGTAACTCACCTTTGCATCCGTGACTTGAGAACCTATTACAGACTTCTCTTCCCATTCATGCAACAACGCATTTCCATCCCAAAGGAATCTGACAACCTTTCTCTGTTTCTTCTGAGGAATCTTGTCTCCGCATGCCGCAGTTACGTTCTTTTCAATTCTTCTGCCAAAAGGGTCGTATTTAAATCCTACATTACTTTGATTCGGCCGGGTCACCTCTTTTAACATGCCGTTTCCATAGTAAATATAACTCCAGGTATCTCCGTTTGGCTCTATCTTCTTTGCCAGATTTCCTTCCTCGTCATAGCAAAAGCTGAAGCCCTTGGTGACAAGCTTTCCCTGTCCTCCCTGATAACGATTCCGCTTCTCATTCAGGTTGATAACAGACCGTTCTAACCGGCTTCCGGCTCCGTAAATACAATCTCTTTGGTCCGCTGTCTCATACAGGTTTCCTGCACAATCCATTGTTCGGAAAACAGCTTCAACCCCCGACTCTTTCGCACTTACCAAATTGCTGAACTGGTCATATGAAAACACAGTTGTCCCTTGGTTCAATTCATTTGTAACCTTTTTTATGCGATAGTTCACATCCCAGATTGAAAAAGACTTAATACAACATATTTAACCATGACGCTTTAAAAAATCTGCATAAACCTTTTCTGTATTGAGCAACTTAGCCGAATAATTTTCAATTTCATAAATGCCCTCATCATCCGACATAGAAATAAAGTAAGTAATTCCCTCTGAATGATTCCCAAAGACATTTGCATCAATCAAGTGCTTAAACGCCGAAGTGAGCGTCTCAAAAAATAAGTCCTTATGTCTTGCATACTCTTTTGGATTGGATTCCTCTTTTGCAAACAACAATGTGCTTATGTGATTTAATTCGCTCTCCTTCCCGTCAGAATATCCCCAATCAGCCGGAATCCATTTGGTAGGGCTAATGGCTCCTTCCCTTATGCTCCTGATTTGTTGTTCTGGCCATTTGTCCTCAAACATTTTTGCATATTCCTCATCTCTTTTTTTCATATATTCATATGTATTTATCGCAAGATATAATGTAACGCAATCGCTATCCGTCACCAATGCAACAGCATATATTTCTTCTTCGCCAATATCATTAAGAATATTCTTAATGTCTTTTTTGACTGCTTGCTGTATTTGAACACCTAAATTTTTAAAAAACTTTTTCATTTCTACTCTTCCTCTCCATTTTTAATATCGTGAGAAAACATCTTTACCTGCGCTTTGTAACTCATTTTTCATTTGCGCCTGGGCTTGTTCAAAGCTCAATGTGCCTTGACTTATACCTTCATTCAGTCTTGCTTCTGCACTTTGTAATTTCTCTAGAATTGCTTGTGCATTTTCAACAGTGTGGACATTGCTTACATTAGAAGCCCACATTAAATTGGCTGGATCATTAATTCCAATACCAAACCGTTCAAGTATTGCTCGGCTTTGTCTAACAATTGGACCTCTGCTATCATTTAAGAAAAACCCTTTGAAAACTATATGGTGCCCATGTGGCCTAGTTAGTCCATCAGGCATTAGTACTTCCAGTTCTCTCAAAACATCAGACCACGATAAACCCAGCGAGTCAATTTCGTTTCCCGGATTAACAACATAGCCATACAGTGTTGGATTTCCCCCTGCTAACCCTATAGGATCTTGCTGTGTATAGCCTCCGCTTTCCGGTGAATAATACCGAAAACGGTTATAGTACAGCCCAGTCTCTTCATCCGCGTACTGCCCTTGGAACCGGAACGGAATAAAATTCCCTTCACCTGCCTCTCTCCCTTTTCTTTCTTGGATATCTTTTCTTGCCGATTTCACACGCCCGTAAATATCCAGTTCCTGCTCCCAGACCTTCTCCCCAGTCTCATCATAGGCTTCCACCGGGGTTCCCAAGTAATCGCTGATAATACTGTAGTTTCCCTCTTTTGTGATTTTTCCTCTGGGAATAAAGTCATCCTGAAACACCCAGGTTATCAGACCCTCTGGAGGTTTCTTCCCCTTTTGTGCCTCTTCCCTTGCTTTTTCTTCCTCCCCTCTCTTCAGTTTGAGGACATAATCTGCCCTGTAACTCACCTTTGCATCCGTGACTTGAGAACCTATTACAGACTTCTCTTCCCATTCATGCAACAACGCATTTCCATCCCAAAGGAATCTGACAACCTTTCTCTGTTTCTTCTGAGGAATCTTGTCTCCGCATGCCGCAGTTACGTTCTTTTCAATTCTTCTGCCAAAAGGGTCGTATTTAAATCCTACATTACTTTGATTCGGCCGGGTCACCTCTTTTAACATGCCGTTTCCATAGTAAATATAACTCCAGGTATCTCCGTTTGGCTCTATCTTCTTTGCCAGATTTCCTTCCTCGTCATAGCAAAAGCTGAAGCCCTTGGTAATAAGTTTTCCCTGTCCTCCCTGATAACGATTCCGCTTCTCATTCAGGTTGATGACAGACTGTTCTAACCGGCTTCCGGCTCCGTAAATACGATCTCTTTGGTCCGCTGTCTCATACAGGTTTCCTGCACAATCCGTTGTTCGGAAAACAGCTTCAACCCCCGACTCTTTCGCACTTACCAGATTGCTGAACTGGTCATATGAAAACACAGTCGTTCCTTGGTTCAATTCATTTGTGACCTTTTTTAACCGGTAGTTCACATCCCATTCATATCTGCGCCGACGCAATGTCTCCGAGCCGCCTTTCGTATGCGCGGTATGACGCTGCTGTTTACCGTCTCCTGCCTTCTGCACGCTTACTTCATGGAAGACCGGCCGACCAATAAGGTCATACTCCCAACTGCTGCGCACACCGCCGGAACACAATCGCTGGGTTTCCAGCCCTAAGGCATTGTACTCCATTCTGGCTTCCCACGGCTTCTCTTCATCCAGATATGCTGTCAGGTGCGTTGCCTGTCCCATCTCATTCCGTTCCGTGAGAATGTTTGCGCCAAAGCTGCTTGCTGCTTTTATACGATTCCCCAGTTCATCATACTTACTGTATATCCAATGAAGATCCTGCCATTCCCTGATGACCCTGCCCATCTGATCCCGCTCAAGCCTTACCTGAGTATGCTGATTTTCTGTTTCTATCAGAGCTCCGTTTTTATTGTATGTGAAAGTTTCATAACTTCCGTCATGGTAATCGGCCCGTATCACCCGTCCCAGCTTGTCGCGACCGTACCTTGTATACCTGCCTCCTGGACGGTTGATTTTTGTGATGAGACCGGAATAATCCCTTTCGTATGTGCGGACTATGCCATCATATCCTTCTTCTCTGATGATATTCCCTTTCTCATCCCGCTCAAATCGGTAGACTTCGCCCTTTTCGTTGGTGACAGAAGTCAATTCCTCCTGGCTGTTGTATGCATACATCGCCTTACGACCGCCCTGCGTCCTGGATGCCAAGCTTCCCAGTATAGTATAGGTAAAATCTACTTCCGTGTGCCTGTCTTTTGCATGAAGTACATCCTCATACCCATCATACACAAGCTGGACTTCATTTCCGTCCGACAATTTAGCCCCCACCAGACGGTTCAGCTTGTCATACCGATAAACTTCAACCGCCCCCAGCGCATTTGTTGCGGTCAGACAGTTTCCTCTCCAGTCATATTCCCAACTGGAAGAGTTTCCATCCGGCAGCGTGACTTTACTCAAGTTCAGATGCCCGTCATACTTAAAATGAATTTCCGCTTTGTTGGCGTAGACCACCTTTTCAACCAACCTTTGCTCATTATATTGATAAGTGGTCTCCATGCCTGCTTCATCCACTACTTTATCCAGTGTATCATCATCGTTATAAATCCATTTTCGGCTATCCCCTTCCGGATTAATCATTTCAACCAGCCGTCCGGACTCATCATAAGAAAAGAGTATTTTGCTTGCATCTGCTCTCGTAACTGTTGTAATTTGTGACCAGTCATTATACTGGTACAGCGTGAAACGTCCTTCTTCATCCACCTGACTCACCAATTGATACCTATCATTATAGTTTTTTCTTGTTTCAGTAAAATCAGGATGAACGATTCGGGTGCAAAGCATTTTCTCATTATAGTGGTACTCACTGGGCAGACCCTCCTTATCTGTCCTAACAACATTGTATTCCGCATCATCATGGTAGTCAATCCATAAACTCAGGACACCTTCATCCCCCCAAGTCCGAATTGCTCTGGCTCCGTCTTCATATCTGTCATACTCCCAATAGAAGGAATGTTTGTTTCGGTCCATTTTTTTTACTAATAAATGATTTCGATAACTCAGGCAAGTGTCTACCCCCACAGCATCAGTTACTGTTTCCAGATCCTGCTCTTGATTATAGGCGTAACGAACCAACACATGGACTTTCCTTGACTCATCTTCTAATGATACCTGCGTAATACGTCCTTGACAATTAGTCGTAACATTCAATAGTCTTCCAGTGCTATCTATTATCTGGCTTAAATATCCATTTGTGTCATAGAAGAATTGTATCTGATGCCCCTGCAAATTCTGTACCTTAGTAAGTTTATATGATATATACCCTTTTTCACTTGGATAAAGCAGATAACTGTACCTACTTTCCGGATCAAACAATTGGTAATGATCTTCCTTTCTTCTTAGAAGCAGTTTATTCTCGTCACTAAAAGCTTCTTCACCTACCATAAGATTAGGAAAAGTACAGACACGTCCATCATTTAGGAAAACTACTACCGCATACTCGTCTTCCAACTCTTCCAACCCCATCTCATAATTGTAGCGTGTACCATGTCCCAAATGTCCCATGATCTGGCTGGCGCTGCACCAAATTCGCCGCCATTGTAACGGCATAGGTCCCGGTAATTCGAAGTCAATTGTATTATATAACACATTCCCATTAATTAGGTCTACAGGATCACCTCCTAACATACAAAAAGCTTTTTCAAGCCAGCCTGGCATTTTTTTTCCAAATTTTTCCAATGCCTTTCGGGCGCCTTTTCGTATCAATACCGAAACAGCCGGCATCATAAAGTTTATTCCAAAGGCAAGTAATCCTTGCTTCCAATTATACTCCTTGCCATAGAACAGATAATCAAACCCCTGCGAGATTGCATCAGTTAAAAAGCCAACTCCTCCGCTGACGAACATTTTCACAATGAGCTTTGCTCCTTTTAAGGCCTTGATACCCAGAATTGCTCCGGACACCGCTCCCTCAACCGCACCTTTAAAACCGGCTATTGCATAATCTTTCCAGTCACTTACTTCTCCCCTGAAAATGTCCGCCCCCGCCTGGAAACCCACAGCAAGTGTACCGCTAATCGCAGCGCCAATAGCCGCGGACGCAAATGTAGATGCTGCCGAAAAATTTGCAATCATTCCAACAGCTGCCAGTGCCGCTCCTCCTGAAGTTATTACTGCTGCTGCCACTACCGCCGTGACTGCAACCACTGCAAGACCAATTAGTACATTTTTAACCAGTTTTCCCCAATCAAACTTCTTTTCTTCATAAGCTATTTCTTCATTCAGCCGCTCGGTAAAAATTTCCTTTTTTCGTCCCTCATAAATCAAATTATTTCCCGCTTTTATATGAGTATCGCCGTCTGCTCCGCCAAGCAAATAGAGCGAAGATTCTTCATTTGCTCCTACAACGATATTACCCGTTTTAGCAAATACTTTAACAAGTTCCTTCGCTTCCATGAACAGCTTCTGTTTTGTAAACACATTTAAGTCATCATGGCTTTGAATTTTGATACCATTTGTGACATCCATTTTCATAAATAATTTTTCATGAGCTGAAAAATCGATATCGGTTATACCTAATTTTAATTCTTT
Source organism: uncultured Lachnospiraceae bacterium (assembly GCA_910577015.1). GTDB lineage: Bacteria > Bacillota > Clostridia > Lachnospirales > Lachnospiraceae > Acetatifactor. The sequence goes on along the minus strand of CAJTKU010000016.1, from coordinate 48,728 downwards.
TCCCTCCGGTATGCCCATATACTTTATCTGAGGATTAGATGTCTTGGTGCAGCTACCACCATTCTTTCGCACTGCATTCACAACAATTCCACTGGTTTCACCACTATTGGAAAAGTACAACGAAACATCTGTTCCAACTTCCGGCATACAGTAGAACAAGTTATTTGCCTGAGAAGCATATGAAAACCAGCAGGCTGCACCAGCATCCCGCTTCTTATCAATTTTGAGTTTTAGCTTTACTTGTTGATTTCTCCTTTCCAGGACCTCTCCCAGCAGCGAAATCCCTTGTATATGCGGATTGGTTGTTTTAGGTATGGTTAACGAAGCTTCTGTTCCCAATACATAAGTATATTGCAGCAACCCCTTTGCCAAAAAAATATGGCTCTCTTCTATTATCATCAGACATCCGTCATATTCTACAATATCGCCTAATTCCAACCGTTCTTTGCTTTGAATATGATATTTGATGAATTGCTCTTCCTGTACCCGAATCCCGACAGCAGCAACCTGATGATATTGCCCTGTGGCTTTTTGGGTTACAACTTCTTCTATATTCTTGATTGTCTGGATATTCTTGGGTAAACCAAAACAGAATCTCGGAGCCTTCTTTAATACATCTGCTACCAATTGTGTTTGGAAATGGGTTGCCAAGCGCTTGCATAGCTCCCAGTCTGTTTCTCTATATTGAAGAATAAACTGCCCAATTGATCGGTCTGACAGATTCGTCCCGTCCACAAATGTGCTGCCTATATAATCGCTCAATACCTGACGAATCAACGCAGAATAACTCATTGTTTTATCTTGAAAAGAACGACTTTTTTCTTCATAGTCCAGCATGCTGCTCCAAGATAATCCTTTAATTTCCACATAGTAAATACAATCTCGGTAAGACACCTTCACTTCAGTAACAACACCAGAAAAAAGCAAAACCAATTCTGACCCATTTTCCCCATATACCAGAATCGGATCTTTGCTCCCTGCCTGATAGATACACTTCCTGCCTTCATCTTCCCATAAAATCCCTTTGACCAGCACTTGCCCATGCTGATTCAGCTTTCTGGTTATTTCGAGTTCATGAACCATTTGAATCGGATATGGGCATTCCACTTTTATCTGACCATGTGTAAATTCATCACTCATTTGTACTCCTCCCTTGCAAAGAAGATTTATACCACTTTTTAATATACTTCCTGTCCTGCATCCATAAAGCCGATAACTCCTCCATAGCAACAAGTAATGGTGCTATTTACGGCAAGAGCAGGCTCCCCATCAACCAATGTTTTCTCCTGTGTATCCGACCACTCTTCTTCCAGCTTAGGTTCACACAATTTTCCTTCAATGGGCAGAGAAGGTTCAATTGGATTTCCTTCCTCATCCGTGAAGGGCACTAAATCTTTTGCGTCGTTAATTATAATGTCAATTCCATCCTTTTCCTGAGAATGGCAAGCGCCAAAAGGTGGAATATTTTGATCAATACCCACTTTACAATCCGTTTTATTCATCATCGCTTTATCCCTAATATAAGAACCATGGGATACGGGCATATCAAGCTTCCTTGTATGCGTTCCACAAGTACAATATATAGTTGCCCCTCGCACTACATAGGGATAATGTACTTCCTGTGCTTCCTCTATTTCCTGTACTTCTACGTCTTCTGTTTCCCCTTTTATCTGTTCTGGCATTTTATTTACTCCTTCCTGATACTTTAACCGGTTCAAACCAAATCCCATTGGCTTCCCGACGTAAAACACTTTCTGCTACGTCTAACCGCACTATCAATTGACTGTTATAATCCTTAGCTAAAAAGATTTTCCGTTTTCCTGTCTTTTCCATATCTAATACAAAATCCTGCACGTTTCCTCTGACATCATATTTCGATTCGTCCTTATCAGCGCATATAATCTCCGAGGGAATCATAAGGTAATATGGCTTTTGTTGTCCCGTTTCCTTTTCAACCAACACTACGCGTCGAAATACCATATCCTGTTGGTACTTCTGTAAAATTTTCTGAAATTTATCTGCAATCATAGGACCTGGTTTTTCCAAATAATCTGCATAGTTTATGCTTAGTCCATTATGCTCCTTAACATAAACAATAGACGTTTTCACATTTTCTGTCTCAAAAGGTGCTCGGGGTAACTGTATTTGCGGCAGCCTGCGTAACCGCTTGTCTGTTTTCATTACAAAATAATCCACAACTTACCTCCTTTCCGGAAGTTTACAATCCACAATTTGGGCATCTTGAAAATTAATATTTTCCGCAAGTAATGCTTTGGAAAAGTCTACTTGAAAGAGCCTGGCTCCAACGAAAGAGATATACTTTAATTTGGCTCCTGCAAAACTAACCTGCTCTAATGTTGCACCGGAAAAATCCGTATCAAATATCTTTGTTTTTTCCATCTTTGTATCTTTTAAGGTGGTATTTTGAAAATTACTAAAGGCTAATCGACTTTTGTTCCAACTGCTATGAGTAAAATCACACCCCGCAAAAGAGGAATATTGAAATTCCAGCCCTTCATAATTTCCCTTGGACAAGTCTAGATTTTCATATATTTCATAACTAAAAAGTGTCTTCTTTTGAGATTGGAGATAACGTTTTACCTCTCCGCTGTCCTTTATGGTACAATCGTCTTTGTACAAAATATCAAAGCGATCCATAAAACCACCCATACATACCACAAAACATGGTTCTCGTCTTATCTTTTGATATGACTCGGTCTGAAGTGCCTTTCGCATCCCTAAACGAATCAATTCTGCAGTATAGAAAAGGTAATAATTGCTTTCAACGAATACTTTTTTCTGCGCTTCAGCCAGACTTATTTTGCCGTTTGATCTGCTTCGCATTTCTTCTACAATCTCACCATATTTTTCCAGATAGCAATAAATATCTTCTACGTGATAACCACTACTGCATTCCACAGTATCCATATACCATCTTTCATCATATGCATCCACGCGGATTACATGCTTTCTCAATAAAATGTTGGTTCGCAAAACCGAAAAATGAATATAGGCGATTGCTCCCTTTTTCCCTTGTTGCTGCATTTGATAAATCTTTTCGCAATAAGCAGAGAAAAAGTCTACGTATTGCTTTACAAATTGCTCAAAATGGCTTTTTACATAATCATCTAAGCCAGTTAATAACTCCTTGCTTTTTTGTTGCAAGTCAAAACCTTGCACTGGATTCACCCCCTATCTAATTAGATTTAACTTCTTGCCCTATTACTTCTACATTTTCTTCCATTTTGATAGATGCCGTTTCATTACAACTTAAATCAATTCCTGTAAGTCCAATAATATTCACATCTTCTTCAGCACTTAAGATAATATTTTGGTCGGATTTAAATTCAATATTTTGGTCACTCACAATAGAAATACCTCCATCATCTGTTAAAGTTATAACCGTACCATCGGCAATAATATATATTCCATCTGGAGTTAATCGAATTTCTTTTCCGTCCTGATTCCGAATAGATTTCACACTGGGATTATCTCTTTGTCCGCTATAATCGCCTCCACTAGCAGAGCCTTCACTGTTACCTGTACCGCCACCTAGGTCACCAGAATAGCAATTATTTTCGTTTTGCTGCATTGATGAATCTACTTCTTCATGTACGGAACTAATGGCATAGCTATGTTCTTCTATACCATCTGGAAAATAAATCCGTACATGGTCACCGATTTCAGGCATACAGTACCATCCGCTCCCATCTTTAGAAGAATAAATCGTAGAATAAGGAAAAAAACACAGCTTTCCTGGAGTATGCCCTGAAACTTCATCTATTTCTAATGACACTTTCACCCTATCATTTTCAATTTCAACAATTTTTGCATTTAATGAGCCTCCGATAATCTGATTATTGCATTGGTATATCTGACTCATCCCTTTCTTGGTTGCCAATGTCAGATGATATATAAAAATACCCTTTTCCATGCATCCTTTAATCTTATAAACATATAATGTTTGTCCTTGGAACTGTACTTTGTCACCAATATTTGCCGGCAAGTATGTTTCTACCTGATAATAAATAAAATCCTGTTCCCGTACCCCACTGATACCACTCTTTGATAATTTTAAATACTTACCCGAATTTTTCTTTACATCATATTTCGATGTTTTCAATGCAATTTCCCCATTATTCGGGACACCAAAATAGCATTTGGGACAATCAAAATGGGCATCGCTTACTAATCCAGTATGAAAATGCGATGCTAATCTCTTTAAGAATTCCCAATCTGTTTCTTTGTATTGAACAATCAACTGCTCTATGGATGCCCCTTGAGTAACCACATCTTGTATCGTAGCGTTCCCATGGTCTGCCACTACCTGTTGTTCCAATTTACTATAAGGCATATTTTTATTTTGAAAGCTACGGCTCTTTTTTTCTACATCCAACAAAAAGCTGTGGGAAACTGCATATACTTCAATACAATATGCACCTTGTATGGCTTTAACCTCTACATTTTGCACCATTCCCTGAAACAAGATATCGCTTTCTCCACCATCACCTTTTATCAGCAAACTCACATTGTTTCCTTGACTACTGTTTTTTACATAGCTGTCTTTATTTTCATCAGACACTAAAGCCTTAAAATAAAAAGTGCTATGCTCGTTAATCTGATGTTCAACACAAACATCCAATAATTGTTCTACCATATAAGGAGAAACTTCTAAATTTTGAAAAGAAATAATTTGTTCCATCTCTAATATCCTCCCTATTCATCTGATTCTACTATTTCAATTGACTGAATCATTTCAAAGGTAATTGGTCTCCAATATTTCATCTCTTTTGTTTGGCAATTAAAACTTCCCATCAGCGGCTTCCCTCTTACCACCAAATAGAACATAAAGTTGTAAAGCTTACCATCTATAGTAGGATTTGAAAACTCTACATAAGCAATCTTTTTCCCTGAAACATCAACTACTCCAATTTCTCGCTCTTTGATTCCCTGATTAACTCTCTTCATCATGCCAAAAATCTGATTGCGAAAGCTTTCTATTGTTGCATCATCTACTTCCCCTTCCATATACTGAAACATCAAATTTATTGTTCCCGTCTCATCTGTCAAAATAGTTTCAGGTCTTTGCTCAGATGGATATTTCTTCTTAGCTATATCTAAATCCATCTTTCCAAAATTCTCAGGCAACATCATGGTAATTGTTTCCTCTGCTAACGGACGGCGTTCAAAATAAATCCACTTTCCCAAAATCTTAATACCATTGTATATACTACGTTTTTCTCCTACCTCCTCCGAACGATTAGTTTCAGAATTTGTTACTTTCTGTTCCGATTTGTTTATCATATCAATAATTTTTTCATCAAAGAATTCATCTGATCCTACCATTTTCCCCACCCTCTCTTTCATAGTTTCTATTCCACATAAATCACCTTTTTTTTCTCACCACAATATGGCTTTGTACTACCGCTATTTAAAATATCCATCAACTCTCTGACAATCGATTCTCTATTCTGATATTGGGACTTAGCATCTACACCTTTGTCTTCTAGATATGCCATAACCAGCATTGTCTCCACTTCGCCTTCACTGCTTAATAATTCATAACAGAATGCTCTATCTGCTTCCTCTTTCCTCCCACATATTTGCATCTCCTCCGCAAACCGAAGCAGTACCGCTGGATGTATCCTTTCCCCTCCTCTCCCAGCCACCGTAGCATGAAGCAGATTAACTGTGTCATACTCCGTCCGCATATCGTAAAAATTCTTATAAGTATCCCTGAGAACAGAACCCGTCCGCAAATGGAACCTGCATAGCTCTATCTGGTTTTTTTTCCTTTCCACAACATCGTCAAGAAAAAACTTCACATCATAGGCCAGATAATCGGGACTGCCTGCCTTTTCCTCAAATTCTGCCTTCAGAGCCACCAGCTTGTTTTCTGCTGTAAAGGGAACTTCCGCTTCCTCTTTCAGCAGATAGATAAAGTTTCCGCACTTTATGATTCCTTTTCCAATGACTAGATTCGTACCCTCCACACGAATCCGGCAGCCCCTTATAACTCCGTCCGTATAATCTGCATAGTAAAGCTGCCAGCTTTCATAGGCATAATCCCGTAAATCCCACAGTGCTTCCTTTTTCAGTATTCTTCCGCCTGCAAACAGCGGATAGCGATTTTCCATACTCTAATCCACCTCTATTTTGTACCGTCATAAAAACTGTTAATCCAGTTGTCATTCTCAAAGCAGTAGAATGCCTGTCTGCCCAGATAAAGCTCATCCCTTTTCCGGCAGATGGGAACCACCTGGTATCCCCATTCCTCCTGCACTGCCCAGACAAAGAACTTCACCTCTCCGTTCATAATGGTGTCCGTTTCCTTTTGCAGGATATAATCCTCATAAATTTTCCGGATTTCTTCATTGGTCTGCAATGTAAATTCTTCAGGGCGGCATAAGTATTGGAACCGGTAGCGTTCCTCGCCGTCCCCATCCTTCAGATACATCTGCAGAGTCAGTTCATCCATGTTCCGGGAAATACAGCCGGCCTGCTTCCAGTCCTTTGTTCCATTTAAGAGGACCACCTCCCTGCCGTCATGGGTAAAAGCCGTCACCTGATAGGGAATCACCGCATCTGCCACATCCACTTTTACATCTACCATCCCATACCGTTTGTCCCTCAAATATTTCAGCGCGCCGTCCACACAGGTCATTTTTAGTTCATAGTCCGCGTTTGCCGCACTGGCATTCTTACGGAACTGAATCATTTTTCCCGGCACAAACTCCTTTAACGCGTCCTTAAACAGGTCGATTTTGCAGGACTGTCCGGTCAGTTTCAGAAAGGAAAATCTGTCAATCCTGCCCTGCTCATACATCTCTGCCATAAACTTGCAGATAATTCCATATATCTCACCCTCCAGAAGCAGTTCCATCTGAAAAATGCTGAAAGTGATATCTGGAATCTCTTTTTTCGTGACAAGCCCCTCTTTATCACGGAATGATATTTTCCACTTGTCCAGAAGGATTTTTCTGTCATTTTCCTCCTTCCGCAAGGTTCCCACTGTCACCTGCAGGCTTCCCACATGCCCGAAAAACTGTTTTTTCATCTGTTCGGCCAGACCAAAGAGTGTGTAAAAATTATTCTTCACCTTATAATAGTCGCTGCGGTTGTAGCGCTCATATTCAGCAAACCGGGTGGGAAGGATTTCCTCCGCCCTGTCATATGCTTCATCCAACTGGCGGTAATACGCTTTCACGCCGTACTCATCCACAAAGCGGTCCACATCCGTATCCATCTGCTCCAGAATGCTTTCTGCCGACACCGCAGGCATAAGCCCGCACAAATGTATAATTTCTATTTTCAGTATCTGCATGATTCGATAGGTCAGGTTATTTCCGCCAAAATCCGTATCCCCGTTCTCATAGGCTGTCTGCATTTCTATCCGGTAGGATGTCCGGTCATCATGAATCCGGAAACGGTAGGAACAAAGGTCTGTGGTGCCCCCGCCACAGTCGATTACCAGCGCCTCATACAGCTTGCTGTCAACTGCCTTATTCTGTGCAATCATATTGGAGATGGTATTGTAAAGCACGGCCATTCCTTCATCCAGCATATCCTGCTCGTTAATGCCATATTCCGGCAGGATGCCCTGGAACATCCTTCTGAACCGGTATTTCTGTTTCACCGGACTTGATATATGCACCTGGGTGACACGGCACTTAAAGCGGTTTTCTGTCTCCCCGATGATATACAGGAAAAACCGTCTCAGGATTTCAGCCCGGCTAACCCATCTGCGTCTGCCCAGACGGTCTATAATCTCCTCTTCTTTTTCATAGTCACTAATCCAGCGTTTTATATCATAAAAAATACAGAAGCCTTCGTCGATATAACTGGCAGCCGCCAGCCGCACGGCCTCCCTGCCAAATACCAGCTGGTAATCCGCGTCCTCGACTGCTTTAACCCCCACCACACTGGGCAGCAGCATACTGTCGCTTTCTTCCCCGTCAAACAGCGTATAATTGACTGCATTTTCTTTGAGATTTAAGATTCCCGCCATCCGGCCAATCTTTTCCATATACGCCGTATCCAGATAAACTCCTGCCGTGGTGTTTACGGAGCCAAAGTCTATTGCCATGGGAAGGGAAAGGGAAACCGGTTCTTTAACCTGGAAATCAATCAAAGGTATCCGCCATATACGAAGATGCTCCGGAACCACGGACTGCTCACTTTTATATAGCCGGTACAGCTCATCCGAGGCAGGCTTATCCACACAGTAAAGGACATAACCTTTTCTCTCTGCCTCTCTGGCTTCCAGTCCGGCGGGCTTTGTTAAATAAAGTGCCCCCGAATCCCCTCGCTTTTCCTTTATATTAAGTATGGTACATAATGTGCCGCTCTCCGACATCACAAAAGCATTCGTCCCCGCCAACTGCTTTCTATAAGGAATGGTATAGGAATCAGCTGTTTCTATTGCCAGCCCGCGATAGGCTGTAAGGATGGAATTACATCTGATTTCCTCCGTATCCTGCACCAGCAGCTTGCATTCTCTAAACAATACGGAAAGACGCTCTGTTCCTTCCTTATCCGTTTCCGTAATGAACAGTTCTTCTTTTTTGCCCATGCTCCGCAGAATGACCCAAATCAGTTCCTCCTTGTCCAGAGGATTGACCACACCATTCATAATTTTGTGTTTCCTGCAAATTTCACGCAGGTGGTGGGTTGTCATCAGTTCCAATTCAGCTTTACTATATAGAAATCTGTCTTTCGTGCTGTCCATTTCCCTCTGTCTCCCTCTAGATTAGCAGAATCCCGTCCAGTACCATGGTTTCTTCCACATCTATAATTCCAAAATGTTCATCATAAAAGATTTCCACATTTTCATTGAATGGTAAAAAAGTATCCACAAGGAAGTGAATCTTTTTTCTTTCATCCTCTGTTTCTTTTTTTCCTATGTAAAGAAAATTTGTTTCTGCTTTATCTCTTCCTTCGTAGACAATCACATTTCTGTATATTTTCTTTACCACATGTATAAAAAGTTCCTTATGGTGGGCCATACGATACAGTCCCAGCACAAAAGTGATAATCACACGCTGCTCTTTTTTATCAAATAAGGAAAAAGCCTCTGCCGCTTTTTCTCCAAAAGCCCCGCCCTGCATCTCTTCCGTAAGGAACCAGTAAAAAAATTCCTGTTTGTGCATTCCAGAGAGCAAGTCTGCCCCTGCCATGTAGTGCATGAAAACATCCAGAAAAATATGCCTTGTATCCTGGTATTCCAAAACATCAGGCGCAAAAAGCCCTGAAAATATATTACTGAATCTGTATAAAGGATTGACTTCTATCTGTGTTGTATCCAATGAAACAGTGTTTAAGTCCGCAAAAGAAACCTCCACATAGGGTCCCGGATTTTTGGCCGGCATAAACCTGAGTTCCCTTCTGTCCACATGGTTGTTTTCTGCCGCCAGCAAAACTTCCCATACATAATTCATGTCAACACTCCTACGCACTTATATTCATCCAAAAACAACTGTACCTGTGAAATCACATATCTCAGCATATCCTCCGCATAATATTCCCTTTTCCCTTCATCAGCCTGACGGACAAATTGGAGTTCCAAGATTCTTCTCGTTTCCATGGGAAATACTTCTTCCCGGATAAACCAGTTCATATCGGCGGCAAAACTGCCTTCCTGCTCCTGCTCCCGTATCCGGCAGCCAGCCATCTTTATGTACTGCCCTGCATCCAGCCCTTCCACAATACGGAACAGTTCCGTTTTGCTGTGAATGCCCTGCCCATATCTTTTTGCAAGATAATCTGCAAAACGTTCCTTTTTCCGGTTTCCCAGAATGTTATGGTGATATCCATAGGAATCCAAATCTATCCGGCTTCCAAACCGGTATGCCCGCCAGTTTTCAAAGGTTTCCTTCGTGGAGGTCATGATGATTTTGTCTTTTTCATAACGGACACTTAAAATATCCTCATTGCTTTCCACCATATAACTGCTGTCTGCATCGTAGTCCTCCAGATTCAGCTCATGTTCATAGTATTTTCCATCCAGACAGGGCACCATGAATTTCATGCAGTGAAAATAAAACTTTTCTATATTCCACAATGCGATATAATCATCGCATACCCTGTCCTCCCACTCGCCATATGAGATGTTCCAGTCCGCCATGCTTTCTGTTTCCTCCATAGGATATATCTCATAAAACCGGTCCAAATCCCCGGTGTTGACAGTACTCCATGTAATCCGGTTATATAAAAATATATGGTAGAGCGCCTCCACTTCCTTCCGGTAATCCTCCGCCCTCCTAATTCCCACCCGGTGTTCCTTTCCTGATGCGTCTGTTGCCGTCAGATACTGTTTTTTCTCAAATGCCTTTTTTTCTTTCTCATTTCCCCGGAAATAGATTCTCTTATAGGGGAATCCGTCTTCCAGCACATCCTGCTCACAGACCGGAAACCATGTACGGTTTGTGGAATCATAATTCCGGCGTCTCACCGGCATAGTCATCACGGCAAAACGGCTGCTCTCCAGCTCCACTTCCCGTTTCACACGGTCTTCCAGCTCCTGATACCGTTCCTTCATACTCTGAAATGCCGGTAACAGTCCCTTTAACAGTATTTCTTTGGCAAAACCTCTCTCATCCGCATCCGCAATTTCTGTTATTCTCTGTTTTACATAGGTATCCATGTCAAAATCCTGATTTTTCATCCTGCCATTCCATCCCCAGAGATTTTTTACTGCTGTTCTATCTTTGTATCAATCTGGGCTATCATATTGGAAACCCTTTCTACATCCTTGTCGCTCCCAAGCTCCAGATATAAATTTTTTGCCTGCAGGTATACGCTCTTTGCTCCCCAGTAATCACCGGTGCTCTGCAGCTGGTCCCCTTGTTTTTCAAGGTTTCCTGCATCCTCTCTCTTTTCGTCCAGTTCGGCCAGTTTCTGTTCCACGGAGTCAATCTTCTGCCGGACATACTGCTCATTAACCCCGTCACCCAATTCCCGGTATTTTGTCAGCGCCATCGTATAATACACGTTTGCCCCCACAAAATCCTGCTCAAGACAGGCTTTGTCTCCATTTGCAATTAACCCTGCTGCCTCCGCTGTTTTTTCTGCCTGCTCGCTGGCAGCCTGCTTCTGCTCCTCCCTTGCTGCTGCCCACTCTGTATAAAGACTTTCCAGTGCCGCCATCGCCGCATCCGTTCCTTCTGCATAATGGACGGCGGCTGCCAGCCGCTTTGCCAGCAGATACTTTTCCTCTGCTTTTTCGTATTCTGCCTTTTCTGCCAGGGAATCACCCAGGGCAATGTAATCCATAACCGAAATATATTCCGCGACTTTTTCCAGTCTGGATTCCATATAATCCTCCCCGATGAAATCTGCGTATCTGGCCCTGTCCATGGCATTGCTGTAATAATCCTGCGCGGTTTCATAATCTCCCTTGCTAAAACTTTCGTCAGCAAGGATAACTGTCTCTATCACAAACAAGTATTCCTGAAGCCGGTTCCTCATATCCTTATCTTTTACCGCATCTGACAGTTCCTTTGCCCTCTCACACTCTTCCTGCGCACGGATAAAGTTTCCGGTATTGATATATTCAATCGTATTGGAAAAATAATAGTTCATGTCCGCAATCTGCCGCTGTTTTCTCCTATATAAGAGAACACAGACACAGGTAACAACTGCAATGACAACTATGACTGCCACCGTTATCAGAATGATTTTCTTTCTCTTTTTTGCCCTCTTGGGGTCCGAGTAAACTTTATTTATAAAAATAGCGGCAAAAGTGTAATTTTCCAGGTTCTGGGGCTGCTTCGACAAAAGCAAATCCTCTATATTGTCCAAAGAGTTCTGCACTTCGTTGTCTGCTTCGGAAAATACATCATCCAGTTCAGCCGCATCTATGTTTTCCCAGATTCCTCTGGTATATATTGTAATGATATCCGTATCAAGAAGTTTAATCTTTTTTGATATGTAGGGTTTTGCCCCACGCTGGCCCAGATAGGAATACAAATTGTTTCTCTCTTCATGCTGCTGTAAGACGTCTTTTGAAATCCGTTCCTGCTCCACCAGCTCCTGGGACAGGGACATGTCCTCCGTCTGCCTGAACGGCTGTCCTCCCCGGTACATACGCAGTCTGGTGTTTCCCAGGTATCCATAACGGAACTTTCGGTAATCCGTCAGAATTATGGTCAGGGACGCTTCCTGCCTTTTATAACTCTCCCTGCCGGTCAGCGCCTTATTTGCCTCAGATATCAGCCGCCCCATACACTGTCTGGACATGGAAGGGTTTCCCTGAAAATGCAAAATAACCGTCTCAATCGCCAGCCGTGCGCTGTCCGTATCAGGCAGGTCCGTAATGCCGTCAGCAATTACATAGCAGGCATATTCATCCAGCTCCACAAAACCAAAATAGTCATTATTTTTTAATTTATTTCCTGCTTCTGACAAAAAAGCTGTCTGAAAGTCACTGTTCTGCTTTCTCATAGCAATTCTCCCACTTTGATTAGCACGATACTGGCATTATCTTTGGCTCCTTTTTTCTGATTGATATGCTCCACCACATCAAATGCAGTCTGCCGGCATCCGGCCCTTTGGCCCAGATACTCTTCCAGCTCCTTCCATTCCATGCCTTCATAAATCCCATCACTCATCAGCACAACAATATCGTCTTTCCTAAGCTGCACAGGCGTATCATAAAATTCAATGTCTTTAAAATTATCTCTTCCGATATAGTTATATACGCGGGTTGTATGTAACAGCGCCAAGGCATCTTCTCTGGTAATGGCGCCGTTATAATATTTATCTTGTGCCAATACATTTACGGTATGTCCATTTCCCACCGGAATCAGCTCACCATTGCGGAAGACGGCAAGTTTCACATTCCCTACAATCGCATAATACATCATGGGAAATTCCCCATGCCTTGGACTTTCCTGAAGCATAACGGCACTCGCCACCGCACTGCCCCTTTCATCATCAAAAAGCTTTAGTATTTCTCGATTGGCTGTCTGGAATGCCTTCTGGAAAAAATAGAAGGGATGGTCCAGTGCATTGTACTCACCAAACAGTTCCTCAAACACCTCTACAATTTTTCTGGCTGCAATTTTCCCTCCAAGTTCCTTTCCCATGCCATCCGCAAGAACCGCCAGAAGCCCTTCACTGCTTTTTGTCACGGAAAAAAAATCCTCCTGGACTTCCCTGCTCCCTATGGTCTTGCAACTGCCAATCTCACATTTATGTTCTCTCCCGGCTATTGCCATTCCACAGCGGCAGAGCATAAACAGAACCAGAACAGCCGACAGCGCCATAATTGTCAGGCCTGGTACACTCATTTAGCGCCCTCCCACATGAAATGTTCCCCGCAAAAAGGAATAAATAAAAATTTACTTTCCCCCAGTTCAATCACATCGTAGGCATTCAGGTTCTGGGGTACATATACTGCCTCATCGTTCAGATACACCAGTCCGTTGCTGTCTCCGGGCAGAAGCATATTTTCCTGCTTTTTGGCATCGAATACAATGACTGCATGATTTCTTCTGTCAATTTTGTTGTCCCCGAGTATCTGGATATCCATATCGTCCGCCCGCCCTATAAAGTTTTTGCCGTCCATAACTTTATAATCCTTGCCTTTTCTGGGACCGCTGACACATACAATCCACCCGCAGACAGGCCGCTCTTCTTCCAAAAAAAGAATTTCCTCAATATCTTCCTGGGTCTTTTCCACATTTTTCTTTTCCCTGGTCGCTGTTTCAATGTTGCAATATGGACAAACCGTACCATACCGCCTGCTGGAAAAGAGGTGCCCGTTCTGGCAGCGAATCAAATTGCCTTCCATATGTATCCTCCACCTTTCATGCTATATTGCCGCTAATTTTGTAAGACCAATAAACAAAATGTCTCCTTTTTCAATCAAACACGGCTGGTTCTTTGCCACTTTATAGATTTTGTTGTCTTTTTTTTTCTGTATCCTGATTCCATTCGCGCTTTCCAAATCTTCCACATACCATTGCCCTGCGGTGTAATTCATCACTGCATGCTGTCTGTCAACCATCCCTGCAAAAGCTGAGTTCGTTAAATTAATATCCACATCTTCCCTATGTGTGTCCCGGCCTATCAAAACAGATATTTTCCCTACTATGTTCCACTCCGATATGGCCTGATTATTTTCATCCAGTAGCGCCAGGGCATGGATGCTTTTTTTGCCCCGCCCGCCGGTTCCATTTTTCCTACGCAATTTTCCTTCCCTGCTTTCATCCATAACAGCAAGAACCAGAAAAAGCAGAAACAGAACGCTGCAGACTCCGCAGACGAGCCATTTGATATTATTTTCTTCCAAATATAGATATCCCAGTATCACAATTGCAGCAGAAATACTGCATGACATGATATCCGCAAACCTTTTGCCGTTCATTTCACTATCCTTCTATTCACTTAAATCCCATGTATTTCTCAAACAAAGCGCTTGTGTCTATGGGATTGGTTTTCTTATTTTTATTGGAATCTTTTTTCTCCTGCCCTGCAAAAGAAAAAAAATCTGCAAATTCCCCCGGGAAGCCACCAGATTTATGGGGCTGTCGAAAGGTTCTGGCTTTCTCTATTCTGTCCTTGTCATACTGCCTGCGTTTCTTTTCATCGCCAAGCACTTCATATGCCTCGGATATCTGTTTGAACCGTTCTTCCGCTTTCCTGTCACCCGGATGAGTGTCCGGATGACACTCTTTTACCAGTTTTCTATACGCTTTTTTAATTGTCTCTGCATCTGCTTTTTCAGCAATGCCTAAAACCAAATAAAAATCCATTTCCTGCTCCGACCTGCACATTTCATTTCCAGCACACCTGCCCCGGTATCTGCAGGGCAGGTGTGCCTTCTTGGATTATTCTGCCGTATAATTACCCTCTACAGCCACGCTGCTTATCTTATCCTTTTTCTGTTTTAGCACCAGTGTAAAAGTGCCTGTCCCTTCCTCGTCACCGTATTCTTCCTTGTAGTCCACCACAAACGCATTGGGGAAACAATATTTTCTTTCCATGATACTTCCGGCGATATGCTCTACTGTCACTTTGCGGTAGCAGTCTGCCTTCTCAGCCGGTACCAGAGACCAGAGCGCAAGCTTTCTTGTACTGTCGGTCACATCTCCATCAAGGGCTGCCAGTATCTTGCCTGTAATCGTCATGGTTGCACCCACATCTTTTGTTCTCGCATTGGAATCCAAGGGAATATCTGTAGTTACTTTTACGCTTCTGACACACTCTTTTGAAATCTCAAAGCTATCCAAACCTTCTACTTTTACCAAAAAAGACATCTTCCTGTTCCTCCTTTATTCTTCGCTGTATCCGCCTTCAACCTTTACGGCATTGTTTTCATCCTTTTTCTGCTTGATGTGAAGATAAAATGTACCCACACCGGTCTCATCATCCAGATGCTCCTCATATTCCATCACAAAAGCATTGGGAAAGGCATACTTTCTGACTACCTGCCCTGCTGAAATTACTTCAATTTCTGCATTGCGGTAACAGTCTGCCTGCTCGGAAGGAACCTGAGACCATTTGGACAACCCAAGTGTGCCGTCCTCGCCGCTGCCATCCACTTTAAAAAGCATTTTCCCTGTAATCTTTGCCGCAAGACCAAAATCTGTCGCCCTTGCATTGGAATCTTTCGCTGACTGAGAATTAAAAACCACTGTCTGAATGGTCTTCTCATTCAGCTCAATCTTTCCGTTCATCCCACTAACACTAAGTCTAAAACCCATTGCAATTTCCTCCTTCTTACCATTGAATATGTTAGATTTTATTAGATAAATCAGCCTTCATTTGTCAGCCTGTTTACCTCTACTTCAAGATTTTTAACGTTGCCGTTAAACAGAATATCCAGATTGCAGTATCCTGCCGCCTGGTCCACGGAATAACTGATATCATCGCCGCTGCCCAGAATGGCATTTATGCAGTCCTTTTTCTCCAGCCAGCGGTTTTTCTGGCTGCTGGGTTTATTGGAGAAAAATTCCCCGATACTTTCCTGTTTAAAGTCACCGGTTGCATGCCGCATGACACGTTCTATATAGCTTGTCACCTGCGTTTTGTAAATTGGTTCATAACTCTTTCCGTCACTCATCAGGTTTCTTGCCTTGTAGACCATAATGTTCTGAATGTTCATATCTCCCAGCATTGCATTCTCGGAAGAAAATACAAACCCGAAATTCCTGCGGTTAATGTCGTTTTTTATGACATTGGTAAAGCCTGTAATTTCCTTTGCCATTGTTGTACGTACTTTCAGGGCATGGTCACCGGCTTCAATATCAAACCTGACACCGGGAAGGCTCTCATCCACGTTTTTCTTGAACACCTCTTTCAGGTACTCCGGACTCTGATATGCAGAAACCAGACCTGCCGCAACATAAGCAGCCCCGATATACACACCGTCAATCCACAGTTTCATGATATCTTCTTTCTCACGCGACAACTCCGCAGTATTGTTTTCTGTGATGTGCATCCGCTTATCCAAAATAACGCCGGATTTGTCTTTCGGAATAATTGTGAAATTGGGAATGCAGGGAATCGCATATTCACTGAAAGATTTTCCTACCAGTTCCACGCATTTGTTTTCATAGTTTTCAATGCCCTCTGTTGCCATGGCGTTGAAAGTAGTGCGGTCTCCTGTTTCATAACTAAAGAAGCACTGTACGGAATAATCCTTCAGCACATCCAGAATCCTGGCTAAAGACTCCACACTGTTGACATCCTCTTTATCCACGTTTTCATTTCCTTTAAATCTTTCCCTGACAGCTTTCATCTTGGAATGGCTGTCCAGGGAAACAGATGGAAATATCCCATACCAGATTGTATTCTCAAAATCATTTTTGGCATTTACGGAACTCAGATAAGTAATCAGCCGTGTAATGTTGCTGCTTCTTGCCAGCAGTTCGTTTCCTACGTTAGTTATAATCATGGACGGCCGCATTGTCTTGACATTTTTAGGGAACTGTTCAAAAAATGCCCATACGCCCAGTATTTTTTCCACCAGAGGTTTCACGACCTTTATGAAATCATCCTTGCTGGTCTTGTAAAACTCCAGATAGGAATTGTAATTTGCCACTTCCTTCTTCACATCCACTTCGCTTTCCATGGTGGAGGCAAGCGGACAAAAAGTTCTTGTTACCAGCGACATTACGTATTCATTTCCATCTTCATTCAATGCCTTGTAATCGTCTTCCAATGCCGCAATCAGCCCCGTATTAGCCTTGTCATCCAGAACCAGAAGCTCCTGCTTCTTCTCCTTAGGCGCCTCCAGAATCTTGAGTTCTCCCTCTTCATTCATACTGAGAACACCAATGGCCAGCGGCGCTTCATCCTGGGACATCTGTCCATCCCCCAGCAATAACCTGGTCTTGATATCCTCTATTGCCAGCGGCAGCATCGCCATGACATTGTTGTAATTTGCACTTGCTTCCTCAAACATGACATTCAGTTTGTCTGCCAAATCCAGTTTCTTGGGGTCACCATCCTCCAGCTTTGCATATTCGCTATATGTGTACTGCATTTCTTTTCTGTTCTGGCGGATATCATCCATGACCTTTTTAGGGGAAATCATATCTGTGAGCTTTTCAAACTGAAAATCCACATTAATCGTTCCCTGGGAGCGCTTGGTTTCCACCAGAGTCATCAGCATTTTCAGGAAATCGTTCTGTCTGTTTAAATGAATCTCCGTAATCAAATCATCTGAGACATTCTCCGGCTTTTTCAGGGTATACAACACCTTTTGATTGTTTGCATCAAAGAAGGAATAAACCACCGGTTCAAATTTTTCCAGAAACTCATCAAAACTTCTTACCAGCAGCGCTTCATTTAATGCCTTAATCTTGTCATCACTCAGGCTGTTAATTCCTCTCACATCTCCGACCAACGTCATAAGATTGTGTTTTTCCGGATTAATCTCTTCAAAAAGAATCGTCCGGTTTGTCTGGCTGATTATATTCATTGCCGTCACCTTTCCCTTTCACTTGGTTTTATATTTTTGTAATGGACTTCCAACTCTATTTCTCCATCCTGGAAAATCATCAGCAGCTTTTCATTGTAGTTCAGCGTATATTTTTTATTTTTCAGCAGGATATCCTTTCCATTGAACAAAGTGGCATCTCCATTGTTCCTGATACATAGGGTATGATTTTCGCCCCCATAAAACATGATTTTTTCTGCATCCTTCAGTTCTGCGTCAATTCTGCATTTGTCCTTTATCCACTGGAAACTGAAAGGCTCCCGGCTCTCTCTCTTATATAAGTTGACACTCACCGGCGGCATATCTTCCCCGCCTGCATTTTTTAACATGTAGACCACGATTTTACCGGAAAAATCATATCTCAGCATCTCACTGATACTTTGCGGTTTTCGCGAAACCTCTGCGTACTTTTCTGTTTTTTTTTTCGCCCGGACAAGCAGAAACGAAAGTATGGCAAATACCACGCACACACCTGACACCACGACACAGAGCCAGAAATACTGCATACCATCATCCTCCGGCTCCGGGGGCGGCAGTTCCAACCATAAACTCCCTTCTGCATCACTGCAAAAAACCACACTGTTTAAATTGCTGAAATCCACTTTCAAAGATATCTCCTGCGATTCCTCCACCTGGTAAGGAATGACAGCCTTTTCCTGCTCGACAGTATAATTGCAGCAGCTCCCGTTTATGTATATCTCAATTTTTTCACAGATGCCTTTATCTGCTAAAATATTATTTCCTTCTGCATCCGTTATGCGGACATTGATTATATGCTGTAAAAGTTCCTCTTCATAGCCGGCCTCCATATCCACCGACAGACAGTACTCTTTTGTCAGATAGGCATTCACCTTTCCTTTTTCCGCCAGCGTATACTGCAAAGCCACATCTTTTTCCATGGGACTGTCCAGATGGACAACAGCAAACCTTTCTCCCCGGGTAATCTGAACATCCTTACACTGGCAGGTTACCTTGATATCCTCAATCCTGCTTTCGGCTACCAGCAGTATTCTGGCTTGTTCCGAAAAAGCATCCTGCAACGAAACACTGGCTGCATATTCCGATGTATCTGATGCACCCAACATAATTCTTTCCAGTCCCAACTGTTCAAACAGATAGTTCTGGGCAAAATCCTCGACAGACTGCCCTTCTGTCTTCCTAAAAACAAAGCCGTCTGTGGCCTCCGGCCCATAAGAAATCTGCTCCTCAATTCCCTCTGCCTCAAACAATAAAACATCTATCTTCACATTCTGACTTTCGGCGTCTGCAACTGCACTTTCATATAACATCCGGGCCTCTTCTGTTTCGGGCTTTCCTTTCATGCTGATTTCCCCGTCAGAAAGGATGACGATTCTCTTCTGGCCTAGTATGCCTTCGGAAAATCTTTCCAGCGCGTAGTCCACTGCCAGCCCCGTATTGGTATATCCTCTCTTCTCCGCTTCCTGCAGTTCTCTCAGCTGACCCTCCAGTGTCTGTCCAAAATCCGTGCAGACGACCACATCCTCATTGTAGACCATTACCGCGGTCTCATAATCGGAGGGCAGCATGGCCGCAACCATTGCAACAAAGTCAACCGCCTCCTGCCAGTTATCCCTTGCCATGGAACTGCTGCCGTCCAGTGCAAAAAGAATCTGGTGTGTGGCGGTGTCCGTATTATATGCTGCCGCGCGAACAGAAATCGCATTTGTAAACAACATCATTAACAGACAAATGGAAATCCACCTTTTTTTATGTATCCTAATGTTTTTCATCATTTACCCTTATTTTTCTCTCAACCAGCCATGCCGCATATCCTACTGCGCACCAGACAATGGCGCTCCACACTGTATAAGCAGCACTGGGTCTGACAATAAAAAGAAACCAGCCGGCCAGCCATTCCAGACACACAATGATTCTGGCGCGTTTTCGTATACAATTTCTTTCATTTCCTTCTATCGGCTTGTTCCTGCTGTCCAGCGGCGCAAACAGGAAAATACATAACAGCGAAACCGTTGCCGCCACCGTTGTGATAATCGTTTGACTGATACTTTCACTTTTTACCCAAAACATTGTTAAAATCAAAGAAACAAACGAAAGAAAATAGCACACAATCATATTAGAAGCATGGTATCCTCCCGCATCTGACCTCAATGGAACCAATGCGCACAAAAACAGTACACAATATCCAGACATCCCCATGCACATCCCAATCAGCAGACTCAGAAGGATATTTGCCCCTAATATCAGCATGCTTTTTAAAGCATACTGATAAACCGCTTCATTTTCTTTGCTGATGTTTCCATTTTCCACTAATATTTTGGTTATTCTCCCAAATAACCTCTCCATCATTACTTGTTTTTGGAAAAATCTTTCAGGTTCTCAGGCACTTTGGGCTGGTAATATACAAAATAGCATCCCTGCGATGCCACCGCTGACAATACCCCTGTCAGCAAATGTGTAGTTGTACTGCATGCGCTCTTTTTAAGTATGCTTTTCAGTTTTTTCATCAACTAAACCTCCTTTTAAATTTTTTAGAGTATATCACGATTCGACATTTTACGACTGCAAATGTAAAAAACATCACGGTTATATGTAACTTTTATATAGGCGGAACCACTCTGATTCCGGACACACAAAAAAAGCACCCGGCTGCTGCCAGGCGCTTTCGCGCTTACTTAAAGAAATCAAACGCCACTATCGTCACATCAAATTTTCCACCTTCATCTTGTATTGTCATTTCCCCGCCATATTTATCAACAATCTGCCGGACAATCAAAAGCCCCAGCCCATGTCCTCTGCCCTCTTTCTTGCTGCTTAAGTAGCGGTTTCTTTCTTTTTGTATGGTATTATTATGATTATTGATGATGTTTATAAACAAATTATGGTTGTCCGCATATAAATTTACATGGATTACTTTATCATGCTTCAAATTCCTCACTGCTTCTATCGCATTGTCTAAAAGGTTCCCCAGACAAATGCTGATGTCTTCCGCATTCAGCTCAGCGTCTTTGGGTATTCTTATGTCCGCATAAAATTTTACCCCCTCTTTCTGGGCCGCATCTGCTTTATAATTTACTATACTGTCAATATACACATTCCCTGAATTAGCAGTGTTTCTCTTCATACTTAAGAAATCAAGGTTTTCGTTACAGTACTTCTCCAATGCATCGTAGTCCCTGCTTTCCAGATATGCTCTTTCCAGAATAAAATGCTGCTTCATATTATGCCTGAACTGCTGCAGTTCTTCCCACCATTCCTTACTCTCCCTGTTTTGGCGGACATAGTATGCGCACTGCTTAGCCAACAGCTCCTGACGCATACGATTCTCCATGGTTTCTTTTGCCTTATCATACAGATAATATGTAAAAATATTAATCAGCAAAATCATTGTTACCGCAATAAAACCAAGCACATAATTTTCCAGTGTTCCTTTCAGAAAAATGGCAAGCATAATCCAGACGCTTCCAACCGGCACAATAAACACTTCCAGCCAGTCCTGAATGCCCAACTCCATTTTTCTGCGCATCTTTACAAGTATGGATGCCAGTTTAATGATTAACAGCCATACTATCTTGGACAAAACCGTATATAATAAATCCCCATTCCAGTCTATTTCCCACGGCAGCAGCTCTTTACCATAATAAACAAATAATTCTGCACACATGCCACTTAGATACATAAATACAGTCACCGCAATCAATGTTCTGACCGGATTGGAATATAGGACTCTGATTGTCACGAAGAAAATCAGAACAAATACCAGCAGATTCAACCATGCTGTTCCAATATAATTTGCCACTGCATAAGTAACCAAATTAAAAATAATAAAATATCCTGCCCACACGGAAATATTCAGACACTCATTATTTCTTTTTCTAACCAGCGTACTTTCACAAAAAACACGCTGCAGAATTGTGGAAAAAATCTCTACAATAAACAACATTATGACAATTCCCATTTTTTATCCCTCAAAAGAAAAACATAATGCTGCTTAACAGTGTCCTTATAATTTTTACTGATTTCTATTATCATTCCATTGTCTAAAACCACATGGTCTGCTGAATACTTGATAATAAACTGTTTATTAATCAAAAATGACTTCCGTATTCTTATAAACTTTATATTCGTTCCATTGACAATCTTTTCGACCTCTTCCATTTTCCCATAAAACTTATATTCTTCTACAAACTCATCTTTTTGTTCAATGCTTATTCTGATAAGTCTTTTATCACTTTGAAAATATCTGATTCGTGCCAAAGGAATGTTATAGTGCTGCCTGTTATACGAAAAACTATAGCTTTCACGCAAATCCAGTCTTGTTTCCACAACCTTCCGCAATATCTGCTCCAGCTTTTTTTTGTCCACCGGCTTATCTATAAAAGCAAAAGGCTGGACTTCTATTATTTCCTTGCAGTACTGGTCGTGGCACGAAATAAAAACCAAAACTGCTCTGTTATCCCTTCCCCTGACTTCCCTTGCAGTTTCAATACCATTGATTCCAAGCATCTCTATGTCTAAAAAAATAATGTCCATATTACCCGTCGTATCTATTTCAAACAACAAATCTTCTCCGCTTTGAAAGCAATATAATTCTGCATTTCGGGACAAATTATTCATAATCGTATGAATCATGCACTTCTGCTGTTGTAATTCTTCTAAAATATCTTCACATATTCCTATTCTTAACATCTGGCAATCCCCTATTTTTTACGCAAAGCCGTATGATGATAAAAAGGACCAACTTTTCATTGTCATATTACATTTGTAATGATTACTTTTTTCTCATCCTTAGACTTTTTGTAAGCGCTTTCACAACATCCGCCACTATTTTAATTTCTTCCGCATCGCAGGTTTCAATTTCATCCGCCAGTTCTTTGACAAAGACATTCCTTGTTTCACTCACATTGTCACACACCAATTCGTCCAATGTTGTTTCCAGGACATTGGCTATGTCAACCAATGTAGGTAAACTTACTTTCGTTTTGCCTCTTTCAATATTGCTGATATGAGGATTCGATACTCCTATTGCATTGGCAAGTTCATACTGCGAAATATTCTTTCTGATTCTTTTTTCCCGCACACGAAATCCAATTGATTTATAATCCAAATCCATTATCCTACTCCTAACCCTTCCATCATGCTGTATTTCCTTTATTCATTTATAATACTTATCCTCTTTTCACAAATAAATACTCTATATGAAAAAAGTTTTTATGTGGATTATTATAAGTCGATTCTTTTATAAATATTTTTTACTTTGTTGTTATAAAATAATAAGTTTAATACAAATATGTCATAAGATTCCATATTAAAAAAGCTTCCCATACTGAAGAATCCTGCAAGCATCCTCTGAACTCTCTGTCCCATTCTTTCCCTCTGCATAATCAACTATGTCGGCAGGCTGTCCGCCACACAAAGCGCCCCATACCCCACCCTGTCATTAGGATATTCCGTTTCCCCCCTAATCGGCCTTGCCCCGCGCCTCAGATACGCTTTCACCTTCTCCCCGTACAAAAACAAATCATTTCCCCTGACAATCCCCCACTGCATCAGAAGCGCCGCGGCACCCGTCACAAAAGGCGCTGCAAAGGATGTGCCTGTAAACTGCCCGTAGCCGCCGAAAGTGTCCGGCGCCGTGATTTCCACACCCGGCGCCACAATATCCGGTTTGATGGCGCCTGCCGCCACAAGGCCTACCGTCCTTTCCGGGTATACATAGCCCCGCCCGGAAAAATCAGCGTAGGATTCGTAGGCGCTGTTATAAGCTCCCACTGTGATAACCTTTTGCGCTGTGGAAGGAATTGTCAGCGTAATCTGCGGGCTTGGGGTAAAAAAGCGGGTATTTCTGCTGCGGACGGCTGCGCTTGGCAGATAAAAATAGTATTGTCCGGTAACGCTTTGCAGGCTTTCTATCTGAAAAGTCCACACCCCTTTCGTCACATATGCTTCTGCCGGGATAAAATCGAAATAGATTTCCTGATTCACGGCGTAGGGCGCCGGTTCCCCGATATATACCAGAATATCCGTCTGCTCCATCCTGAAGGTAATCTTTCCAGCCCTGTCAATCGGGACAACCTGTTCCTCCCCGCGGGGTGAGCGCAGGGTAAGCCTGTAACGGTCAACATAGTTTTTCCAAAGCTGCA
Organism: uncultured Lachnospiraceae bacterium; assembly: GCA_910577015.1. GTDB lineage: Bacteria > Bacillota > Clostridia > Lachnospirales > Lachnospiraceae > Acetatifactor. The sequence continues at coordinate 24,659 of CAJTKU010000016.1, read as the reverse complement.
CGCTAAGGGCCGTTTCATAATCACCCACTCCCAGCTCCACCCCGACGCTTCTGCCCGCCGGGACAGCCCCGCCGTCAGCGCCCAGATTTCCCTGCACATGCCCTGCGGAAGCCCCCTCGTTTCCGCTTCCCACGCTGATAACCGTCCTTCCCACCTCCGAAGCATTGTCCAGAAACCGTTCCAGCAGGGAAGCCCCGTCATGCGCCCCATAAGTGTTACCAAAACTTAAATTAATGGACACCGGCATGGATAACTGCTGCGCTTTCCTTATGACATAGGTAATGGCGCGCATCAATTCTGTTGTCCTTGGAAAGGACTGCACATCGGGAATCCCCAGCTTTACTATGATTAAGCTGCTGTTTGGCGCAACGCCTTCATAGTTACCGTCGCCGCTCCCTGCCGCAATGCCCGCCACTGCCGTTCCGTGTCCGCTTACGTCACGGCTCGGCACCAGACGATAACTTTCCTCCATGGTATCGGCAAAAAGCGCCCTGTCTATCTGCTCCTTTGTAAACTCCGTCCCCAGCGCAAAACCCTCTGGCGGCCTTCTGCCCAATGCTTCATCTGCTGGAATCGTCTGGTCCCAGAGATATAAAATTCTGCTGCTTTTGTCTGCATTAAGAAAATGCCTGTTGGAAAAATCTATTCCGGAATCAATCACTGCCACGATAACGCCTTCCCCGTCCAGATACGGTTCCCTGACAGTGACCTGTGTAATACAGGAGGCTTCTTTTCCATTCAAAACAGAAAAAAAAAGCCGCTTGGGCTTTTCCACATATTCTATTTCCGGCTGCGATGCCACCGCCTCCACCAGTCCCTCCGGAACTGTCAGGATGGCATAGCCTGCCAGAAGCTCTTCCACCGTAATTCCCATTTCGGCAAGCCTTGCCAGTGTCCCGTTATATTTGACTATCAATTCCCATGTACGGGTCTCCGGTTCAAACCCCACATTTAAATTTAAAGACTTTTCCCTGACATTTTCCGGGGTTTCCAGCGCCAGATTCAGTAAATTTTCCAGCTTTTGATTCTCCATGCCAACCTCCGCATCGCAGTTTTTCTGCAACACATAATCTCACAAAAATTCTTTTCACACTATTAGATTATGTGACGTCAGCATGTATCATTCTGTCTTTCCATATAATGTATTGTATTTCTTCACTTTATTTTTCTTCACAGGAACTAATATACTTCTTCTTATTCAAAAAACTTCTTCATCATCCGGATGGCATACGCCGTATCCCTGCTCCCCGCCGTCTCCACCGCGGAATGCATGGCGAGCTGCGCCAGTCCGATGTCCGCAGAGGGGATGGACACATGCGCCGTGGAAATATTGCCCAAAGTAGAACCCCCTGCAATGTCCGAGCGGTTGGTATATGCCTGCACGGGCACGTCAGCCTCCCGGCAAATCTCTTTTATCCGGGCTGCCGTCAGGGAATCGGTGGTATACTTCTGGCTGCCGTGATATTTGATGACAATGCCGCCGTTTAAGCAGGGCTTATTGACAGGGTCCGCCTTTTCGGGATGCGCCGGATGAATGGCATGGGCATTGTCCGCCGAAATCAGAAATCCCCGCGCAATATTCCTCCTAAGCCAGGAATCCTTCTTTCCAAACGCTTCCTGTATGCGTCCCAGCACATCCGCTAAAAAGGTGGAGTCCGCTCCCTGTCTTGTGCCGCTTCCCACCTCTTCGTTGTCAAATACCGCACAGACATTGATACAGGAACCCGAACCGCTCTCTGTCAGGGCTGTCATTGCGGAAAACGCACACTGCAAGTCATCCAGTCTGGGAGAGAGGATAAATTCTCCGTCCTTTCCTACCTTTCTTCCTTTCTCCCGCACATACAAAAACAAGTCGTGCGCCAGAATCTGTTCCGCATCTACACCGGCAGCCTCCGCCACCGTTTCCAAAAAACTGTTCTCTTCCCCGGTCAGGGCATAAATGGGCAGCATGTCGGTCTGGGGATTGAACTCCGTCCCCTTATCCGTTCCCCTGCTCATATGGATGGCCAGACTTGGAATCACCAGCAAGTCCTTATCCACATTCACCAGCCGGGTAACTATCTTTCCGCCCTCTTTTACGGCAATCCTGCCCGCTGCCGAAAGCGGCCTGTCGAACCATGTGTGAAGCAGCATACCGCCATACTTTTCCGTATTCAGCTTCACATACCCTCCTTCCGCCTTCATCTCCGGATTTTCCTTTATCTTAAAAGCAGGGGAGTCGCTGTGTGCGGCCACGATATGAAAGCCCGTCACAGCGCCGCCCTCCCCTTCCTCTTTACCGTCCGCTTCCCCGTCAAATCCTGCCGGGATACAAAACGCCGCTATGGAAGAATCATTCCTCGTTACAAAATATTTCCCACCCGCAGCAAGCGTCCATTCCTCCTCTTCCCGCAGTTCACAAAACCCGGCCGCAAAAGCCATCGCCTTCAGATTTTCTACCGCATGAAAAGCGCTCGGGCTCTCCCCTATAAACCGCAGCATCTCCTCCGTCCTTCTCCCAAACTCCATCTCCCATTTCTCTCCTTCCTAAATAAATACAAGCAATTAATATTTGCAATCCCCCTGATACCGAAGCGGCAGTTCCAGCCCGTTTTCCTCCAAAAGCTTCCTGTCCGTGAGGATTTCTTCCGTCCTGCCGTCTTTTATGATTTCACCGCCGCAAATCAGGATGCACCGCTTGCAGGTGTCCAGCACCATGTCCAAATCATGCGTTGCTATCAGCTTTAAGTGGGAAAACTCATTAAGAATCCGTATCAGGTTCCTTCTGTTTTTTGGGTCCAGAGTCACGCTCGGTTCATCCAGCAAAAGGATGTCCGGCGACATGGATAGTATCGTTGCTATGGACGCCAGCTTTTTTTCGCCGCCGGAAAGCCGGTAAATCTGCTTATCCTTTAAGTGGGATATACCTACCGCCCCAAGAGCCTTCTCCACCCTGCGCGCTACCTCTTCTTCCGAAAACCCGTAGCTGCGCGGGGCAAACGCCACGTCTTCCCCCACCGTTGTCATAAACAACTGGCTGTCCGCATCCTGAAACACGTAACCGATTCTCTCACGTATTTTCGTCAGCATGGACTTTTCCACAGGCATATCCTCTATCCTTATGCTTCCCGAAAAATCAGTGTGCAATCCCACCATAAGCTTTAACAAGGTGGATTTCCCCGCCCCGTTGCTTCCGATAATCCCAATCGACTCCGATTCCCCTGCCTCAAAGCTTAAATGGTTCAAAACCTTTTTTCCTTTTTCGTATCCAAAAGAAACGTCGCTTACCGTTATATGGATATGGCTCATTTTATCACAAACCTCCCTGCCATTTCAAATACGGGATAAATCCGCAATACCGTAAGGCCCCCACCGAATAAAAGAAGCCACAAAAAATCTTTCCCTGTAAATTTTCCGGCATTCACCCCTGCAAAGAAAGCACCCCTGCCCCTGCTGCCGTCAAAGCCCCGTAAACACATGCTCTCATAGACTTCTCCCGCCCTGTCCATACTGCGAAGCAAAAGCCGGCCGGCAAGAGAACCCCACGCCTTAAAATGGACGCCCTTCTGTCCGGGGGCGCGCAGGGCATATGCCCTGGTCATGCAGTCGGCCTCCTTTAACAGCAAAGAGATGTATCGGTAAATAAAGAGTATGACAGTTACCAGTACCTGCGGCACATGCAGCATACGCAGGGCGGCGCAAAGCTTTCCTATGCTTGTAGTCGCAATAAGCAGATATCCGGCAAGAATGGTAAAAATGCCTTTTACCAACAGGGTTACAAAAGACAACATGCCGCCGGATACGGGAATCGTCCCCCAGAGCAAAAGGGGCGTCCTGTCAAAAAAAGGATTCCACATTCCCACAAAAAGAAGCAGCGGCAGAATCACCGCCGTTCTTCTTACACATTTTGCGAAAGAAATGTCAAACACAATAAACAAAATCAGGGGATACAAAACCATTCCCAAAAGCCCTGCAAGGTCATACTTGTCAAAAGAAACCACAAGCAGAATATAAAGCACGGTTACAAGCAGCTTGCTGAGGGGATGCACCTTATTGATATATTTTTCTTCTTCCGCTCCTTCCTCCAGAAGCGTAAGTTCCCTTAGCGCCGCGTCTATTTTACTCATGCGTCGGTTTCCTTCTGAAGAACTTGAAGAGATAACAGCAGCCTACGCACAGCGCCACCACTGCCAATCCGCCCACTATGCCTGAAAACGATGTCCCTGCCGGGGTTTCCTCACTTTTAAAGCCATAATCCGGCAGCAGCGCGGTTCGTTCCTGAATGGAAGCCGCCGCGTCGTAAATGCCGTCCGCCGCCTCCAGTTGTGTGCTGCCGGTCAGTTTTTCCACAGACCATTCCAATCCGTCCGGGAAGGAAGAAGCCGCAAGGGAAAGCGCACCGCCAACCAGTACCGTCACTACCGCCAGCGCTGCCAGCGTTTTCTCAAATGTCAGTTTTGCCTGTTTCTTTTCTTCTTTTTCTTCTCCTCCCCACAAAAGCTCCGGCCTTGCCTCATAAACAAACAGCAATACTGCCGCCGTAATCAGTCCTTCCACCAAGCCGATTGCCAGATGGATGGGCTGCATGAAGGAGAGGAACGCCCCAAACGGCAACAGCGTTACGCCGGAGAGCAATGTTTCAAGAGTCACGGAAAATGCCCCAAGCTGCAGCGTTGCCACACATCCCAGAACAGAAGCCGCTACAATTTTTCTTCTGGACATCCCGCCCTTCATCATGTTTCTCCATATCAGAAGCGCTCCGATAAAGCAGCCGTAAAAGGCCATGTTCCAGATATTGCACCCGAGCGCCAAAAGCCCGCCGTCCGCAAACAGCAGGCATTGTATGACAAGGACGCCTATCATGGACAGAAATCCCGCGTAAGGGCCGAGAATGGCAGAGAGCAGCATTCCTCCGCACAAGTGTCCGGAAGACCCCGTACCCGGAATGGTAAAATTAATCATCTGGGCTGCAAACACAAACGCCCCCATTACACCCATCACCGGTATCTTTTTCGCGTCATTTTCCAATTTCACTTTTTTAATGGAGTACCCTGCCGCCGCAGCGGAGCAAAGGTACATGGTTCCGGCCACTGCCGGTGCGACAAGCGCGTCTGCCATATGCATAAACTTATTCCTCCTCTATCTGCCTCTTGATTTCTTTTAAGGACATGCCTGTCTTATCCGCTATTTTTTTCACATCCTCATATTCTGCTTTCCGCTTTCTTATGCCGAATCCGCTGCTTTCCTTGACGCGGACTTTTCCGTATGCGGTATCCACTGTTTTTTCCTCTCGCGCCAGCGCCATTCTGTTACAGGTATATTCCCGTATGCCGATGGTGGAAGTGTGTTTGAAAATCAACTCTGCAAAACGTTTTCTGTCCCCTGTCCGGCACATCACGGTCAGAAGCGTGCCGGGACGGTCTTTTTTCATGCCGATGGAGGTTGTATAAACATCCAGCGCCCCATGATTCCTGAAAACCTCCAGCGCATAGCCCACCTCTTCCGGCGTCATGTCATCCAGATTGCAGCAAAGTTCCGAAACCGCCTCTGCCTCTCCCTCGCATTCCCCTAAAATGGCGCGCACACAGTTTGCGGCGGCAAAATCCTTTTTCCCCATACCGTAACCAATCTTTTTTATCTGCATGGGCGGCATGGTACGGTAATCATCGGTAATGTGACGTATCAGGGCGGCGCCGGTCGGCGTACAAAGTTCTCCTTCCACCGTCCCTGCATAGCAGGGCACGCCCGAAAGCAGCAGCGCCGTAGCCGGTGCAGGCACCGGCAGGATGCCGTGCGCACAGCGAACCTGACCAAATCCCACATTTACAGGCGAAGTAACCACTTTGTCCACATGCAGTTTTCGCAACAGCAGGATGCACCCGGTAATATCCGCTATCGCATCCGCCATTCCCACCTCGTGAAAATGGATTTCCCCTACTTCTTTTCCGTGTACCTTTCCTTCCGCTTCCGCTATACTCCCGTATACTTTTTTTACCTCTTCTTTTACGTCCTCGGAAACCTTCAGGGCATTTATGATGTTAAAAATATCCTGCAGGCCCGCATGGTGATGCCCATGCGCATGGACATGCCCGTGCGTTTCCCCGTGTACATGCCCAGGCTTTTCCTCATTCCCATATCCTTCTTCATGCATTGATGCAGGCCCATGCTCATTCCCATGCGCCAGTGCAGGCTCATTCTCCGGGCATACATCGCTGCTTTCTTCCTCTGCGCCATGTATCCTGACGCTCACGCTGTTTCCCGTAATCCCGCATCTGACAGCCTGCGTGCAGGCAATTTCCACACCGGGAATGCCTATCCCGTTAAGTTCTGCAAAAAATGCTTCCTTATCCGGCAGCAAATCCGCAAGCGCGCCCATCAGCATATCCCCCGCTGCGCCCATATTACATTCCAGATATAAAATCCGCATATCCCAATCCTCCGTCTGCATCCCAGTCAGATGCTAAATATGATTTATCATGCTGGCTAAGTATCCGGCGCCAAAACCGTTGTCTATGTTCACCACGCTGACGCCGCTGGCACAGGAATTGAGCATGGACAAAAGCGCCGACAGTCCCCCAAAGCTTGCCCCGTACCCCACACTGGTGGGCACCGCTATCACGGGACAGTCCGCAAGACCTCCGATAACGCTGGCAAGCGCCCCTTCCATGCCTGCCACGGCGACAATCACCCTTGCCTCCATAATATCTTCCACATGGTCCATCAGCCGGTGAAGGCCTGCCACTCCCACATCATAAAGCCGGAGAACTTCGTTGCCGTAGACCTCTGCCGTAATGGCTGCTTCCTCCGCAACCGGCATGTCGCTGGTTCCCCCTGTAGCTACCACGATTCTGCCTTTGCCGTCTTTCGGCGGCATTCCCCCCACAATGCCAATCCGGCACAGCGCGTCATACCGCAAATCCATATGCTTTGACACATACTCCGCCGCTTCCTCACACATGCGGGTAATCAGTATGGTCTTTTCCTGTTCCGCCGCCATGGCCTGTGCAATCTGCAAAATCTGCTCCTTCGTCTTTCCCGCGCCGTAAATAACCTCCGGCATCCCCTGCCGGATACCCCTGTGGGTATCCAGCTTGGCAAATCCCAAATCCCTGTACGGCTCTGTTTTTATCTGTAATACAGCTTCTTCCGGCTTTGTCTCGCCCGACGCCACCCGGTTAAGCAGCAGTTCCAGTTCCTTTTTATCCATATCCATCCTCCATGATTATGCTTCGCAAAGAAGTTCTTCTTACGCTAACGCTCTACAAGTATATCCAAAAACACCTCGGCAAAAAACGGTTGCAACGCTTTGGCAATTTCCCTGCGTTTTTCGGAAAACATCTTCCATTCTTCCTCGCGAATCTGCAATCTCGCCGCCCCATGGTATACCCTTACCCTAAAATCTTTGAATCCCATTGCAAACAGCGCCTTCTCGCTTTCTTCAATCCTGTTAAGCATTTCCGCCGTTATCGGCGTTCCAACGGGTATCCTGGTTGCCAGACAGGCATAGGCAGGCTTCGCATGGGTAAAAATGCCTTCTTCTTTCGCCTGTTTCCTGATTTCTGCCTTACTCATCCCACATTCCCTTAAAGGGGAATACACCCCGAGTTCCCGAAGTGCGCGCATCCCGGGCCTGTCATCTGCGTCGTCGGAGGCATTGGTTCCTTCCAGAAAAATGGTATAGCCATCCTCTCCCGCCGCCTTAAGCATCGCTTCAAAAAGCGCTTTTTTGCAATAGTAGCACCTGTCGGCAGGATTGTCCGCAATCCGCCTGTCCGCCAGCACATCCACCTTAATTACGCGAAGCTTTACACCTGCTTTTTCGCAGCATTTCCTTGCGTCCTCCAGTTCAAAACCGGGCTGAAAAGCAGACTGTACAAAATAAGCCTTCACATCCTTTGCATACTTTTTTGCCTGCGCCACCAGAAACGTGGAATCCACACCGCCGGAACAGGAAACCGCCACCCGCGGATGCTTATTAAAAAAATCCCGTAAGTCCATGTTAACCCCCAACTCCAAACAGAAAATGCCACAAAGGCAGACTTATCCTGAAATACCGCACTTCAGTACGAACCTGCCTTCATGGCATTTTTCCTTTCTATTCCCATCCGAATTTTTCCGGCGTGAGAAAAGTCCGCTGCGCAGACTTAATATTTTTCCAAACACTCTGCTGTGAACAATACTGCCACGACAGTTAGAAATTCTTCTCACATTCCTGTCCGTCAAGATACTTTTGCAACAGCCCTACGGCCTCCTCCACCACATTCCCGATTGGCATGGTGGAAACTCCCGCAACCTGAATGTCGCATTTGTTCATGGGAACCAGAATCTTCCTCGCCCGGCTTTTTCCTATGGCTTCAGCCATAGTCGGCGTTACCTCCCCCAAAAGGGCGTCCGCCACCGCTATACCAAGCGGTCCCATAATCACATCCGCATACCTGCATGCGGCAACAACAGGGTTTTCTCCGGTAGCTGCATTTTCCGCCCCGCCTTTTATCATGCCGGCGGTAGCTATGCTGTTGGTCCCTACGGCAATAATCTTGATTGGCAAATCCAATGCCTTCATTTTCTCAATCAGCAGCCTGCCGATTCTGCCGCCCTGCCCGTCTACCACAAGTACTGTCTTTTCCACCATCCGTACCCTCTTCTTTGCTGTCACCTGCTGTATGTTTTTTATTTTACAATATAAGCATTTTTTTCGCAATACCCCTTCTCTTTTTGTCCGGAATCATTATTGAGGTAAAATTCCCGATTTTTTATAATAAAAATCCTATATATAATTGAAAAATAATAACAGCTATGTTACAATAATTCAAAATAAAGTTCCTTAGAAAAAACTATTCCAGCTTTGCTTTGTGGCAGGATAACCCCAATGCGGCTATGTTACCATAAAAGTACAACTGGATTTTTTTATCAGGGGAATCCAGGAAATTTGTAATCACCTAAATACCTGCAAAAATAGGAGAGATGAAATGAGGAAAAGTATAAAAGTAATGGTTGGAATCCGGGTGGCAGCAGCTCTTATATCCGTTTTGCTGTTTAGCTTTCTGACAACAAAAAATATTATGAATATTGAAGATTCCGAAGAATCCAATGTTGCGGTAAACAACCTTTTACAAAGAGCGCAGAAAGCGGAAGCGGCTCATTACAAATGGTCCAGCAACCTCAGCAACGCCTTGTACGGCGGCACGGAATTTACCGGCAGTACAGACTACACCGGCTGTGTACTGGGCCAATGGCTTTACGGTGAGGCCGGAACGGATGATGAGCTTATCCTTGACCTGCGAAACCAAATGGAACCGCTGCACAAAGAACTTCATCAGTCGGCCATATATGTATTGGAACTGTGGGAAACCGAGCCGGAGAAAGCACAGGAATATTATCAGGAAACCATTCAAGCTAATCTGAGTGTTCTGGTAGGGCTTCTGGATGAAGTTGTAGAACGTGGTTCTGTACTTAACGAAATCAGTACGGAAGATATGCGGGACACTGTGTTAACCATGCACAAGGTAACTGTTGTATGTTTATGCCTGGCTCTGTTTTGTCTTCTGAGTCTGATTCTATACATCATGCGGCGTGTGGTAAAACCGATTCTTGTCATTACTGCCAAAACAAAGCCTTTACAGGATGGCTGCATGAAATTGGAGTTGAACTACAAAGCCAACGACGAAATCGGCGACTTATCCAAAACCCTGCAACATTCCATAGAACAGACTTGTCAATACATAGAAGATATCAACCGTATCATGACACAGCTTTCGGTGGGCAATTTTAATGTATCCACTTCTGTACCTTTTATTGGCGATTTTCGTTCCATTTCAGACTCCATTGACAGATTTACGGAATCACTTTCCTTGGTAATTGCCAATATCCATAAGGTGGAAAATAAGGTATTCGGGCACGCAAGGAGCCTCTCCGACGGTTCCCAGCAAATGGCGCAGGGTGCAACCGAACAGGCCAGTGCGGTAGAAGAACTTTCCGCCACTTTAACTGAGCTTTCCAGAAGTGCAAAGCAAAATATTCAGATGGCCTCCGATATGCGGGATAACGCCCATCTTACCGGAGAGCAGGTAAACTTAAGCAGTCAGCAAATGGAGCTGCTCATCAGTGCCATGATGGATATCAGCACAACCTCCCAGCAAATTGAGAAAATTATTTCCACCATTGAAAATATCTCTTTCCAGACTAATATCCTTGCATTGAATGCTTCCGTGGAATCCAGCCGGGCCGGGGAAGCAGGAAAAGGCTTTGCCGTAGTAGCTCAGGAGGTCCGCAACCTTGCTGCCCAGTCCGACCAGGCAGCCAAAGCTACCAAGGAGTTAATTGAAAATTCTGTACAGGCAGCCGAGCGGGGCAATAAGATTGTGGAAGAGGTTTCTGCATCGTTACAGAAAACCCTTACGCTGGTTACCAAATCCAATCAGGCCATCGATACAATTACCGATGCGGTACATGAAGAAGCTACCGCAATTTCACAGGTAGCGGAAGGACTTGGACAAATTTCCGATGTTGTACAGACAAATTCCGCTAACAGTGAGGAGTATGCAACTGTCAGTACAGAGTTGTTTGAACAGGTTAACCTTCTGCAGGACCAGACCCGTGATTTTAAGATTAAATAACCTCATATAAAAGAAAAGGCGATTGCTCCATAGATTACCCATCTATTTTGCAATCGCCCCTTTATTGCGCTTTTTGAAGGCAGCCCTGAAACCTCCTCAACTCCCGGTTAAACTGTTTTGCATGCCAGCTGTCATTGAGATACAGCACACCGTACACCAGAATAAAAACAACGGCGATAGATATGGCAAGCGCCACTGACTCGATGCGGGAAAATACAGCGCCGACAGCAAAATTTGCCCCGAACACCATCCCTTCCACCAGAACAAGATGCACTGCCCTGCGGCACAGAACCTGTCTTATGGTAAGTTCCTTTCTCGAGTAATTCACAAGTCCCAGAAGAACCGAACCCGCCCCAAAAACCGGCGGTACAAAAAAAGCTTTATAGGATAACTGTACATCGGGAGCAAAGAGCATTCCCATTATGGCTTCCAATACGCATATTATTGATGTAGTCACAAAAAATGCCATCATTAACTCTATCCAGTAATTTCTTCCCTGATACCTGCCCATCTCCTATTTCTCCTTTCTTTCCCGCGCCTCAAAAGGCGTTCGCGAAACTTGACAGCTTCCTCTAAGGATGCAGACTTACCGCTTGTTTCAAATCCGGCACATATTGCCTGGATATAATTATTTTTTCCCCGTTCTTCATATGGGCCAGAAACCTGCCGTTTAAAGCCGGACTGATACCCTCTAACAGCATCAGATTTAACACCATCGATTTGGAACAGCGGATGAAATGATATTTCCGGTATGCCGCCTCCGCCTCATAAAGGCGCATTTTCACTTCATAGACTTTGTCCTTTGCATACGCAAAAACCTTTTCATCCACCGCCTCAAAATAATATACGTCTTCCAGACGAAACCGAAAAATACATTCATCCGCCACGCCGGAAAGTTCCTTTCCCTTTGCCAGGCAATAGGAACGGATATCTTTTATTTCCGGGGTAATCTCCACACACTCTATGACGACCTGTTCCTTTTCTTTCTGCAAAATTTTTCGGATTTCTACCTTCATTTTCCCTCTTTTCTTAATGCAAGTCGGGTGTCAAAACCCCTGAATTTTAATACACGGCTTCCCACCGGCTGTCTGTTTTTCCCTTTAAATAGCGGTCAAAAAAATGCAGCACCATTTCGTTGACATTTTCAATGCAGGTCAGGGCGTCCACATCGCCGCAGCCAAGCATCCTTGCAAGCGGCGGGGACACCAGCGGAAGGTCCGTAAAATTCAGGTGTCCCGCATCTTCAAATACCGTATAGTGATAATCAACGGCGTTTTCCCCTAAATAAAAATTAACATAAACCGGCCCCCCCGAACTTCCTCTCTCACTGTCCACTGCCCTCGAATTTACATCAAGAATGGGAATCGGGTAAGGCTCCTCTCTATAATACCAGACGCCGTCCTGATACCCTGTATACTCGCCCAACATCGTACCTTCCAGGTCGATAACGGCATCAATGTCATCCCTCTCCCTGCCTAACTGCACGGAAGATGCGCCGCCCATGGAATGCCCAAACAGCCCGATTTTGTCTGCATCCACCAGAGAAAACGGCCCCGCTTCCCCTGCAGCCGCTTTTTGCAGGATGGTATCCAGCACAAAATTTTCGTCGCCCGTCCTTATCTCCATCCATTCTTTAGCATTGGCATATATCTTTTCTCCCACCTCGGAATCATTGGAATCATTTACGGCATAAACCTGCTGTACAAACGTCCTGTCTGCCATGGTTACCCTGCCGTTTACATCCTCAACAAACATGGCATGGTACGGGTGCCCGATGCTCGCCACCACATATCCGTTGGAAGCCAGCTCCTTGCAAGTGGAAAAATTGCTGTCAATCACACCGAACGCGCCGTGGGAAAATACCACCAGCGGATAGCTGCCTTCCTCGTCAGGATACCAGAACTTCACGGTAAGACTGCGGTTCTCTCCCGTATCCGTATACGTTTCTATCCTGCTTTCATCCTCCCATGTGTATTCTGCAATCTTCACTGCATAAGGGCCTGTCACCACCGGCTCTTTATACTGCGGAAATATAATGGCAGGCAGCAGACATATTCCGTAAAGCAACATATTGCCTATCCATTTCAGTATCCATTTTCCTTTCTTGAAAGGCCTTTCCTTTTTTCTGTAAAGACGTATACCCATCCACAATACCTGTAAGGCAAGCACACCGCAAAAAAGGCCGTATCTGGAAAACCCGCGCAGCACCCTACTCAGCAGCAGCAAAAAAAGAAGCGCAAGCCCCCCTGCCCTGACTGCTTCCTTCCATTTATCATGCCCGTCTTTTGTCATCATAGACCATATGAAAAATATCGTCTCTGCCAGACAGGCCGTCATAAATATCATAGTACCCATCTTTCATCCCTCCTTGTCTTGTCATGACAATCCTAACATATCTGAAAAAAGCCGCAACAAGTACAAGGATAAGATGCAGAATCAGCGGATGAAATACCTCCTGTTACCCTTTCCGGTATCCGGTCATCGTCACCGCCGCCACATGGTTTCCCAATTCATCACTGATATCGACCTGATAATAACAGGTGGTCTTCCCCTCCTTTACACTCCTTGCCTCTGCAATCATCTTTTTACCGTGAATTGCCTGCAGGTAAGTAATGTTGGAGCTTAAGGACACAACGCCGACCTTCTGCCAGTTCGCCGCCACGGCAAAGGCAAAATCCGCCAGCGTAAAATAGACGCCCCCCATCACGGCGCCCACCCCGTTTAAATGCTTTTCTTCCAGACATATGCTGCACTTTGCATAATGGTCTCCAATCTCTTCAATCACTGCTCCGGTCTGTGTGGCAAAACGGTCGTTTGCAAAAAACGCCCTTGTTTCTTCCAATGTTTCCATTCCCATGTTTTCCTCTTTTCTGCGCCGATTTTGCGCGCCCTTAGTTTCTGTCTGCCTGATTCCTTTACTGGAGAATAACCTCCATCCCTATTTTCTGCGGCTTTAGCCCGCAGGATTCATAAAATTTCATGGCGCTTTCATTGCATGTCCAGACATTCAGCGTCACGTTATAGCAGCCCCTCTTTTTTGCAAATGCAAGCACTTCTTCATAAAGCGCTTTACCGATATGTTTCCCCCGGACTGTTTCGTCTACGCACAAATCATCAATATACAAGGTTTTTATATCCGTAAAGGCTTTGCTGTCATCATGCTTCTGGAAGATGCAGAAGGCATAGCCAAGCAGTTCGTCATTTTCGTCCACCGCTGCAAAAACCGGCCTTTCCTCATCATGTAAAATCCCTGTAAGCTGCTCCCTCGTATACTTTTTCGCTCCGGCCTGAAACAAATCCGGCCTGCCCAGATGATGCACCATACACACCTGCATAAGAAGCCTTTCAATCCCCTCCACGTCACTTTCCTTCGCCCTTCTAATCTGCATAACCATCCTTCTTTCCTTTATTTCCCAAAACATAGAACTTCTTCTCACGCTATTGTACTACAATTTTGCATTATCAGAAAGTATTTCCAACTGCTCTTTTTCATTTTTATAAAAATACGCCTCGCCGCCAATCCGGCAAAGCATATCAGGGTTCCTGTCGAAATCATAACAAGATATACTGCATTGCTGAACTTGCCAAACAGAAAACCATATACAATCTGCCCCAATAGAACTCCTCACTCCTGCAACGGTGTCAGCGAACCGAACAATTCCTCATATGTGTAGGTTACTTTTTCAATCTCTTCTTCAGATTCAAAATATGCTTCCCAATAAGGAGCCATTAATTCTTCATACTGCGTTTCCGTTATTCGGAAAAACCATTGTCCGTCAGACTGTGAAAAAACACCCTGCTCCTTAAGCCAATCCGGTATATCAATGCCCTCCTCTTTTGTATAAACAGGCAGCATAACCATGTGAAGGCTTTCTTCTTCATTAAACCAGCTGGAAATACCTAAAGTTTGGCACTCAACATCCCCACCGGAACCAAGCTGATAAAACGCCAAATATTTACCATCCCAAATCCAAGCAATCTTTTTACTTCCCAAAATTGCATACCAAAAATTTTCCAAAGTATACCATAATTCACACTTTCCTGTCTGTTCATTATAATCAAAAATATAGACTGCATTATGGTTGTTTTCGTTTCTCATTCCCAGCTCCGGAAAATCATCATCATCTATATCAAAAAAAATATACTCACATTGGAGCAGTATCTGGCTGTAATCTAAATCTTCATAAGCCGTCAGTCTTTCAAAATCCTTCAAATATATTTCTTTTCCTGTTTCTTTATTTAGAAATGGCAGGTCATTATTTAACAGTTCAGAAAAATATATTGCATATTCCTCATAGTTTTCCAAATCACCTTGCATAAATTCTCCGGCAAAATCCACTTTTTCATAAGCCTGCCTGATAATTTTAATCCCTTCCGCATCTGTATAGGGCAAATCCCTTTCTTCTGAAAAATCCGTCCAATGCTCATATATTTTTTGATTCCCAGAACTATCTTTGTCAGGTTTCCTGAAAATGCTTACTGCAAATAAAATTATCATACCAGCCAAAACTATAATGTACCCTATATGCTTCTTTCTCACTTGCCCTCCTATGTTTGTTCTTCAGCAAGGTTACTTATCAAGTCCCGCTTTGCTGTTTTACTTTTTTAAATATCAAGTATATCCAGTAATTCCTGAACCCCTTCGGGGCTGTCCGCAAAATCCTTTACCGGACTTCCCACATACGCGTCACATTCTTCCTGCGTAACATGCCCGCTCCTCTCCACGGTTCCCGCTTCAGTTTCCACCGTATATGTCCAGCTTACCTCGGAAAGGTTATCCGTCATGGCAATCAGCACACAGGCATAATCCATCATCCGTTCGTCAAACCGTATCCCGTTTCTTACGCTGTCCGTATAGTGGAATGTCCATCCGCACGGCTCCTTTGCCGTATGCAGTTCCGTGGTGGCGCCACCCATCTCCTCCATCATTCCAAGCGCCAGAACCAGTCTGCCGTCCGCCATCACATCCCCCACATAGGGATTTCTCGCCGCAAATACGTCGTTTGCCATCTTGCCGATGACGGAACCGTCCGGCTTTATGAGGACACCGCCTGCATAAAGCCCGATTCCAATCTCATCATACCCTATTTTCACGCAAAAGTCACTGTCGGGATGAAAAAAGGAAGGCAGGCAGGTGTCTATGATTAGTTCCGACGTGCCGTCCGCCTTCTTCTCTATCCGATACCTCGCAACTGAGACGGCGGGTGCATAACACATGGTGCTCGCCCCTTCCCCCGGTTCACAGCACATACCGCTGACCTCGAAACAATCTTCATACACATTTGTATATAATACCACATAAGACCTGTTCCGAAAGCCGACGACGTAAAGCTTCAGAAATACTGCCAAAACAAACAGGACCATGACAATGGCAATACCTGCCGCTATTTTTTTAGCAGCGCTTCTTTTCACTTTTTTCAGGAAATCGACTTCCTGCTTTCTCTCCGACTGCTGTTTTGCACTCTTTTCCCGGATATCCGCCCGCAACCTTTTCAGGATGTCGCTGCATTCCCCGCACCCTTCCATATGCTTTTCTATTTCCTGCACCGTCGCCTCGCTCGTCAGCCCATCCATATACAACGGCAGCAAATCCTGTATCATTTCACACGGTATTTTCTGTTCTGTCATAATCCTGCCTCCCTTGCCGCTTTTTCTTTTCCCCGGTAAAAAGCCACCCGCGCCCAATTTTCGCTTCTCCCCATGATTTCCCCTATCTGGGCAAAAGAAAGATTGCCGATTAACCTTAAGTACATTACCTCCCGCACAGGCTCCTCCAAATGGTGAATCGCTTTTATGATTTGTAAGTTGTCCCAATCGCGAAAAATCTCTTCCTCCACGGAAGCGGCATACCCTTCAGGCTCTTTCGGTAGCTTTTCCTTTTTCTGTTTTCTGAAATACTCAAACAGAACCCTTTTTGCGATTCCACAGAGCCATGTGGAAACCGTGCTGTCGCCCTTGAATTTCCCGCTGGCCTTGACAGCCCTGAAAAAAGTTTCCTGCGTCAGTTCTTCCGCCAAATCGGGATTCCCTGTCTTACTGAGGAGAAAGCCATACACTGTCCCGGCATGTACCCTGTAAATCTTTTCCATGGATTCCATATGACTTTCTCCTTTCTTCGGATGCTTCTACCTGTTAGTGACAGAAACCGCCGGTTCGTTACATATTAAATTTATTTTATATCCATTGTAAATAACAGGCAATCATCTTATAATTATTTATACAGAAATGCTTGCCAAAGAATATTCCGACCAGGAGAATCAATAAATGAAAAAATCGACTTCTAAAAGAAAAAAGATATTCCGTGCAATATTATGTATAGTACCCATACTGCTGATTGCCGGAGATTGGGCGCTGACCGTAACGGTTTACAACGAGAATTTCAATAAGCGTTTTGAAAGCTATGAACCGTTGATGCTTCACATAGATGATTTTGACGGGCTGCAATGCACGCAATATCAGTTTTCTTCCGATAAGGGGCAGACGCTGACAGGATATCTGTACAGTTCGGGAGAAAACCAGCGCGGTATCATCATTATGGCACACGGTTTCGGCGGGGGCGGATTCAATTCCTATATGGACTGCGCCGATTATTTTGCCCGTCACGGTTACTACGTTTTTGCATATGACGCCACCGGAAATGACGAAAGCGAGGGCGACGGAGTCGGCGGTCTTCCACAGGGTGTGATAGACCTTGACCATGCAATATCCTTTGTGGAAGAAAGCGGAAATTTCCCCGACTTACCGATAGCTTTATTCGGACATAGCTGGGGCGGCTACAGCGTGTGCAGCGTCCTGACCTATCATCCCGAAATAAAAGCCGTGATTGCATGTTCAGGCTTCAACAGTTCATCAGCCATGTTTGAAGCGCAGGGAAAGGAGCTGGCAGGAAACGGCATCTATGTGATGATGCCGTTTGTGAAACTGCATGAGCGCATAAAATTTGGCAATTATGCTTCAAACACTGCCCTGGACGGTTTTTCAGCAAGCGAAGCGGCTGTCATGATAGTACACAGCGCCGATGACGATGTCGTCCCAATCCAATATGGTTACGAGATTTATTACGACAAATATAAGGATAACCCCCGATTTACCTTTATCTGCCTTGAAGACAGCGGACATAATCATATTTATCATGATATAACCTACGTCAATGAATTGAATGCAGCGTTTGAACAATGGCTCAAAACGCTTGACTACAACTACGACGCTGCGGAAAACCGGGAACGCTTTGCAGCAGATAAAGCCGATTTCCTGTATCGCAATCTTGACCGGAATAAATGGTGTAATATGTTAAATTTAGAATTGTTTGAAAAATTCACCAGCTTTTTGGATGAAAGCATGGGGGACAATAAATAGGCTGATTATCCACTTTATTTTACGGGCATATATGTATCAAGGTATTCCAGTATCTTCCGCGTATATTCCCCATACACCTTATTGTCATTTTGTAAGCCGTGGCCCGAATGCCCACACAGGTAATAATCATGGGGTACATGGTTGTCCTCAAGCGCTTTCAGAAGCCTTTGAGAGCCTTCATAGGGCTGGACTTTATCATATTTCCCATATGCTAAAAGTGTGGGAACGCTGTTTTCGTCTATCCAGAGCAGGGCGGAAATATCTTTTATTTCTTCGTCATACTCAGGCGTACCAAACTCCGACTTGATTTCCTTTCCTGCCATTGCCCCGAACAGAGCCCTTGCGGCAGCGTTGCTTTCCTCGCTTCCGATATCAAGTCCGTAACATTTCCAATCCTCGGGGTAAAACGAGGACGGACCTACTGCCCCAAAAACCATTTTCACAGGTACGGGCGAATCTTTGACGTCACGATAAGCATACAGAAGGGCAAGACAGCAGCCCGCCGAACCGCCTGAAATCGCCATTTCGTCAATATGGTATCCCAATTTTTCCGCTTCTGCAATCACATAAGGTATGCTTTCTTTAATTTCCATTGATTGAGAGTACACGCTTGCGTCAGGATGGGCATCGCTGAACAAGGTATAGTTGATGCCTGCGGTTACATATCCTTTGGAGCAGAGCCACTCTAACATCCCGGCATCCCCCGATTTATCACCGCTTGTAAAACCACCTGCATGGAGATACACCACCAGACCGTAACTGTCCCTGGAATCATCAGCCGGAACATAAATGTCAAATTTATTTGCTTCGCCCTCTCCATAAGCGATATCGGTATACACCCTGCCCACCGAATCATTCCATTCTGCCTTAAATTCACCGCCAAACGGGTCATGTTTCATTTTAAACAGGATAGAGCCCAGAAAAGCGGCAATAAATGTAAAAACATAAATGAATCCCCACATAACTCTGCCTTTCCTTTTCACTTTTTTCTCTTTGCTCATAAAAAATTACCTCCAAACATAGTGCCACCCAATAAAAGGTTCATAACTGCCCGTAAAACAAGCCGCCCTAAAACTACCGCAATAACAATGATGATGAATAAAATAAGAATACGTTTCTGTGTAAGTGTCATTTTACCTATCCTTTCATATAATTTCCGCATTTTGCATTTGGGCAGCCGGAGAGTGTATTTGTTCCAACAGGACGCGCTCCCGCTCGGGCAAAAACACTCTCCGGCTGCCCAAATGCAAAATGCGGAAACTCCCTTTTCTTCCCTCTTGACTTTTATCATACGACATGATACCATTTTTATGACATTTGTTTCGTCGATACAATTGTATCGCCATTTCTTTTCTTGTCAATGGGAGCAAATAAAATGAGACAAAACATAGAAACTGTATCACCGATGAGCAACGAAGGAAGAAACAATTATGTGATAGAGCATATCACCAAATCCCTCCTGGCGTTATTGGAGGACAAGGCGATTGAGGATATTTCCATCAGTGAATTATGTGACAATGCAGGCATCGGACGGGCTTCTTTTTACCGCAATTTTAACAGCAAGGAAGATATTTTGAAAGCGTATATCAATCAGTTATTCAACGGGTGGAAAAGCGATTGGGAGAAAGACAACAATCTTCCTCTCAGTTCGGCTATCGGCATGATATTTGAGCATTTTGAACAGCACAGGGACTTTTACCGGCTTCTGAACGAACGGCATCTTATATATTTGCTGAAGGATGTCATTCTGGATACCATGGAATTAAAACCGGATTTGCCAAAAGGCGAGGCTTATGCCAAAGCGTTTGTTGTATACAGCCTGTATGGCTGGATGGAGGTGTGGTTTCAGAGGGGAATGCAGGAATCCGCAGAAGAAATGAAACAGTTATTTAAAAGTCAGGGACTGTAAAATTACAGAAGAAGGAAATTGGGTAATGGTAATAGAGATAAAAGATGATTTTGATTTACAGAAAATTGCAGACAGCGGCCAGTGCTTCCGCATAAAAACCTTTGATGACGGCGCTTACCGTTTTGTAACAGGCAGCCATATCCTTTACATCAGGCAATGTGGGCAGGGCTGTTACGATGTGAATTGTTCCGAAGAGGAATGGCGCGAAATCTGGTTTCCTTATTTTGACTTGCCGCAAAACTATAGTCGTCTGCGCAGCCTTGTTCCTGCTTCCGACGCCTATATGTTAAATGCCGCTAAAACAGGCAGCGGCCTTCGCATTCTGCGTCAGGAACCATGGGAGATGGTAATCACATTTATTATTTCCCAGAGGAAAAATATTCCGTCCATTAAAAAGTCTGTAGAGCTTCTGTCCGCCGGGTTCGGGGAACCTGTCGTTACTCCTTATGAGAAATTATACTTATTCCCTTCGGCAAAAAAGCTTGTGTCTGCATCCGATGATGCCTTGTCCGAATGCCGTCTGGGCTATCGCACTTCCTACATACAAGACGCTGCACAAAAGATTGCGTCAAACCAGATTAACTTGTCTGCACTAAAGCAGGTTGACGATACCGAGCTTTTTGACGCCTTAAAACAGATTCGGGGCGTGGGCGACAAGGTTGCAAACTGCATCTGCCTATTTGCATACGGACGCACCTCCCATGTACCTGTGGACACCTGGATTCACAAGGTGATTGAACATGAGTATCACGGAAAGGAACCCTTTACCCGATACGGGAAATATGCCGGAATCATGCAGCAGTACATATTTTACTACGCCCAGACCCACAAAAAGGAATTGCAGCCGGTTCGCTGAAATTTACCAATGCAGCCTAACCACTTTTGACAGTATGCTGTTACGGATAGAGGAGGATAAAACAATGAGCCAAATCCAATTAGATAGAAATTATGTAGAATCAAGTTTACTGCATTACATTGATACGCTGCTTCTACTCCCGGAAATAGAAGGGGTAAAATTATGTGATATCGTAATACAAGACAATGCGCATAAGGAAACGAATGCGAAAAAAGCCCTAAGCAAAAGCTATCATGATTGCTACAGTGATTCAGACATAAATATTATGGTTAATCTGCCGCCGGATAGTAAAATAACGCCTTTGGAATATAGGAAGCATCCAAGCAGGTTCGGAATAACGCCCGACAAATACCTAGGGTTTGTGAAAACTGTTGATTCAGAAATTTACAGGATTGTTTTCAGGGACGGCATCAGATATGACATTGGTTTTGAATTTAGGTATGATGGCACATTGAAAGATATTGACTTAAAGAAGGAACCCGAAAGATACAGCAATCCCAAATGGCCGATAGAGAAAGTGGATGAATTTTGGTTTATTATGATTCAGGCACTGGGGAAACTGTACAGAAAAGATTATCTGATTAGCAGTCATTTGGCCAATTTAAATATTAACGAAACGCTGGTTCAGCAGATGATTTTACGAGATATTGAATACGGCACAAATCATCATCGTTACGGATATCGTGAGGAACTGATATACCGTAAATATGAAGAGGAGTATCAATATGTAACCGGTGATGATACGTTTGATATGATAGCGCGAAAACTCTATGCAGCCGCATTGGCCTATGATAATCTGACAAAACAATTTTATCCTGAATATGAAATGAGAAGCAATGTTTTGTTTGATATCTGGAAATGTTACGGTTCGGGGCGCAGATGACAAGACAGCAAACTGCATCCGGCCCCCCTGTAATTTATTTTACCGCACGTATCATGGGCGTATTCTGCTCCTCAAGAAAGCCCAGGCATTCCACCCGTTCAAACCCGGCTTCCTGCAAAAGCCGCATTTCATGTTCCAGGGTCAGCGGCGTGTCAAAGTGGACAAATACTCCCTCCGGGATACCGCTTTGTTTTCTCCGCCTCTCACATTCCGCAAAGAGATAAGTTTCCATTTCCTCAGACTCCGCAGCATAATCGCCCTGTATGTAACAGCCGCCCGTTTTCAGGCATCCATAAAGTTTTTGAAAAATAAGCAGCTTGTCTTCCGCCTTAAAATGATGCAGTGTTTCAAATGACACTGCCGCGTCAAAACACTCCTGCCCGAACGGCACCCGGAAATAGTCCCCGCAGATTACCGAAAGCTTCTTGCCGCTGTGCTTCTTTTTTAACATGGCAAGCATCGACTGTTCCAAATCAATGCCTGTTACGGATATAGCCGGATGCAGCCTGTAGATTTCATCCAGCTCCAGCCCGGTTCCGCAGCCAATGTCAAGGAGCGTTTCCGCTCCCGAAGGCACCAGCCGGGCCATCCACTCATAGTTTTTCTTCCAGCCCGCCATATGGGCTTCATAGCCTTCAACCCTTCTTTCAAAAAAACTGCCCATCTCCTCCAACGGTTCGTTTTTTGTATCCTCCAGCCACTTTTTTATTTCCGCAAATTCACTCATTCCGTATTTCTCCTTCCAAAAGCGCAATTTCTGTTCTTCTTCCCAAAAAGTTCCAGGGAATTTCTATTTTCTTTTCTTTCACCATCTGCCTGACCCTGCTCCTTGTGACATGAAAAATTTCCGCCAGCGCCTTATCCGTCCGCAGGCGCAGCTCATACGGATTTTCTATCACAAGCACATTACCGGCCGCGGATGCCTGCTCCACGGGACAGATATCGTAAGGGACTTTTTCCCAATCTATTTCCGCCTTGTTTTTGGAAAAAAGAGCCTTATCCATCCCATAGCGCATTGCAGTACGGGCGTCATTCTGTAAAAAATGCCGGTATTCCTCCCTGTCGATTTCCGTGGGCCTTATCCTTTCATAAATGGTAAGGTTATAAGTATGCCTGCACGCCTCACATCGGTAAATCAGCCAAACGTCAATCCTGTTTTTATTGGCATTGATGCGGAAATTTCCTGAATTACAGTATTCGGTTTTTCTCCCGCATCCGGGACAGCCGCGTTTTATCCTGTAAGACTCCTTCGGCACGATTCTGTATGCAGTTGTATCAAAATAGCTCATTTTACATCTCCTTCTTCTCTCTTTCAGGACATGCAAAGGCTATTACCTTTCTCTTTTTTTATTTGCAATAGCCTCTGCTATGCAAAATAAACGGGTGTAGTCATAGGAAATCCTCCTCTCCTCACACCACAGTAAAGGATTTTACTTTCTTTTACAACCTCATACATTTTTACAAAAGAAAATGAGCCGCTTCCGGTTGAATCTTAATCCAACCCCATCGGCCCATTTCCTGTACTTCATCATTATGCTGTTTTTTTCATTTCCCTTACAATACGCTGAATGCTCTTTATGGAAAGAAAATATTTTTCCGCAAGCTCCGATATCTGACTGCCCTGCCGGTAATCGTGAAAAATAGCCGCATTCCTGTCTGACAGCTCCTGCTTTGTCTGCGTGGAGCTTCCCCATTCCTGCCTGTTTTCCGATTTTCTGGGAATATATATGTTCTCTCCGTCAACATATTGCTGAATCAATTCAATAATATCTCTCGGCAGAATCTCTTCTGCTCTCTTATAGCCCATGTTGTCCTCCTGAAATCAAATAATATCAAGGAAGCACGGCTATAACAAACTTATTCTTCATCTGCAATAGCCTGTGCTATGCAGCCATAACATATCTTTTCATAAAAAATCCTCCTTCTTATGCGGTTTGTGCTTCGAAATTTAACGCACCCTCTCAGTATTTACAATTTCAAATCCGACTTTTTCGTATAACCTTAAAGCTTTTTCATTCCATTTAGCAACATGAAGCAAAATTGGCTCATTACTCATTTGGCGAATATGGTTCATTCCCCATAATAAAAGCTGTTTCCCATATCCTTTATTTTGAAACTTCTTATTGACTATCAAATCATCTATTTCACTCCCATAACATGCGACAGAACCAATAATTTCTTCCCTGCTTACAAGCAAGAAAATATCCTTGCTTTTTTCACTGATTTGTTTATAATCACTCAAAAAATTATATGGTTCAATGTCAAGAGATTTTCGCATTTCATAAAAGCAGGCATTGTATATTTTCATGTATTGCTGAAAATACTTTTGCTCAAAAGGAATACACGGGATAATATCTTTTTCAATATCGTCTTTTACATATTTCATTTCATATGCTATTATTTCCATGTTGTAACCTCCCAACAAATGGGAATTTATCTTTCTAACTTAACAAGATATTCGGTGGTATCTTCTTCAAACTTTTTCTGACCTGTCAAATGAAAGCCATGCCTTTGGTAAAAAGAAATTGCTCTAATATTTTTTTCTAATGCCCATAAATTATTTGCATGGAGTTCTTTAATTGCAAATTCAATTAGTTCATTGCCAATTCCCTCACTTTGAAAAGACGTATCTACATATAATTTACAAATTTCTGTTCCGTCCATTTGAATAAAACCCTTTATCAACCCATTATCAAATACATATATGTTTTTGATAATTTCGTCTTTTTTGAAGTAATTATCTACCAATGAAACAACTTGTAACTCCCCAAAAGAAAAACTTTCATCTTTGAATATAGGGAAAAAATTTACCCTATTATTAAATACATATATTTCAGCTATTCTTGATAAATCATCTATTATTGCTTTTCTGATACACATATTATATCTCCTTTACAAATCCCGATTGTGATTTGATGATTTTTAAGGGAAACATTAGCTGTTATATTTTGTTATTAAAATATCCGCTAACCCTTGAAAACACTAAGTTTATCGCAGGTGAACTTTCCCTTAAAGTTTCCCTTGTGTTATATCTTCCCACAGGGCATTACGAACCCTGAT
>CAJTKU010000015.1 GCA_910577015.1 uncultured Lachnospiraceae bacterium | reverse complement strand
TCCCTTAAAGTTTCCCTTGTGTTATATCTTCCCACAGGGCATTACGAACCCTGATGAGGGAAAAAATGAGGGAAACAAAATCACATAAAACATTATAACACAAAACATACGGGAATTGTGAACTGATTGAAATGCTTTCAAAAAATCAATGAAAAGAGGACAGATAAAAAATGAATATGATTTACGCAACATACAATATCCACCATAACAGCATTGACGTATATACCTATGCAGGTTATTTTTTACGAATAGACTGCAACAAGGCAGAAGATGGATTGAAAACCACTCCATGCTCTGAATGCGCCTTAAATGCCCTGGCAATAGATGAGCCGCTTGAATATGCAAGATTGTATCTTGAGGAGAGTATGCAGATGTGGGTAGATGCGGAAGATTCTTTAGAACTGTGGTAAAATTCAAAAAAAGATATGACCAATTAGGGTTGATTTTGATTTTTAATATTTTCTAAATCAGCCCTAAGATTTCTATTCTTCATTATTTTTGTCTTGTTCTTCATCAAGCCATTCTTTTAACTTTCGTTGCAATGTTTTTTTATCCGGCAAATATAATTCATACTCCTTTGCATAAATATTGGCATCTTCCGGTAATGTCAAATCAACTAATGCTTCATCACTCTTTTTGCAGAGAAGAATGCCAATGGTTGGATTTTCTCCCTCTATTCTTTCATAACGGTCGTAATAATTAACGTACATCTGCATCTGTCCTAAATCCTGATGAGTCAGTTCATCTGCTTTAAAGTCAATAAGAACATAACAACGCAGCAGCCGATTATATAAAATCAAGTCAACATAAAAATTCTTGTCATGAAATGAAAATCGCTTCTGACGCTGTTCATATAAAAATCCTTTTCCCAGTTCCAGCAAAAATTTCTGCATTTTATCAATGACTGCCGATTCCAAATCACTTTCATGATAAGATGCCTTATCCTCCAATCCCGCAAATTCAAGGACATAAGGCGTATGTAAAATATCTTCCGGTTTCTGCGGTATTGCGCCTTCATTTGCCAATCGCAGCACATCATCTTTATTCCTGCTTAAAGCAAGCCTTTCATACAGGCTGGAATGATACTGTCTTTTCAAAGTAGATACATTCCAACCGGAACGAATTGCTTCTTTTTCGTAAAAATCCCTTTCATCCTTGTCTTCAATGCGCATCAGAATCTGATAATGTGTCCAGCTCAGTTTAAATGGCAGTCTGGCATATGTCATATCCAATTGTCCAATTCCTGATTGGATTATTTCGCTCCTCTGTCCGAATTGTCCAATCGTTGATTGGATAATTTCATTTTCCCTATCTTTATAAACCATATAGAACTGTCGCATACCTGCAACATTGCTTCTGGAAAATCCTCTGCCATATTCTTTTGTAAGATAAGCGGATAAGGAATCAATTATTTTTGAGCCGTATTTTGCGCGTTCTTGTCCCTGTTGTTCCTGTTCAACAATATAACGTCCAAGCCAAAAACTTGTAATGACTGTAATAGTATTTGCCATCTGCCCCATATTGCTTCGGGCATTGTCAATCAGCTTTTTTGATTTTTGATATAAAGAGGTAAATTCCCTATCGTTCATTATGTCCATTTTTTCATTATTAACCATAATTTTGCCTCCAATGATGATTTTTTACGGATTTAGATTATCCGAATAATTATCATTTCATCAAGTCCGATCTCCCCAATATCACATTCTTCTTTTCCACGAAGATATGTCTGCATATGATAAAACATCAGGCATTCATGAAAATATTTTAACAATTTCTGAGTCCTGCGCTTATATCCGTATGCTTTGAGCAAAGTCCTCAACTTCATTCTTACATAATCCTGACCGTCCAAATAAAGAATTTGCAATCGCTTCATTTTAAAAAATAAATCAATATCGAAATAATCCGTAACAAATGCTCCTTCATTAACTTCCTTTCCAAAAGACATAAAATCTTTCTGAATAGATGGAAATTCCCTGTCTATTAGTGGCTTGTCACATAAATAGTCTATCCAATAATGAACATCAAGATATAAGCTGCGCAAATTTGTGCGATAATATGGGGTTAGATAAAGATTGTCTTGTTTCCACACTTTCTCCAACATATCGCTTGCCGTCCTGGTGCCCAGATCCTGACTATGAATAATGCAGGCAAGGTCAAATGAATCATAATATAATTCAATCAATTTTATCCCCCTTTATCCCATTACATTGTCTGCAAAGTATCTGTAAATTCTCCGTTATTGTTTTGCCGCCTCTATTCATTGGTTTAATATGGTCTACCTGAAAGAAAATCCGGTCTGTTCCTTTTTTCCCACAACAGGCACAGGTATAGTTCCCGTCAGTATCTTTTGACTGTTCAAATGCAGCATTCCGAAGCTTTTTTTCTAATTCCGGATTCACTTTTCCGATTTCAAATAAGGATAACTCCTCCAGATTTCTTCTTCCGCATTGCACGTTTTCCTCGTCATCATAAATATGCGGATTGGATAATTTTGTCAGTTCAATATCAAGCTGTCTCCAAAAATACAGTTTTCTTCCAAAAAATAATTTTAACAGATTATCATCGCTGTTTTCCCACAAAGAGTTTACATACTCTGTTTTCTGTCTCTGTCCCATATCTTCATCCCAAATATATTTCGCAATCGCAGAAACATCCAGTCTGCTTCTGTCGATATCATCAAAAGAATAAAACTGTGGTGGTGTTTCATATTGAGCGTAATATTTTAATATCCGTATAATGTCTTTTTCTTCATATGGAGGAATCATTTCTCCTAAGAAAAAAGTATCTCTGCAATGTGCCGCCATTTCCTCCAATAATTCATATGCCGGATATTCATCTATACAGCCGAAACTTTCAAATAACCCTGGAAGCGCAAGCATCATATCCTCATATGCCTTTCTGGTGCTATCATATACCATTACCTGATAAGAATAATCTATTCCATTTTCTTCCAGATAAGCAAACGCATACATACCAATAGGAATCCGCTGTACAAATGGCAATTTTTCCAATGAAGCAGTATCGACAGAATCATCAAGCACGGAGGCAAACTCCTCAATTTTGGAAATGGCAATCATTCGTAATTCATGCTTTATATGCTCTATAGGGTTATCTGTA
This sequence comes from uncultured Lachnospiraceae bacterium, assembly GCA_910577015.1. GTDB lineage: Bacteria > Bacillota > Clostridia > Lachnospirales > Lachnospiraceae > Acetatifactor. The sequence continues at coordinate 56,589 of CAJTKU010000015.1, read as the reverse complement.
AATTCATTATTACCACCAAACAAACTGTCTGGATTTACCCATGCAATATGTTCATTCCAGTTATCCACAAATGAAACAATATATGCAGCAGTTGTTCCTCCTGCTGCTTCCCCCCGAAGCGCACGTCCTATCATCTGCGTCATAAGTATCGTAGAAACGGTTGGCCTTGCCAAAAATACAGTTTTGGTCTGCGGTATGTCTACACCCTCTGTCAAAATATTCACATTTACAAGTACCTGTATTTTCCCTAATCTATATTCCTCTAACTTTCTTTCATTATCTTCCCTGCTGGTTCGGACTCCTGTAACAGAATCCCTTACATCTGATACAATAAACTCTGACCTGATACCCGCCTTGTTAAATAACGCACTTAGATGAATTGCGTGTATCACATTGATTGCAAATACGATTGTTTGCCCATATTCTTTTTGTTTTGACTGGTATGTACTTACAATCAGTTTGTTCCGTGCCGCACTGTCTGCCATCTGTCCTGCCACGTCCTCGGGCAGCACATCCAGACGCTGAATGCTTTCCCAGCCATCTAATCCCAAAGCTTCCCCGTACATTTCATCTGTATAGTAACTTTCAAAAATTGGTTTTGACAAAATGTGGCGGTTAATCAACTCTTTTAATCCAATTTGGTATGTTATGCCAATATTCCCATGAACAACTTTTCCGTCCTGCAAGCCATCTTCATAAATTTTTGAAAGAAGTCCCTGCTCATCATTAGTAGTACGAAAGGGCGTAGCAGTCAGTCCAATTAATTTTACATTTGGGACTCTTGACTGAACATATTCAATTACCCTGCGGTATGTCTTGGCCGTTGAATGATGCGCCTCATCTATAATCAGAAAAATTTCCTTTTCACCAGCCAGCCACGAATCAAGGCTGTTTAGATTTCTTCCTATGCTGTCTTTGCTGACAATCAATAAATTATCTGTAGCCTTGATATCTATTGGCCTGTCATGGCAGGATGAACCAGATACAATCCGATATTGGAAAAAAGGGATATGAGGTATCACTTCTGAATATGCAAACTTCTGGAAAGATTCTGCCGCTTGGTCAAGAAGCATTTGGCGGTGCGCAATCCATAGAATTTTTTTCTTAAGATTCAATGCATTTTTCAGAAGCCACATAGAAGCAGTATAAGTCTTGCCGCCACCAGTTGGCAGGACAATCATAGTGCTATACTGATTGCTTTTATTAATAATATCAAGATTCTCCATTGCATTCTTTTGGTGTTCATACGGTGTTCTAGCATTCGCTCCCTTTTTGGGAAATACTTTTCCAAATGAGTTCACTTCTATATAATCTTTTCCCATTATCTGTTACCTCCAATTTTTACTAAGAACTGTCTTGCAGATATAGTATATTACGCATTTATCATTCTTTGTCTTTTTTGCGCAGCTATCAGCATAGTTCGCAAATCTGTTTCAATATTAATCATCTTTACCTCTATATCAAATTGTCTGATGCATTCGGCAAGGACAGATGTTCCTGTAATTTTTTTCATTTCCTGTTCGTCACACACAACAATTATTTTTCTGTACGTTCTTTTCTCTAATTTTTCAAGAAGAAGCATTTTAAGAATATCATTTGCAATTTTGTTATCCTGCCCTTTTTTCGACTTTCCAATATGTGCAAAAATTTCTCCAATAATGCCATCTTCCTTGGAATAAAAGTCCGGCTGCATATACGTTTTTCCCACAAGGATTTTTGCATTTTCTTTTAAGTTTTTGTTTAGCCAATTTTGGACTTTTTCAAATATTATCTGTTCTGCCATTTGTTGTTCGAAAGAATTTGACTGTTCGCTTCTCTCCATGACATAACCTCCTCAAATCTGCAAAGATTATTTACTATTCTACCACATATATCATGTCAATTCTACGAAAATTTTCCAAGTCAAACGGGCAATAAGAGAAATTTCTGTTTATACGCAATAATTTGTAGAGGAGCTTATCTCGCCCCTCTATCCTTGCTTCTTGAAATACGATTCATTTGTTTATCAGTCTTCTCTCTTTGATAATTCTGTAATCGTCTGTGTACGATTTCTTTCCGCCTTTGTGCTTTTACGCCATATCGTTCTTCCCACTTTTCGGCTTTGTCCCGATATTCAGAATTAGCTGTTTTAGCGGCGGCAAAGGCTTTGTAGAAATCATACACCGTTTGGAATCCATACCGTTTGACTATCCCCGATAAACCGACTTTCAGAATATCTATTTCCTCGTTCTTGCGGTCAATCCTGCTTTGCAGTTCCCCTTTCTTGGTCAGTTTTGCAAAACCTTTCAGGATGTCACGCTCAATCTCCAACTCATTGTGCTCCCTCTCTGCGTCAAAGATAATCCCGTTTTGACGGTTTAACTCCTTATAAATCTTTAGCAGCTTTGGATATGCGGCGGCTTCTGCGGACATGACAGGCTTTGGCGGTATCTGCGGTGTTTCTTGTTCTGTTACCTGTGTTCGTGACTGTAACTCTCGTTTTTGTGCTGACGGATCAGCAGTCAATCCTTTAAGGAGATTATGCCCCTGCTTTGACACATTATCCGTTTGCGGGATTATTTGTACCGTTCTTACATCGCTTGGTTCTGCAACCGACTGTACCGTTTCTTTCTCAAAAAACTTTGCCGACAGTTCCCTTGCCTTATCCAATACTTTAGAAATCAGCAGCGCCAGTACCGTAACAGCAGTCATAATAATACTTCCCAGACGTTCCGGCTGACTGCCGAATATATCAACGGATTCTCTGATGCGGTCTGTGATATATTTTTTCTTTATCTGTTGTATCTCCGTTTCAGAAACACCGCTGACAATTGCCCTGTCTACCTCACAATTCCAGCGCATACGCATTTCATTATCGGTCTGTATCTGTTCCGCTTTCGGGTTATTTTTCCCTATCTTCTTGGTAGCAAGATACAATCTGCTGTTGTCGAACACATGGAGTTTTTCTTTGTCATCTTTTACAAGAAGGTTGATAAGGTCAGTATAGAAATGCTTTACCTCGTCAACAAAATTCTCCTGCTTGAACAGCTTGTCCTTGGCAGTAAAGAGATTGCGCTCATATACTTCGCCTTTCTTCACGATTTTACAGCCTTTGCGGACATTTCCGTTTTCGTCAAATATCTCTTTTTTGGTGCGGACGTGTTTTCCCTGTTCGTTATAGAACATATTGCGTGTGGCAGTTTTTTCTATGGGTTCGGGCAACAGTTCCCGTTCCGAAAAAATAAGATGGATATGGTAATTTGTCTTTCGTTTGTTATGGTGCAACGCCGATACGCACTCCACACCATACTTTTCTTTGAAACGGTCTGTAAAAAGCTGTAACAGCTTGTCTGGCTCATAGAGGTTTGGGAATGATTCGGGCAGGGCAATGATAAATTCCCTCGCCTCAATGCACTTCCCCTCCGTACCGCTTTTTTCAAATTCCTGTCGATTGCATTTCGCAAGCTCCGTCCAATAGCAGCGGTCTGTCGTTTCATAGACCGCATACAGGTTTTCCTGTTTTGCATGGCTGGATATATAAGTGATCCTGCCTCTGACATCGGGCAGCTTGCTCATGCGGATAAATGAATGTCTCTGTATTGTGCTTTGTCCTCCCTCCTGCAAATGGCAGTATCAGATTGGAGCAAGCGGAGGTATGGCGGGACAGATTGTGAGTGGGCGGCATAGTCGGTTAATTCCAATGCGTCAGCATTTGTAATTCACGTTTGCGTGAATTTGCTCCCCGCAGGGGCGAAATCCCCATTGCATAAACGAAGTTTGTGCAATGGGTGTATTTCGCTCTCAAACGCCGAGGGCTTTAAGAGAAAGGAACTCCCCTATAGGCACTCGAATTATACCTACAAAACTGCCGCCATGATAGTGAAAAATGATGCACTTTGCCATTTGTGATGGCAAAAAACGCTATCACTTCGCCTAAAATGATGCCGCTATGATAGCAAAAAGTGATGGCACTTATGACGATAAAAACTGCCATCATGCCATCAAAAAGTGCTGCCGCACATGATAGTAAAAAGTACTACCTGAAATTTCTTTCAACTGAAAATGGAGAAAATCAGTTGAACTTTTACAGTCACTTTATGCTACATTGAAAGCGTCGCCAAAACATCAGTTGACTTTTTCAACCGAAAATACAGAAATCAATCGATTTTTTAAGTCAGCTTTTGCCATATGGACTTATTTTTTCAACCCACTTTCTGCCCATTCCCGCAAATTTCCGCTTGTACCAGAAGAAAGCACATGATATAATCTATTTGCGTGTAGGTATATCATGGCTTCAGTCTGATACATACCTGAGGCGGTTTCGTAAGAAGCCGCCTTTTATACTGCTGATTTTCGTGTTACCGCTTTTACATCGCCCTTATCCCGCAGGTTCTTTCCCTCGTTCACTTCCATGAACTTTTCCAAAATATCGCTTTTGATAAGTACCTTTCGCCCGATTTTTAAGACCGGCAGCTTTCCCCATTCCACAAGGTTTCTCATGGTGTTCCTGCCGATTCCCGTATACTCGGACACTTCCTTGATTGTCATTGCAATCTTCGTTTCTGTCATCAACTTACCTCCTTTTGAATTGCATTACGCAATTTTGCGTGTACTGATACTATACTTCTTTTATATTCCCTTGTCAAGCATTATGATAATATAAAAATTATTTTTAAGTTGCATATTGCATTATTGTTTTTTGTGTGGTATGGTATAAACATACCGACAAAGGAGGCGTATCAACATGAAAGATAAAGAATTGCGCAGGCTGATCGGTAGCAGGGCAAAGCAGCGGAGGGTGGAGTTGGGATTGAACCAGCCTTATGTCGCAGAGAAGATGGGGGTAGCCACTTCCACAATCGTGCGCTATGAGGCGGGAACAATCGACAATACAAAGAAGCTGGTCTTGGAAGGTCTGTCGGAAGCCCTCCATGTGTCTGTGGAGTGGCTGAAAGGGGAAACGGAGGAATACGAAACAGACATTACGGATAAAAGGGAATTATTCATTCGTGATGTGATGTCCTCCATTCTCGCAAAGCTACCGTTTAATATGGAACAGGCGGAGTCAGACTTTACAAAGGATTTACTGCTGCTGATGTTAAGGGAGTATGAATTGTTCGTGGATTCTTTCCAGTTTGCCTGTAAGAATTTTAAGGACAATGCGGAAAATGCCACACTTGCCCAGACAATGGGGTTTGAATCAAATAAGGAATATAACGAGATCATGTTCCTTCGGGAAATCACCCACACTGTAAACATGTTTAATGATATGGGCGATATTGTGAGGCTCTATTCCAAAAATCCCGAAACAGCCACTACAAGGCTTGCAAATCTTCTTTCTATGGTATCAGAGGAAGAATCCGAATCGGTATAGTAAAGCAATCGGAGTCATGATATACTTACACGCAGAAAGCATTTCATCAGTTCCGATTGCCCGTTATCGAAAGGAGAACGGATTATGGCAAAAGGTTCTGTAAGAAAAAAAGGAAAGAAATGGTACTACCGCTTCTATGTGGAGGACGCAAGCGGCAACTTGGTACAGAAAGAGTTTACGGGTACGGAAAGCAAGAGCGAGACGGAAAAGCTGTTACGGCAGGCAATGGAGGATTACGAAGAAAAGAAATTCATTGCAAAAGCTGACAACATCACGCTTGGGGAACTGCTCGATATTTGGGCGGAGAAAGAATTAAAGGTCGGCACTCTTAGCAACGGTACGGTGGAAAATTATCTCGGTGCGATACGTTGCATTAAGAAACATCCTGTTGCTGACCGCAGATTAAAAACCGTAACAGCGGAGCATTTGCAGACATTCCTTGACCTGCTTACTTTCGGAGGAACATATCCCGACGGGAAAGTGAAAAAAGGATTGAGCAAAGACTATATCCATTCATTCTCAGCAGTTTTACAGCAGTCGTTCCGTTTTGCGGTATTCCCAGAGCAACTGATTACGTTCAATCCAATGCAGTACATCAAGCTGAAACGAAAGGCAGAGGAAGTGGATTTGTTTTCAGAGGAAGATATGGGACAATCGGGCACACAGCCGATTTCCCATGATGACTATGAAAAACTTATCGCTTATCTTGAAAAGAAAAATATCTCTGCGGTTCTGCCGATACAGATAGCCTACTATGCAGGTCTTAGGATCGGCGAGGTATGTGGGCTGACCTGGCAGGACATCAACCTTGAGGAACAGTATTTAACGGTAAAGCGGAGTGTCCGCTATGACGGCGCAAAGCACAAAACGATTATCGGACCGACTAAACGTAAGAAAGTGCGGACGGTTGATTTTGGGTACACGCTTACCGCCATACTGAAAAAGGCAAGGAAAGAGCAGCTTAGAAATCAGATGCAGTACGGGGAACTGTACCACCGCAATTACTACAAGGAAGTGCAGGACAAAAACAGGGTTTACTATGAGTATTACAGCTTGGAGAACACGCAGGACATTCCGGCGGATTACAACGAAATCTCATTTGTATGTTTAAGACCTGACGGCTGCCTTGAAACGCCAAGTACATTGAGTATCGTCTGCCGGACACTGGCAAAGAAACTGGACGGATTTGAGGGCTTTCACTTCCACCAGCTCCGCCATACTTATACAAGCAACCTGCTGTCAAACGGTGCAGCGCCGAAGGACGTGCAGGAACTCTTGGGACACTCTGACGTGAGTACCACCATGAATGTGTATGCCCATGCCACAAGGGAGGCAAAGCGGACTTCCGCAAGGCTGTTGGATAAGGTGGCAGGCAACGATTAGATACATTCAGAAAAACTTTCCCTTGTAAACTGCCCATAAGGGCAAAAACAAGGGAAAATACATAGCAATTCACTGTATGAGGCTCTAAAAGCCTTGAAAAATAGGGAAAGTTCTATAAATTCATCTGCAAATGCCGATTTATCGCTCTGATATGACATGGATAATTTTCAATTCCAACCAATCTACTCATACTTTTTCCCCATCACACATACGGGTATAAAGATGCTAAAGGATACAGCCATCGCAGCAATCCATTGCGCCACCTGCCATACTTCTTTTCCCAAAAGAAATCTCATCCCTCCGCTCAGTAAGGGCCACAAAACCGCCGCCGAAAGGGTCCATATCCTTACTGCCTTTAAAATATGCGGCCAGTTACGGTTGTTGAAATGTATTCCCGGCATATGCATCCTAAAGAAACCGTCAGTAATATAATCCACCTTATTTTCATCATAATACTTGGGCAGTATTTCTTTTGCAAAAAGACAGAACCAGCCTCCAAAAGTCAGCATCAGCCCTTCCACCAGATACAGGTCTTCCAGTTCCGTAAAACCGTTCAGCATGAGCAGGGCCGTTTCCAAAACCACGGCAAAAACCGCTGCAATATATACCAATATCCATTTTTTTCGGCGCTTTCTTTGTACGCTCCTTTCCTGCCTCGACAAATCCATCGAACAGGTAACCAAGTCTTCTATCTCCTCAATGCCGAGCCTGCTTTCACTTCCAAGACGCTCCCCGTAGAGCAACTCCGTTACCGTTACACCCAGCACATCGGCAATCGGAATCAGCAGGGACACGTCAGGAATGCTCAGTCCCCTTTCCCACTTGCTCACGGTCTTATCAGAAATAAAAAGACGTTCTGCAAGCTCCTTCTGCGTAAAATTCTTTTCTTTGCGAAGCTGTGCCACAAAATCCCCGAATTTCTTATTGTCTATCTTATACATACAGCCACCTCCTGAAATCATCTTACATTTCAGGATAGTTATTTGCAATCGACCGCCGGTAGAATCACCGGATTTCCGGAAATTGCTATTTTATTACGACACTTATTACGACATTTATTACGACATCAAAGAACAATCCATTTTCCGCTGCGATTTGCACCTTCCCTTACAATCACACCTGCCCCCTTTAACGCCTTCAGAATCCTTTGTACCTGTCTTTTTCTTAATTCTCATTCATCTTTGCCAGTTTAGCCGCCTGGTCGGCTGCAATGCACGCCTCCACAATCTCCTGTATATCGCCGTTCATGATTTTATCCAGCTTATACAGCGTAAGTCCGATACGATGGTCGGTCACGCGTCCCTGAGGGAAATTGTAAGTCCTGATTTTCTCGGAACGGTCGCCGGTCCCCACCTGACTGCGCCTAAGCTGGGCTTCCGCATCATGTGCTTTTTGCTGCTCGATGTCATACAGCTTTGCGCGCAGCAGGGCAAATGCCTTTGCCTTGTTCTGCAGCTGGGATTTTTCGGTCTGGCTGTACACCACAATGCCGGTGGGATAATGGGTAAGCCGCACCGCAGAATCCGTGGTATTGACGCACTGTCCGCCATTGCCGGAGGCACGCATCACATCGATGCGGATATCCTTTTCGTCAATCACGACATCTACCTCTTCCGCCTCGGGCATTACCGCCACGGTAATCGTGGAGGTGTGGATACGCCCCTGGGATTCCGTTTCCGGCACGCGCTGTACACGGTGTACGCCGCTTTCATATTTCATCTTGGAATAAGCGCCCTGCCCGCTCAGCATGAAAGTGACTTCTTTCATTCCGCCAATGCCGATTTCGTCCACGCTCATGGTTTCCACTTTCCAGCGCTGGCTCTCCGCATAATGCACATACATGCGATAGATTTCCGCCGCAAACAGCGCGGACTCATCCCCGCCTGCGCCTGCACGGATTTCCACAATCACGTTCTTGTCATCGTTGGGGTCCTTGGGAAGCAGGAGAATCTTCAGTTCCTGCTCCAGCTCTTCGATTCGTTTCCTGCCCGCGGAAAGCTCTTCCTTCAGCATTTCCCGCATCTCCTCGTCGTTTTCCTCCTCCAGCATGGCGAGGGAATCCTCTACATCCTGTTTACACTTTTTATATTCGGTATATGCCTCCACCAACGGAGTCAAATCGCTCTGCTCCTTCATCAACTTCCTGAAACGGTTCTGGTCGTTCACCACATCCGGCTCATGAAGTTCATTTATGATTTCCTCAAACCGTCTCAATAAATCGTCTAACTTGTCAAACATCACATTACCTCTGATTCTTTCTTCCGATTACCACACGGTCCAGTCCCGCATAGTCCTTCCTGCATTCTATCTCACAAAAACCGGCTTCGGCCATAAGCGCACTTACGGCGTCTTTTTGTTCACACCCGATTTCAAACAACAGCCACCCGTTTTCCTTTAAAAAGTCCTTGCCTTCCTTTACAATCCTTCTGTAAAACAAAAGCCCGTCCTCTCCTCCGTCCAGGGCTGTTTTCGGCTCGTAATCCCGCACCTCCGGCATCAGGGTTTCAATCATCGGGCCGGGTATATATGGCGGGTTGGATACCAGCATGTCAAATCTTTCTTCCTCGCCGTCCGGCTTATTCAGGGCGTTAAATAAATCACTGCAAATCCATTCCGGCTGTCTGCTGCCACGCAAAAGCAAATCGGCGTTTTCGCGGGCCATCTTCAGGGCTTCATTGGACAAATCCACTCCCACTCCCCGCATGCCTTCCCTAAGGGAGAGGATGCTGATTAAAATACAGCCGGAACCGGTACACATATCCAATACCCGCATCCCCGGCTCCAGCCGCTTCAATGCCTCTTCCACCAGAATCTCCGTATCCTGTCTGGGAATCAGCACATGCTCGTTTACCTGAAACGTAAGCCCGCAGAATGCCTGCTCACCGGTCAGAAACTGCAGGGGGATTCTTTGCATGCGCTTATGGATAAGCGCAAAATAGGCCTCCTGCTTTTCCCCGTTTACCTCTTCATCCCCATGGGCAAGCAGCATGCTGCAGTCCGTATTACAGACATACTCCAGTAAAAGCCTGGCGTCCCATTCTGCCTGTGGCACGCCTGCGCCTTTTAACCGGGAGATTCCCTCCAGATAACAATCCTTGTATGTCATCCTTCTGTTTCCGGATGGTTTCCGTCCTCTTCTTTCACCGGTTTCTGCTCTTCCTCATATCCAAATTCATCCTTCAAATACTGTTTCCAGTCAAAAACCGCCTCCACCGAAGCAATGGCGACCTCCACCATTTCCTTTGTGGGTTCTTTCGTAGTCAGGCGCTGTATCATCATGCCGGGAGCAGACAACAGCTTTACAAAAACATTGTCCGTTCTGCCTGCCAGACGGATAATCTCATAGGAAATACCGGCAATAACGGGAATCAGCAAAATACGAAGCGCCACTTTTTCAACAGGATTGCTCACCCGGATAAAGAAAAACAGGATAATGCTGACAAACATGACAAAAAACATAAAGCTGGTGCCGCAGCGTTTGTGCAGCCTGGAACTGCGCATAACGTTCCTCACAGTCAGTTCCCTGCCCCTTTCAATACAGTTGATGCATTTGTGTTCTGCGCCGTGGTACATATAAAGGCGTTTGATATCCTGCATCATGGCAATCCCTGCCACATACAGAATAAAAATAAGGATACGGATTACTCCTTCTATAATTGCCATCAGCGCATTGCTCCGTACATATTCTTTTAAAAGCGATGATATAAAATACGGCAGCACTATAAATATGCCCACTGCCAGCAAAATGGAAATGACGGTTACCAACGCGGTAAATACTTTCTCCGCATTTCCTTTTGTCATCTTGTTTACCACCTTATCCGCTTTCGTTTCCGGCGCTTTGCCATCCTCATAAAAACTTGCGGAATGATTCAGGCATCTTGTACCCAGCAGCATGGAATCCACAAAATTAAAAATACCCCGGATAAAAGGGATTTCTTTGATTTTGCTGCCGTGCAGCACCCCTTGGTAATTTTCTATTTCCACATCAATCCCGCCATCCGGCTTGCGCACCGCAACAGCGTATTTTTCCCCATTTTTCATCATAACGCCTTCCAGCACCGCCTGTCCGCCGATGCCGCTGTAACGGCCTCTTCTCCTCTTTGCCATATATCAGACGCCCTTCCTTTTCCTTTGCGGTCATTATTTACACTCGCAAACCCGCACTTGCGTGCTCCTTGTCCAATTTCATCGGACGTTTGCTCGTTAATGACCCGGAAAAACAAATGCCTGCTTCACAGTCGCTTGTTTTTCCTTTGCGGTCATTATATCATAAAAGGTTGAAGCTTACACCTCAACCTTTCAGAAATCATATTTACGAAAAAACTACTTGCTTTCCACACCGTACTTTCTATTGAACTTGTCGATACGGCCGTCAGCTCTTGCAGTCTTCTGCTGGCCTGTATAGAATGAATGGCACTTGGAGCAAACTTCCACGTGGATTTCAGGCTTGGTGGAACCGGTTACAAATGTGTTGCCACAGTTGCAGGTAACAGTTGCCTGATAGTAAGTTGGATGGATTCCTTCTTTCATCTTTTTCACCTCTCTATGTTAAGTCAATTTGTTCTGTACTCATCCCTACTGCTTATGCATCCACAAACAGCTTTTTTATTTTACCATGCAAAACATTTTTATGCAAGCTTTTTTTAGATAAACTTCATCTTCTTTACCATATTAACAAATTCCTGATTGTTTCTGGTACGGGAAAACATATCCAGAATGCGGTCAGCCGCTTCATCCGCCTTCATGCCGTTTAATGCCTTACGCATAATGTTGATGGCTTCCAGTTCGTCAGGATAGAGCAGAAGGTCTTCCCTTCTGGTTCCCGACTTCTGCAAATCAATGGCAGGGAAAATACGCTTTTCGGAAAGCTTCCTGTCGAGCACCATTTCCATGTTGCCGGTGCCTTTAAACTCCTCGTAAACCACATCATCCATCTTGGAACCCGTTTCCACCAAAGCTGTTGCCAGAATCGTCAAACTGCCGCCCGCCCTTAAATTCCTCGCCGCGCCAAAGAAACGCTTGGGCATATGCAGGGCTGCCGGGTCCAGACCTCCGGAAAGCGTCCTTCCGCTGGGCGGCACCACCTGATTGTAAGCACGGGTCAGCCTGGTAATGCTGTCAAGGAGTATCACCACATCCTTCCCATGCTCCACAAGCCGTTTCGCACGCTCGATAACCATCTCGGAAACCCTCTTGTGATGCTCGGGCAGTTCATCAAAGGTAGAATAAATCACCTCGACATTGACGCCTTCAATCGCCTCTTTGATGTCCGTTACCTCTTCAGGACGTTCATCTATCAGCAGAATCAGCATATGCATGTCCGGCTCACTCCTGAGAATGGACTTGGCCACCTGTTTCAGCAGGGTTGTCTTTCCTGCCTTGGGCGGGGAAACAATCATGCCGCGCTGTCCTTTACCGATAGGGCTCACCAAATCCATGACGCGCATCGCAATGCTGGAGCCAGGCACCTCCAGCCGGATTCTCTCATCCGGAAAAATAGGCGTCATATCTTCAAAATTGCGCCTTCTTGCCGCTTCTTCCACGGAATAGCCATTGATTGTCTTTATATACAACAATGCGCTGAACTTTTCCTGCTGTGTTTTGGTGCGCTTGTTTCCTACCAGGATATCCCCGGTTTTTAACCCGAACCTGCGTATCTGGCTCGGCGCAACATACACGTCGTTTTCTCCCGGCATGTAGTTGGCACAGCGGATAAATCCATATCCGTCCGGCATGACTTCCAGAATGCCGTTTGCCTCCTGCCCGCTGTCCAGTTCCGGGGGAAACGTACTGGCATCATAAACCGCATTTCTGTCAAATGACTGTGCCGGCCGTCCATGGGTATCCGTACCCTGCACCGGTCTCCGCTCCTCCTGCCGACGCTCTTCCGTTCTTTTCTCCGCAGGCTTGTCCGGTCTTCTTTCCGCTCCCTGCGCCGGTACAGACTGCTTTTCCGCCTTATCCTTTTCATCCTGTGCAAGCATTGCCTCCACCACCTCCGCTTTCTTCATAGCGGAAACACCTTTGATGCCCCTGGCCTTGGCAATCTCCTTCAGGTTCGCCAGCGCCAGCGACTCATACTTCTCTCTCATTTATTTTAACCTCCTAAAAATATATCATGTTCTCATGGGGTATATTATAAGACATGTGTCGGAACAATCAGAACACCAATATATGATATATTTGTATTATATTACAAAACTTTTAAATTGGGAAGTACCCAAAACAAAGTTGCAACAGCTCACTGCACGTCAGCCGGTACTTCCGAATTTTGCATGGCGGCTGCTGGAGCGCGCATTTGTTCCAACAGGACACGCTTCCGCTCGGGTAAAAACGCAACGGCACATAGGATGCTACAGGACAGCATCCAAGGGCCGGCGTTTTTACACGGTCCTTTATGGAAACAAATGCGCGCTCCAGCAGCCGCCATACAAAATTCGGAAGCGCCAATCCGTTGATAAAAAGATTGACAAATATTGCATTTTCCCCTATAATCCAATTTAATTACCGATTCTTGAGGGAGTAGTTTGCAGCCGGATAAGCTGTGATAATATCAACATAATGATGCGGGCATCTGGTATTATCTTAAAAAATGAGACTCATGGACAGCAGGTATATACCGGCTGCCCGTGAGTTTTTTAGGTGCAGCGCTTCAGAATGGAGGAAAAAATGAGTCTGCTTAGTTTATTTTTCCTGGCCGTCGGCCTTTCCATGGACGCCTTTGCGGTTTCAGTCTGCAAAGGGCTTGCCACCAATAAAATTACGCTTGGAAAATCCGCGCTGGTGGGAGTATGGTTCGGAGGTTTTCAGGCATTAATGCCTGTCATTGGCTATCTTGTGGGATACCGTTTTCAGGAAAAAATCACCTTCCTGGACCATTGGATTGCTTTTCTGCTGCTTCTAATCATCGGAGGAGGCATGATAAAAGAAGCACTGTCCAAAGAAGAGGAAAGTATAAGCGCCTCTTTTTCCTTTAGGGAAATGCTGATTTTGGCCGTAGCGACCAGCATAGACGCCCTTGCCGTCGGGGTGACATTCGCTTTTCTTCCCGATATTCCCATTATCCCTGCCGTTTCCTTTATCGGCATCATAACCTTCCTGTTTTCGGCCGTCGGCCTGAAAATAGGGAATGTTTTCGGCACAAAATACAAATCCCGTGCAGAGCTTGCCGGCGGCATCATCCTCATCCTAATCGGATTAAAGATTTTGATTGAACACCTGTTTTTTTAGTGATAAAATAGAACAAATAACTACTAAGGAATTTTAATTATGAAAGTATTGATACTGTCTTCCTCCACCGGCGGCGGACACAATGCGGCCGGTATGGCCGTACAGGAAAAATTATTGCAAAACGGGCATGAAGCGGTAATGATGGATATGTTTTTGCTTTCCAGTGAGCGCACCGCCAATTTTGTAGGCCAATGTTATGTAAAGACAGCCCGCAGCCTGCCCAGGCTGTTTGGTTTTTTATACCGTATTGCCGGGCATATCAGTTCTTCGCGCCGCAAGTCCCCCATCTATTATGCCAACGGACTGATGGCCAAAAAGCTGCATGCCTACTTAGAAGAAAATCATTTCGACGCCATCGTGATGCCCCATCTGTTTCCCGCCGAGACCATTACCTACATGAAGCGGCACAAAATGGAGGTGCCCCTGACGGTCGCCGTAGCAACAGACTATACCTGCATTCCCTTCTGGGCGGAAACAGAGTGCGACTACTATATTGCTCCCCATGCCGAATTGTTGGAAGAATACATAAAAAAGGGGATTCCCGAAGAAAAATTAATGCCTTTCGGCATTCCGGTAAAAGAAGCCTTTTGCCAAAAGCAGGATAAAGCGCTTGCCAAAAGAAAGCTTCACCTTCCTGAAGACAAAGCCATGTATCTGATTATGAGCGGCAGCATGGGCTTTGGCAAAATCCATTTATTTGCCTATGAACTGACGGCACATTTGAAAAACGGGGAACAGATTGTCATTATCTGCGGCAATAACAAGAAACTGAGACGCACCCTGAAAAGGCAGTTTTACCGTAAACCCGGCATCCACATCATTGGCTACACGGAACGTGTGGCAGACTTTATGGCAGCCTGTGACGTTATCTACACAAAGCCCGGCGGCCTGACCTCCACAGAGGCGCTTGACATGCATATTCCCATTGTACATACGGCGCCCATTCCGGGATGTGAGACCAAAAACAGGGAATTTTTTGTTTCCCGCGGCATGTCCATTGCCGCAGAACGGATAAGCACGCAGATTAAGCAGGGAAAACTCCTTACAGAAAATACAGATGTCCGGAACGGCATGTATTCTGCCCAGAAAACCAACGCGCTCCCCGACGCTGCCGGGCAGATATGCAGGTTTCTGGAAGAAAAAACAGCTGCAAAGCAGCTGTAATAAACAAATGTATTTGTGCGCAGAATCAGCGCAGAAATGAGGATTAAAATGAATGATACCTTTATCCAATATCTTTTTTTCATCATAGCCGGGTATTTATCAGGCAGCGTCATGTACGCCAGCCTGCTGCCCAAGGTCATCAGGCAGATTGACATCCGGGAACTTTCAGAGGACGGCAATCCGGGAACTGCCAACGCTTTTATCCACGCAGGCATCCCGATAGGTATACTGGTAATTATCTGCGAACTGTTGAAAGGCGCGCTTCCCGTATGGTTCGCCCTCCGCAAAGTCGATATTTCCAACCTGCTTTTTGCGCTGGTACTGGCCGCGCCCGTACTGGGGCATGCCTTCCCTGTTTTCTGGAAAGGACAGAACGGCGGCAAAGCCATTGCCGTTTCTTTCGGCGTACTGCTTGGCCTGTATCCCGATTTGACGCCTGCGTTTACGCTGGCAGCCCTCTATATCCTCTTTTCACTTATCATCATCATAAAACCCCACTTTTTCCGATCTGTCATAACCTTTCTGCTCTTTACGGTATGCTGCTTATTTGACAAAACGCTTCCTTCTGCCGTAACGGCAGGATGCTTTATCCTCTCCATCACCGTAATCGGAAAACACTTTTCCCGATACCACGGAGAACATATCGCTTTCAGGCTTCCATGGGGAAAACCGCTTAAGAACCGGTAATTTTCTTTTACCCTACTTTGTAACCGGTTCCCCACACCACTTTAAGATATTGCGGTTCTTTTGGATTTCTTTCTATTTTTTCACGGATATGGCGGATATGCACTGCAATGGTATTATCCGCACCGATAGCTTTCATATGCCAGATTGACTCGTAAATCTGGTCGATGGAAAACACACGTCCCCTCTCCTGTACCAGAAGTCTTAATATTTTATATTCAATCGGCGTAAGACGCACTTCCCTGCCTTCCACGGTAACTTTTCTGCAAACATCATCCACTACCAAATCATTTACTTTATATATCCGCTCGATATTGGAAGATATATTAGACAACTGTGTATAACGCCTTAACTGGGATTTCACCCTTGCCAGAAGTTCCAGCGGATTACACGGATAAGTCACGTAATCATCCGCTCCCGCATTGAGGGCGCCTATTTTCACCGTTTCATTCGCATTTTCCGACAAAACAATAATCGGTATGCTGCTGATGGAACGGATTTCACGCAGCACTTCCATGCCCGTCATCATACCCGACGCACGACCGTTCTCATCAAAAAGTTCCACATCTGTTATTAAAAGCTGCACCTGTCTTTCTGCAATATACTGACGCATCTTCTGCAGGGTCTGGGCCTCTAAAACCTGATATCCTTCTCCCGCAAACAGAGGCTGCATCAGTTCGACAACACCCGTATTGTTGTTGTATACCAAAATGCTGCTCATTTACATCATCCTTTCTAAAATACTCATTCCTTATCACTATAATTTACGGGTCAACAAATTCAAAAATGTATCACACATGTAACAAAAATGTATCATTTACAAGTAAACAGTCAAATCCATGCCATCCAGGATGCGAAATGCCTCTTCCTCGGAATATCCCGAAAAGTCAACAATCAACTCATAATCCCCTACCGATATAGCGGCATGAATGCGGCGCACCTCCCCTTCTTCACCAACCGAGTCCACTACAGTATAGGTATACCCCTGCCCGGTCATATATTTCCTTTCGTTGCATACCCCTTCCGGATAGACCACTGAAGAGGCATGGCCTGAAGAGTCTCCGTAATAGGACTGGTTCATCATAAATATATGGCCTTTTGTCTCCATCCTGACCAGCAAAAACATACCGCCGCATACAATGTATTCCTCGGAAAAATCCTCTCCGCAAACAAGCTCTTCCACGGGCAGGGCCGCGGGCATCACCCCCGCATTCAGGAAATCCGCCCTGGAATCAAACATAAGCTCCTCCAGTTCTTCTACGGTATCTTCCAAAGTATCTTCCATACTTGCAGACTCTGTCTGATTTTTTTGCTCCTGTTTTTCTGTGACGCCGCCTGTCTGTTCGTCTGCCTCTTCTTCTGTCCCTTCGCCTGCATCCCTTGCGGTAAGGAGTCCGTATCCTGCACCTTCTCCGCCTTCCGGGTAAGCAGTATCCTTCGCCCCGTTGTTCAGTAAAGCCGTCTGTTCATCTGCCGTTTCAAACCCGTATTCCGTAGTCCTGATAACGCTCTTTGCATATCCGGCAGCCGCAGCCACACCTAAAGAACAAAGAAGAAAAACGCTGGCAGCCGCAGCCACAGCCATTAACTGGCGGTTTCTCCGGTATGCGGCAACTTTTTTGCGGCACTCCTCATCGGCAATCTGATTTGCCGTTATGACAGGCACCTTGATTTTATCAGCTGCCTTTTTATACGCATCTCCAAAACTATTCAAACTGATATTCCTCCTTCAGTTTCTTCTTCAAAACCTTCCTGCCTCTGGTAAGCTGTGCTGTCACTGTTGACTCCTGCCTGCCGCAGACAGAGGATATTTCTTTTACAGATAAGCCCTCATAATAAAACAAGTGAATCACTTCCCTGTACTTATCCGGCAATTCCCATACCGCTTTCATCAGTTCTCTACTTTCTTCCCCGCGTATATATGTGTTTTCCGGCTGTTCCTTTTCCTGTTCATGGGGTTCATAAGCAGTTTCCATGTCAGGCATTGGTGCATGGTGCCTGTACCATGCAGAACGCCACAGTTTTTTGCAGGCATTTAGGGTAACTTTAATTAACCAGGCCTTTTCATGCTCCTGACTTTCAAAAATCCTGTTAGCTTTCATGTACTGATAGAAAACCTCCTGCACAACATCCTCTGCATCTTCCGCATTCTTGAGCTGCAAAAAAGCAATTCTGTACAAGGTGGCAAGATAAAACTCTATTTTCTTTTCCAGCAGTACTGTATCCTGTGTTCCTCTTTCGGTTTGTAAGCCGCCCATCCTGCTATCCTTATCTTGTATGCTACATTATTAATATCCCTTACCAAATAAAAATACTGCAATATTTCTAAAAAAAATTGCAGTATTTTTATAACCCTTTTTCACGGGTTCTTTTTTGATATATCCTGTCCTGTATTTTGAAAAAAAGATATCCCATAAACGCCCCCAGACAGTTGAGCAGGATGTCATCCACATCAAACACGCCGAATGCACTTAAGAGCTGGAATAATTCTATTCCCAGAACCAGTAAAAACACCTGAACCATGCAGATAAAAACACGTCTGGAAGCTTTACATATCCTGGGAAGCATGTACCCAAGGGGTATGAAAGCCACGATATTTCCAATCAGGTTGCCGAAGCTGTTGATTCCTTTATTATCCCAGTGCCGGATATACAATTTTATTGTCTTAAACAATTCAAAATTAGCGCTGCCCAGTCCTTCCCAAAATACATCCCTTTTCCAAGAAGCTGCTATTTCCCTCATTTGTGCCAACGGATATTTAAACACAATCACCTTAAACAGTATCAACAGATATACCGCAAAGAGTATACGCATATGCTTTTTGCTTATCATATCAACCTTCCAATCATGCCAAAACTCAATATCCCACTTCCATCAAGGTAAGACCCTGGGCCGGCGCAAGTGGTCCGGCCAATTCTCTTTTTCGGGAATGCAATATTTCCGGAATTTCCTCCGGTTTCCTTTTTCCTGTCCCCACTTCAACTAGCGTCCCCACCATAATCCTTACCATATGGAATAAAAATCCGTCCCCGCTGAAATAAATGCATAGTCTTTCGCCCTGCTTGTCAATCCGTATTTTTTCTATATTCCGTATTGTGGACTTTTTCCCTTTCTTTGCAGACGTAAATGCCGCAAAATCATGCGTGCCGGATAAGTAACCGGCAGCAGCTTCCATTGCAGTTACATCCAGCTTTTCCGGAAAAAGCCATGCGTAGCGCCTGTCAAAAACATGGGGCAGGCCGCTGTTAATTATCTGATAGCAGTATGTCTTGCTTTTCACAAGAAGCCTGCTGTGAAAGCGCTGGGATACCTCTTCCACGGAAACCACCGCAATATCTTCAGGCAGGTATCTGTTCATGTAATTGCGTATTTCTTCCGCTGTCATCCCGGTATCCAGATGGGCGTTCGCCACCTGTCCCCTTGCATGGACGCCGGCATCCGTCCTGCCGCTGCCATGCACTTCTATGCTATGTCCGCACATCCTGGACAAAAGGGTTTCCAGCTTTCCCTGAATCGTGTTATCCGTGGATGTCTGCTTCTGCCACCCCTGATACCTGGTACCCTCATATTGCAATAACATTTTAAAATTTGGCATTTCAACCCCTTACTGCGACTCTTCCTGTCCCTGTTCCTGCTCCTGTTTCAACTGCAGTTCCTCCTCGCACTCCCGTTTGTAGGAGGCAATGACAGACATATCCTGAGGCGTCAGTTTCCTGAAACGGTTCAATCCGGCAGACAAAATCTGTATGCTGTGTTTTGTCGTGTCAAAAGCGCCTTCCTTGTAAAGCGTCCACAGGATAATACCAATCGGTACTGCTATTATCATGCCCACAACTCCTTCAACCATGTAACCGATATACAAAAGGAATAACGTCGGTATCGGCGGAACGCCGATGGAGTCCCCTACAATTTTAGGCTGGATAATCTGTCTGACAAGCTGGCTGACGCCCCAAATCAGCAACAGTCCTATTGTCATCCTATAATCAGAACTTAAAAATTTTACAATTGCCCATGGCACCATAGCCGTTCCGGTTCCAAAAAAAGGAAGAAAATCCAGAATGGCAACACCCAGCGCAATCAGCAGGGCATAATCGATGCCCAGAATAAAAAATCCGACAACCAGAAGCAGGTAAATCCATATTTCAATTTTTATCTGTGCCTTAAAATAACCGCCTACCGCCTTTACCAGACTTCTTTTTATAATACGCGCCCTGTATCTTAATGATTCCGGCATGTACTGCTTTATGGTCGATGTAAACGGCACCCTCTCTGCAACAAAAAAGTAGGAGGATAAAAGGCACATCACAATACCGATTACTATCGTGGGAAGCTGTTTTGCAAAATTGCCGACTGCCGCAATGGTAGGGCTGCTTATTTTCCCAATCAGTTCCCCGACAAATTCATTGGTCTGCGTACCGATATTGTTGAGCGTATTCTGCACATCCACGGGAAGTTTATCATAAAGGCTGCTGAGATTTTTCCCTATTTCATCAAAATCCTTCTCCAAGGATTCCCACATAACCGGTAAGTCTCCCACAAAACCGGCTATTTCCCGTATCAGTTTGCCTCCAATCAGATAACCCGCAAGCACCACCAGTCCGATTACCACCACAATCACAACCACACTTCCGGCCTTTCTCCTGATTTTTAGTTTTTCTTCAAAAAACCGTACCATGGGACTGGCAATCCACGCAATTATCCATCCCAGCACAAAGGGCATGAAAAATACTATTCCTTTCGGCACCAACCAGATTACTCCGACTGCAATAATAAATGCAATTGCCAGATTCAATATTGCCTTGATATACTTTTTTGCTGACATCTTCATATCCATACCTCTTATCCGTTAACTTCTCCTGTCAGGAATTCATCCAGAAGACAATAGATTTCATCTCTCCCCTGTCTGGTTTCTGCTGAAAAAGGAATAACCATGGTATCCGGTTTCGCATGAAGCGTATCTTTAATCAGTTTCACCTGTTTAGATACCTGACTTCTTTTTATCTTGTCCAGTTTGGTGGCGACAATTATTGGAAAAAAGCCCTGTTCCGCAATCCAGTCATACATTATCCTGTCATTATTTCCCGGTTCATGGCGGATATCTATCAACAGAAAAACCGCTTTCAGCTGTCGGGATTTATGAAGGTAATTTTCCACCATTTTACCCCATTTGGCCTTTACTTCCTCATTTGCCCGGGCATATCCGTAACCCGGCAAATCCACAAGATAAATCTCATCGTTAATATTATAAAAATTTATGGTCTGCGTCTTCCCCGGCTGCGCACTGGTGCGGGCAAGGGATTTCCGGTTCATCAAAACATTAATCAGCGAGGACTTTCCTACATTGCTCTTTCCCGCAAAAGCTACTTCAGGATGCATATTTTCCGGTATCTTGCTTGTAATGCCGCAGACCGTTTCCAGACTGACATTTTTAATTATCATGTTTCTCCTCTTTCCTCTCCCCTCTGACCAGGGCGTGTTCCAGTACCTCCTCCATCCTTTCCACAAAACAGATTTCCATTCCTGATTTTATCTCTGTGGAAATTTCCTCAATATCCTTCTTATTCTGGGAAGGAACAAGCACCTTCTTTATACCGGCTGTCTTTGCTGCCAGTATTTTTTCTTTTAGTCCTCCTACCGGAAGCACCCTGCCGCGCAGTGTAATCTCTCCTGTCATGGCAATGTCCGCATGCACGGGCATTCCGGTTATGGCTGAAAGCAGCGCCGTCGCCATGGTGATGCCTGCGGAGGGCCCGTCCTTGGGAACTGCCCCCTCTGGAATATGTATATGAAAGTCATTCTCTTTATAGGTCTTTGCAGAAATATTATATTCCTGATTGACAGACCTGACATAACTTAAGCCTGTCATGGCTGATTCCTTCATGACATCACCCATTTGTCCGGTAAGTTCCAACTCCCCTTTTCCCGGCATCACATTCACTTCAATCTGCAGGGTGTCCCCGCCGACGCTGGTCCATGCCAGCCCGCGCACAATTCCCACTTCATCAGCTGCATTTGCCAGATTTCTGGTGTACTTCGCTTTTCCCAGGTACTTTTCCAGATTCTGGCCCGTTACCTTTATACACGTTGTTTTTCTTTTTTGCGGTGGTTCCTTTAACAGCGCCTTTGCCGCCTTCCTGCAAATCTCGCCGATTCTTCTCTCCAATCCGCGCACTCCGGCTTCCCTTGTATATCCCTCGATAACCGCACGAAGCGCTTTGTCGGTGATAATTAAACGGCCGTCTTCCAGCCCGTTTTTGCGGAACGTCTTGCCGAGCAAGTGCTGTTTTGCAATATGAAACTTTTCATTATCCGTGTAACTGTTTACCTCTATCAGTTCCATGCGGTCCAGCAGGGGCTTGGGGATGCCTGTAGCGCTATTTGCAGTTGCAATAAAAAGCACTTGTGACAAATCAAGCGGAATCTCTATATAATGGTCTCCAAAGCGGCTGTTCTGCTCGCTGTCCAGAACCTCAAGAAGCGCTGCGGAAGTGTCCCCCTTGTAATCGCTGCTTACTTTATCTATCTCATCCAGAAGCATCAACGGGTTCTTCACCCCTGCCTGTTTCAAACCGGATGCAATTCTTCCCGGCATGGCCCCCACGTAGGTTCTCCTGTGTCCCCTGATTTCCGCTTCATCCCTGACGCCGCCAAGGCTGATACGGACATACTCTTTGTTCAGAGCTCTGGCCACGCTTTTTGCAATGGAAGTTTTTCCGGTGCCCGGAGGGCCAACCAGACAGATGATGGGACTGTCCACGGCATTGGTAAGGCTTCTCACCGCCAGAAATTCGAGAATGCGCTCTTTGACCTGCTCCATGCCGTAATGGTCTTCCTCCAATATACGCTCCGCACGTTCGATATCCGTATTGTCCCTGGAACACTTATTCCACGGCATTTGCAGCAAAGTTTCAATATATGTCCTCTCCACTGCACTTTCCGAACTGCTCGACGATAATTTTTTGTATCTGGTGATTTCCCTGGCTATCTTTTCCTTTACATCCTTGCCTGCTTTCAGCTTTTGCAGTTCTTCCTGAAACAGCTCTGCTTCCGATGTAACATCGTTTTCCCCCAGTTCCTCCCTGATGGCATTCATCTGCTCCCGGAGAATGTATTCCCTCTGGTTTTTATCCACCTTTTTCTGTATCTTTTCTGTCAGGTCTTTCCGAATCATCCCAATCTGAATTTCGCTGGAAAGTATAATAGACAAGTATTCAAACCTTTCCCTGACCGTTTCCGCACAAAGAATTTTCTGCTTGGAGCTTACAGAAAGCGGCAGCCCGCTGGTTATATCATCTATCAGAACATTGAGTTCCTCTATGGTGTCCATCTTTTTTTCCAGAGACTTTCCGATTTTCGGATACAGTTTGCCGTAACCGAGAATCAGTTCCCTAAGTTCCCTGACCATGGCTTCTTTCAGCTTACCGTCTGCAGCCCCCTCTTCATCCGGCATCTTTTCTACCTGAACAAGAAGATATTTCTCTTCGTCTTCTACCGAAATCAATCTTGCCCGGACAATACCCTCCACCAGCACCCTGGCAACCCCGTTCGGAAGCCTGCTGATTTGTTTCATTCTGGCTATGGTTCCCACCTCATAAAGGTCTTCCCTGACAGGGTCCTCCACCAAATCATCCTTTTGTGAAACCAATAACAAAAGCTGTCCCCCTAACATAGCCTGTTCAACCGCATGGACAGATTTATCACGGTTCAAATCAAAATGAATCAACATACCCGGAAGGATACTCAAATTTCTCAATGCAACTGCCGGCAACACTAAATTTGTTAATATATTATTTTCCATATCCTGTCATTTCTCCCCTAAATATACAATGAATGGAAAACGCCGCACTAAAAAGTGACGGCGTTTCACTTACTTTGCTTTTTTCATGACTGTTTCCCGATGTATTGTAAGCGGTTCGCTTTTGCCCTCTACCGCGCCCTTTGTGATTATCACTGTTTCTATGGTATCATCCGACGGGATGCGGTACATAACATCCATCATCACATTCTCCATAATGGACCTGAGTCCCCTTGCGCCTGTCTTTCTTTCCATCGCCAGTTTTGCTATGGATTCTATTGCGTCCTCTTCAAAAGTGAGTTTTACATTATCCATTTCAAAAAGACACTGGTACTGCTTTATCAACGCATTTTTCGGCTCGCGCAAAATACGGACAAGGGCCTCTGTATCAAGCCCCTCCAGAGAAACATTGATAGGCACACGCCCTACAAATTCCGGAATCAGCCCGAACTTCACCAAATCCTGGGGCGTGACCTCCCCTAAAACTTCACCGATTTCCTTTGCCGCCTTTTCTGTTAATTTGGCATTGAAACCGATAGTCTTGCGGTTCAGCCTGGTTTCCACTATTTTATCAAGGCCGTCAAAAGCGCCTCCGCAGATAAACAGAATATTGGATGTGTCCACCTGAATCAATTCCTGATGGGGGTGTTTCCTGCCGCCCTGCGGCGGAACGCTTGCAACCGTTCCCTCTATAATCTTTAACAGCGCCTGCTGCACGCCTTCGCCTGATACATCCCTTGTGATGGATACATTTTCACTTTTCTTGGTAATTTTATCAATCTCATCAATGTAGATAATGCCGTACTGGGCGCGCTCCACATCATAGTCCGCTGCCTGAATCAGCTTCAAAAGAATGTTTTCCACATCCTCTCCCACATAACCTGCTTCTGTCAGGGTAGTAGCATCCGCAATGGCAAAGGGGACATTGATAATCTTTGCAAGGGTCTGTGCCAGATAAGTTTTGCCGGAGCCCGTGGGACCCACCATAATAATATTGCTCTTCTGCAGTTCCACATCCTGCGGTCCCTTATTGGCCGTCACCCTCTTGTAATGATTGTAAACCGCAACGGAAAGCACTTTTTTGGCTGCGTCCTGTCCAATTACATAGTCGTCAAGAAACTTTTTGATTTCCACCGGCTTTAACAGTTTAAAATCCGGTGCGTCCTCCGATGAAAAACTTTCTTCTTCAAATTCTTCCTCTAAAATGTCTCCGCATATCTCAATGCATTCATCACAGATATACACGCCTGCGGGGCCTGCTATCAGCTTTCTGACCTGCTCCTGCGTCTTATTGCAAAATGAACATCTTACATCATTGCCGGAATTCTTTCCTGCCATCTCTTTCCTTTCCGCCATTACTGCATAATTGCCGTAACCGCGATAACATTTTATTCTTTTTCGTCGGATGAATGGGAGGTAATCACTTTGTCAATCAATCCGTATTCCAACGCTTCCTGGGCTGATTTCCAATTATCCCTCTCCGTATCCGCCGCTATAATTTCATAATCCCTGCCGGTATTTTCCGCCAGAATCCGGTTCAGCTTTTCTTTTGTCTGCAAGATATGCTTTGCCGCAATCTCAATTTCCGTCGCCTGTCCCTGCGCCCCGCCTAACGGCTGGTGAATCATGATTTCCGCATTGGGAAGCGCCATCCTCTTTCCTTTTGTGCCGCCTGCCAGCAGAAATGCGCCCATACTTGCCGCCATGCCGATACAAATAGTGGATACATCGCATTTGATGAAACGCATGGTATCATAAATCGCCATACCTGCCGTAACGGAACCGCCGGGGCTGTTAATATAAAGGTTAATGTCCTTTTCCGGGTCCTCCGCTTCCAAAAACAAAAGCTGCGCCACTACAAGGCTGGCCGTGGTTTCATTCACTTCTTCACCCAGGAAAATGATTCTTTCTTTTAAAAGGCGCGAATAGATGTCGTATGACCTTTCTCCCCTGCTGGTTTGCTCTATGACATAAGGTACTAAACTCATTTGCTTTCCTCCATTCTATTCTTATATGCAGTCTTGCCTATACACTTATCTTTCATAATAGACTACAACAAAAATTTTTGCAATCTCAAACACAGGATTTAAGAAAAACTTAACAAAAACAAAGGCTTCCATCAACGCCCAAAGAAACAGCGCGGCTTCTGCCACGCTGTTTCCCTCATTTACTTTTTCCGGTTCATCGGTCCAAGTCCCTCTTTTCTCGCGTTATGCTCCTGGTTTTGATTTTCCGGTTTTTTCTTCTGGGTTACGCTGTTAAATTCATTATGATTCATCTGCTGTCTGATTTCTTCCCTATTTTCCATACCAACCTCCATGCCGCCACTCCATGGCGGCTCAAATCGTTACAGAAATAGTATCTACCCAGACGCAGATTTCATAC
Source organism: uncultured Lachnospiraceae bacterium (assembly GCA_910577015.1). Lineage (GTDB taxonomy): Bacteria > Bacillota > Clostridia > Lachnospirales > Lachnospiraceae > Acetatifactor. The sequence continues at coordinate 30,595 of CAJTKU010000015.1, read as the reverse complement.
CTGCTATTCTTCTGTCACTGCTTCCTTCGCCTTTTCTGTCTTGGCTTTTGCAGCCTTTGCCGCTTTTCCCTCTTTTGCATTTGCAGTCAGGAAGTCAACAGCCTTGTTTATTGCAATGTCTGCCATTACCTGCTTTTTACCGTGTTCACCCAGCGTCTCCTTGATTTTGTCCGGCTCCATCTGGTATTTTTCAGACATCTTTTTCACTTCTTCTTCATATTCTTCTTCATTGGCAGATAAATTCTCGGCAGCGGCAACCGCTTCCAGCACCAGTCTGGACTGGATTCTCTTTAATGCCTGCGGTTTGCTCTGCTCCAGAAGCATCTGCGGATTGGTACCCGTAAACTGCATGTACTGCTCCATGGACAGTCCCTGCATCTGGATTCTCTGGGCAAATTCATCAAGCATCTGACGCTGCTCCGTTTCTACCATTGCATCTGGAATCTCCATCTTGGCATCCTCAATCACTGCTTCAATAACTGCCTCTTCCTTAGCGCTCTTTGCAGCATCCTCTTTCTTTGCGAGCAATGTCTTTTTTACATCCTCTTTGTATTCGGCCAGAGTATCAAAAGTGGAAACCTCACTTGCAAACTCGTCGTCCAGTTCAGGCAGTTCTTTTTCCTTGATGCCCTTTACCACACATTTGAACACTGCGGGTTTTCCTGCCAGCTCGGCTGCATGGTAATCCTCCGGGAACGTAACGTTTACTTCTTTTTCCTCATCAAGCACAGCGCCAATCAGCTGCTCTTCAAATCCGGGGATAAAAGCGCCGGAACCGATTGTCAGCGGGTAATCCGTGCCTTTTCCGCCCTCAAAAGCTTTACCGTCCACAAAACCTTCAAAGTCAATGGTGGTGATATCACCGTCTTTTACAGGCCTGTCCTCAACGGTAATGGTCCTTGCACTGTTTTCCCTTTCTTTTTCTATCTGTTCATTGATTTCTTCTTCGGTCACTTCCACTTCGACCTTGTCAATCTTCACACCTTTATATTTGCCCAGGGTTACCTCCGGTTTCAAGGCAACTTCTGCCGTAAAGATAAACGGTTTTCCCGCTTCTATCTGAATAACATCCACCGTGGGAGCGGATACGATTTCCTCCGTACATTCCTCCAATGCCTTTTCATAAGCTTCCGGAATCAGTTCGTTTGCCGCGTCTTCATAAAAGATGGCAGCGCCGTACATCTGTTCAATCATCTTGCGCGGTACTTTACCTTTGCGGAATCCCGGCACGCTGATTTTGTTTTTGTTTTTCTGGTAAGCAGTTTCAATGGCAGCCTCCAGTTTTTCTGCCGGCACTTCAATTGTCAGCTTCGCCATATTTTTTTCCAGTTTTTCTACCTGTAAACCCATCGTTACATTTCCTCCTTCAAATCGTGGCTGTATATATGTACGCCAAAACGGATATAGTCACAGTCATTTTAGGATTATAGCATAAGAACGGGGAATTGTCTATGCTTTTTCGTTGCGTTGGCTATATTTGCTTCATTCGCTTCATTCGCTTCATTTTGCATGGCAGCTGCCGGGGCAGGCATTTGTTCCAACGGGACACGCTCTCGCTCGGGTAAAAACACAACGGTACATAAGAGGTTGAAAGACAACCTCTAAGTACCGGTGTTTTTACACGGTCCCTTATGGAATCAAATGCCTGCCCCGGCAGCCGCCATGCAAAATGGGGTTACTGAAAGTTTTAGTTACTTTTTCCGCATTTTCCGCACTTTCCGCATTTTCCTACATTATATCCGCCAGAGTTCTCCGCCTAGTTTTGCTGCATCGTTTATATCATGCGTTACGAGAACTGTAAGCTTGTTCTGGCGGTATTTTTTTATTATATGGATGGCATTTTGTTTGTTTTCTTCGTCTAAGGCGGTAAAGGGCTCGTCCAGGAAGAGCCAGTCCGCGTCCGCTGTAAGCGCACGGGCAAGGCAGACGCGCCTGCGCATGCCGCCGCTTAGATTTTTCACAGGCTGCCGGAATGCTTCTTCCGGCAGCAGTTCTTTCAGGCATTCTTCTGCTTTTTTACAATCATGGGATACCAGTCTGACATTCACCAATGCGCTTTCTTCTTCACAGAGCCTGTCATCCTGAAACATGCCTGCGGCGGATATGGCGCTTTTAAAATTTTCCCCGGCACGTATTTCCACCCTGCCCTGCCCCGGCTTTTCCAGTCCTGCCAGTATGTGCAGCAGCGTAGTTTTCCCGGCGCCGGATACTCCCGTCAGACAGTATATCCGCCCGGCTTCCAGTTTTTTTGAAATGCCGCAGAGTACGGTATGGCTTCCAAATGATTTTACGACATCCTCTGTATATATGCTTGCCGGTACGGCTTCTTTTTTTCTTCCTTTTACAGGTTCCGGGTGTCTCCTGCAAAAGCTGCGCCAGCAGAACAGGACTGCCTTTTCCAAGGCAAATCCCAGCGCTATCACCACCGCCGTCCATGCAAACACGCCCGCTGTGTCAAGATAGATTTTGGAAAGATAAAGTTCCCCGCCCACGGACCATACAGGCGTGCCGATTACTTCTGCTGCCACGCCCGCCTTGATGCCCATTCCCACTGCTGTTTTGATGCATCCGTCCATAAACGGGGCAAGCGACGGCATATGGATATAAAATATCCTGTTCATAAGCGGCATATCGAACACCTTTGCCATCTGTAAAAGTTTTTTGTCAGTGCTTTTAAGTCCTTCATATATATTCACGTAAACCATGGGGAGAACCACCGGAAAAATGACAGCCGTTGACAGCCATCCCGAGCCCCACCAGATAAGAAGAATCACGGCAAAAGACGCTACCGGCACAGCCTTGCAAAACAGCATGAGGGGTGATAGCAGCTCTTTCATAAGGGATGATTTAAATGCTGCTATCCCCAACAGGGTTCCCACAAAAAAAGCAAGAAAAAGTCCCAGCAGTACCCGGAACAGGGACATCCCGGTTACCTGCCAGAACGCAAAAGTAAAAATCCTGCAAAACAAAGCCTGCGCCGTCTGTATGGGGCCTGCAAGCAGCAGTTTATTATCTGCCAGTAAAAAAACAGACTGCCAGACACACAGCCAGAACAGGCACGCCGCCATCCGCCTGAGCCACTTTTTTTCTGCTAAGTTTCGCCACTTTTTCATGTATTGTTTCACTCTTTTTCCCCGTAATAAAAATCATCCTCCGGCAGGCTTCCCCCCACGGATTCAGGATTTTTTTCGTACAAAACCGCCAGATATCCGCTGAGCGCCCGCTTCATTTCTTCCCCTGTCATACAGGTAATGCCGCAAAGGGGAATCGCCTGCAGGGCCGCCTGCCCGTCGGCAATGATGCCTGCCTCCACGCAGAGCCTTGCGGTATCAGCCTGGTTATCCACAGCATAAGCCGCACTTTCCGCATGTTCTTTTAAGAATGTTGTCACCGCTTCCGGATGCTCCGAAAGAAACGCCGTCCGCACAACCGTAACACCTGTCACCAGACGGCTGCCTTCCCCTCCCTGCACCTTATCCCATTCCTCTGTCATGGAAAAGCGCAATGCAAGTTTATCGTTTTTTACACAGGCCAGGGCAGCAAAAGGCTGGGGTAAAAGCCCGACTGCTTCTTGGTTTTCTGCAAGCAGAACCGCCACTTCAGTCGCTTCCGAGCGGTATTCCAGAGTCACTTCGTCCATGCCGATGCCATTTTCGGAAAGCAGGTATTGCAGCACATAATCCGGCGTAGTGCCCTTTCCCGTAAGATAGACGGTCTTTCCCCTTAAATCCGCCACATTTTCCACGCCTTCATCCGCCGATACCATATACAGCACTCCCAGCGTATTGATATCTATGACGCAGATACCGCCGTCGGTTTTTTGATAAAGAATGGCAGCCACATTGGCAGGAACAAGAGCAATATCCAGTTCCCCTTTCGCTATAAGCGGAGTCAGTTCATCCGCCCCTGTTGCCATGGTAAATGCGTATGCATTTTCTGTCCTGTTTTCCCCTGCCTCTTCCATCAGATGCAAAAGTCCGATGGCGGTCGGCCCTTTCATGGCGCCCACCCTGACTTCAGGGCCTGTTTTTTTCCCACAGCCAATCAGAAATAAACAGCAGAAAAATGCAATTCCTAATTTTTTAAAAATTTTTTGTATAAAAAAGATACTTACGGTCATACTATCATTAGTCATCAACGGAACCCCCTCCTTTGATGAATTTATCACCAAAGATAAATTTAATACTTATCCTCCCCTAAGGAAGCCTCCAGAACTGCATCGGTGCAGTTTTGGGGGCTTCCGTTTTGTTTTGTCATTTGTAAGGCAGACTGTTATTATATGCGGATATCAAACCTTTTATACATGACGCGTTCTGCTGCCGCCAATTGTTTTTGTTCCATTGCCTGCATTTCTTCACCCTGTGCCTGCATTTCCTCTGTCTGTTCCTGCAGTTCCTCTTCCATATCAGCCGCTTCTTCTATCTGTTCCTCCGCCAAATCCGTCATTTCTTCCATGACTTCCGTGAGGACGCCTTTTTCTTCGTCTGTGCCAAGCGCTTCTTCGACAAGCTCTTTCTTCCTTTCTTCCGGCGTCTTCGGCTCGGTTTTTTCCGCTTCTTCGGCAATCTTTTCGCCTTTTTCCATAGCCTCGTCCAGAACATGGAACATCTGCTCGTTGTTATATGACGCTTTTGCGGCGGCAATCTGGTCCTCATAAGAATGCAGCATTTCCAGCTTCCTCTGTATATCCTCCAGACTGTCGCATTTCATGGTTTTCAGATTATCCTTCTGCGCCTCAAAAAAAGCAATTTCACTGTCCCGCTTTGCCATTCTTTCCATCTTCTGCTCCGTGCTTTTCAGCCCGCTGCCAAAAAGCGTCGGCAGGCCTGCGCCGAACAAACCGTTTTGTCCTTGAATATTTATGTTCATAGCCGTCCTCCTTACAAGGTATATCGGTTTTCCCCGGCCAAATCTGAACATCTTTTAACCTGATTTTAAGGGATTCCGCTTCCCTTTCGGATTTCCGTAATTGCTCATTTGACATTATACCTTAAAAAACATTTATTCAATTTAATACATAAAACCTATAACCGGTGTTGCTTACTATTTTCACCGATGATATACTTTGCTTATAACAGGCAAACATAATTAACTGTATCAAGGGGGAACTGCCATGAAACTTTTGATAATCAGGCACGGCGAAAGCGAAGCGGATATTCTTGACGTTCACGAAGGCAGGGCCGATTTTGAACTGACCGAACGCGGACACCGTCAGGCAGAAGCAATGAGTGATTATGTCAGTCAAAACTATCAGATAGGAAAGATTTATCACAGCACCCTGAAAAGGGCAGTTCAGACAGCAAAATGTCTGGCTTCCAAAACACAGGCCCCGTTAGTTCCCGACGAACATTTAATGGAATTTAACAACGGATTAATTGCAGGATTAAAACACAGCGTTGCTGACGAAAAATATCCCAAAGTAAACGTACCGGTGCATTTGTCTGTTTATGAGCAGGAAAGTATGCTCGCATTCAGATACCGGGCAGAATACATGATGTCGAGATTTATCTCGGAAAATGAGAACGACGGCACTGTTGCCGTTGTCACACACGGCGGTATGATAAATCAGTTATATCATGCGTTTTTCGGTCTGCCCGTAGGGGCGCAATTCGGATTTGCGACAGGTGATACAGGAATCCATGAGTGGATTATCAACGGAAATTCACGTATATTAGTAAGGGCAAATTATATACCGCACACCATATAAACAGGAAAAGGAGCCAACCATGATTGACAACCTGGAATACTACAAAGTTTTTTATTATGTCGCCCAAACCGGCTCCCTGACGCAGGCAGCCGGGCTGCTTTCCATCTCCCAGCCTGCCGTCAGCCAGTCCGTCCGGCTTTTGGAAGAGCAGTGCGGCGCACGGCTCTTTACAAGGATATCCAGGGGCGTGAAGCTTACCGCAGAAGGCGAACTTCTGTATTCCTATGTTGCCAAAGGCTATGAGCAGATAGAAGCGGGTCAGATGAAGCTGAAACAGATGTTAAATCTGGAACTGGGTGAAATCCGCATCGGCGCAAGCGACATGACGCTGCAGTTTTTCCTGCTGCCGTTTTTGGAGCGATTTCATGAAAAGTATCCCAAAATCAAGGTGGTAGTCACCAATGCGCCCACGCCGGAAACTTTGCAGAACCTTTGCACCGGCCAGATTGATTTCGGGATTGTCAGCACCCCTTTTTCAGCCGCGCCGGATTTTCAAACCATCACCGTGCGCAGCATCGAAGACACCTTTGTCTGTGGCAGGCGTTTTTTCTCCTACAAGAATAAAACATTGGATTTTTCCGAACTTCAGGCGCTGCCTATTATCTTTCTGGAAAAAAACACCAGCACAAGAAGCTATATGGATTCTTTCCTGCTTTCCAACGGCATTTCCATACAGCCTGAATTTGAACTGGCGACAAGCGACATGATTGTCCAGTTTGCCCTTAGAAATCTGGGCGTCGGCTGTGTGGTCCGGGATTTTGCCCTCCCCTACCTGCAGTCAGGAAAGCTGTTTGAGCTTCGTTTCAACAAAATCATTCCCAAAAGGGAGTTCTGCATCGTGACACACGCTAAAATGCCTATGTCCGTTGCCGCAAAAAACCTTTTGGATATTATCCGTCATCATTTACCAGTAAAAGAAACAAAAGGAGGAGAAGAAAAAAGATGATTACCACCATTATATTTGATATCGGAAACGTACTTGCGCTTTTTTCATGGAGGGAGCATTTTGCCTCCTTCGGCTATGACAGTGACACTCTGGAAAAGCTGGCAAAGGCCACAGTGGAAAGCCCCGACTGGGCAGAATACGATTTGGGCATTCTTTCCGATGAAGAGATTTTAAACCTATTTATCGAAAATGAGCCTTCCATCAGAAAAGAACTGACGGAATCCTTACAGAATATCGGCACCATGCTGACGCGCTGTGATTATGCCATTCCCTGGATTGAGGAATTAAAGAAAAACGGCTACAGGGTCCTGTTTTTGTCCAATTTCTCCGAAAAAGCCCTTCACGAAGGAAAAGCTGCAATGGACTTTGTTTCCCACATGGACGGCGGCATCTTTTCTTACAGGGTAAACCTGATAAAACCTGACCCTGCCATCTACCAAATGCTCCTCTCCCGGTACGGACTTACGCCCGAAGAATGCGTTTTTCTGGATGATACTTTGCGCAATGTGGAGGCTGCCGCCGCACTCGGCATCCATGCCATTCATTTCAAAAATAAAGAGCAGGCCCAGAGTGAGCTTGCCCTTCTGACAAACATGCAGGCTTCCCGTTAACTATCCTGCTCCTTTGTCTCCTCTGCCGGTTTGACATCCTGCATCAGATGCAAATCGGCTATTGTTTTCTTTTTGGTTACCTGTCCGTATATCCAGATAAATATCCACGCCAAAAGCGGGATTGCCAGGGTACAGACCAGACACATCCTGAACCAGAAGCCGGACGCAGAAACGTCAAAAATAGCAACCAGAAGCGTTATGAGATACATTGCCGCCAGCAGCGCCACGGCCGCCAGCGCAATGATTTGTTTTCCTGTTCTTCTTTTCATGGCATTTCTCCTATTTTTTCAGAGGGCTTTCCCTGTAAATGATATCTTCCCTGCCGGGGCCGTTGCTTACCATAGTGATAGGATATCCAATCTGTCCTTCAATAAACTCTATATATCTGCGGCAGTTTTCAGGCAGTTCTTCATAACTTTTGATGCCGCGGATGTCACACTTCCAACCGGGCAGAACGGTCAGCACCGGTTTTGCCTTTTCCAGTTTCGTGGTGACAGGGAAATCCGTAGTCACCTCGCCGTCTATTTCATAACCCGTACACACCGGAATCTCATCCAGATAACCCAAAACATCCAACACGGTAAATGCCACGTCTGTGGTTCCCTGCAGACGGCAGCCGTATTTGGAGGCCACGCAGTCAAACCAGCCCATGCGCCTGGGACGTCCCGTAGTGGCGCCGAACTCTCCGCCGTCCCCTCCGCGCCTTCTCAGTTCATCTGCCTCCTCGCCAAAGATTTCGGAGACAAAGGCTCCTGCCCCCACTGCCGAAGAGTATGCTTTACAAACCGTAATGATTTCTTTAATTTCATAAGGCGGGATGCCTGCGCCGATGGCACCGTATGCCGCGAGGGTGGAAGAAGAAGTCACCATCGGATAAATGCCATGGTCGGGGTCTTTTAAGGTTCCCAGCTGACCCTCTAAAAGTATGGTCTTTCCTTCTTTTAACGCCTTATCCAGAAAAGCGGATACATCGCACACATAAGGGGCAATCATATCCCTGTATTCATGCAGGGTTGCCAGCAGTTCTCCCCCTTCCATCGTTCTCTTATGATATAACTGGCTTAACAGTATATTTTTCGTCTCCAGAACGCGGTATACCTTTTCACGAAGGGTCTTATCGTCAAAAAGTTCGCTGACCTGAAAACCGATTTTAGCGTATTTGTCAGAGTAGAAAGGCGCAATGCCGGACTGGGTGGAACCAAAAGATTTCTTGCCGAGCCTTTCCTCCTCATACTGGTCAAAAAGAATATGGTACGGCATTACAATCTGGGCGCGGTCCGATACCAGAATCTTTGGCATCGGCACATTCCTGTCCGTAATGGATTTGATTTCTTCCATCAAAACGGGAATATTCAGCGCAACGCCATTGCCTATTATGCTGATGGTATGGCTGTAAAAAACGCCTGACGGCAGGGTATGCAGTGCAAATTTGCCATAATTGTTGACGATGGTATGTCCTGCATTGGCTCCGCCCTGAAACCTTACGATAATATCAGCGCTTTCCGCCATCATGTCGGTTATTTTGCCCTTGCCTTCATCTCCCCAGTTTGCTCCCACAACTGCTTTTACCATTTATCTGTCCTCCGTTTCCATGTCTTACACACCACAAAGGGCAGGTGTAAAAACCTGCCCTGCTGTTCTTACTTCATGATTATATACCAATCCAATCCATAAGTAAAATCAATATTTATTATATGTGGCAAAACCTATTCTTATACCATGCCTCTTACACATTAATTTCTGCCTTGACGCCTAAAAGATCTCTGTTCTCTTCCAGAATGGGATGAATGACATTCTTTAAAAATGCTTCTACCTGTTCTTTGGAGCGTCCTACATATCTGGCAGGCTCCATGGTTTTTTGCAAATCCTCCAGAGTCAGATTAAAAGCAGGGTCTGCTGCAATCAGTTCCAGCAGGTTATTATCCCTGCCCTCCACTTTTACATTCCTGCCTGCCTCCATGGAAAGTTCACGGATTCTCTCATGCAGTTCCTGTCTGTCGCCTCCGGCTTTTACCGCGTCCATCATGATATTTTCCGTTGCCATAAAAGGCAGTTCGCTCATCAGGCGCTTTTCAATGACCTTCGGATAAACCACAAGACCGTCCACCACGTTCAGACACAAATCCAGGATGCCGTCAACCGCCAGAAATCCCTCCGGTATGGAAAGTCTCTTATTGGCGGAATCATCCAGGGTTCTTTCAAACCACTGGGTTGCCGAAGTAATGGCAGGGTTCAGGGCATCAATCATCACATAGCGGCTTAAGGAAGCGATTCTTTCGCTTCTCATGGGATTGCGCTTGTATGCCATGGCAGAAGAACCTATCTGGCTCTTTTCAAAAGGCTCCTCCACTTCTTTTAAATGCTGGAGCAGACGGATATCATTGCTTAACTTGTGGGCGGAAGCCGCAATCCCTGCCAGGATATTGGCCACGCGGGTATCTACCTTTCGGGAATATGTCTGTCCGGACACAGGGTAACACTCCTTAAATCCCATTTTTTCTGCAATCATGGGGTCAATCCTGTCAATCTTTTCCTGATTCCCGTCAAACAATTCCAGAAATGAGGCCTGCGTCCCTGTCGTACCCTTGGAGCCCAACAGCTTCATGGTGGAAAGAACATGGTTCAAATCCTCCAAATCAAGGGAAAATTCCTGCAGCCAGAGGGACGCCCTCTTTCCCACTGTGGTGGGCTGTGCAGGCTGGAAATGGGTAAACGCCAGAGTGGGCTGCGCCTTATATTTATCAGCAAACGCCGCCAGCTCTGCTATGACGTTCACCAGTTTTTTCTTCACCAGCTTTAACGCTTCCGTCATAATGATGATATCGGTATTGTCCCCCACATAACAGGAGGTCGCCCCCAGATGGATGATGCCCTTTGCCTTCGGGCACTGTACGCCGTAAGCATAGACATGGCTCATGACATCGTGGCGGACTTCTTTTTCCCTCGCCCTTGCGACATCATAATTGATATCCTCCGCATGGGCTTTCAATTCCTCTATCTGTTCCTCTGTGATGGGAAGCCCCAGTTCCATCTCCGTCTCTGCCAGGGCAATCCACAGCTTCCTCCATGTGCGGAACTTCATGTCCTGTGAGAAAAGGTACTGCATTTCCCTGCTGGCATATCTTTCCGATAACGGACTCTGGTATACGTCTGTATTCATATATTTCTCCTCTTTTTTGGTATCTGATTTAAGATTCAAATTCACCGCGGATATCCTCCACGGGCGGCTCCATCGGATAATTTCCGGTAAAGCATCCCTTACAGATGCCTGCCCCGCCTGCAATCTCAGTCAGGCGCTCCGCGCGAAGGTAATCCAGTGTGTCCGTGCCAATCATATCGCTGATTTCTTTCACACTGTGCTTATAAGCAATCAACTGCTCCCTTGCCGGCACATCCGTACCGAAATAGCATGGCCATAAAAACGGGGGGGAGCTGACCCTCATATGCACTTCCCGGGCTCCTGCCTCCCTGAGCATCCTGACAATCCTGTCTGAGGTAGTCCCCCTGACAATGGAATCGTCAATCATGATAATGCGCTTGCCCGCGATGGATTCCCGGATGGGATTCAGTTTCACCTGCACGCTGCTCTCACGGCTTTTCTGTCCCGGTTTAATAAATGTCCTCCCGATATAGGCATTTTTCACAAACGCCGTACCGTAGGGAATGCCGGACTGCAGGGAATATCCCATAGCCGCGCAGTTTCCCGACTCGGGAACGCCGACCACCATGTCAGCCTCCACAGGGGAATCCATTGCCAGATATTTTCCTGCAAGAATACGGGAGTTATATACGCTTATGCCGTCAATATAGCTGTCCGGCCTTGCGAAATAAATATATTCAAACACACACCTTGCCGTTTCCTCCGGCTTAATGGCATGGGACATATCGGAAACAATCCCTTTTTGGGGCGAAATGGTAACAATTTCTCCCGGCGCGACATCCCTGACAAACTCTGCTCCCACTGCATCCAGCGCGCAGCTTTCGGAAGCCAGCAGATAGGTATGGTCCCTTTTCCCGATGCACAAAGGCCTGAACCCAAAGGGGTCTCTTGCCCCAATCAGCTTTCGGGGGGACATGATGACAAGGGAATATGCCCCCTTGATTCTGCGCATGGCCCGTCCCACCGCTTCCTCCACCGATGTGGCATTAAGCCGTTCCCTCGCAATGTAATAGGCAATCACCTCCGAATCGATGGTTGTCTGGAAAATAGCGCCTGTATATGCCAGTTCCTTCCTCAGTTCGGGTGTGTTGATTAAATTTCCGTTATGCGCCAGTCCCAGGGCGCCCTTCACATAGTTGAGCACTAACGGCTGTGCATTTTCACGGGTGGAGCTTCCCGCCGTGGAATAGCGGACATGTCCCACACCGATATTGCCGTATAAGCGGCCCACCGTTTCCGAATTAAAAGCCTCGTTAACCAGCCCCATATCCTTATGGACCAGCACTTTTCCCTTGGGTCCCGAAGTGTCGCTGACCGCAATGCCGCAGCTTTCCTGTCCCCTGTGCTGCAAAGCCAGAAGACCGTAATAGATGAGGGAAGCTACATCCTGCCCGTCAAAATCATAAGCGCCAAATACGCCGCATTCCTCTCTCATTATGCCAGACCCAGACGCTTAAATACTTCATTGTAAGCTTCTTCCACATTTCCCAAATCCCTGCGGAAACGGTCTTTGTCCAGTTTTTCATTGGTATGTACGTCCCACAGGCGGCAGGTATCCGGTGAAGTCTCGTCGGCCAGGATAATCTGTCCGTGATAACGTCCGAACTCAATCTTGAAGTCTATTAACCTGATATCCGCCTGTAAAAAGTATGCTTTCAATACATCGTTAACCTTAAAAGCATATTTTTTGATGGTCTCCATCTCTTCCCATGTGGCAAGATTCAATGCCCTTGCAAAATAGTCGTTAATCAGGGGGTCTCCCAGTTCATCATTTTTATAGGAAAATTCGATGGTAGGCTCCGTAAACGCCGTGCCCTCGGGAACGCCCAGCCGTTTGGAAAAGCTTCCTGCTGCCACATTGCGGATAATTACCTCAAGAGGAACGATTTCCACCTTCTTTACGGCGGTCTCACGCTCACTTAACTCTTCAATGAAGTGGGTCGGAACGCCTTCCTTCTCCAAAAGCTGGAAAACATGGTTCGTCATCCTGTTATTGACAACGCCCTTCCCCATGATGGTGCCTCTTTTTTCACCGTTAAATGCTGTTGCGTCATCCTTGTAATCCACGATTAACACATCGGGGTCATCCGTCTTAAATACTTTTTTTGCTTTGCCTTCGTAGAGCTGTTCCAGTTTCTTCATCGTTTCCTCCATTCCGTAGCGCCCCTTACGGCGCCGCGCTCAATTTGTCAATGTGTACTTCCCGACTTTTACGAGCAATATTATAGCTCACTGCCATTGAGAAATCAACTATACATTCGCATACTTATCCACCAGTTCCGATATCTCCATGGCATACTGCGGGTACTCGGCGGCAATTTCCTTAATTTCCCGCTGTGCCGTTTCCGCTAACTGGCTGTTATAGTCAAGCTGTTTTCTCAGGTTCTGCCTTCTGATTACAAGACCGTGGCGGATTTCAATCATTTCCCTGGAATCAATGATTGCACCGGGCTGCAAAACCCAGCGTTCAGGCGACTTAACCCTGTATCTGGAAAGTACGGACACCAGCTGTTTGCTGTAGTACTCCAGTTTCGCTTCCGCCTCCGCATACTGCCTGCGCTCCTCCTTCTCATCCTGGTACAGGTTCCACAGTTCCTGCAGTCTGCCTGCGCTCTCCACATCATACTTTAAATAGAGATACTCCAAAAGGTTTGTATTATTTACATACCGTATTTTTACCGTATTCTGTAACTGAATCAGTTTGCCTTCCGCCTTTTCCACTTTCCCCATTTCTTTTTCCGCATCCGTATACCTGATAAAAATAACCGTTACGGCAAGCGCGGCAGCGGCAGCGGAAAGGTAATAGCCTATTTTGGTGTCCATGGAAAACCCGAACTGTAATATGAGAAGCATTACCACGCAGCTTACCAGCGCAATCAGGCAGATAACCGCCATGCCCCGCAGATTCACCAGACCGTTTCCCAGTTCGCTTTTCCGGTATGCATATGCATGACGCTCCCCGTCCAGACGTATCAAATCCTGTTTAATCAGTTTCTGGTACTTCTCCGCCTCCTTCAGTTTGCCTATCCCTTCTTCGATTTCTTCCTCCTGGGAACGCATATGCCTGTATTCCCTTTCCGTCATCCTGTCCCTTTTGTCCAGATAACGTTTTCTCTCCTGCTCCAACGACATAAGCCTTCCTGCAATGCCCTTGAGCTCGGCAGACTGTTCCGGGGGCAGCGCTTCTATCTCCTCCATATCCGTAAGGTATGAGGTTACCAGCGCATATTCTCCTTTGAGCAGGTTAATCTCTTTTTCCGCTTCTCCTATCTGCTCCAGACATCCGGTAAAATACCGCCTGCGTTCCTCTGCGTCATGAAAATCGACCTTATCTCTTTCATAAACAATCTGCTCCGGGTTGTCCGTTTCGATTTCTTCTTCTATTTTCTTTTTACTGAAAAGCTTTTTCCAAAAACCCATAAAGGCCTCCTTACTCCGGCGCTTTACCGACTGCCTACGCTTGCCCTGTATTTATCTTTCAATTCCTGTATTTTGTGATTGGATTCTTCATAATAAGCCGCGACATCCCCCTCTTCCTTTAAGGAAAGAAGCATGTCCAGCTGCTGTTTTGGCTCGGACAAAAGCCACTCATTTCTCAGGCTTTCCACCCGTTTTTCCAGTTCCAGCGTCAATTCATAATATTCCGGAAATCCTGCCGCAAAAGATACATAATCCCCTTCTTCCATGGAAAGGCGCTTTGCCGCCAGAAATTCTATGAACGTTTCCTCATCAGGAAGCAAATCATAGGATTTTTTAAACTGTTCTGCGGCCTCCTCAAACAGGAACAAACCGCAAAGCGCCACCCCTTTATTGTGAATAATCCGGGCAGTCAGCTCCTTCTCGCCTTCCGGAAGCTGCTCCAGAAGGACGTCATATTCCAGAAGGGACGCGGTATATTTTCCGTTCGCCGCCATGTAATCCACCCTGGACTTCCCCTTTTCATATGCGTTAAGGTTGGCCCCTTTGCGATATACTTCCTCTATATGCTTTATTGTATCCGGGTCATATAATTTTACATACTGCAGGATAATGCCTGCAAATGCTCCCACCGAAGTCTTCTGGTGCAGGAGGGGATACAGGGAGGACGCCAAATCCGGCAGTTTTACCTCCTCATCAATCCATTTGACAAGCTTTTTGTCCACAATTTCCCTGTCAAGCAAAAAGGCATTTTCCTTAAGCACATAACAGAGTTCTTCCGCTGAATACACCCTGATTCCAAGCGTTTCAAAATAATATGGAGTTCTGGCATATTCGCCTGTACAAAGTATTACTCTTCCCACTATACTACCTCAAAGCTTTCTATCCATTTCCTGCCGCTCGGCGGATATAACTCCCCAAAGCCCAAATCCTCAATCTCAATCCGGATACAGTCCTTGTCCGGCATCTTTATTTCCATATAGAGCCTGGCGGGCGCTCCCTCCCTGTCCGGCAGTCCGTCCAGCGTCACCTCAGCCTGCTTGATGTCCCGGCCGTTTAAAGGTGTGATGATGAGAGAAAACACATTATCCGTGTCCAATAAAAATTCCACGCCGCAAAAGGCCTCAAACCAGCTGACACCGGCATCCAGCAGGGCATAATAGGAAGCTTCCCCCCTCCGCTGTACTTTCATGCCGATATTGGCCTTTAATTTTTCATTGCCCAGAAACACATGGGAGCGGCCGAGTTCACTGGCGGAAAGTTTTTCCTGTAAACCGTAGCAGGCGCCTTTGCTGTAAAGGTTATTTCCCTGAAATACCCTTTTCCCCCTGCACAGATACCGGAGGGATTCCTGCATCCACTCTTCCTTAAATCCTTCCCCGATTAAGTACGCGGAGGAGATTGCCCTTCCCTCGCAGACTTCTTTGAGAATGCCAAGAAATTTATCATCCATTTGTGCAAAAAACTGCTGTCTGTACTCTTCCTGCTCAGGAATATCCCGGCAGTCGGTAAAAGGATATTCCGCTTCCTCTACAAACGCAACCACCGGCGTGGTCCTGCGGTTGCACTCCATGCGGTAAAACCCGGCTGTGTCCCTATTGTAATCACAGACAAGCACCTCCCGCTGCCACAAATCTGCTGACTGATGTATCGTATAATAATAGAAACTTTCCACATGCCCCTGAAAATAAATGGATTTGGTCTTGAGGGAGAGCCCCGCCACCACACTGCCCAGAACCTCCACCATCCTGCCATCCAGATTTTTGCAGGTAACCATCATGGAAGAAATCCTGTCGGTTCCCGATACCATGGAAAGAAGGGTCAGGCTTCGCTTCACAAAAAGGGTGAGCAGGGCAACTGCGTCAAACTCATCCTCATCCACGGCAACTTTTTCTCCTGCCCTTGCCCGTTCCACCAAGTCTTCAACCAATTCACCATCCCCCATCCGGGCATGTTTTATGGCGTCCCTGCCAAAAAACCATTGGTTTACTCCCGCCCTCTTGCATAATACGGTAGGAATATTGTAATTTTCTTCCCCTGCCACCACCGATAACGTTTCCGGTACATCGCTCTCGTTAATGCAATAACTGATTTGGGAATACTGGTTTCCCAAATCATAACCGATAATTACTCTCTCTTTCATACAGACTTTCCTCTCCCCATCCGTCAAACCAGCCTGAACAGTCTGTTTTGCAAATATTCCTTATACTCATATTCCTCCAGCAGCTTGTCCACCGTTTCATAATCCTGCAAAGTGCTGCTGATGCTCAAATCATTTACCAGGTTGAATTTTCCCTCCGCACTTTCCCCTCCGGTATCGCTTTTCTGAATCGTTGCGCTTTCCGTAAGCTGCTCATTGCCATCCCGTTCTTCCATAATGTAATATTGCAGCCGCTCCCCGAAAAACAAAACAAAATCTTTAAAGCAGACGCCGCCGTATACTTCCTGCATATCTTCCGTCTGGTAAGCTGATACCTCTCCCTCGGCATATTCCATGCAATAATGTAAAACAGCCCGCGCACCGGGATATGCCTTGTATTCCACAAACGTCCTGTCCGAAAACAGATTGAGACGGCTGTTTCCCATGTCCTGAAATTCGGCAAACATTTTCAGATAAATACGGTTTTTCTGCAATTCCGTAATGAAATCCAGCAAAATTTCCTGAATGGCATCGGTGATTTCAGATTTGTTCTCCGAATAATACTTGATAAAGCCCAGCTTACACACCCTGTGCAGGTTTTCCCCACGCTTGTACATACCTGCTATTTCTTCAAACACATATCCCGCCGTTACCCGGTCTTTCACAAAATACTCATATGCGCACTGACACAAAAAAGCTTCCTCAACTTCCGTTTTAGCCCCGCCGGACACATAGGTGCGGAATATTTCCATTTTTTCACCTACGAAAGACCCCGTAAACAGCATCTGAATCAGCATTTTTTCACATAATTCATAGGTTTCCACACCAAATGCCTGAGCGGCCTTGAAAATGTTCCTGAGTTCCTTTGTCATCCCGCGAAAATACATGGAAAGATACCGCAAACAGGCATCATCATACTTCCCTGCCCGGAAAGCATGCCATGCAGCGGCGGTCAGCACAGCATCCTCCATAAAATCCCTGTCTTTTATCAGCAGCGAACACAGGCGCATCAAGGCTTTCGGCTCCATGTCATACGGACCGAAACGGCAAATCCACTGATATGCTTTTTCTTCGTGCCCCCTTATTATCAGGTACTTTATCATTTCTCCCCTGTCTTTTCTGGTAAACCGTTCAGGCTCAGCCTGCTCCAGATAATCGTCCAGCGCGCGTATTTTATCGTTTTCATAATAATATGTTACAAGCCGGATGGCTATCTTCTGCTTCAATTTATCACTGATTTCCTCATCATCAAGCAAAAATCGGAAACGGTATTCATTTTCTTCCGTTATCTCCGCGATATCCTGGCCATTGGTGCACATATAAAGGTTTAAATCCCGTGCGTCTCCCACAAGCGGCGCCACCAGTTTTACCAGTCGGCCGGGAAGCATCAGTTTTTCCGTCGTATGGGACACGCTTGCCATATACCGGTTATGGCTGCCGTCCTCAAACAAAATCCTGCTGTCCTGCACCGGCAGGGACACGAATGCCTTTCCGTCCGCCACAGAATAGTATATGGGCTCATTTCTGCCCGGTTGGTAAACCACAACATACCGAATATCGGTACGCGGCGTAACAATCATGTTCATAAATAAAATCTCAGCCAGAGCGCATGCCGTTTCCTCTGTCAACATACCCGGGTGCAGAACATGCCTGTATAAATAAGCAAGGTCCCTGTTAATACGGCGATTCAGCAGCTGTTTTTGCACAAACTGCTCTATGGCCAGCTGATAATTCTGATATAATTCAGGATAGTTCTCCCGATTCCTGTATATATTGGCATACAAAAAAGCCGCCTGCTCATATTGCAGACTGTTCTGATAAGAAAAATACATCAGTACCATTTTGGGCAGCGCTTCCGCAGAGTTTACATCCACGCTCATCATAAAATATTCATACAATCTTGTAATCCGAAGTTCCTGTTCCACCCCTCGTTTATACCAGTGAAAATATTCTTTGCCTGACTTGCCCCCTTTTATCAGAAGGCGGCAGATTTCCTGCAGGACATCCGACTGCGGCTTTATCCTGTAACAGGCTAAAAGAATCCTGTAAAGACAGGAGGAATATTCCCTCTCTTTTTGAACAAGATACAAAAACTGCAAAATCACGTCCTTGTGAAGCATTTCATGTTTCGCGCCATACCACAGCAGCTGCTTTTCAAAATCCCCCAGTTTCATTAATAGGGAGGGATTCAGATTCATCAGCAGCAGGGCTTCTATGTAAATAATAGGGCTTTTACAACCCCTGTTAAACTGTTCCTCCAAAAACATCCACTTTTTGGAGAAACTCCGGTTGTACTCTTCGGAAAGATAAAGCAGAAGCCATGCTATCCTCCATTCGTTCCGGTTTCTTTTAAAAATATAAGAAATCTGTTCGGTCACCCTGTCCACATACTCTTCTTCGCGGCAAAGCAGGGTCGTCAGATACAGATAATAGGCTTCCGTTACTGCATCCGCGCCGGTTTCCTCCAATATGCCGGCAGCATGGTCTAAAACCCACTGTGCTTCGTTGTAGCGCTCCTCCGTAATCAAAAGCTGTGCCTGAAACAATCTTGCAGAAATATCTTTATCATTCCCTGCCGTCATTTTCTCCACAAGCTGCCTGCTTTCCTTAAGCCACGTGGAAGAACTGATTTTTTTCATCCGAAACGCCTGATAAAACTCCATCAGCTGCAATACCAGACGCTTTCTTTCGATTCCCTGCCTGCGGCGGCTGTGGGAAGCATGCCTTTTTACCAGCACCTTTACCTGCATATTTCCGTAACTGTTGGACAGCACGATACCGCCGAAATTATTGCCGTCGTGTAAAAGTCTGCTGTCAACATAGACAGATACCCTGCAGGAGTTGCCGGAAAAGTCGCTGTCCGTCAATTCTTTTTTGTCGGTATACAAAAAGTCCCCCTGAGTCTCTACCAAAAGTCTGGTATAACCCCAGCCGTTCCTCGTAACGGTAAATCCTGTTTCTGCAATGCCGTCCACATCCTCCAGCCTGATTTCTTCCGTGTCAATCAGATATTCTATCTTCTGTTTTTTGTTGATTCCGATTAAAAACTCTTCCACATTCTGTTCATTGCCAGCATAGGCGGACATGCCCAGATAATATTCATAATACTGCCTGTCGCTTCCATTAAATATACGCGCAAACTCCCCGGAATAAAAAAGCGATACGGCCTCCTCAGGGCTTGTCTTTGCAAGGTTTGCAAAATGGAACAAATTTTTGACATTGCCCAGTGAAGTTTCCAGCACGGTGTAAGCCACATTCACCACAAAAGGAAGATAATACTCCCCCTGATTGCTGATAACATGAAATTCACCCTTTACCACGTCGCCTTCTTCGAGATTCCCACCATGAAACCGGAAAAAAATCTCCTCCCTGCAGCCGACAAACTCAGCTGTAAGGCATTCCATCCTTCCATCCGACGAAAGAACGTTACCCTGGGTGTATCTGCCTTCCTCCCCATAAATGAAAAAGGAACCTTCCCTGCATTCCCCGGGCCTTATGGTCAATTCCAGTTTTGTGCATGAAAAATCAAGAGACCCCTTCTCATATTCAAAGTTTCCCTCCAATAACCTCCTGATGACTTCCTCCATGCCGCTCACCCTCTTTAACGTACATTTTATCCATATCTAGTATAGCATTGTCCCATATCATACGCAAACATATTTTCTTTCAAACCTTATTCCTGCTCACTCTGCAAAATACTGAGCCTGCCGTACAAATCACCAACCGTTTTTTCCAAAGACTTTTCCCCTGTAAGAAAGCCCGGCGCCTCCTCTAAAAACACGTCATACACCGGGTCCGTCAGCGCATTCGCTTCGCCTGCGGCAGGCGTATCCGCCTCTGCAAGAAGAGCCTCCACACGCTCAGCGTCTCTCTCTCCCACCGGCAGATAGTAGGGCCAGTCCTCGTGGTCAAAGTAAAAATAATCGATATCCCAGCCAAACACAAGACTCCTGTAGGCTTCCGTTTCCGCATTCATATACAGCGCCACAGAGAACCGATGCACCCCAATCCCGAAATCCCGCATCTCCATCCGGTTCATATAAAGCCCCGTGTAAGCGGCCAGAAACCGTAGGAAATCCTTTGCTTCCTCCGGATGCGCCGTTTCACTGTGCACGCCCATAAGCAGGCTGGGATGAAAGTGTCCTGTGGCGCACAGGGAATAATCTTCATAGTGGAACACCTGAGACAGCCAATAAGAATTTTCATTCCTTACCGGAATCAACTCCATGCTGCCGCTCCCAAGCCCCATAAGCTGGTAAAAGCCCTCCTGCAGCGAACGATGACACCACTCATATCTATCCGAAAACGGAGATACCTGGGCCTCACTGTCTTCTGCAAACCGGTCATAGACCGTCTTCATCCCGTCAAGGAATGCGGTCAGGCTCTCCTCGGTTATTCTTCCCTCCTCATATAGCTCTTCCCCGTAAAAACTGTACACCATGGGTAAGAACATACCTGTGATATTATCCCGGTAAAAATACGGCAGCAGCCCCGGCGCCCCGGGATTCTCCTTTAGGTAACCCGAAAAATCAGCAAGGCTGCCCACATAGGGCATGACTTCGTTCCTTCCCGTCACCATATCCGCCTGAAAAAACAGCGGCATGGCAAAGGTCCCTTCTTCCCTCCGGTAGCCTGAAAGCACACCTTCAAAATACTCTCCGCTTTCCAAAAGAGGCTGCAACGCATCGTCAAGGTCGAGCAGATATCCTTTCTTCGCGTAATCCTCCCAGGGCAGCCAGTCCAGCATATAAACGTCCGCCGCCTTCTCCGATACGATTTCCGTATTGACCCGCTTATACAGGGTATCCATCTCCTGCATCGTCTGCGGCGCCTTATTCCCCGCAAAGCTATAGTTGATGACAACCTCCGGATGGGAAAGCTGGTACTCCAGTATGGCCTTTTTCAAAAAACTGTCCTCCGCTACGGAAAAAACCCTGAGTTCTACCGGCTCACCGGTTTTTTCCTTCAGGGAATAGCGGTACTCAAAGTTTCTCTCCTGTCCCCTATCCCAGGCCATAAGGCAGTAAACATCCCCCTCCTTCCACACTGCCTTTGGCAAAAAACCGCTAAGCCCCATGCTGGTCCCGCCAGACGGAACCTTCAAGCTCCATTCCTCACCCTCCTTCTCGTAAATGCCGTTCCCTGTCACCAGAAGCTCTTCCCCCTGACGCTCCGCAAGAAAGGTGCCGCCGCTTGTCATACCTTCATGCAAAAATTCCCTGCTGATATAGATTGTCTTTTCCCCACTCCTGATGTCAACAACCATGTAGTCCGAGCCTGTTGCCGGCTGGCAGACCAGATGAGAGTCGTCCAGAAAAAAGAAGCCACTGTAAGGGTCCGCAGGGAAGTCCACCCGGCTCTCCTTTTCCCCGGGAGGATAGACATAAGCCCTGTATCCGCTGCCAAACACAAGAATCGTGCCATCCCCCGAAACGCTGAGCTTCCACAGAATGAAATCCGGCTCTGTGGAAAGCTCTATTTCCTCAAAGGAAGTTTCTTCATGACAGTACCGGAGAATATGGAAGACGAGCTCTGTTTTCGCATAGGCAGTCTCATTCCAATCACGGCTGTTTTCCGGCCGTTCTGTTATTATTTTCTCATACAGGTAGTAGATATCCCCATCTGCCATCTCACAGTAATCCAACAGTTCCCCATAGTCCCCTTCCGGTTCCACCTGCGGTCGCTGCGCTTCATATACGGACTTCTCCTCCCGGTAATAAAAGGCGCTTCCGTTCGCCTCTTCCGTTTGGGTGGCGTCTGTCTGTATCTCCCCCTTATCCGCTTTTGTGCAGGAAACCATGCTTCCCGCGAGACATACCAATAGTATCAGTGATAAAATCTTTTTCCACATATTTATCCCCATGCCTTTCCCGCATAAGCCCTTCCCATGCGGGAAAAGCCCCCATACGTCTCGTTCATTTTACAGCAATATCCCTATTTAAATAGTACCCTGATATATCAGCACCGTCAAGGAAACCTTTATTTAACCTGTTTTCTTCCAAGCCTTATTCCTTCTCACTCTGTATAATACTAAGCCTGCCGTACAAATCATCAACCGTTTTCTCCAGGGACTTCTCCCCTGCCAGAAAGCCCGGCACTTCTTCTAACAGCAGCTCATACACCGGGTCTGTCAGCGCATTCGCGTCAGAGGCGGCAGGAGTATCCGCCTCTGACAAAAGGGCCTCCACACGCTCAGCGTCCTTCTCTCCCACCGGCAGATAGTAAGGCCAGTCCTCCCCCTCGTCGGCATACCAAAAATCAATGTCCCAGCCAAATCCTTCTCTGTTTACTGCCGTTTCCGTATCCATCCACAGCGCCACTGCGGAGCGCTTCACCGCAATCCCGGGAGCCCTCCGGGCCCAATCCGTATAAATCCCCGTATATTCGGCCAAAAACCGCAGGAAATCCTCTGCTTCCTTTGGATGCGCCGTCCTGCTGTGCACACCCATAAGCAAGCAAGGATGAAAACGCCCGGTAGCGCACAGAAAATAGTCCTCATAGTGAAATACCTGGGGCAGCCAGGGAATAATCCCGCTCCTTGCCGGAACCAAATCCATACTGCCGCTCCCAAGCCCGATAAGCTGGTGCTGGCTCTCCCGGATTGATAAAGTATACATCTCGTAAAGCTCATTATAATCAGCCTTGGCCTCATCGCCGCTCATCAGCCGGTCGTAGAGCGTCTTTGTCCCGTCCAAAAATGCGGCCAAACTCTCCTCGGTTATCCTTCCCTCCTCATAAAGCTCTTCTTCGTAAAAGCTGTACACCATGGGCAAGAACATGCCTGTGATATTGTCCCTGTAATAGTACGGTACCAGCCCCGGCGCACCGGGATTCTTCTCCAGATAACCCGCAAAGGCGGCAAGGCTGTCCGTATAAGGCATGACTTCATTCTTTCCCATCACCATATCCGCCTGAAAAAACAGCGGCATGGCATAGATTCCTTCCTCCCAGCTGTAGCCGGAAAGCACACCTTCAAAATAGTCCCCGCTTTCCAACAAGAGCTGCATCACATCCCCGAGGTCTAGCAAGTATCCTTTCTCTGCGTAATCCTCCCAAGGCAGCCAGTCCAGCATATAAACGTCCGCCGCCTTCTCAGATACGATTTCCGTGTTGACCCGCTTATACAGGGTATCCATCTCCTGCATCGTTTTCGGCGTCTCATTCCCCGCAAAAGTATAGGTGATGACAACCTCCGGATGGGAAAGCTGGTACTCCAGCGCAGCCTTTTTCAAAAAACTGTCCTCCGCTACGGAGAAAATCCTAAGTTCTATCGTCTCCCCGGTTTTTTCCGCCAGGGAATAGCTATAGCAAAAAAGAAGTCTGCCTCCTCCCTCCACTTCCCAGGCCGTAAGACAGTAAGCATCCCCCTCCTTCCACACTGCATTTGGAATAAAGCCGCCAAGTCCCATGCTGGTTCCACCAGAAGGAACCTTCAGGCTCCATTCATCCCCCTCCTTCTCATAGATGCCGTTCCCCGTCACCAATAGCTGTTCCCCCTGACGCTCTGCAAGGAAAGTGCCGCCGTTTGTCGTGCCTCCATTCAAAAATTCCCTACTGATATACGTTTCCGTCTTTTCCCCGCTCCTGATGTCAAAAACCATGTAGTCCGAGCCGGCTGCCGGCTGGCAGACCAAATGGGAGTCGTCCAGAAAAAAGAAGCCCCGGTAAGGGTCCGCAGGGAAGTCCGCCTGGCTCTCCCTCTCCCCGGGAGGATAGACATAGGCCCTGTATCCACTGCCAAACACAAGAAGCGTGCCATCGCCTGAAACACTGAGCTTCCACAGGATGAAATCCGGCTCTGTGGAAAGTTCTATTTCCTCAAAAGAAGCTTCCTTCTGACAGTACCGGATGATATGGAAGATATGCTCAATTTCCGCGTGGGCAACCTCGTTCCAATAATAGCTGTTTTCCACCCGTTCCTTTATCTGTTCCTCATATAGATAGTAGATGTCCCCGTCCGCCATCTCACAGTAATCCTGCAGCTCCCCGTAGTCCCCTTCCGGTTCCACCTGCGGCCGCTGCTCCTCATAGACGGATTTTTCCTCCCTGTAATAAAAGACACTTCCTTTTTCCTCTTCCGTTTGGGAGGCGGCTGTCTGCGTTTCCCCTTTAGTTTTATTGGCACAAGAAACCATGCTTTCCACGAAACATACCAATACAATCAGTGATAAAATCTTTTTTCTCATATTTATCCCCATGCCCTTCCCGCATGAACCCATTCCATGCGGGAACAGGCCCTGAAACATCAAGTTGAAAGTGCTTTTCCTTCAACCTTCTCCTCCTCTGCACGCCGTTGCGCATACAACTGACAAGAAACGGTTGAAATCATAAGCTTTCAACCGTTTCTTGATATCCCTGTCTTAATATATTTCGCTGTAATGCCCATTTGGACAAATGTCATAGTTTCGATTGCATGCCTTACATCGGTAAGCTTGGGTAAACAATCCGCAAGAAGTACATGCCAAACTCAGGCCAGGCTGCTCCCACAAATATGCCCCACAGCTACTGTTATTACACCTGAAATGGGACATTGACTCATATGCAGCCATCTTTGTAGCCGCCAATGCTTCTGACGAAAGCATAAACGTACACAGCATGGCAACACAAAATATTTTAAAAACCGTTTTTAATTTTTTCCCCATAATGTTCCTCCTTACACAATTATAATTTTTCATTCCCCGATTTAAATTATACTTAAAATAATCAATATCGTCAAGAATCCGTTCAATAAAACCGTTACCGTTTGGCTGAACTGTTACATAAAACCGGCCTTCTGCATATACTGTAGATAAGTAAATGTGCGAGGTCATACCATGTACAAAAACCTGCATGCTGCCCAGACACCGCCCGGCGCCGATAACTCCTCGGCCGGCTCCCTGCGAATCAACGTCATATCCTCCTTAGGGCAGATTCCCATCCAGGATGCCACCGTATCCATCTCTTATTCCGGCAATCCTGATACTGTTATAGAAGAACTCTCCACCGACAGCTCCGGTCTTACCGAAACCGTGGAGCTGCCTGCCCCGCCGCTGGAATACAGTCTCGAGCCGGAGAGCGAGGTACAGCCTTACGCCGAATATAATATTACGGTTACCGCCCCCGGCTATGAACCGGTCCTGGTAACCGGCTCGGAACTTCTTGCCGATGAAACTTCTTTCCAGCCTATCCGGATGAATCCTCTGGAAGTCACGGAAGAAGAGGAAAAACTGGTCTTAATTCCTGACCATACCCTTTGGGGAGAATATCCTCCCAAAATACCGGAAGCAGAAATAAAACCTGTTGCGGAAAGCGGAGAGATTGTACTCAGCCGTGTAGTCATTCCCGAATACGTCATTGTCCATGACGGCGTCCCTTCCGACAGAAGCGCCCCCAATTATTGGGTAAAATATACCGACTACATCAAAAATGTGGCTTCTTCGGAAATCTATGCCACATGGCCTGAAGCCTCCATTTATGCCAATGTTCTGGCCATCATGTCTTTTACATTGAACCGGGTTTACACGGAATGGTACAGGAATCAGGGCTATGACTTTACCATAACCAACTCCACCGCCTACGACCAGAAATGGATTTACGGCCGCAACATTTACGAAAATATAAGCCGGCTTGTGGACAATATTTTTAACAACTACCTTTCCCGGCCCGGCGTGCGTCAGCCCATCTTTACTTCTTACTGCGACGGACAGCGGGTAACCTGTAATGGACTAAGCCAGTGGGGCTCCAAATATCTGGGTGACGAAGGATACTCTGCCATTGAAATCATTCGTTACTATTACGGAAATGATATGTATATCAATTCGGCGGATTCGATTTCCGGCATTCCCTCATCCTGGCCCGGCTACAACTTAAACATCGGAGCTTCCGGCGACAAAGTCCGCCAGCTGCAACAGCAGCTCAACCGGATTGCCCAGAACTATCCCGCCATTCCGACCATTGTGGCCGACGGTATATACGGCCCCCGCACAGCACAGGCTGTCCGCACCTTCCAGCAGATTTTCGGACTTCCGGCTACAGGGGTTACGGATTTTGCAACCTGGTATGCCATCTCCCGAATCTATGTTGGCGTCAGCAGGATAGCTGAACCGGGTTGATTATTTCGCGTCCCTGTATGGATGACAGATACCTTTACAGGTATCATGGCATATCAGGGACGCATTTATATTACTGAATGCATTAAGTAATACAATTTTTTCATTATGTAGTAATTAAAACTACAAAATGTGTAGACAATACTTTTTTGATGTATTACAATACCATATGAACTGTTATACATAAAGAGAGGATTGTCTTATGAATTATCAGATTATAACCGATGGCTCATGTGATTTGCCTACAGAACTTGTCAAAGAAAAAAATCTAATAGTCGTTCCGTTTTATGTATCTTTTGACGGGCAGAATTATCAAAAAGAAATCGTAGATATCGGCATAAGGGATTTTTATGAGGAGATGGTAACGAACCCGAAAGTCTTCCCCAAATCTTCCATGCCTTCCGTGCAGGACTATGCCGATGTATTTGAACCCCTTGTCAAAAAGGAAATTCCCGTTATCTGCATCTGCATTACCACCAAATTCAGCGGTTCCATGCAGTCCGCGCTCACGGCAAAAGACATGATACTGGAAAATTATCCCCATGCAAAAATCACCGTGATTGACGCCACGGTCAACACCGTATTGCAGGGACTCTACGTTCTGGAAGCTGTCAGGATGCAGGAAGCAGGCTGGGAATACGAAGATGTCGTGTCACGCCTTGAAACCATCAAATCCACCGGACGCATCTTTTTTACAGTCGGCGATATGGAGTATTTGAAGCATGGCGGACGCATCGGCAAATTAACCGGCATAGCAGGCTCCATCCTTGGCATTAAACCGCTTATTACCTTGAAAGAAGGGGAAATATTCCCCTCCGGCATTACCAGAAGCCGCAAAAAATCCATGGATAAAGTCATTGATTTGTTGCTGGAATACTTAAAAGAGACCGGCAAAGATATCCACTCCTACAGTCTGGCCATCGGTTTCGGCTATGACAAAAAAGAGGCTGAGGAATTTAAGAATCTGGCGATTGCAGTCATCAATGAAAAACGAAAGGACTCTTCCCAGCTCACTGACAAACATCTGCCCCTTTACCAAATAGGCGCCACCATCAGTGTACACACCGGCCCTTACCCCCTTGGTTTCGGCATCATAGAAAAGGCCTTTTAAAAACTTCTGATTTTGTCAGAACCGTCATCCACCGTATTTTCAATCTTTTTGATTATTACGTCATATCCAAAGCCGGAGTTTACCTGCACATGCACGGTATCTCCGGCTTTGTGTCCCAAAAGCGCTTTTCCCAGGGGGGATTCATTGCTGATAAGCCCCTCGAGGGAATTACCGCGTACCGTCGTGACAATCTTAAAAACCTCTATGCTTTTGTCCTCCGCAAATTCCACCGTTACCGTATTGTTGATGCCGACTTCATCCTCGGCAGATGCATCCGAAATCACTTCAGCTGTACGTATCATGCGGTCCAGAAAACGAATCCTGCTTTCATTTTTGTTTTTTTCCCTTTTTGCAGCATAATACTCAAAATTTTCACTCAGGTCCCCATGCGCCCTTGCCTCTTTTACATCCTCCAGAAGCCGGGGCCTTAATACCAGCTTGCGGTATTCAATTTCCTCTTCCATCTTTCTAATATCACTTGCGGTTAATTTATCGTGCATATTTTCCTCATTTCTTTCACCAGATTTTTTCAGACCTTCTAATTCTGTTTTTGGTAAAATTTTGATACGTTTCTAAAAAAGCGGACACCGAAATCTCCTTTTTTCACTGTTATACTGAATACAACAACTTGAGGAGGTATCACAATTGGACAGATTGGAAAATTTGATTGATGTCATTTCATTTGACGGTATCGGGTATCAGCCGCTTATACACTGCAGGGATTTCAGGGTTGCCATGCTCAACTACCATCCCGAACTGGAGATTCAGAATATCGGCAACTTCCAGCAGCACAGTCTTACGGATGAGGCATTTATCCTGTTAAAAGGCAGTTGCACCTTGTTTATCGCTGAAGATGAAACTTTGCAGGACATTCACGGCATTGCGCTTGAACCGTATAAAATATTTAATGTGAAGCAGGGTACATACCATACCCATACCCTTTCCAAGGATGCTTCCGTGCTGATTGTGGAAGCGGATGATACCTGTGATGACAACTCCCCCATGGTTTATGTAGATGACGCTATCCGCGCCAGGCTTGCTGCCGCATTTGATAAAGCTAACACGACTGCAACAAACAACCAGTGATACTACCCATACCTATAATATAATTTGGCACTCAACAAGAAAAGGGTCCGGCTTGCCGGACTCTTTTCTATATCACATTTTCCAATACACAATTCTTGCACAATGTTTTTATTTTGTCAACAAAAGCATGATATCATTGCTTCTGGCAACAAATTTCGTCATATCCTCCGGACTAAGGGGCGCATGCTGTAACTTTGCAAGGTCATACAGCTGTTCACATATCATCTTCACATTATCGCCCTCCTGATGCTCCGTCACATACTGCACCAGCGGATGGTTTGCATTTAGAATCAGCGTTTCCCCCTCTGAGCCAAATGCTCCCATGCCCATGCCGTTCATGGAATACATCTTCATCATATCCTGCATCCGGCGGCTTTCTTCCGAAAGCGTAATCACGGAAGAAATTTTCTTGTTCTTTAACTTTTCCACCTTGACTTCAAGCTTTTCCTTCTTCAAAACCTTCTTCATGATTTTGCCGATGGCTTCCGCCTGCGCCTTCATCTCTTCCTCGGCTTTTTTAGAGGTTTTCGCCTTAAAGGTGTCCGTCAAATCGGCGTCAATCCTCTGGAACTTGATACCTTCATTTTTGGACTCCAACTGGGAGATAAAGGGCTGGTCTATATTGTGGGTCAGGATTACGGCATCCATTTTTGCTGCCTTGAACATGTTGATGTACTGGCTCTGCTGCTGTTCATCCGTCACATAATAGATGGTCTTTTCTGCCTTCTCTTCAACCTCTTCGTCTTCTTCTGCCTCGGCTGTCTTTTCCTCCACAACCTCGGCTTCTACCTTATTGCCCTCTTCATCGGTTGCCGTTTCCACTTCGTCAGGGTCTGTCTTGTTGACCTCAAGGCATTCCGGCAGGGTCATGTAATTGCCCTCCAGATTCTTGAACAAGATATAATCCGTCATCTTCTCACAGAACTTGTCATCCTTTAAGCAGCCGAACTTAATAAACGGACTGATGTCATCCCAATATTTCTCATACTCTTCTTTTTCCGTTTTGCAGAGACCTGCCAGCTTGTCCGCAACCTTCTTGCTGATATAATCGGAAATCTTCTTAACGAAGCCGTCGTTTTGCAGCGCGCTCCTGGATACATTCAAAGGCAAATCCGGGCAGTCAATCACGCCTTTTAACAGCATCAGAAACTCCGGAATGACTTCCTTGATATTGTCTGCAATAAATACCTGATTGTTATACAGCTTGATGGTTCCTTCTATGGATTCATACTCCATATTGATTTTAGGGAAATAGAGAATCCCCTTCAGGTTGAACGGATAGTCCATATTCAGGTGAATCCAGAACAACGGCTCTTTATAATCCTGAAATACCTTCCTGTAAAATTCCAGATACTCTTCCTTTGTAACCTCGCTGGGATTTTTCATCCAGAGGGGATGCGTGTCATTTAAAAGCTCTGGACGTTTCACAATTTTCAGCTTTTCAGGTTCATCCTCCTTTTCGGGCTTAATGGTTTCCACCACCGTGTCTGTATCCAGTTTTTCTTCTGCCTTGATAATCTGGGTATCCTTTGTTTCTTCTTTACTCAGATAAATCTCCGTCGGCATAAAGGAACAGTACTTTTTGATAACCTCTTTTGCCTTATACTCATTGCAGAACTCGAGACAATCCTCCATCAGGTATAAAGTGACTGTCGTTCCCACTTCACTCCTGTCGCCTTCCTCCATGGAAAATTCCGTTCCGCCGTCACATTCCCAATGAACAGGCTTTGCCCCCTCCTTGTAGGACAGGGTGTCTATATGCACTTCATCCGCAACCATGAAAGCAGAGTAGAAACCAAGACCGAAATGTCCGATAATCTGGTCCGCATTGCTCTTGTCCTTATATTTTTCAATAAAATCCGTTGCGCCGGAAAAAGCAATCTGGTTAATATACTCCTCCACCTCTTCCGCCGTCATGCCGAGTCCGTTGTCCTTAAATACCAGCGTCTTTTTTTCGGGATTGACCAATACCTCCATTTTTGCCTTGTAGCCTTCAGGCAGGACATATTCCCCCATCATGTCAAGCTTCTGCAATTTGGTAATCGCATCACATCCGTTGGAAATCAATTCCCTGTAAAATATATCATGGTCTGAATATAACCACTTTTTAATAATCGGGAAAATATTTTCACTGTTGATTGACAAACTACCTGTTTTTGCTGCCATATGAATCCACTTCCTTTTCTTTCATTAATTTACAGTTTTCACTTAAAGTAAAGTGTAAATCCGAAACCGGGAAAAGTCAACAAGAAATTAGCACTCATTTTATGCGAGTTGTAGGATTACAATACATGTGTTACAACTGAATAAATTAAAGACGGAAATACCT
>CAJTKU010000014.1 GCA_910577015.1 uncultured Lachnospiraceae bacterium | reverse complement strand
GCTCTTTTAGAAGAAAAATCCGAGGCGAGAGCCTCGGACTTTGTCTACAGTCTGAACCCGTTTCAAGTGAAACGGGTTCTTTTTTGCTTTGATGCGGTCATATACTGGCAATAAAGCAGTATCGCAGGCGGAGCCTGCAATTGCGGGGGTATCGGAATGCGACGGACAGGGGGCATGTGATGCGTGAAAAGCAAATAAAAAAATGGAGGCTGGCGATTGCAGCGGAAGCCGTTTTGTGCCTGACCGCTTTTGCCGGCATTTTCAGCGGTGGCAGGACGGAAGAAAGCGCAAATGACAATGCGTCGGAAGAACGGTTTATAATGGACAGCAACGGGTGGGCAAGGGAAGCCTATAGTGAAGGATACATAAAGTGGGTGGATTTCAATGTGACATATAATGCGCTTTGCACTGCCTACGAGTGGGATGTCAATACGTGGGGGGAGGAGGTACATATAGACTGGGTGGAAATGCTGGCCTATCTGGGGGCCCGTTATGGAGGGGATTTTTCCTCCAATGACAAAAATGTGTCAAAGGATATGGCAAAACTGGCACAACAGCTGATAGACGGGCATTGTACCATGGAAGAACTGACAAAAGACATGAAGTATTACGACTATTACGAGGAAGCATACCGCGCGGTGTTAGGAGGAATGGTAGGGGAATATGAAATAGAACAAACGGATGAAAACGGTAATACGGAGTGGGTGAGCGTATATGGCTTAAAGGCATATTCCCCGATTGCAAAAGGATTTGAGTACAGCCATTATGCGGATTTCGGCTCCAGCAGAAGCTATGGCTACCAGAGGCAGCATCTGGGACATGACATGATGGGACAGGTGGGTACGCCGATTATTGCAGTGGAGTCCGGGTATGTGGAAGCCATCGGATGGAACCAGTACGGTGGCTGGCGTATCGGCATCCGCAGTTTTGACGGAAAACGATACTATTATTATGCGCACCTGCGTCAGAACTATCCTTATGCGGAAGGGCTTGCGGAAGGAAGCGTGGTGACTGCAGGGGATGTCATCGGCTACATGGGACATACCGGATACAGTGTAAAAGAGAACGTAAATAATATAGAAGTCACACATCTTCACTGGGGCATGGAACTGGTATTTGATGAATCCCAGAAGGAAAGCGACAATGAAATCTGGATTGATGTGTATCCGCTGACGCAGTTTTTATATAAACACAGAAGCGAGGCAGCCAAGGTGGATGGAACAAAAGAGTGGCACAGGGTCAGTGAAATGCGCGACCCCGCCGTGGAAGAGTACCTGAAACAGAATCCTCAGGTATCTTCCGGGGATGCGCCGAGCCTGAACTGACGGCTTTTTTCAAGCCGCTCTTTCCAGGTCTTTTCCGCACCTTCTTCGGTTGGCAGGTAGTAACGTCTGTCTTTTAAACTTTCAGGCAGGCAGGTCATGCGCGCCATTTTTTCCGCAGTGTCATGGGCATAGACATATCCTTTGCCGTATTCCAGGTCGCCCATAAGGGAAGTAGGCGCGTTGCGAATCACCAGAGGGACAGGTTCCGAAAGCATGTCCATGGCGTCTTTCTTTGCTTTCTCATAAGCCGCATAAACAGCGTTTGAACGCGGGGCAAGGGACAGGTAAATCACAGCCTGCGCCAGATTCAGGTTACATTCCGGCATACCGTTAAAATGGCAGGCCTGATAGGCGGCGACGGCAAGGGGCAGCGCTGCGCTGTCTGCCAGCCCGATATCCTCGCTTGCAAAACGAATCAGCCTTCTGGCGATAAACAGAGGGTCTTCACCGGCTTCCAGCATACGGGAAAGCCAGTATACTGCGGCATCGGGGTCACAGTTGCGCATGGATTTGTGAAGGGCGGAAATCAGGTTGTAATGTTCCTCCCCTTTTTTATCATATAACAGCGCTTTTTTCCCAAGACACTGTTCTAAAGTATCTTTTGTTATGGATACGGAACCGTCAGGAGCAATTTCACCGTTTAAGACAGCCATTTCCAGGGTGTTAAGGGCAATGCGGGCGTCCCCGTTGGAAAAAGAAGCAATGGCGGGGAGGAGGTCGGAAGCCATGTGGATGTCCATGCTGCCAAAACCCCGTATGTCTTCCAACGCATGAGTAAGGAGCAGGGTCAAATCTTTTTCCGTCAGGGCTTTCAGCACGAAAACCTTGCATCTGGATAAAAGCGCCGCATTGATTTCAAACGACGGATTTTCCGTGGTGGCTCCAATCAGGGTAATGCTGCCCTTTTCCACATAGGGGAGAAAGGCGTCCTGCTGCGCTTTGTTAAACCGGTGGATTTCATCCACAAAGACCAGGGTGCGGATGCCGTAACGGCGGTTTTCTTCCGCCTGCTTCATAATATCCTTGATTTCTTTTATGCCGCTGGTTACAGCGCTGAAGTTGATAAACCTGGATTTTGTCTTCCCTGCAATAATTCGTGCCAGCGTGGTTTTTCCGACGCCGGGAGGCCCCCAGAAAATCATGGAGGCAATCTGGTCGCGCGCAAGCATCTGCCGCAGGATTTTTCCGGGTCCGAGAAGATGCTCCTGTCCGATATAGTCTTCCAGTCCCTGTGGTCTCAGACGGTCTGCCAGAGGGGCAGACAGCGGCGCTGCGCCGTCCGGCATGTCAAAAAGAGATAACTGATTCATGGGAACTCCTTTCCGAAATAATGTTTTCTGTTATTTTATCACAAAAAATAATAAGTTAGAATTGTTTTTTTGTAGAAAAAGTACTATACTACTTATACAGGGCCTGCGATTCAGGACAGGCCATAGAAAGATAGGGAGAGGATATACATGTTTAAAAAGAAGGGCAAAGAACCGGTGCAGGAAAGCGCACCACAAGTATTGGATGATATTGCAAAGAAAACAAGTGAATTATTGGAAGCTGCCAGTTCCCTGAGTAATTTTGACGTGCAGCTTACCCACTTGACCGATGAACTGACCGGCTATACGGAAGGGATGAGGGATGTCAGTGAAGCGAACCTGGCAGTCATTGAGGAAACAACAGCCAGCATGAACCAGGTGAACCAGACAGTCGGCGAGGCGGCGGAAACACTCCATGCGGTTACGGATACCGCCAAGAAACTGGCTGACCAGAATGCAGGCAGCAAGGTTCTTTTGGATGAAGTGGCGGATTTGAAAGATGAAGTCATCGGTAATTCCAAGGACATGGGAGAAAATATAGAACAGCTTGTAAACCTGACTACCGAGATTGATAAGATTGTAGAAAGCGTGCAGGGTATTGCAACGCAGACCAATCTTCTGGCGCTCAATGCATCTATTGAGGCAGCGAGGGCGGGAGAACACGGCAGGGGCTTTGTGGTGGTTGCAGAGGAAGTAAGGAAACTTGCAGATGACACGAAGCTTTATCTGGAAAGTATGCGTTCCTTTGTGGACCAGGTAAAGGGAGCGGCGGCTCAGAGTAAGGAAAGCCTGAAAAAATCCCTGGATTCCACAGGCGCCATGGGAGCAAAGATTGAATTGATACATAGCTCCGTTGCGGAAAATGTTTCCATGTTAAACGAAGTGGTAGATGAAGTGGAGAATATCAACGAATCCATTCAGGCCATTACAGTTGCCACAGGTGAAATTGACAAGGCCATGGAGCAGAACAGCCAGGATGCCCAGCGATTGACGGAAATGGCCATGCAGGTAAAAGACAGCACGCAGGAAAACATTGAATGTGCTTCACAGGTTGGAGCGATTGACGAAAAACTTGCAGAAGTGGCAAAGACATTGTTTGAGCATTTGCGTACGGGCGGCAGAACCGTCACGGTGGAAGAGTTTACGGCGACGGTGGATAAGACGAAAACGGCGCATGAGGCATGGGTTGCCAGACTGCAGGAGATAGTAGAGAAGATGGAAATCCTTCCCATTCAGACCAACGGGGACAGATGTGCTTTCGGCCAGTTTTTTAAGGCGGTACAGGTGAAGAATGAAAAGATGCTTCCTATTGCAAAGAGCATAGGGGCGGCACACAAAAAACTGCACGAACTGGGCAGCGGAGCATTGGAGGCCATCCGGGCCAAGGATGAAAAGAAGGCGAAAAGCCTGTGCGAGGAAGCTGTACAGTTGTCCCACACGCTTATCGAGCAGCTTGAAGAAGCCAAAAAGAAGGCGCTGGAACTGGAGCAGGCCGGCGAGAGCATCTGATAAAATGATAATACCGATTATGTTAAGGCGCTGTGTATAAAATGCAGTGCCTTTTTCATGAAAACTCATTGCAAAAGACGGATGACTATGATAAACTAAAGGAAGTTGGAAATGATAAAAAAATAACAATCTAAATCAACTATTGGAGGAATGAACAATGGCAAGAAAAGTAGTATTAGCCGGCGCATGCCGTACAGCAATCGGTACCATGGGAGGTACCCTTAGCACCACTCCTGCATCAGAGCTGGGCGCAATCGTTATCAAAGAAGCTTTAAAGAGGGCAGGCGTTGAGCCTTCAGCAGTAGACCAGGTATATATGGGCTGTGTAATCCAGGCAGGACTGGGCCAGAACGTTGCACGTCAGGCATCCATCAAAGCCGGTCTTCCCATTGAAGTACCTGCCGTTACCATGAATGTGGTATGCGGTTCCGGTTTGAACTGTGTAAATCAGGCAGCGCAGATGATTATGGCGGGTGATGCCGATATCGTGGTTGCCGGCGGTATGGAAAACATGTCCATGGCTCCTTATGCCATCCCTCAGGGACGTTACGGTTACCGTATGGGCAATGCCACCATGGTGGATACCATGATTAAAGACGCATTGTGGGACGCCTTCAATGATTACCATATGATTAAGACGGCAGACAATATCTGCGAAGAATGGGGACTGACCCGTGAAGAACTTGATGAGTTTGCATTAAAGAGCCAGAAAAAGGCAGAAGCCGCACAGGAAAGCGGCGCGTTTGACGCGGAAATCGTTCCTGTAGAAGTAAAGAAGAAAAAAGAGACTATTCTCTTTAATAAAGATGAAGGCCCCCGTGCAGGTTCCACCATCGAAGGCCTTGCCAAACTCCGTCCCATCAACCCCGGCGGATTTGTAACCGCGGGCAATGCTTCCGGCATCAACGACGGTGCGGCTGCAATCGTTGTGATGAGTGAAGAAAAGGCAAAAGAACTGGGTGTGAAACCCATGGCTACTTTCGTGGCAGGCGCGCTTGCAGGCGTAAGGCCCGAAGTGATGGGTATCGGTCCTGTGGCTTCCACCAGGAAAGTATTGGCTAAGACCGGCATGAAGATTGAAGATTTCGATATCATCGAAGCAAACGAAGCATTTGCGGCACAGTCCGTTGCAGTCGGCAAGGATTTGGGCATTGACGTGGATAAACAACTCAACCCGAACGGCGGCGCTATTGCGCTGGGACATCCCGTAGGAGCTTCCGGATGCCGTATTCTGGTAACCTTGCTGCATGAGATGCAGGCAAAGGGTGCAAAGACGGGTCTTGCAACCCTGTGTATCGGCGGCGGCATGGGATGCTCCACCATTGTGAAGATAGAGGATTAATAGACGCACGTTTTGATTCGTGCGAAAAAGGCGGAAAAGCATTTCCGGTACGAAAATACCGGAAAATGCATTTTCGGCTTTTTTCATGGGACAGACAAACCGAAGACGCCTTGACAGAGGCTGTTGATTAGAGAATAAACTGCCGCAGGGCGGCCAAATGGAGGATTGTATGGATTACATAGTATATGAACAAAAGGGACAGGTAGGCGTTATCACCATCAGCCGTGAAAAAGCCTTAAACGCATTGAATTCCCAGGTTCTGGATGAACTTGACGCAACCCTTGACGCTGTAAATCTGGAGGAAGTAAGATGTCTGATTCTGACAGGCGCAGGACAGAAATCCTTTGTTGCCGGTGCAGACATCGGTGAGATGAGTACCCTTACCAAGGCGGAGGGAGAAGCGTTTGGCAAAAAAGGAAACGATGTTTTCCGCAAGCTGGAAACTTTCCCGGTTCCTGTTATTGCAGCAGTAAACGGTTTTGCCCTTGGCGGCGGCTGCGAGATTTCCATGAGCTGCGATATCAGAATCTGTTCTGACAATGCAGTGTTCGGCCAGCCTGAAGTGGGACTTGGCATTACGCCTGGTTTTGGCGGCACCCAGAGGCTTGCCCGTCTGGTTGGAGCAGGCATGGCAAAGCAGATGATTTATACCGCCAGAAATATCAAGGCTGACGAAGCGCTCAGAATAGGCCTTGTCAATGCGGTTTATACGCAGGAAGAGCTGATGCCGGCAGCGGAAAAGATGGCGGTAGGCATTGCCAAGAACGCACCCATTGCAGTCCGCAACTGCAAAAAGGCAATCAATGAAGGACTGGATTTGGACATGGACGCGGCTGTTGTTTTGGAAGAGAAGCTTTTCGGCGACTGCTTTGAAACCCAGGACCAGAAATATGGCATGGAATTTTTCCTTGACAAAAACAAGGAAAAAGTAAAAGAGCCTTTTAAAAACTGTTAATAGCGTGGAAAGAAGTTCTAGCCGCTCACAGCAGAGGCTGTTTCGCGGAGAACTTCTAAGTTCCACGCGGGAGAATGCCCCCAAAGCGGGCATTCTCCATCGGAACTTTAGTTTCGTGGGATTATGTGTTGCCGCGCAGCGGCAAAATGTTGGTTGGTGAAAGAAGATTCTATATAAAAAGGAGGAACTACAATGAAAGTAGGTATTATTGGCGCAGGCACCATGGGTGCCGGAATTGCACAGGCATTTGCGATGACAGAAGGGTACGAAGTCTGCCTTTGCGACATCAAGCAGGAATTTGCCGACGGCGGCAAGAACAGGATTTTGAAGAATCTGAATTTCCTTGTAGGCAAGGAAAAAATCACACAGGAAAAGGCAGACGCAATTGCAGCCAAGATTACAACCGGCTTAAAGGATATCTGTACGGACTGTGATTTGGTGATTGAAGTTGCGCCTGAAAATATGCAGATTAAGAAAACGACTTTCAAAGAACTGCAGGAGATTGTAAAGCCTGACTGTATCTTTGCAACCAATACCTCTTCCCTTTCCATCACCGAAATCGGAGCAGGACTTGACAGGCCCATGATTGGCATGCATTTCTTCAATCCTGCCGACAGGATGAAGCTGGTGGAGGTTATCGCAGGTGAAAATACCCCTGTGGAACTGGTAGAGAAAATTAAAGCCATCTCAACGGAAATCGGCAAGACGCCCGTAGAGGTAAAAGAAGCTCCCGGATTTGTTGTAAACAGGATTTTAATCCCCATGATTAATGAAGCAATCGGCATCTATGCAGACGGCATTGCAAGCGTTGCCGATATTGATGAGGCAATGAAGCTTGGCGCTTCCCATCCCATGGGACCTCTGGCTCTGGGTGATTTGGTCGGACTGGATATCGTGCTTGCCATTATGGAAGTATTGCAGAATGAAACGGGTGACCCGAAATATCGTCCCCATCCCCTGCTCAGAAAGATGGTTCGCGCAGGCAAGCTTGGCAAGAAGACCGGCAAGGGCTTCTATGATTACGCAAAATAAGTAGATACAGAATAATATATAAAACATGGAGGAAATGTTATCATGGATTTTACTTTGAAAAAAGAACATGAAATGGCACGCGCCCTTTTCAGGGAGTTTGCTGAAAAAGAAGTAAAACCTCTTGCGCAGGAGGTTGATGAAACAGAGGAATTTCCCCGCGGCACCGTGGAAAAGATGGCGAGAAACGGCTTTCTGGGGATTCCCGTTCCCAAGGAATACGGCGGACAGGGCTGCGACCCTCTTACCTACGTTATGTGCGTAGAGGAGCTTTCCAAGGTCTGCGGCACC
The DNA here is from genome assembly GCA_910577015.1 of uncultured Lachnospiraceae bacterium. Classification (GTDB taxonomy): domain Bacteria; phylum Bacillota; class Clostridia; order Lachnospirales; family Lachnospiraceae; genus Acetatifactor. Next base: position 56,841 of record CAJTKU010000014.1, on the reverse strand, counting down.
ACAGGCGTTATCGTATCCGCACACACTTCCCTCTGCTGCGACCCTATTCAGACATACGGTACGGAAGAGCAGAAGCAAAAATATCTGGTTCCCCTTGCAAAAGGTGAAAAGCTGGGCGCGTTCGGACTGACAGAGCCGGGCGCAGGTACAGACGCACAGGGACAGCAGACAAAGGCGGTTCTGGACGGCGACGAGTACATATTGAACGGCTCCAAAATCTTTATCACCAACGGAAAAGAAGCGGATGTGTATGTGATTTTTGCCATAACCGGTGTGGACACCGACGCAAAGGGCAGGAGCAAAAAGAGGATTTCCGCATTTATCGTAGAGAAGGGAACACCCGGATTTACTTTCGGTACAAAGGAAAAGAAAATGGGTATCCGCGGTTCTTCCACTTATGAATTGATTTTCACCGATTGCAGAATCCCGAAGGAAAATCTGCTCGGACAGGAAGGCAAGGGCTTTGGTATTGCCATGCATACGCTGGACGGCGGACGTATCGGTATTGCGTCCCAGGCGCTCGGTATTGCAGAAGGCGCGCTGGAGAGAACCGTTGCCTATGTAAAAGAAAGAAAGCAGTTTGGCAAGACCATAGCTGCCCAGCAGAACACGCAGTTCCAGCTTGCCGATATGGCTACCAAAGTAGAAGCTGCAAAGCTTCTGGTATATAAGGCAGCAATGGCAAAGGCCACCCAGAAGGTATATTCCGTGGAAGCCGCACAGGCAAAACTGTATGCGGCAGAGGTTGCCATGGAAGTGACGACAAAGGCTGTTCAGCTTCACGGCGGTTACGGCTACACAAGAGAATACGATGTGGAGCGTATGATGCGTGACGCTAAGATTACCGAGATTTACGAGGGTACCAGCGAAGTGCAGAGAATGGTAATCTCCGGCGCTATGTTAAAGTAAGCGTTACCCGAATAAAAAAACAAGAATAAAATAAGGAGTGAAAATACAATGAAAATTGTTGTTTGTATTAAACAGGTACCCGATACAAAGGGCGGCGTGAAATTCAATCCCGACGGTACGCTTAACAGGGCTGCCATGCTGACCATCATGAATCCTGACGACAAGGCAGGCTTGGAGGCAGCGCTCAGATTAAAAGATAAATACGGTGCGGAAGTTACCGTTATTACCATGGGTCTTCCCAAGGCGGAGGATGTACTGCGTGAAGCAATGGCAATGGGCGCGGACAAGGGCATCCTTGTAACCGACCGTGTGCTCGGCGGCGCTGACACATGGGCAACCAGCCAGACGCTGGCAGGCGCCATCCGCAATCTGGAATATGATTTGATTATCACCGGCCGTCAGGCGATTGACGGAGATACCGCGCAGGTTGGACCCCAGATTTCAGAGCATCTCGGAATCCCTGTTATCTCTTATGCACAGAAAATTGAGATTGAGGATGACAGTGTGATTGTAGAGCGTCAGTTTGATGACAGATACCATGTATTGAAAGCCAAAATGCCCTGTCTGATTACTGCCCTTGCCGAACTCAACGAGCCCCGTTACATGACGCCCGGCGGTATCTTTGACGCCAACAAGGCAGAGATTACCGTATGGGGCAGAAATGATTTGGTGGATGTGGACGACTCCAACTTAGGATTGAAGGGTTCGCCTACCCAGATTGCAAAGGCTTCCGACAAAGTAAGGAAGGGCGCCGGCGAGAAGGTTACTTTAGACCCCGCAGAATCAGTAGAGTATATCATGAACAAGTTAAAAGAAAAACATGTTATCTAACGGGAAGAGGTGTTGATGATGAATATAGAAGAATATAAAGGCGTATTTGTCTTTGCGCAGCAGGTAGACAATGAAGTGAACAGCATTGCTTTTGAGTTGATTGGCAAAGGCAAAAGCCTTGCTGATGATTTGGGCACGGAAGTGACCGCGGTTTTGGTAGGTAGTGACGTAAAGGGTCTGGCAGATGAACTGGCAGCGTATGGCGCTGACAAGGTTATCGTGGTGGACGACCCCGAATTAAAAGAATACAGGACGGAGCCTTATGCACATGCACTGGCTTCCGTGATTGAGAAGTACAAACCGGAAATTTTCCTGGTGGGCGCTACGGCAATCGGTCGTGATTTGGGTCCCCGTGTATCCGCAAGGATTCACACCGGTCTGACCGCTGACTGTACCCAGCTTGAAATCGGTGATTTCCCCATCAATCCGGTTCCCGGAAAAGAGCAGAAACACAACCAGCTTCTGATGACCCGTCCGGCATTTGGCGGCAACACGATTGCTACCATTGCCTGCCCTGATTTCCGCCCCCAGATGGCAACCGTCCGTCCCGGCGTTATGCAGAAACTGCCTAAGGTTGAGGGTGCAAAAGCAGTTGTGGAAGAGTTTAATCCCGGATTTACACCGGACAATAAGTATGTGGAAATCCTTGAAATCGTAAAAGCCGTATCCGATACAGTGGATATTATGGATGCAAAGATTTTGGTATCCGGCGGACGCGGCGTCGGCAGCCCTGAAAACTTCAAACTTCTTGAGGATTTGGCGGCAGCCATCGGCGGCACCGTAAGCTGCTCCCGTGCAGTTGTGGATGCAGGCTGGAAGTCCAAAGATTTGCAGGTTGGACAGACAGGCAAAACGGTACGTCCCAATGTTTACTTTGCAATCGGTATCTCCGGCGCCATTCAGCACCTTGCAGGAATGGAAGAGTCCGACATTATCATTGCAATCAACAAGGATGAAACAGCGCCTATCTTTGATGTAGCTGATTACGGCATTGTCGGCGACCTGAACAAGATTGTTCCCATGCTGACAGAAAAGCTGAAGGCAGAAGCAGCAGCAAAATAATGGCAAGACATGCATAGAAGAAGGACCTCCTGTTTATCGGGAGGCCTTTCTTTTGAGTTGAGCATAAAGGCTGCAAGTATTTATGCGTATAAGGAGGGAAGGCAGAATGCAGGGCAGTCTGACAGAGGGAAGCATTACCAAAAATATGTTAATGTTTGCGCTGCCGCTTATGGCGGGGAATCTGCTGCAGCAGTTGTATAATGTGGCGGATACGCTGATTGTGGGGCGTCTGATAGGTGCGGACGCATTGGCGGCGGTGGGCTCGTCCTATACTTTAATGGTATTTCTGACTTCCATTATTTTGGGACTTTGTATGGGAAGCAGCGCGTATTTTTCCATTTTGTACGGCAGGAAAGATGCCGACAGGCTGAAATGCAGTTTTTTCTTATCATTTGTGCTGATTGGAAGCGTTACGGCGCTGCTGAACGTGCTGGTGTTCTGGCAAATTGACGGAATCATTGCACTTTTGCGGATACCGCCTGAAATTACGGATATGATGAAGGATTACCTGCTTGTAATCTTTGCCGGCATTTTTGCCACTTTTCTTTACAACTATTTTGCAAACCTTCTGCGCTCGGTGGGAAACTCCGTGATTCCCCTGATATTTCTCGCTGTTTCCGCAGTTTTAAATATTGTGCTGGATATTCTGTTTATCTATTATTTTCATTGGGGAGTCCGCGGAGCGGCGGTTGCGACCGTGATTGCCCAATATTTGTCAGGCATCGGCATTCTTTTTTACTATTATGCAGGTTTTCCGTCACTCCGTGTGCAGAAGAGCCATCTTAAGTGGGACGGTTCCATATTGAAAAGTATAGCGGGGATGTCTTTTTTAACCTGCGTGCAGCAGTCGGTGATGAATCTGGGCATACTGATGGTGCAGGGACTGGTAAACAGTTTTGGAGTAGTGGTTATGGCGGCTTTTGCAGCGGCAGTTAAGATAGATTCCTTTGCATACATGCCGGTGCAGGATTTTGGCAATGCCTTCTCCACGTTTATTGCCCAGAACTTTGGCGCCGGGAAGCCGGAGCGGATAAAAAAAGGCCTGAAAAGCGCCGTTCTGGTATCCGCTGCATTTTGTATGGCGGTGAGCCTTACGGTATTTGTCTTTGCCGCCCCCCTGATGCGCATCTTTATAGACGCCTCCCGCACGGACATCATTGCCGAAGGGGTGAAATACCTTCGGATAGAAGGTAGCTTTTATCTGGGAATCGGTTTGTTATTCCTGTTTTACGGCTATTTCCGCGCCATCGGAAAACCGGAAATATCCATCGTGCTGACCGTGGTTTCCTTAGGCAGCAGGGTCGCGCTCGCATACCTGCTCTCCGCCATACCGGGCGTGGCAACCACCGGCATCTGGGTATCCGTTCCCATCGGCTGGGCGCTGGCAGATATAGCCGGTTATCTCTTTTACAAAACGCCTTTTCGGAAAAGCATTTCCAATGCAAAAAGCTTGAAGCATCATGGAGTTGGATAGGGGAAAAATGCTTGAAAATGCTTTGAAAAGATGCTATTATGTATATACAAAAGAAAGCGCCCACTCCAAAGTGGATGCTCCCAGATAAGACAGAATGTCCTTACGGACACTGCCTCTCCTGTGGTTCAGACAGGAGAGGCATTATTTTTTGTGCTTGTTCCTCTTGTCGAGAAAGGCAAGCAACGCAACAACAAAGCCGCCAAAGGCAATCAGCAAAGCCAATATGCCAATGAAAATCGAAACGATTTCATAGGCTGTCATAAGCGTCACCTCCTTCTTATGTACTCCGGATAACCGGGAATAAGTTAGGAGGCTGCCACCCTGTCATGGGCACTTTCCGTATTGAAATTGTATCATGTTTATTATTTGAAATGCAACTGAATTGTTATTCACATATTTTTATTTTCTCATACCAGTTGAACTTTTATAATGAACTAACCGACGCGGTTATAGGCATATTTCTTAACATTAATGACCGCCACACCCATGAGGGGGTATCAAATCTAAGGCTCTAGGAAATTCCTGTCAAATGACAGAAAAGATTACATGCCATGCAGAGCAGTATCCCTGCAAGCGTGGGGAGGAGGAAAGCGGCAAACGTCCATTTCAGGCTGCCGGTTTCTTTTTTTATGGTAAGGAGCGTGGTGGAGCAGGGCCAGTGCATCAGGGAAAAGAGCATGGTACAGATGGCTGTCACCGGCGTCCAGCCGTGTGACGCAAGCAGGCTGTGTAATCCGGAAAGGCTTTCATATTCCACAAGGGAACCTTGGGCGAGGTAGGCCATCAGAATGATGGGCAGCACAATTTCATTGGCAGGAAAGCCCAGGATAAATGCCGTGAGGATGATGCCGTCCAGACCCATAAGCCGGGCAAAGGGCTCCAGAAAACCGGCGCAGTGGGAAAGCAGGCTGATGCCCGAAACGCGTACATTTGCCATAAGCCAGAGAAGTATGCCCGCAGGGACGGCAACCACGGCGGCACGGCTTAAGACAAACAGCGTGCGGTCAAACAGGGAACGTATTAATATGCGGCCGACCTGCGGCCTGCGGTAAGGAGGCAGTTCCAGAGTAAACGACGAAGGAAGCCCTTTTAGCACCGTTGCAGACAGCAGGCGGGAGGCGAGAAAAGTCATGCCGATGCCTAAAAGGACAAAACCGGTCAGCATAAGGGCGGAGAGAGCGGAGGATAAAAAGCCGCCCGCCGTGCCCGCAAAAAACATGGTAATCATGGCAATCAACAGGGGAAACCGTCCGTTGCAGGGAACAAAATTATTTGTCAATATGGCAATCAGCCGTTCCCGGGGCGAGTCTATGATGCGGCAGCCTACAATCCCTGCGGCATTGCACCCGAACCCCATGCACATGGTAAGGGATTGTTTGCCGCAGGCTTGGCACTTTTGAAAACAATAATCCATGTTATAGGCAATGCGGGGCAGGTAGCCTATATCCTCCAATATGGTAAAGAGCGGAAAAAAGATTGCCATGGGGGGCAGCATGACCGAAACAACCCATGCCAGCACACGATAAGCGCCCAAGACCAGAAGGTCATGCAGCCATATTGGAGTTCTTATGTATAACAGCGCGTCGGAAAAAATTCCTTCCATGCCCGAGAAAAATTGGGAAAGCAGGGCGGAAGGATAGTTGGATACGGAGATGGTAAGCCAGAAAATAAAAATTAACAGGGCAACCATCACCGGATATCCGGTAAGCCGGCTGGTAAGGATTTTATCCAGCCGCAAATCCTTTTTCCGGTAGCCGGGGTCATGGCAGGTAACAACCAGGGAAGCCAGTCCGGAGGCGGATTCCGTAAGGCCGCCTGCAATGACATCCTGCAAATGATTTTCGGGGATACCGGACTGTGTAAGACAGAAAAGCGCCTCTTTGCGGGCAGAACATAATGCAGGAATAGCAGACATATTGATGCCGGTAAAATCCCAAAGTGTATCTGTAAAAGACTTATCCGAGTCTAACAGCCGCAAGGCAAGGAAACGTCGGGAAAACCCGTAAAGCTTTTTGGAGATGTCATGATTGTTTTCTAAAAAGGAGTTAATGGCTTTATAAAGGTTTTCCAGAGTATTTTCCAATGCAGGCTCATAGAAAGCGGCTCTTACGGACAGGGAAGTGTCGCGGGGATGGGAAAGCAAATCTTCCAGCTTCTCCATGAAGGCGTTAAGACCGTCTTTACTGCGGGCGCTGATTCCGACAACAGGGACGGAAAGTTTTTCGGACAACAGGGAAAAGTCTATGGCAATTCCTTTTTTTTCTGCTTCATCCATTAAGTTGATGCATAAAAGGACGTTTTCGGTAATTTCCAAAACCTGCAGGACAAGGTTTAGGTTCCGCTCCAGGCAAGTGGCGTCACATACCACAACGACGGCGTCCGGCTTTTCAAAACACAGATAGTTTCTGGCTATTTCTTCCTCAGCGGAATGCGGCAGCAGGGAGTAAGTGCCGGGTATGTCCACCAGTGTGCAATCCCATTTTCCCACCCGGCATTTACCGCTGGCATTTGCAACTGTTTTCCCGGCCCAGTTTCCTGTATGCTGTTTCAGTCCTGTCAGGCTGTTAAAAAGGGTGCTTTTTCCTACGTTGGGGTTGCCTGCTATGGCAATGGTTTTGCTGTTTTCCATGCGACTGCTCCTTATTTTGTATCAATATATTCCGGCTGTCCTTCCCGCGGATGGCAATGACGGCGCCCCGTATCAGAAAGGCTTTCGGGTCCCCCGCCGGGCTTTCCCCCACGCAGGTTACAAGCGTGTGCTTTATGAGCCCGATGTCCATCAGTCTCCTGCGTATGCTGCCGGTACACAAAAGGTCTTTGACAAAGGCGCTTTCTGTAGGCGCAAGGTCATTTAAGGTTAATTCCTGTTTCATGCAGGCCTCCATACCGCCACTCCACAGCGGCTCAAATCCGAATGAAAAATGCCGCATTTCAGGCATTTTCCGGCGTGAAACTTAGTACTTCTTAGCGAAATGCCCTTTGGCATGAGCTTTAGAAGTACTTTTCACGCTAAGTCCTTATTTCATCATATTGCGGATAGGTTGTCACTGTGTGTATTTCTTCAATTTTTTTATAATGCCATATTGACTTTTGAAATGTGTCGTGTTACGTTAAGTTTAACGTTAAACTAAACAAAAGACCTGATGTTGAGGTAGAATGGAGGAGCACATGCGACAAAAAAGCAGTAACAAAGGATTTTCACTGGTGGAATTGATTATTGTCATTGCGATTATGCTGGTGCTGGTGGGGATTTTAGCGCCGCAGTTTGTAAAGTATGTACATAGGGCGCGTATCGCGGCAGATATGGCAAGTGCAAAGGAACTTGCGGAAGCAATTCAGGCTATGTTGGCGGATGGCGGCAGTGTTGATGAAGCAGAACCTGCTGGTGGTTATAGTAATATTTGGACAATAAAAGGAACGTATGTCAATGCAGGGAGTGTGTTCATTCCGGCGGGGTCGCCGATTCATGGTCTGGATGGGATAAGCGTCATGCCAGTATCGAAAATAGATAAAGATTACTTATGGGGAGTGTATTATAACAATGAGGGGGAAGTGTTTGTCGGCTTAGCGGAAGGACCTACTGAAGGAAAATGGTATGGGCTTTACCCCGAATATGTAGAAGGACTTGTATGGGCGGTTAATAATAAGGAAGAACTTTTAAAGGGAATTTATAATTGTTTTAACTAGATAATGTTTCAATAAAAGAGCCAGTTCTATAATATAATAATTTTTATACTAAAAGAATATATTGAGGAGATAAAAATGGAAAGAAAAAACAAAGGATTTTCACTGGTGGAATTAATCATTGTCATTGCGATTATGCTGGTGTTGGTGGGGATTTTAGCGCCGCAGTTTGTAAAGTATGTACATAGGGCGCGTATCGCGGCAGATATGGCAAGTGCCGAGGAGTTAGCACAGGCGATTTATGCGGCGATAGCAGATGGAACGGATGGAAACATCCGGACAGAGTATTCAGTAATTGCCAAAAGTCTTGCGTCAAGTAGCGGAGGGATTCCGGGAGGAACTGCAGTTACAGGACTGGACGGCGTTACTAATATACCAATATCACAAATAAATAAAAATTATCGATGGATAATAGAGTGGCCTGATGATGAAGTAATGATTAGACTTCAGACAGCGGGTTACAGGGATTTTTATATTTACCCGGAGTATACTGGAGATTAACGTGTATCGCCATACCTGTTTTTCTCTTATAATTGAACTGCTCCCCGTCAAGTAGACAATTAAATAAAAATTTATCTGCCAGTGGGTTGACCTGCTGGCAGTTTTTATGCTGCCTGAACATCCTCTTCCCAATCAAAAAATATTTATGCATGACACAAACCTGGATTGTGGCAATGCTTGAACCGCTAAGGAGTATGTGTTACAATTTAGCAGGAAATAGACAAGCCGGTCCCATGAGGCTGCGGAGTGTAGCATTGTGTTTGATTAGTTTCCTATGCAAATCAGAACATGGCAGATGTCGGCTGTGGGGAAGACACGGTTGCCGACGTTTTGACCTGCCTGAAGCAGGGACAAAATTTTGGGATGATGTCCTATATGCCTGATATGGGTTTGGTCCGGCCGGGCATGAACAATGGGAGAAAGGGAGTATATATGATTTTCGGGAAACATATCAACAGGTACTATCTTAAATACGCCGGCTGGCTGGTTCTGGGGCTGGCCGCGCTGGTTATGGTGGATTTCCTGCAGCTGGAGATTCCAAAGCTGTACCGCATGGTCATCAACGGGATGAACAGCGGCGCCGTAAACGTGGATGGGATTGTCACGGCATTTGACATGGACTTCTTGCTGGACGGCATCTGCATGCCCATGGTGGGAATCGCCCTGTTCATGGTCTTCGGGCGTTTCCTGTGGCGGGTCTGCTTTTTCGGGTCTGCGGTGCGTCTGGAGGCGGATTTGCGCAACAAAATGTTTGACCACGCCAAGGATTTGAGCCGGGAGTATTATCAGGTGAACAAGGTGGGAAATCTGATGAGCCTTTTCACCAACGACTTGGACACCGTGCAGGAGTGCTTCGGCTGGGGAGTCATGATGTTTTTTGATGCCCTGCTTCTGGGAGTGCTGGCGGTGACCAATATGTGGCGGATGGATTCGGGATTGACATTGTTGTCCCTGATTCCCATGGCCTTTCTGCTGGTGGCGGCCACGGTGATTGGAAAACAGATGATGAAGAAGTGGGATATCCGTCAGGAGGCCTTTTCCAGGCTGTCCGATTTCTCTCAGGAGAGTTTCTCCGGCATCGCGGTAATCAAGGCCTTTGTGAAAGAGGCGAAAGAGCTGATGGCCTTCAAAAAGCTGAATGAGGAGAACGAGGAGGCCAATATTGACCATACCAAATCCTCCGTGCTGCTGAGAATCATGGTGACGCTCTTTGTGGAGAGCGTGGTCTGTGTGATTCTGGGCTACGGCGGGTATCTTGTATATACGGACCGGTTCAACGCGGGACAGCTGGTGGAGTTCATCGGTTATTTCAATGCCGTAATCTGGCCCATTATGGCGGTTTCGGAGTTGATTGACATGACTTCCCGGGGAAAGGCATCCTTGGACCGTCTGGGAGAACTGCTGGACGCGAAAATCGACGTGACGGACCGGGAGGACGCCAGGGAACTGAAAAATGTCCGGGGGGATATCGAATTTCGGAATCTGACCTTCCAATATCCCGACGGGGAGAACGAGGTGCTGAAAAATGTATCCTTCACCATAAAGGCCGGGGAGAACGTGGGCCTGGTGGGCAAGACAGGTTCGGGCAAGACCACGCTGGTGGATTTAATCCTGCGGACCTACAATGTGCCGGACGGTACGCTGTTTATCGACGGAAACGATGTGAATCAGGTGAAAATCAGGGATTTGAGGGCCTGCTGTGCCTATGTGCCCCAAGACAATTTCCTGTTCTCCGACACCATTGAGAACAATATTGCTTTCGGTGTGGGAAAGAGGGACAGCCGGGCGGTGGTGCAGGCAGCCAGGCTTGCGGATGTACATAGCAATATCAAGGAGTTTCAGCAGGGTTATAATACGATTCTGGGAGAGCGTGGCGTCACGGTCTCCGGCGGGCAGAAGCAGAGGATTTCCATTGCTCGGGCGCTGATGAAGGATGCGCCCATACTGATACTGGACGATTCCGTCTCCGCGGTGGATACCAAGACCGAGGCGGCAATTCTGGAGAATCTGCGGACGGCCAGACAGGGCAGGACTACTATCCTGATTGCCCACAGGGTGACTACCATTGAGAAGATGGATAAAATAATCTTTGTAGAGGACGGGGAGCTAGTAGCTGTGGGGCCTCATGAGGAGTTGTATGATTCCTGTCCGGAATACAGGAAGATGGTTGACCTTCAGAAGCTGGAGGAGGAAGGAGATGCGAGCAATGAGTGAGTATCTGCCCATATGGATTGTGGGCGCCATCATAGGCGCCTTTGCCGTGGTGTTCCTGCTGGCCTGGGCGGCGCTGCGGAAGATGAAGGAGGAGCCGGAAAAAGAGCGGAATATGCCGGACGGAGAGATTGTCCGCAGGCTCCTGCGGTATGCCAGACCCTATTGGAAGAACTTTGTGTTGGTATTTCTGGTGATGCTGTTTTCCATTGTGTACGATTTGGTATCGCCGCTGGTGATTGGGAGGATTCAGGGCCTGATTAAGGGAGATTTTGAACTGGGCAGTTTGTATCGGATGGTGGGAGTTTATGCGGGAATCCTAGTGGTGTCTATGTTCTGCACCTATCTGCAGGCCATGATTCTGCAGAAGACAGGGCAGAAGATTCTGTCAAAAATCCGGATGGACGTGTTTACCCATATTGAGACCTTAAGCCATGAGCAGCTGAACAATATCCCCGTGGGGAAACTGGTGACCAGGGTTTCCAACGACCCCAACGCCATTTCTTATATGTTCACCAATATTCTGGTGACCCTGGCGAAGAATTCCATGGTGATTGTGGGAGTGCTGGGGGCCATGCTGATGCTGAATTACGCTTTGACGCTGATGGTGCTGTGCTTCGTGCCCTTTGTGGCGCTCTTCACGGTGATTTTCAGGAAGTTTTCCCGCCGGGTACACCGGAAGGTGAACAACGCCACCACGGATATCAATACTTATCTGTCCGAGAACCTGTCGGGGATGAAAATCACCCAGGTTTTCAACAGGGAGGAGCAGAAGCTGGATGATTTCCTGAACCGCAGCCGTAAGCTGCAGAAGGCCAAGATGAACCGGATGTTTGTCTTCGGCATCTTTCAGCCCATGGTGTATATGCTCTATATTTCCTCCAATCTGTGCCTGTTTTACTTTGGGGCCAAGGGGTATATTAAGGATATTCATTATTTCGGGCAGGTAATCGACAGCAGTATTATGGTGTCTTTCTACATGTATATCTCCCGGTTTTTCAATCCTATTCAGACTTTGGCGGAGCAGTTCGACATGCTGCAGCGCTCTTTTGCCGCAGCGGAGAAGATTTTCACGATTCTGGATATGACGCCGGAGGTGGTGGATGAGCCTGACGCCGTGGAACTTTCGGAGATTCGGGGAGAGATTGAATTTAAGGATGTATGGTTTTGCTACAAGCCGGAGGAATGGGTGCTGCGGGGCGTGTCCTTCCATGTGGAGCCCAGGCAGACGGTGGCCTTCGTGGGGTCCACCGGTTCCGGGAAGACTACGATTTTGAGCCTGATTTGCCGCAATTATGATATCCAGAAGGGGCAGATTCTCATCGACGGCATCGATATTAAGAAGATAAAGATTGCTTCCCTGCGGCGGCATTTTGGCCAGATGCTTCAGGATGTGTTCCTCTTCTCCGGGGATATCCGCAGCAATATTCTGCTGCGCAAGGAGGATGTGAGTGATGCGGAGGTCTGGGAGGCCTGCCGCTATGTGAACGCGGACACTTTCATCGGTAAGTTGGAGAGCGGTTTGGACGAAGTGGTGCGGGAGCGGGGGAACAATTTCTCCGCGGGCCAGCGCCAGCTTCTCTCCTTTTCCCGCACCATTATCCACAAACCTTCGGTGATGATTCTGGACGAGGCTACTGCCAATATTGACACGGAGACGGAACTGTTGATTCAGGACAGTTTGGAGAAAATGAAGAATATCGGCACCATGTTGATTGTGGCACACAGGCTTTCCACCATCCAGCATGCGGACAATATCATACTGCTGTCCCACGGGCAGATTGTGGAGCAGGGCAGCCATCAGGAGCTGCTGCACCGGAAGGGGAGGTATTATGATTTGTATACCCTGCAGTACAACAGGATGCAGCTGCAGAATTCTTGATAAATTTGGGGATGCTGAACATATGAATCCAGGGAATCTGTCATTTTACACAAAACAGGAGCATAAAATGGAGCGGATTTGCGCATCGGGCATTGAAAGTGCATACGGCAGAAAAAAAGTACTGCGTCAGGTAACAGTGTCTGCTTCGGCAGGCCAGTGCGTGGGAATTGTAGGAGCAAACGGATGCGGCAAATCCACGCTGCTTGGCATTCTGGCAGGGATGCGGAAGGCATCCGGCGGCACGGTGTTTTTTGACGGAACGCCGGCCCGGGGAAGGCAGGGTGCGGCGTTGTTCAGGCGTTTCACCGGGTATGTGCCGCAAGAGGGCAATCTGATACCGGAGCTTAGCGTTATGGATAACTTATGTCTCTGGCATACGGATAAGGAGCAGCTTATATTTGAATTGGAGCAGGGTTTTCTGCATCTGCTGGGGCTTAAGGAGATGTGTCCCGTTAAAGTAAAAAAGCTTTCCGGCGGCATGAAGAAAAGGGTAAGCATCGGCTGCGCCATGGCAGGCAATCCCCCCATACTGCTGTTGGATGAGCCGAGCGCCGCATTGGATTTGCCCGGCAGGACAGAGGTAAAAAGGTATCTGGAAACATATAAAAATGCAGGAGGCGCCATCCTGCTGGCTACACATGAGGAGAGTGAGCTGGATGTCTGTGATAAAGTATATGCCCTTGTTGACGGCAAAAGCAGGGAGATAGACAGGAAGCTGAGGGGGGAAGCCCTGGTTTCCGAATTTAAGAAAGGACAAAATGGCATTTAGGGAGGATGACGATGGAAGAAAATAATTTATGGCAGCAGATGGAAACGAATCCGTATGCCCCGCAGGCGGCATCACAGGGGCAGTCATGGGACGGTTTTGTTGCCCCTCATCTTACGGGCAACAACAAGAAAAGCAGGAAAGGTCTTATAATTGGTATCATAGCAGCGGCAGCCATGCTGGTGTCTGCCATAGCGGGTTTTGCTGTCTACAAGCTGGTATTTGACACGCCCCGTGCCAGACTGGCAAAGGGCTTTGCCAATTTGGCGGAGGAAATGGCGGATTATAAGGGGGAGATTGCAGACAAGCTGGATTATGCCGCCCTGATGGAGCGGTTTTATACGGAGCCGTATTCTGCAAATATGCGTATGAACATCACGAATCCGAATCTGGACAGTGCAATTGATACGATAGGGCTTGATATATCAGAGCGTGTGGATTATCCGGGCAGAAAGCTGGGCGGCGACTTTTCCATCAGCCTTTGGAATGCAGCGATACTTTCGGGAAGCATGACTGTGGATGACGACACGCTTTATGTCAGTCTGCCGACTTTCATGAAGGATACCTATTCCCTGAATCTGGAAAGCCTTGGCAGGGACTTTAACCGGTCTGAGTGGAGCCGGATGCTTGAAACGCAGGTGGAGGACAGTTTATCTTTTGACGCGTTTGCAGAGGCCGGGACGCCCCAAAGTCAGCAGATGCTTGCAGAGGAATACCGGGAAATTATTCTGAATGACTGGAAAGAATTGGTAAAGTCGGCGGTGATTGAGGACAGCAAAACAACCATTGAAATAGAAAGGGCCGGAAAAACTATCCGGTGCGGCGGCATCAGGGTTGTACTTAAAAAAGAAGCTGTGAACCTTCTGCTGGAGGATTTAAAAGACGGTTATCTGGAAAGTCCATATATGGAGGAAGTGGTGGAAAGGCTGCTGGCAAAAGAAAATCTTTTTTCTGAAGGCAGTATGGAAACGGAAAAAGAAATCTGGGACGGTCTGGAAGAAATGTTTTCGGTAGAAGTAGAGGAGGATTTGGAATTTTGCTTTCATCTGGACGGTAAAAACCGTATTGTGGGTATTTCAATGCCGGAGCAGGCGGCATTGAAAAGTGAATTTCTGGATGCTGTCGGGTTTTCGTTTGTTTTATCGGGTACTGAGCGCACACCGGATGAGGTTTCCGGGAGTCTGGAACTGGTATCCGAAGGAGAGGCGGTAGAGGTTTCGATAGACAGAAGCGCATGGGCGGATGAAGTGTTGTATGAGAATAAAGTGAATATCATGCTGGATTATGTGGATGATGTAAATTATCCGGCAATCATGTTCAAGTATGAAAGTGAGTGGGACCTGGAGGAAGATGAATTTCAGTATTTTCTTGGCGCAAGCGACGGTGAGATTGAGTTTGCTTTGAAGCTGAAAGGCGCTTTTACCGATATTGAGAAGGGGGAGCGGTTTACCTTAAATATAGGTCAGTTCAGTTTTTGTGTAGATGATGAGGAAATGCTGAAGGTGACGGGCGCTTACATGATAGAACCGTTTGACGGAGAAATAACCGTGCCTGAAAATGCAACAGAGTTATTCCAAATGACTGACAAAGAAATCAGCATGCTTGCAGCAGAGATTGTCGAGTCCATCGTGGAGTTATCCAACGGATTTCTATGAAAAGATACTTTTTTTGGTTAAAAACAGAATACAAGAGGGCAGCGGCATGTCTGCCCCTTATGCTTGCGAAAGCAGCCATATTGATTGTGATAATTGGTATGGCCGCTTTTTGTGCGGTAAAGCTTCTGCCGGGCAGGATAAAATCCCAGCCGGCGTCCATCGGTTATGCGGCGCCGCAAGACAGGCTTACGGAATTTGCAGTATCTTTTGTGGAAAATATGGAGTCGGTAAAGGACTGGTGCCGCCTAATCCGGGTCAGTGAAGAAGAAGGGCTTCAAATGCTGGGGGAAGGGGAGCTGGCCGCCCTGCTTGTTTTGCCGGACAATGTGGTGGAAGGCATCCTGAATGGAAGCAATGAACCGGCAAAGCTGTATCTTTCCAAAGAGGCTGCGCCCATGGGCCTTGTTTTTGAAGAACTTGCCAAAGCCGGAACAGGTCTGTTAAGAACTGCGCAGGCAGAAATCTATGCCGCCCACGAACTGGCAGGGCTGTTTGACATCGGGGAACAGGCATTGGATACGATGTACGGTGAAATAGACAGGTTTAACCTGAAGCTTGTCATGGAAAGGGAGGAGTATTTCAGGATAAAGAAGCTGTCGGCAACGGGCAGTGAAGGGTGGGCTGTTTACTATGGAAGCGCTTTTCTCACCCTCTATCTCCTGTTTGCAGGGGTATTTTTCGGAAAGTATAACCGGAGAAGCCATACGGAGCGGGATATGCTGGCAAAAAGGGCAGGAATCCCTGTAAGTGCGCAGGCCGCGGGGAGGATTGTTGTTTCAGGGGGACTTTTGCTCATCGCATTGCTTCCCGTGGGAGTGTATTGGATTGCGGACGGGGTGCGCCGTATCCTGCCGGTATGTTTCTCGGTAAAAAGTATTTTACTGCTGATACTGGCGGTTTTATGTACGGCGGCGTGGCTGCAGCTTGTCTGCCGGCTGACGGAAAACCATAGGACGGCAGTATTTGTTTTGGGCATTTCAGCGCTGTTTATGGGCTATGTTTCCGGCTGTTTCCTGCCGTCGGCGATTCTTCCCCGCATAGTGGAAAAGATAGCGGGAGTTCTGCCCTCCACCTATATAAAAAGGACGTTTTCCATGCTGTTTTCCGGCAGGACGGAGCGCTTTGCAGGGACTGCTGCGGCGCTTATGGCTTTTTGCCTGTTTTTCTGGATGGCAGGACTGCTAGCGGAAAAATGGCCGCGAAGGGAATTTGTTTATGATGGGAGGAGCGGTATTTGGGGCAGGCAAAGACAGAAAAATGCGGTAAAGGGGTCGAACCTATTCTGTATATTGGCAAAACGGTTGTTATTTCAAAAGAGCCTGTGGGTTTGCCTTGCCGTAACCGTTTTTGTTTCCTTGGCAATGATGAAGGCGGAGAGCCGCTCAGATACCACAGTTTACGCGGCCTTTTACACGGATGACGAAGCTTTGGAAAATCTATTTTCAGAGTATGGCGGACTGGTAACATTTGTTTCCTGTAAAAATGAAGAAGAAGTAAAACGGTATGTGGTACAGGGAAAGGCGGAATGCGGGTATGTTTTGCAGGAAGACTTGCAAAGCAAAATTCTGTCGGGGGATGCCGCATGGTCCATTGCCGTTTATGAGAGTGCAGATTCCACACTGACCCGAGTGGTGAATGAAGTCTTATTTGAAAGAATCTTTTACGCAATATCGACCGACTGGTTTGAAGGATACATTGCAGAACATGAAAATTTTTCCGCAGCCTGCCGCAAGATGGGAAGGGAGGCCTTACAGGAGGAGGCAAAAAGTGCGCTGGAACGTAAACTGGAGGACGGCGGCACCTTTACCTTCATGCGGGGAAGCGTTTCAGCTTCCGGGACAGGGGAGGAAACGAAAGGACGCGTATCCTATCCTGTAAGGGCTGTTGCCGCCGCCTGCGTTATATTATGCGCCCTGATTGGCGTTATGCAGGCGTTGGCTGACAAAAAAGCGCACCGTTTTCCCAAGCGTACTGAGTTGCTTCCGGTATTATTTACGGTCTGTCAGCCCGTTCTTATGGGAATGACAGCAGGAATCCTTTTGTCCTTTTTTGCAGGGAATATGCTTTTCCTTCTTCCGTTATCCCTGCTTGTGACTTTGACAGGCGTGATTCTGGTTTTCCGTTGATTTTTGCATACACCTGTGTTATTATTTTCACGAAGAACCTGCTGCCGGAAAATGCAGTAAGGGAAAGCGAAAGATGCCCTTCGGGGATGGTAAGAACGCTTTGGAATGGAGGAAAAAGGAAATGAAAGGTTTTGATGAAATTATTGCCCGGGTAAATGAATGCGCCATGAAGAAAGTGGCCGTATCCGTGGCGCAGGATGACGCGGTGCTGGAAGCCGTGCAGGAAGCAAAAAAGAGAGGGATTGCAGATGCCATCCTTGTAGGCGATGAAGCCAAAATCCGTGAGATAGCGGCATCCATCCAGATGGATTTGTCAGACTTTGAAATCATCAATGAGCCGGATATGATTCAGGCTTCCTTGACGGCGGTAAAGCTTACGCATGAAGGCAAAGCGGATATGTATATGAAAGGCCTGATAGACACGAAGAATTTCTTAAAGAGCGTGCTGGATAAGGAAGTAGGCCTGCGTACCGGCGGTCCCCTTTCCCATGTTGCCGTATTCGATATTCCGGGCGTTGACCGTCTGCTGTTTTTAACAGATGTGGCATTTATCACATACCCTACCCTGGAAGATAAAGTACATATTATCAATAACACGCTGCCCGTGGCAAAAGCCTGCGGCATTGACTGCCCGAAGGTGGCGCCCCTTGCGGCAGTGGAAGTGGTGAATCCCAAAATGCCTGCTACCGTGGAAGCGGCGGAGCTGACAAGGATGAATGCGGAAGGGGAGATTACCGGATGTATCGTGGACGGTCCGCTTTCCTTTGACCTTGCCATTGACGCAGAGGCAGCAAAGCATAAAGCGGCAACCGACAGAAAAGTACAGGGAGATGCAGATATCATGCTGTTCCCGGACATCCATGCTGGCAACCTGATGTATAAGGCGCTTGTCCATGTTGTTCCCGGCGTGCAGAACGGATGCATCCTGACCGGAACGAAAGTGCCTGTTATCCTTACCAGCCGTTCCGATACCTTTGAAACAAAAGTCAATTCCATAGCGCTGGCCGCAGTGGTTGCGGAGGAAATGCGCAGAAATGAGGTGAAGTAATGTCCATAAAAAGCTTGATTATCAATCCGGGTTCCACTTCCACCAAAATCGGGGTGTTTGAGGATGAAACCCTGTTGTTTGAAGAAACACTGAGACACAGCACGGAAGAAATCAGTCAATATGCTTCTATTGTAGAGCAAAAGGATTTCCGCAAAAAAATAATTACGGATTTACTGGAAGAAAAGAATTTTGACATAAAGTCCTTAAACGTCGTTGTGGGCAGGGGCGGTATGTTAAAGCCCATTCCCGGCGGCACTTACGCGGTGACGGACGAATTGCTTGCAGATTTGAAGGCAGGCAGGCAGGGACAGCATGCGTCCAACTTAGGCGGCATCCTTGCCAGGGAAATCGGAGACGAAATCGGGGTATCTTCCTATATAGTAGACCCTGTGGTGGTGGATGAACTGCAGCCTGTGGCAAGATATTCCGGCGTGCCTGAACTTCCCAGAACCAGCGTATTCCATGCTTTGAACCAGAAGGCTGTTGCCAAGAGATATGCAAAGGAGGCAGGCGTTTCTTATGAGTCCCTCCGGCTGATTGTCGTGCATATGGGCGGCGGCGTATCTGTGGGCGCCCACATAGGCGGAAGAGTCGTAGATGTCTTTAATGCATTGGACGGCGACGGTGCATTCTCCCCGGAAAGGGCGGGTGCGGTGCCTTCAGGCGCGTTAATTAAAATGTGTTTTTCCGGCAAATACACGGAAAAAGAAGTGTATGGCAAGATAGTGGGAAAAGGCGGGTTTAACGCCTACCTTGGCACCAACGACATGCGTACCGTTACCAAGATGGCAAATGAAGGAAATGCCGAGGCAGCCGAGGCAAAGGAAGCGTTCCTTTATCAGGTGGCAAAAGACATCGGTTCCATGGCATGTGTGCTGGAGGGTAAAGTAGACAGGATTATCGTGACCGGCGGCATCGCTTATGGGGAGGATGTCATCGAAAACCTGAAGAAGAAGGCAGAGTGGATTGCACCCTTTACCGTATATCCGGGAGAGGACGAACTCCTTGCCCTTGCGCAGGGCGCATTGCGTGTGATGAACGGAGAAGAAATAGTAAAAGAGTATTAAATATAGCGTCGTTTGACCGGACTGTATTCAGTAACAGTCCGGTCATTTTTATGCGGGTTTTGCGAAACGTTACTTAGTTGTGCAAAATGTACAATTATAATCAGCAATAAAACGGTTTTATTGTTTAAAGATTTGTAAAATATGTGTACCTTGATTTTATTGACAAAGAATACTTCATATGGTATGATTAGTTTAACGTTAAACCAGTCAAACCCCATATTAAAAGTAGGTTACATATTTGTTTCTTTATAAATAAGCTGATAATTACTGTTAAAATGGAAAATTTATACAGACAAGAAGGTTTTCTGTTATAGAATGATAAGTTTAACGTTAAACTGTAAACACTGAAAGCTATAAAAGAAGGGAGAGCAATATGAAAAAGAAATTACTGAGCCTGCTGCTTTGCACGGTTCTGGCAGCAACGATGCTTGCCGGATGCGGTGACAAACCGGCAGCAAATGACAACGCCAACAGCACGCCGTCCACTACCGGTGGAGAGGAAAATCAGGGAGGCGGCGAGACAACGCCTGCAACAGCAGAGGATGAACCGGTCAGCATTACCCTTGGCATCTGGCCTGAGGATACTTTGACAGAAGATATCGCTGTACATGAAGGCTATGTGGCTACCATGGCAGAACTTCATCCTAATGTAACCTGCGTACCTGCATATTACAAATATGCTACCGATACTTTCATGCCGATGGCTGAGTCCGGCAATGC
Source organism: uncultured Lachnospiraceae bacterium (assembly GCA_910577015.1). GTDB lineage: Bacteria > Bacillota > Clostridia > Lachnospirales > Lachnospiraceae > Acetatifactor. Next base: position 36,905 of record CAJTKU010000014.1, on the reverse strand, counting down.
ACCGACAATTTTTGAGTCATGGTTTACAGAGCCGACCAAGTTAATCAACGCAAATGCGATTGCTGATATTACGGATGAACTTGATGCACGTGGATGGCTGGACGCAATGAATCCTTCCATCAGACAGCTTCTTTCCGATTCCAACGGCAGGGTTTACGGTATTCCCCGTGACGGTTATGCACTTGGCCTTATGCTGAATGTAGAACTCTTTGAAGAGGCAGGTCTTGTGGATGAAAATGGTTACCCTCTGTATCCCAAGACATGGGAAGAACTGGCTGTGACTGCACAGACAATCAAAGAGAAAACAGGTGCGGCAGGTCTCTGCCTTTTGGCTAAAGACAATGCAGGCGGATGGCATTTCTCCAATATCGCCTGGGCATTTGGCGCAACCCTGTGTATTGAAAATGCAGACGGCACATACACTTCCAATCTGGACACACCGGAAGCAATTGCGGCAATGGAATATGTAAAATCCCTGAAATGGGAATATGATGTTTTGACGGCAGACCCGACTTCTGAAGACTGGGGAACAGGCTTCACACAGTTAGGTACAGGCAATGCGGCAATGTATATTGCAGCAAACGATGCAGTAAACCAGCCGACTCAGGTAAACGGACTGCCTGTTGACAAACTGGCTATGTGCGGAATTCCTGCAGGCCCTGGTGGACAGTACTCCCTGTATGGCGGCACACCTTATATGTTTGCTAAAGACGCAACTCCCGCAGAAATCAATGCAGCGTTGGATTATCTTGAAATCATGGGCAAGGCGCCTGTTGCAACCGACGCAAGCGTTGCAGGTATGAAGGCGGATGCTGAGAACAAGGTTGCTACCGGCGTTCCCGTAATCCAAAGATTCCCTTGCTGGGTAAATCAGGATGTTCTGGATGCAGAAGCAGCTATCGTGGAAGAGTACGGCAACGTAGACCCGAAAATGTTCGAAGCTTACTTTGAAGCAACCTCTGGAGCAGGCCTGAGACTGGAAGAGCCCGGTCTTACGCAGGATATGTATGCAGAACTTACCAAAGTTTTACAGGCAGTACTGACAGATGAAAATGCAGATGTTGCAGCGCTGATGAAGACAGCAAACGAAAATTATCAGATGATTCTGGATTCTAATCTGAACAATGCAGAATAAGACAGACATCCTCCTTTGATAATATAAGGCAAAATGGACATACTGGGATTCCAAATCGGAGTCCCGGTATGTTTCATGAATGGAATGCGTGTTCCTATAGACAAAAGGAAAACAGGAAATAAATAATACGGGAGGTGTGTGACCATGAAAGCAGCAAAAAGCAATAAAGATAAATTTAAAAAACGAGATTTTATGGGCTGGCTTGTGATGCTGCCAAGTCTGATTTTGTTTGCCTTTTTTGTGTGGGAACCGTTGCTGGAAAACATAAGACTTTCCCTCTGCACGGCTAAAATGTATACCATAACAGGCTGGGCAGGGCTTGACAATTACATAAAAGTACTGAAAGACGTGGACTTTATGGCGGCCTTTACCAATACGTTTTCATATACGTTCTGGTCTTTACTGATTGGCTTTGTAGTGCCGATTATTATGGCCATTCTGATTACGGAAACGGTTCATTTAAAGGGCTTATTCAGGGTAGGAGTGTATTTTCCCAATATTATGCCCTCCATTGCGACCATATGGATTTGGAGTTATTTCTTTCTGCCGGGACCTACCGGCGTGTTAAATATTCTTTTGGGGAAGCTGGGGATAGAGCCTTCCGTATGGCTGAACAATCCCAAGTGGACCATTCCCCTTATCATTATCACGATGACATGGAAAAGCGCCGGTTCCACTGCCCTTATTTATATGGCAAACATCAGCGGCATCAGCCCCGATTTGTATGAGGCGGCGACGATTGACGGCGCAGGCATCAGGCAGAGAATCCGGCATATTACGCTGCCAAGTGTTTTGGGGATGGCGAAAACCATGCTGATATTGCAGATTATCTCCGTGTTCCAGATATTGTATGAACCCATGATTTTCAAGAACGGCGGGCCGAACAATGCCAGCATTTCTTTAATGATGCTGATGTACCGGTATGGCTACCGGGATTACAATGTGCCTAAGGCTGCGGCGCTTTCGGTTATGATATGCATTATACTGGTGATTCTGAGCGGCATTTATATGAAGGCTACGGCCAAAAAAGAAGATTAGGAAGGGGGGAACGGCATGTTTTTTCAAAAATATAACAATAAAAAAGACGGTGTAATCCGCGGATATGATATTCGTTCTCCGAAAGTCAAGTTTTTGGCTGTTCTGATTATGGCAATTTGTATCTTTATGGTTCTGGTATGTCTGTTTCCGGCAGTGTGGGTATTTCTCGCAAGTTTTAAGGACATAAAAGAGTTTACCCGTAATGTAACCATTTTTCCGGATACGTTTGACTGGAGCCGTATGCTGGAAACCTGGAATGCTTTTAAATTTACAAAGTATTTTAAAAATTCCCTGATTTCCGTGGCAGGAAGCGTAGTCTGTGCAGTTCTCTTTAACGGGCTTCTGGCATATGGACTGGGAGTGCTGAAACCGAAGGGCCATAAGATTGCATACGGTCTTGTCATGTGGAGCCTGATGATACCGGCAACAACCAGTATCGTAGCGCTTTTCAGAAATATTAACTTAATCGGACTGAACAAAAGCTTCATTCCCCTCTGGTTTGCTTTTGGCGCTAACGCATTCTGGGTGGTGCTGTTCAAGCAGTTTTTTGAGGAGATACCAAAAGAACTGCTGGAAGCGGCAAGGTTGGACGGATGCGGGGTATTGCAGGTGTTTACCAGGGTGATGCTTCCGCTGTCCAAACCGATTATCATGGTGGTTGCCATCTTTGCAGTTACGGCGGCATGGTCGGATTTTCTGCTTCCGTATCTGGTATTGAACGGAAGCGGGAAAGAAACGGTCATGGTGAAACTGTTCTCCTTTAAGGATACGCCGACAGACGCAGTGAGCGTACTCAGGGCGTCCTTGTTTGCAATCATACCGCCGACCATTATTTTCGCAATTTTCCAGAAACAGATTACAGACGGCGCGGCATCCGGCGCAGTGAAGGGATAAGGTAAAATCATGGCAAAAGTAGCGAATCATTATTTTAAGGTAGAGCCTTTCCGTGTTGTGGAGGAGGGATTCAATCCAAAGTACAGCCTGACGGCAGAGGCAGTTTTTTCACTGGGCAACGAATATATGGGAACCAGGGGATATTTTGAGGAAGGTTACAGCGGCGCACGGCTTCTGGGAAGTTATTTTAACGGGGTTTATGAACGGCGTACGGCCGCAGCGCAAAGTTACAAGGGTATTGTGCAGGAAACAGAGTTTATGGTAAATGCCGTTGACTGGCTGTATTTTCGCATTTATGCGGGAGAAGAAAAGCTGGACCTTGCAAAATCGGATTTCAGGGATTTTACACGCACCCTGGATATGAAAACAGGACTTCTTTCCAGAGAATTTGTATGGAAGACCGGTTCGGGGGAGATAGCCGTTAAGACTGAACGGCTGGTTTCCATGGTACATAACGAGGAAGCAGGATGGCGCCTGACGGTAGCTTCCGTTGATTATACGGGTGAAATGACAGTGTGCGCCGGTCTTGATTTTGGCACCACACATGGGCCGGAGAAGCAGTCGTTGTGGGAATGTGTGGATAAAAAGGCGCAGGAAGGCGGCTGCTATATCAAGGGACGTACGAAAACAACAGCCATGGAAGTGGAGAGTTTTTGCAGCCTGCAGGGAAGTATTGCGCAAAAAGGAAATATGACATCCATCGAAGAGGAAAACGCAGCATATATACAGTATTCTTTTGTGCTTGAGCCGGGAGAAATGCTGGACTTGGAAAAGAATGTGTACAATGTGACTCCTATGTCGCGCGCCGGTGAGGAAAAAGCAAATCCTGCAGCATACTTGCAGGAAATGTGTTTTGAAAAGCTGTATCGGGAAAACAGCGAATGGTGGCAGCGGACATGGGAAAAATCTGACATTGAGATTATGGGCGATGCCGAAAACCAGCAGGGAATCCGGTTCTGTATTTTCCAGATGTTCCAGACTTACCACGGCGCGGTGCGCGGAACCAATATCGGGGCAAAAGGACTGACGGGCGAGGCGTACAACGGGAATGCGTTCTGGGATACGGAAACCTACTGTCTGCCTTTTATCCTGTTTCATGACAGGGAAGCGGCAAAAAACCTTTTGTATTTCCGCTATGCAACTTTGGAAGAAGCCAGAAAACGCGCAAAAGATTTGGATTGCGAGGGCGCTTTTTATCCCATTGCCACCATAAGCGGCAGGGAATGCTGCAATCTCTGGCAGCATGCAAGCCTGCAGCTGCAGGCTTCCACGGCGGTGGCCTACGGCATCTGGCTGTACGAAAAGATTACGAAAGACACTTCGTTTACCGAGGAATACGGGCTTGTCATGCTGATTGCAATTTGCAGGATGCTGGCGGTGCGGGGAGATTACAATACAGATAAAAGCCGTTATGGATATTACGGCGTTATGGGACCCGATGAGTTTCAGATGATGGTAAACCACAACTGTTATACGAACCTTATGGCAAAGTTTACGTTTTGCTACACCCTGCGCGTCATAGAGCGGATGAAAAAAGAGGCTTCGGAGTGTTTTGCAGGGATTGCAAAAAAGGAAGGACTCAGCGAGGCAGAATGCCGGGACTGGATGGAAAAAGCGGACGCCATGTATATTCCTTATGACGGAAATAAAAAATTGTTCCAGCAGCATGAAGGGTATTTTGATTTGCCGCATATTGATGTGGACGCCATTCCCGTGGAAGAGTTCCCCCTGTATCACCACTGGACTTATGACAGGATATACAGGAATGACATGATTAAACAGCCGGATGTACTGATGTTTCTTTTTCTGTTCAATTCCAGTTTTTCAGAGGAAATCATTAAGAGCAATTACGAGTATTATGAGCCGCGCTGTATCCATGAAAGTTCCCTGTCACCGTCCATCCACTCCATACTGGCGGCGCAGCTACATAAATCCAAGGAGGCTTTCGACTTTTTCCGGTTTGCAACCAGAATGGATTTGGATAATTACAACAGGAACACAGAAGAAGGATTACATACCACTTCCATCGCGGCGGCATGGATGAATATTGTATATGGTTTTGGAGGCCTGCGCTCCGACGGGGATATTTTGTCGTTGTCGCCTTCCATACCGGAAAGCTGGGAAGGATACAAATTCCGTATTGTGTATGATGAAAAACTCCTCAGCGTAGAGGTAAAAAAAGACAAAGTTGCATTAAAGACCCTGCAGGGCGGGAGCATTCGGCTTTCCCTGTACAAAAACGTAGTGGTAATAGACGGAAAAGAAAGGGTATTTGAGATGCCGTCATAGAGGAAAGGAGACAAGGCTTTGTTTGACTGGACGATTCGGGAAGAAGGATATGCAGAAGAAAATGTCTCTTTGCTGGGCAACCGGTATCTGATTGGAAACGGTTATATGGGAATCAGGGGGACGCTGGAGGAATATGAGGCAGACAAACTGCCGGCCATCAACCTTGCGGGAATTTATGACAGGGCAGGCGACGGCTGGCGCGAGCCGGTAAACGCGCCTAACGGCTGCTTTTCCTATCTGAGGGTGGACGGGGAGATTTACCGGCTGCCGGATAAAACGCCTCTTTCACACGGCATAGAGCTGGATTACCGGTACGGTATATTTAAAAGGCGTACCACCTGGCGTACGGCAAGGGGAAACATCACGCTTGTGACGCAGCGATTTGCCAGTATGCACAAGGTAAATGCAATCGGTATGCGCATCAGCGTCAGTGCGGATTTTCATGCGGATGTGGAACTGGTTACAGGCATTGACTGTAAAGTGTGGGATTTGAACGGTCCCCATCTGGAACATGTGAGGATGGGGGAGAAAGAGGAAAATCTGCTTGTACAGGCAGATACCCATGAACAGGGAATAGAGATTGCGGTGGCGGAAACTGTTTTTATGCATTATCCCATGGAAATGAAACAAACAGTGAAGGATGGAAAGACCATCCACCGGATTTTCTTTATCACAAAGCCGGGAGAAACCTATATAACGGATAAATGGATTGGCATTTATACCGGAAAAGAATGTGAAAGTCCTGCCGAACAGGCGCTTGCCTGCGTCATGGAAATGAGAGAGGGCGGCTATGAACGGGCCATGCGCGTTCATAAAAAATGCTGGGATGAGCTTTGGAAACACTCGGAAGTGACTGTTAAGGGCGACGGCGCTGCCATGGAGGCTTTGAACTATTCCCTTTATCATCTGCATTCCATTGCGCCGAGGCATAGTGAAAATTTATCCATTCCCGCAAGAGGTCTGTCCGGACAGACCTATAAAGGCGCCGTATTCTGGGATACGGAAATGTTTATGCTGGATTTCTTCCTGATGACGGACCCCGGGACGGCGAAAACCCTGATGAAGTATCGAATAGATACTTTGGCGGGAGCAAAGGAAAAAGCAGCGCAGTACGGATTGGATGGCGCTTTTTATGCCTGGGAAAGCCAGGAGGGCGGTTATGATGCCTGCACGGATTACAATGTAACGGATGTGTTTACCGGCAGGCCCATGCGCACCTACTTCAAAGACAAACAGGTACATATTTCCGCAGCGGTTGTGTACGGGCTTTTCCGCTATGCGGAATGGACGGGGGACGAAAGCCTGCTGGATGAAAACGGAGTCAGGACTGTTGTGGAATGCGCCCGTTTTTATTACAGCCTGCTGTTGCACAGGCTGACAAAAGACTGCTTTGAAATCCACGATGTCATCGGACCGGACGAATACCATGAAAGAGTCAACAATAACGGGTACACCAACCGGATGGCAAAATATACGCTGGAAAAGGCGGCGGAGGAGTTGGAAAAAGCAGAAGCAAAAGGTACGCTGCCCGGAGAATACGACAAAGACGAATTGATTTTAAAGTTTCGGGAAGGGGCAGAAAAGCTATACCTTCCGAAGCCTGAAAAGGATAATCCCCATAAAGGGGTCATTGAGCAGTTTGACGGATATTTTGCGATGGAGGATGTTTCCGTCGAGGAGGTTAGAAACCGTCTCCTGCATGAAAAAGAGTATTGGGGAGGGGCCAACGGCGTGGCTTCCCATACGCAGATTATCAAGCAGGCGGATGTGGTTACATGGCTGAATCTGTTCAGTGAGGAATACACCAAAGAAGTGCTGAAGGTAAACTGGGAATTTTATGAGCCGAGGACCGAGCATGGTTCTTCCCTGAGCGCCGGTATGTACGCCATGCTTGCCTGCAAAATCGGAGAGCCGGATAAAGCGTATCCTTTCTTTTTAAAGTCGGCTATGGCGGATTTAAAAGGGGGCGGCAAAGAGTGGGCGGGCCTTGTCTATATCGGCGGCACCCATCCCGCGGCAGCGGGGGCGGCTTACATGACGGCAGTAGAGGGATTTGCCGGCATTGCCGTCAAAGAAGGCAGGCTGGTGTGTAATCCGAGCCTGCCGTCAAATATTCAGGAAATGAGATTCCATGTCTTTTACAGGGGACAGGAATATGAAGTAACCGTCTGTGGGGAAAAAGGGCAGATTACAGCGCTCTGACGCTTTCCCTTTCAATCAGGCTGGTGGGAAGGGTAATTTCGTTGGTTTCGAGCGGGCTGCCGTTTAATAGCTTTAACATGAAATCCACCGCAAGGCGGCCTTTCAGGTTCATGTCCTGCCGTATGGTGGTCAAAGGGGGAGAAACGAGCTGGGCAAGGGCTATGTCGTCGAAGCCGATGATGGAAATGTCCTCAGGAATGCGTACGCCATGTGTTTTCAGACCGGCCATGATGCCGGCAGCCATGATATCGGCGGCTACGACCAGCGCCGTGACGCCCGGCTGTTTTAAAATTTCGCCGCTGACGGCTTTGCAGGAAGCAATGTCCATCCCCGGCTGGAATACCAGATTTTTATCGTAGGGAATGGAAAACTCAGCCAGAGCGGCTTTGTATCCGAGAAAGCGCTCCTGCAGCACGCCTCCGTCCTTGATGTGGGGCGATGCCAGGGCAATCCGCCTGTGTCCCTTTTCTATCAGGTAGCGGGTGGCATTGTAGCTGCCGTTAAAGTCTTCCAGTCCCACATTACAAAAACGGGGAGAATGGGCATAGCTGTCGATAAGCACGACAGGGGTTCGCAGGCCTGCCACGGAGTCAAAGAACTTGTCCATAAAGATGCCGGTAAAGAACAAACCGTCAAGATTCCAGTTCTGCACAAAGGTGGCAAGCTCCTCTGCTGTCTCCACGGTATGCAGCATGAGATAATAGCCGTTTTCATGTAAGGCGGCTTCTATGGCGCCGATTGCTGCGGAATGGAAGGGGTCTTCCATGAAATTGGCGTTTTCCCGTTTGACCGCATGATTGACAAATCCAATCACCTTGGAAGAACTGGATACCAATGAACGGGCGGACATATTGGGAACATAACCCAATTCTTTGATGGCATTGTTAATGTTCTGGATGGTTTCAGCGGATACACGGTTTGATTTGCCGTGTATGACATTGGAAACTGTTGTGGCGCTGACGCCTGTTGCCTGTGCGATATCCCGTATGGTTACCATGATGAAATCCCCTTTTTTTCAACAATAATTGATAAATGTAAATATAGAATAACATGAAATGGATAAGGGAGCAAGAATATGATAAAAGGAATTATTTTTGATTTGGATGGTGTACTGGTTTCCACCGATGAAATGCATTATCTGGCATGGAAACGTCTGGCAGACGAACTGGGGATTACCGGATTTGGCAGGGAAGACAACCGCAGGCAGCGGGGGGTGAGCCGCATGGCTTCGCTGGAAGTCGTACTGGAGAAGTCCGACAAAATATATACGGAAAAAGAAAAGGAAGAGCTGGCGGAAAGAAAAAACAAATATTATCTGGAATTGTTAAAAGATATGGATAATTCCGCCGTTTTAGGCGGCGTCGGAGCCGTACTGACGGCGCTGAAGAGAAAAAATCTTTTGCTGGCGGTGGGTTCTGCCAGCAAAAATGCCCCGGTAATTTTGCAGAAAACAGGTCTTTTGCCGTACTTAAACCAGGTAAGCTGCGGTCTTGACACCACGAAGTCCAAACCGGACCCGGAGGTTTTCCTGATAGCGGCTGAAAAAATGGGATTATTGCCGGAAGAATGCCTGGTTGTGGAGGATTCGGCAGCCGGAATCGAAGCGGCGGCAGCCGGAGGGATGTTTTCTCTTGGGGTAGGACCTTTCCATGCATCTTTGGCTTCCGACTATTCAGCCGACAGTCTTGCCGCCGTTGCAGATTGGGAGCCTATACTGGCATAAGATGGAGGAGAGAAATGAAGAAAAATGGAATATTGCAGTTCTTGTGCATTGTGGCGCTGGCCGGTTTGTCTGTTGGCGCTATGGCTGTAATCTGCAAAAATATGGATGATAAAAAATCACAGGAAGCTCTTGCACAGTCAGAGGTCATCCTCTATGAGGGCCCCGCTTCCTTAAGGGACGCGACGGAGGAAGACTTAAAAAATGCATCGGAAGCAGGCAGGGATATTTCGCTGCTGCATTGTACGGATACTTTTGTGACGGTGAACGGGGCGGACTGCTATGTCTATGACACGAATGTGAACCATACAAGACAGTGGGTGGGGAATTACTGTCCGCCCATGTCCAGAACGCCGATTACCTATTTCGATTTTTCGGGAACAGTGGAGATTCAGGTTACAGTGCCGGATATAGAACTGGAAAATGTAAAAATCAGTCCCCTTTCCTACGGTATAGAGCCCCAATTGGATAAGGACGCCCATACAGTGACATTCAGGGTGGATACGCCGGATAGCTACACAATACAGTTTAACAACAGCCCCGAGCGGGCGCTGCACATTTTTGCCAATGCCATTGAACTGGATTTGCCGGATTTTGACGACCCGAATGTGATTTATATCGGTCCCGGCGAGTGGAATATCGAGTCCATCATGCTAAAGAAGGGGCAGACGCTTTACCTTGCCGGCGGAAGTGTTGTACATGGTATTGTAAATGCCAATTTTGAAAGTGATATCACGGTACGCGGGCACGGTATCTTAGACTGTTCCCATCTGGAAGGCTGGCAGGGGAGAACCGCATATATCCCGCTTAAGTTTGACCATTGCAGGAACGTGGCAATCAGGGATATTATCGTGCTCAACGCCAATGCATGGGCATGTCAGGCTTATGATTCCACGGACGGCGTGATTGACGGGGTGAAAATCATTACGGCCCGCCCCAACGGGGACGGCATCAGCCTGCAGTCCTGCCAGAATTATCAGGTCAAAAACTGCTTTGTAAGAAGCTGGGATGATTCCCTTGTGGTAAAAAACTATGATGTGAACAGCAATGGCATCATATTCTCCCATATGCAGCTCTGGACCGACTTTGCACAGTCGATGGAAGTCGGGTATGAGACAAACAAAGGAAACAAGGAAGATTCTTCCATTACGGATATTGTGTTTGAAGATATTACGGTACTGAACAATTTCCATAAGCCGGTTATCTCCGTGCACAATGGCGATGACGCACTGCTTGACAACATTGTGTTCCGGGATATCGTTGTGGAGCATGAGGAAGTGGGAAGCGGGGACGCGGATGAAATGCCGTACCTGATTGATATCAATATCATGCAGAACAGTAACTGGTCTACCACGAAAGAACGCGGAAAAATACAGAATGTGATAATAGAAAATGTCACGTTTCTGGACGGCGTGGAAAATGCCTCCCGGATACAGGGATTTGATGATGAACATAAGGTGGAAAACGTGGTGATAACGAATCTGTACATGTTCGGCAAAAAGATAACCGGCGCAGAGGACGGAAAGTTTGAAATAGAGTCTGAAACGGTTTCGGGAGTGGAATTTCATTAGGGCATGAGTCGCGCAAAAAGAAGCGCAGGAATGAGGAAAAGATGCAAAAAATATTTAAGGTTTTATTGATTATTTTTTCTGTTCTGACTGTGGGACTGTGGTGTTTTGCACTGCTGTCACGTCAGGATGGCAAAGAAACGGTCTATGGCGAGATTATCATTCAGGAAACTCCGGACAGAACAGAAAGCACCGAACATCCGCTTTTTATCAAAGAAGTTTATGAGCCGGTCGTACCGGAAGGCGACAATATTGCAGAGGACGCAAAGATAGAAGCAAATGGATACAATGACGTGTATACGCCAAGGAAGGTAAAAGACGGCAATCCCAACGGACAGTCTTATTGGGAAGGGGCGTCCGATGACTATCCTAACATATTGACAGCTTCTTTTGAGGAAGGGCGGAGCATTCATGCCGTAAAGCTCCTTCTGTGTCCGCTTTCCGTATGGAGCACCCGCACGCAGACATTCAGCGTGGAAATCAGTGAAGATGGGGAAAATTTTGTGGAATTTCTTGCTTCCGCTGATTATGTGTTTAATCCCGATAAGGGAAACGAAGTTGTATTGGAATTTGATGATATTACGATAAGGGCCATTCGTTTTGCGTTTACCGGCAATACAGGAGCCAGCAGCGCACAGGTGGCTGAATTGGAAATATACAGCAGGTGATATTCCGTCTGCGACTGCCCTCCGGACGGATACACATAAAAAGAGCCATGCAAAGTCAGCAGCAGGGCTCTTTTCTATTGGGTAAAAAAGTTATCCTTTCCGGTAATGCAGGGGGGAACAGCCGAAAGCATCCCGGAAAGTCCGAATAAAATAGCTTACATTATTAAAACCGGACTGCATGGCAATTTCCGTAATGGCAAGGTCGGTATCAGTCAGAAGTTTTGCCGCATTTTCCAGCCGGAGGCTGTTAAGGTAACCGGTGAATGTCGTTTGGAAATGCTTTTTAAAATAACGGGAAAAGTATTTTTCAGACATGTGGAAAGCGTCTGCCATCTCTTCAAGGGAAATTTTGTTTGGGTAGTTTGCCTGCAGGTAGGCAAGGATTTCCCGGTTTGTGTTCTCTTCGCTGCCTGTGGGTGCAAGCCTTTGGTAAGAGCTTCCGGTATAAAGGGTATAAAGCAGCTGCGCGCACTGAATCTGGATGCCAAGCTGAAAACCTGTGGTTTTTGCCTGATACAAGGATAAAATCCGGCAAATGGTATGGACGGTTTCTTTATGCAGCGGCTCGTCCGAGATTTTGTTGCGAAGCAGCAGGCGTCCTTCGGAAAAGGGCAGGTAAAATGCGTTGCTGCCGCTGTTTTTAGACTGGAAGGAAGAAAACCGCAGGGGAAAGAGCAGGGCGTGATAGCGGGTGCGTAAATCGTTTGTCGTCATGCCGTGGATTTCCTTTGGATTGACCAGAAAAATATCTCCCGGTTTTCCCGTATAAGAAACCTGGTTGATGGTAAGAGTAAGACTGCCGCTTTTCATATAGAGAATTTCGATTTCATCATGCCAATGCAGCGGGACGTTAAATCCCGGGCGCAGGTTTTCCATGACATAGCAGGCAAAAGGAAATTCCTTCGTACCGTGGGAAACGGCTTCCTTTAAAGAGTCGTTCATTTTAGGCCTCCTGTGCGGCGCGGTTGTATATTTTATTTGTATTTTAACACAATTTCCTGTTTTTGGGTAGAAATAATGTTATTTTTTGCTAGAAATAGTGCAAGACTTATAAAATAGAGTGAGATATGATGACATTATGAAAGTGTGAGAAGAACTAATAAACTTTAGGAAAAGGAGAAAAGGAAATGCAGGATTGGTTGAAGGACAGTGTGTTTTATGAAATTTATCCCCAGACATTTTATGATACCAACGGGGACGGTATAGGTGATATCAAGGGTATCATCGAAAAGCTGGATTACGTAAAGGACCTCGGCTGTAATGCCATATGGCTGAATCCCTGCTATGACAGCCCTTTTATGGACGCAGGATACGATGTAAGGGATTATAAAAGATGTGCGCCGCGGTACGGTACAAATGAAGATTTGAAGCATCTTTTTGAAACGGCGCACCAGAAGGGAATGCATATCATACTGGATTTGGTTCCCGGACATACATCCGATGAGCATGCGTGGTTCAAGGAAAGCTGTAAGCCTGAACATAATGATTACACCAACAGGTTTGTGTGGACGTCCAATGTATGGGAGTCTCCCGAAGGATATCGTTTTGTCTGCGGCACCACGGACCATGATGGCAATTACATGGTAAATTTCTTCAGTTCCCAGCCGGCGTTAAACTATGGTTTCCACAAGATTACCCACAGCTGGCAGCTTCCGGCGGACCATCCTGACTGTATCGCCACCAGAGAAGCGCTGAAGGATATTATGAAGTTCTGGCTGGATATGGGATGCGACGGGTTCCGTGTGGATATGGCGGAATCCCTGATTAAAAACGATGAAGAAAAAGAAGGAACCATGGCTTTATGGAGAAACATTACGGAAGAAATCCACAGGGAATATCCGAAGGCGGTGCTGGTTTCGGAATGGAGCTGTCCCAAGAGAGCATTGAAATGCGGTTTTGACATGGATTTCTATCTTGACCACTGGGGTCATGGCTATCATTCCCTGTTTAGGGAAATCACAAAAGAGGGAGAAAACAGGAGTTTCTTCTCAAAAGAAGGAAAAGGAAACGCAGCCCTATTTGTAAAAGAATATATGGAGGATTTGCTGGCTACGAAGCACGACGGCTATATCAGTTTTATCACCTGCAACCATGACACCCCCCGTATGTCCAGATGGATGGATGAAAGGGAGCTGAAGCTGGCATATGCGGCTGTCTTTACCATGCCCGGCGTGCCGTTCCTTTATTACGGGGATGAAATCGGTATGCCTTTCATGGAAGGACTAACCAGCAAGGAAGGCGGTTTCTCACGCACGGGAACCCGTACGCCCATGCAGTGGAACAGTGAGAAGAACTGCGGCTTTTCCACATCGGATACCCCGTATCTTCCCACGGGCAAACCCGGGGAAACCGTAAATGTAGAGCAGGAGGAAAAGCGTGCGGATTCCCTTTATCACACGGTAAAAGACTTGATTGCTTTAAGGCATAAGTATGAAGACCTGCAGGCTGACGGCAATTTTGAGGTGCTTTATGTAAAAGAAAATGAGTATCCGTTTATTTACCGCAGGGGAAATCTGGCAGTCATGTTTAATCCCAGCGCAAAGCCGGTAGAAGCATCCCTGCCCGGAGTAAAAGCAGGACAGGAAACGATTTACAGTATCGGTGAGGCGTCCCTGCAGGAAGGAAAAGCAGTGATGGGAGCACAGAGTTTTGCCCTCGTTAGGATGTAAAATACAGGAAAACTGCGGCTTTATCCATATAAGACAGAACTGTCATATAATATGTCATATAGTGTGTCAATTGAGGCAAAAAAGTGTGACTGTATAGGTCAATGCTTTTGGCAAAAGAAAAAGGGAATCCGATTAAATTGGATTCCCTTTTGCATGTGAAATCAGTTATAACAGGCAGTCAATGGAAAGGTCCGGCTTTTCCGCAAGATTAATATATTCTTCCCCGCACTGTACCATGGGGCGGGATAGGTTGTCCTTATTGATATAGATTATTTCGCCCTCCTGTCCGTTGGTCAGACGGCATCGGTTTAAGATATAAGTGTTTACCACATTTTCCAAGAATGTCATAATAAACTTTGGCTCGTATTTCTGGAGTCCCTCCCGCTCGAAAAGCTCTATGACGGTAAAGGGACAAAGGGGTCCCCTGTAAACCCTTGCCGCTGTCATGGCGTCATAAACATCGGCTATGGAGACCAGTTTGGCATAATAATCTATCTGTGCGCCGTGGATGCCGGTTGGATATCCGGAACCGTCGCAGCGTTCATGGTGCATTAAAGCGGCGTTGCTTATATGCTTGTCCACACCCTGTTCCTGTAAAAGCCTGTATCCTTCCACAGGATGTTTCTTTATGATATTGTATTCGGAAGGCGTTAAGCCTGCCGGTTTACCCAGAATGTCCTGCGGAATCTGTAATTTTCCAATATCATGGAAAAGCCCGCAGGCGGTGGCGGTATGAATGCCTTCTTCCGATAAGTTCAGCCATTTGGCGGCGACATTGCAGATAAGGGAAACATTGACGCAGTGCGCAAAAGTAGAATTGTCATACTCCCGCATACATTGCAGCATATCAAAAACGCTGGAGGATGTGCTGTTTTCATCAATCAGGGACATCACATTACTCAAAAGCGCGCCGGTGTTGAGGCGAGTTCCTTTTTCTATTACATCCTGCATGGATTCCTGAAAATGGCCGACAGTATTGGTATAGTCTTCCTTGAACCTCTTAAACACAGGGCCGGCCTTTATCCTTTCGGAATAAGAAAGCGTATAATTGTCTGTAGGCATGGATGACAGGGAATCATCCTTTATGCGGATGCTGATAATGTCATATACCTCTAAAATCGTAATGGCAGTATCCGTCAGGACGGTATTTTTGGGAATCAGCAGCTGATTGTTGTAGCTGTATATGTCCTCGCCGGCAACCATGCCGGGAACCAGTTGGGTGGAAAGAACTCTTTTCATAGTCCGACCTCGTTTGCTATGTGACTGGCAACAAAATAGGGGAATAAATTAATAAATACATTATAAGTTCTTTGCGGGGATATGTCAAATATTTGCCTTGCCGCATTCCACGCTAAATACATACCGTTCCTCTTCCACTTGGGTGAAGCCAACACGCTGAAACATTTTTTGAGACTGCGTATTGAAGGTATATATCTCAGCGTGCAGTTTTGGAATTTCTTTCTCTTTTGCTATCTGAATTATCTCTTTCATGACCCGTCTGCCTATATGTTTATTTTGAAAAGGTTTTGCTATTACGATATTAACCTCGCCGCTTGGCTGCAAACACACATCGCCGCATAATCTGTTTTTAAATTTGATATAATATAAATCACCGTGCCGGTTCAAGTATTTGTACATACGCTTTAACAGGTCTAAGTCGTATGCGGAATCTCTATTATCTACTTGTTTGCATAAATCCAAATCTTGATACCACGTCAAAGTGGTTTTGTAATTTGGATAATACGGAACAAGCGTTATTTCACCGTCTACAATTCTGTTCTTCACAGTTGATACCTCACTGTCAAATTCGGGTTTGCCGCACTGATTATATCATGGTCAATTTTCAGTTTCAACTTGTACTCTGTCAAATTGGCAGTAACAAGGAACAAACTCAAGGGAACTTAAGGTTGAATATACTGTTTAAATCTGTTACAATAATTTCTATGTATCCGGGCGCCGTTCCCGGAAGGGATGTTATGTAAGTGCCTCTGCGCACAGATGGGAGTAAAAAGCAGTATGAGTCTGGTGAGTAAAATCTTTGGAACACACAGTGAAAGAGAATTGAAACGGATTGCCCCGATAGTGGACAAAATAGAAGGCATGAGGCCTGCCATGCTGGAGCTGAGCGATGAACAGCTGAAGGCAAGGACGGATGAGTTCAAAAAGCGTCTGAAAGATGGGGAAACGCTTGACGATTTGCTGCCGGAGGCATATGCCACGGTGAGGGAGGCAGCCAGACGTGTGCTGAATATGGAACATTTCAGGGTGCAGTTGATTGGCGGCATCATTCTTCATCAGGGCCGTATCGCCGAGATGCGTACCGGTGAAGGAAAGACATTGGTTTCCACACTGCCTGCATACCTCAATGCATTGGAGGGCAAGGGCGTCCATGTGGTTACGGTCAATGACTATCTGGCGCACCGCGATGCGGAATGGATGGGACAGATACATGAATTTCTGGGATTGAAGGTCGGGGTTGTGTTAAACAGCATGACGTCGGACGAAAGACGGGAAGCATACGGCTGTGACATCACCTATGTCACCAACAATGAACTGGGATTTGACTACCTCAGGGATAATATGGTGGTGTATAAAAAGCAGCTTGTGCTCAGGGACCTTCACTATGCCATCATCGACGAAGTGGACTCCGTACTGATTGACGAGGCAAGGACGCCGCTTATCATTTCCGGCCAGAGCAGTAAGTCCACCAAGCTGTATGAGATGTGCGACATTCTCGCGCGTCAGATGAAACGTGGCGAGGATATGGCGGACTTATCCAAAATAGACGCCATTATGGGAGTGGTTCAGGAAGAAACCGGCGATTTTATCGTCAATGAAAAAGATAAGGTAGTGAACCTGACGGCAGTCGGTGTGGAAAAAGTAGAACAGTTTTTCCACATTGACAATTATGCAGACCCTGAAAATCTCGAAATACAGCACAATATTATTCTTGCGCTGCGCGCCCACAACCTGATGTTCCGTGATAAGGATTATGTGGTAAAAGATGACCAGGTACTGATTGTTGATGAGTTTACGGGACGTATCATGCCGGGACGCCGTTATTCGGACGGCCTGCATCAGGCTATTGAGGCCAAGGAACATGTGAAAGTCAAAAGGGAGAGTAAAACCCTTGCCAATATTACTTTCCAGAACTTTTTCAACCTGTTTGAAAAGAAGGCGGGCATGACCGGTACGGCGCTCACTGAAGAAAGAGAGTTCCGTGATATTTACGGAATGGATGTTATCGAGATTCCCACCAACAAGCCTGTGGAAAGAATTGATTATCAGGATGCCGTTTACAAGACCAGAAAAGAAAAACTGCATGCCATTGTGGATGCGGTGGAAGAGGCGCACGCAAAAGGACAGCCTGTACTGGTCGGCACCATTACCATAGAGGCGTCAGAAGAATTAAGCCTGTTGTTGAAAAAACGGGGCATAGAACATAAAGTACTGAATGCAAAATTTCATGAACTGGAAGCGGAAATCGTAGCGGACGCAGGTATTCACGGTGCAGTGACGATTGCCACCAATATGGCGGGCCGTGGTACGGATATCAGGCTGGACGAAGAGGCAAAGCAGGCGGGAGGCCTGAAGATTATCGGCACGGAGCGGCACGAGTCAAGACGTATTGACAATCAGCTTCGCGGGCGTTCCGGACGTCAGGGAGACCCGGGCGAGTCCAGATTTTACATTTCGCTGGAAGATGATTTGATGAGGCTGTTCGGTTCGGAGCGTCTGATTAACATGTTTAACATGCTGGGGATTCCCGAAGGGCAGGAAATCGAGCATAAAATGTTGAGCAATGCCATCGAATCAGCCCAGAAAAAAATAGAAAACAACAACTACGGCATTCGTAAAAACCTGCTTGAATATGACCGTGTCATGAGCGAGCAGAGGGAGATTATCTACGGTGAAAGGCGCCGCGTGCTGGATGGAGAAAGCATGAGGGATGTCATTTACAAGATGATTACCGACATTACGGAGCATTGTGTGGATATGGTAATCAGGGAAGATTCATCGCCAGAAGAGTGGGATTTGAACGAACTGAACACCCTTCTGCTTCCGGTGATTCCTTTGGAGAAGATTACCAAAGAGCGGATTTCCTCCAATAAAAAGAACGGATTGAAGCAGCAGTTAAAAGAAGAAGCGGTGAAGCTTTATGAGGCAAAGGAGACAGAGTTCCCCGAGCCAGAGATGATGCGGGAGCTGGAGCGTGTAATCCTGCTTAAAGTGATTGACAGGAAGTGGATGGACCATATTGACGATATGGAGCAGCTTCGTCAGGGAATCGGCCTGCAGGCTTACGGACAGAGGGACCCCCTTGTGGAATATAAATTAAACGGTTATGAAATGTTTGACGAGATGACCGATAATATCAGGCAGGATGCCGTTCGTCTTCTTTTGCGCGTCAAGATAGAGCAGAAGGTGGAGAGGGAGCAGGTTGCCAAGGTGACCGGCACCAACAAGGATGACAGCGGTCCGAGGGCTCCTAAAAAGAGGGAAAACAACAAAGTATATCCCAATGACCCCTGCCCCTGCGGCAGCGGCAAGAAATATAAGCAGTGCTGCGGAAGAAAAGCATAACCGGCGCATTTACCGGTCAAAATAAATATTATATGAAAGTGGGTGACGTTATATGGTTGAATTAGACAACATGAAAGCAAAACTGCTTACCTATGAAACTCCATTAGCGGAAGTGAGGGATTCACTTTGACTTAGCTTCCAAAGAGAAGCGGATTGAAGAAATGGAGCGGGAGATGGAAGCGCCGGGGTTCTGGGACAATCCGGACCGTTCCAATAAACTGATGAAAGAGCTGAAAAATTTAAAAGATACCTGCCAGACATACCGCGGACTGGAAACGCAGTATGAGGATATCCTGACCCTGATTGAGATGGGATATGAGGAGAACGACGCCTCCCTGATACCGGAGATACAGGAGGAACTGGATTCCTTTACCGAAGTCTTTGAAGAGATACGCATCAGCACCCTTCTGGCAGGGGAATACGACAAAAACAATGCCATCCTGAAACTCAATGCGGGCGCAGGCGGCACGGAAAGCTGCGACTGGTGCGGTATGCTCTACAGGATGTATACCCGTTGGGCGGAGAGAAAGGGTTTTTCGCTGGAGGTGCTTGACTATCTGGACGGGGATGAGGCCGGAATCAAATCGGTCACTTTTCAGGTCAATGGGGCAAATGCCTATGGCTACCTGAAGTCTGAGAAGGGCGTGCACCGCCTTGTGAGGATTTCTCCTTTTAATGCACAGGGAAAAAGACAGACTTCCTTTGTGTCGCTGGACGTTATGCCTGACATAGAAGAGGATTTGGACGTGGAAATCAACGAAGAAGATTTGCGGATTGACACTTACCGAAGCAGCGGCGCGGGAGGCCAGCATATCAACAAAACTTCTTCAGCCATCCGTATTACCCATATTCCCACAGGCACGGTGGTACAGTGCCAGAATGAGCGCAGCCAGTTCCAAAACAAGGATAAGGCGATGCAGATGCTGAAAGCAAAGCTGTTTTTATTAAAACAGGAGGCCAATGCGGAAAAGCTTTCGGATATTCGCGGGGAAGTAAAGGAAATCGGATGGGGCAACCAGATACGTTCGTATGTCTTACAGCCTTATACGATGGTAAAAGACCATAGGACGGGCGTGGAAAGCGGCAATGCCGACGCAGTGCTTGACGGTGGTCTGGACAATTTTATCAACGGATATTTAAAATGGATAAGCACAGGGGCAAAACCCGTAGCCGGAGCGGAAGACTAATTCTTTTGCTCCGGTTTCATTATGTCGAGGTAAAAGAGCGCCATGGCCATCCGCATATAAGGAACGACCCATAAAAGCCCGATGACGGACAGACAGCCCAGCAGGATTAGCGGTAAAAAGCTGAGTTCAAGATAAAAAAGCCTTGCTTTGCGCCCTTTCATAATACGGACGCTTAAAGAAAGAATTTCAGGGACGCTTTTGTTGGGGAAATCCAGCATCAGGTAAAAGCACTGGGACAGACACAGGGAAACCGGCACATAGATAACCAGTGAAAGCAGGAGACTGAGACACATGATGAAAAGAAACCTGTTTTCGCCGGTGGACAGGTAGAACAAGTAAGGAATCCGGCAGGCTAGCGTGGGAATGAGTCCCACGGTTTGAAGAAGCAGGGAAATACCAAGAGCCGTCTGCAGGTGATGGGAAAACCCGTAAAAAATATCGGAAAAAGCCGGTTTGTTTCCGCATGCGCATTTTAAAACAAGCAGGGTGATGCCGGCCTGAAAGACCCCGGTAAAGACAGATACAAGAAAACGGATGGCACATGACAGCAGATAGGCTGTCGGAGTATTTGAAGAGAGCAGGTTAAACTGTGCAAACAAAAATAAGGCAAAGAAGGAAATGACGTTGACGGCAATCCCGGCACCGATAAGAATGCCGTAATGACCGTCAAGACAATCCTTTGCCTTATTTTTTAATTGTGCGCCGGATAAAAAACCGCTCATAAAAACTCTCTCCAAAAGTTTTGCTATACTGCATAATCGATATTCATGCCGCTGTATTTAGCCCTGTCTGCCGATTTTAAACCTTGCTGATAGGGATTGTCTTCGTTGAAATATTTTATCTGTGTCTGGGTGGTGCCGCCTGCCACGTAAGTACGGCCGCATTCGGGACAAACGGCAGTACGAAGGGAAACGGAAGCGTTTAACACTTTACCGTTTTGCGTCGAGGCTTTATTGTAAGCGTTTGTAACGTGCTCCTGCTCATGGGAACGCACCACGGAAGCCGCGGCGGAAGCAGGAATATGGGCTGCCGATTTGAAAGATACCATTTCGTCGGAGCCGTCCTGATATTTTCTGTTTTTACAAGTCTGGCACTCGCCGGAACCGCCTTCCCGCAGGGGGCTGCTGCCCGGCATGTAAGAACTGCCCCACATATTATTATCTTGGATGGAAAGATTCATATTGCGCCTCCTATCTGAAATAATCAAGGAAATCATTGCTTCCAAACTGTTCTTCCAGGGAATCAAGGTATTCGTCAAAACTGATGCCGTACTGCTGCTCATACAGATGGTTTAACGACGTGCGGTTTTCCGGCTTTAACATGATAATGCCGGAAAAGAAAGTCATAACAAGAACCAATACGCTGCATATAACAGAAATCAGGGAAGTAATCAGCCCTGTCACGGCAGGAGTGGAAAAAGAACGTCCCTTCCTGTGGGACAATATTACAAAAAGGATGCCAAGTGCGCCAAGCGGAAGCGGCAGAAAAAAGGTACATAAAAATATGAGGGAACTAATGCCCAGAACCATGGCCGCCGTCGCAAACCTGTTTGTATTGTCCATGTTACCTGACTCCTCGTTAGGATGTAAAACATACTGCATATACTTATCCTTAGTGTAGCACCTTTTTCCAATCTTTACAATTATATTTTATTGCAACCCACATACTTTTTCTGTATAATATCCCTGTTAGAAAAAAGCACCTTTGGAAGGATGGAAGAGTGAATGGATATTGCAGGAAAAATCAGGGATGAACTGAAAGTGGAAAAATGGCAGGTGGAAGCCGCCGTCAAATTGATTGATGAGGGAAATACCATTCCCTTTATTTCCAGATACAGGAAGGAGGCAACCGGCTCTTTGAATGACGAGCAGCTTCGCAGCCTGTATGAAAGGCTGAATTATCTGCGAAATCTGGAGGAAAAAAAGGAGCAGGTGCTTGGCAGCATAGAGGAGCAGGGAAAACTGACGGAGGAACTGAAAAACAAAATCCTTTCGGCGGAAACCCTTGTCGTGGTGGAGGATTTGTACAGGCCTTACCGGCCTAAAAGAAAGACCCGTGCAAGCGTGGCAAAAGAAAAAGGGCTGGACGGGCTGGCTGAGTTTATTGCAAGGCAGGATGCGGATTATCCTGTTTTGGAGGAGGCGGCAAAATATGTTTCCGGTGCGGACGTTCCCGAAGAAAAGCAGGTGAAGACGGCGGAGGAAGCATTGCAGGGGGCAAAGGATATTCTCGCGGAAAGCATTTCCGATGACGCGGAGCACAGGATGTATATCAGGAACGCTACCATGGAGGAGGGCGTCATTGCTTCGTCGGCCAAAGACGAGAAGGCGGAAAGCGTCTATGAAATGTACTACAGCTTTGAGGAGCCGGTAAAAAAGATTGCAGGACACAGGATTCTGGCGCTAAACCGAGGCGAAAATGAAAAAGTCCTTACCGTAAAGGTGGCTGCACCGGTGGAACGCATCATCAGGTATTTGGAGAAAAAGGTGATAACCGCAGACAATCCGTATACCACGCCCGTTCTGCAGGAGGTTGTGGCGGATTGCTACGGGCGTCTGATAGCGCCGGCAATCGAGAGGGAAGTGAGGAATGAATTGACGGAAAAGGCTGAAGACGGAGCCATCAATGTTTTCGGGAAAAATCTGGAGCAGCTTCTGATGCAGCCTCCCATTGCGGGAAAGGTAGTGCTGGGGTGGGACCCTGCATTCAGGACAGGATGCAAGCTTGCCGTGGTTGACGCTACCGGCAAGGTGCTGGATACCAAAGTGGTTTATCCCACTGCGCCGCAAAATAAAGTGGAGGAAGCAAAAGCGGAGGTAAAGAAACTGATTAAAAAGTATGGCGTTTCCCTTATTTCTGTTGGAAACGGCACAGCCTCCAGAGAATCGGAACAGGTAATTGTAGAGATGTTGAAGGAATTGAATGCACCGGTACAGTACGTTATCGTAAACGAGGCGGGCGCCTCCGTTTACTCTGCAAGCAAGCTGGCAACGGAGGAGTTTCCCAATTTTGACGTGGGACAGAGAAGCGCGGCGTCCATAGCCAGAAGACTGCAGGACCCGTTGGCGGAGCTGGTTAAAATTGACCCCAAATCCATTGGCGTGGGGCAGTACCAGCATGATATGAACCAGAAAAAACTGGGTGAAACGCTGGAAGGCGTAGTGGAGGACTGCGTAAATAAAGTGGGCGTGGATTTGAACACGGCTTCCGTTTCCCTTCTGGAATACATTTCCGGCATCAGCAAGGCCATAGCCAAAAACATTGTGGATTACCGCGAGAAAAACGGCCGGTTTACCAACAGGCAGCAGCTTTTAAAGGTGGCGAAGTTAGGTCCCAAGGCATTTGAACAATGCGCCGGTTTTTTAAGGATTGCAGGCGGCGACAATCCGTTAGACGCCACAAGCGTGCATCCGGAATCCTATAAAGCGGCCATGCAGCTTTTGGACAGGCTGGGCCTGACCATGGAAGACGTCAGGGCCGCCCAGAAAAAAGCCGCTGCGGAGCGTCTTTCCGGTAAAAGGACGGAAAGTGCGGGCGCGGGTAAAAGCGCAGCCGTACAGCAGGGCGGGGCAAAAAGCAGAAATCAGGGAAAACAGATACAGGTGCGCAATACCGGAACAGCCATGGGAAAAGCGCTGGCACAGGCAATGGGCGGAATGGTTCTTGCAGAGGAACCCCAAAAGAAAGATACACCGGGCAGTGTCGGAGAAAGAAAAGAACCGGGCGCAGTGGGAAGTCTGGAAAGAAAGATTTCGGACAAGCATAAACTGGCGGAAGAATTGGGTATCGGGGAAATCACCCTTACAGATATCATAAAAGAACTGGAGAAACCTGCCAGGGACCCGCGCGACGACATGCCGGCTCCCATTCTCAGGAACGACGTGCTGGATATGAAGGATTTGAAACCGGGCATGGTATTAAAAGGCACCGTGCGAAATGTCATCGATTTCGGCGTGTTTGTGGATATCGGCGTCCATCAGGACGGACTGGTGCATATTTCACAGATAACGGAGCGCTTTATCAAGCATCCCCTGGAGGCTGTCAGCGTAGGGGATATTGTGGAGGTTCAGGTACTTTCCGTGGATGTGGCCAAGAAAAGAATCAGTCTTACCATGAAGATTGGGAAAGGGATAAAATGACGCAGACAGAAAGAAGAATCCGGTTAATCCGTTTCTTACTGGAAGAACAGCAGCAGACGGCAGTGATTCCGGATGATGAAACAGGGCAGAAGCGGCTGCTCCGCTCCCTGTTTAATATCCGTATGCCAAAAGAAGCGAGCGGGGAATTTATCAAAATACAGGACGCTTACTTACAGGAAGAAACGAAAAGAAAAGGGATTACGGCTCTGCAAATGCTCACCCCGATACAGGAAGGCATCTATATCTGGCAGGGCGACATCACCACACTTTGTTGTGACGCCATTGTAAACGCTGCAAATGCGCAGATGCTGGGCTGTTTTTGCCCCTGCCACGGATGTATTGACAATGCCATCCATACCTATTCCGGCGTGCAGCTGCGTCTTTCCTGCGCCGCGATTATGGAAAAGCAGATGCATGAGGAGGAAACCGGCCGGGCCAAAATCACACCGGCATATAATCTCCCTTGTAAATATGTACTGCACACAGTCGGACCTATTGTAACAGGAAGCGTGACGGATAAAGATAAAGAGCTTCTTGCCTCCTGTTACCGTTCCTGTCTGGAACTTGCCGACAAAAACCATATAAAAAGTATTGCGTTCTGCTGTATTTCCACGGGGGAATTTCATTTTCCGAATGATTTGGCGGCAGAAATTGCAGTCAGGACGGTAAAAGAATACAAGAAAGCGGCAAACAGTAACATCGAAGTAATTTTCAATGTGTTCAAGGACATTGACAGGGAACTCTACGAAAAGCTTCTTAAATGAAATGGCTTTGGCGTTGACAAATTCCCCGGCATGGGTTATGATTGGAAAAGTGATACGGGATTTCTGTATCACAAAAAATAGAGATAGAAGTTCTTCGGGGTCGGGTGAAATTCCCTACTGGCAGTGAAGCGGAGTATTCCGACGAGTCTGCGACCTGCATGTAATGCCTGTATACAGAAGTTTTAGTGCATGATATGCGGCTGAACCGGTAGAATCCGGTACCAACAGTAAAGTCTGGATGAAAGAAGAAATGCAGTGCAGGGTCTTTTTTGCTGTGCGTAAATTTTGCATGGCGGAAAGGATGTGTTTGCAGGCAGATGGTTCCCCGGATGTATGTCCGGGGATTTTTTGTTTGATGGAATGAGCAGGTTTATCCGTCAGATAAAACCCTCTATGGAGAATTTCGGACTGGAGGATAATTTTATGAGTGAACTATGGAAAAGCGTAACTGAAAATCTGGTTTTTGTACTGGAATTTCTGGGTATTATTGCCCTGATGTTCCTGATTGCCGTGGGAATTGAAAAGATGGCAGACAAAAAAAGAGGCGTCAAAAGAAAGCTGTTTACCACGCGCATGCTGACAGTGACGGGAATGTTTTCCGCCATCGCCTTTGTACTGTATCTGTTTGATTTTCCACTGCCCTTTGCACCTGCTTTTTACAAGGTGGATTTCAGCGAACTGCCTGTCATGGTGGGGAGTTTTGCCTTTGGGCCGGTAGCAGGCGTCATGATTGAGTTTTGCAAGATATTGCTGAAACTGATAGTAAAACAAAGCGATACTGCTTTTGTAGGTGATTTGGCCAACTTTATTATCGGATGCAGCCTTCTCCTTCCGGCTTCCACAATATATGAATTTGTAAAAAGCAAGAAAGGCGCCATTGCAGGCTGTATTGCGGGGACGTTGTGCATGACCGTATTCGGCAGCGCCTTTAACGCCTTTTACCTGATTCCCAAATTTGTGGAACTGTTTGGCATGGGTTCCGTCGATGCCGTTGTTCAGATGGGAGGAAAGATAAATCCAGCCATCACCAACCTTCCGACTTTTGTCTGCATGGCAGTGGCGCCCTTAAACCTTTTGAAGGCAGGCGTGATTTCCCTGATTACCATGTTTATCTATAAACCCTTAAGCCCGATTATAAAAGAAGGCAGAAAATAATTTTTTGAAATAAGCATTGCGCAGCCCGGGTTTCCGCATTTAGCATAACGGCATCCCCGGCGTGCATTTGTTCCAACAGGACGCGCTCTCGCTCGAGTAAAAACGCAGCGGCACATAGGAGGTTAAAAAACAACCTCCAAATGCCGGCGTTTTTACACGGTCCTTTTTGGAATCAAATGCACGCCGGGGATGCCGCTATGCTAAATGCGGAAACTTTCGGGTTAAGTAAAGGTTGCGAATTACATAAAATGGGAGTATGATGAGAAAAATTGATTTTCAGGCGTTGGAAAGGGATGGATATGGGTGCTTTGATAGAAATCCGGGATGTGTGCAAGATATACAATCCGGGTGAAAATGAGGTACGGGCTTTAGACGGGGTGAATGTTTCCATAGAAGCGGGAGAATTTGTGGCCATTATCGGACAATCCGGCTCGGGAAAATCCACCCTGATGAACGTACTTGGCTGTCTGGATGTGCCGACGAGCGGTATTTACATGCTTCATGGCAGGGATGTGTCAGGCTTGACGGACAATGAACTGTCAGACATAAGGAACCATGAAATCGGGTTTATTTTTCAAGGGTTTAATCTGATACAGAATCTGACGGCGCTGGAAAATGTGGAATTGCCGTTGATATACCGCGGCGTCAGCAGGGGAAAGAGGATTGCCCTTGCAAAGGAGGCGCTTAAGAAGGTAGGGCTGGAGAAGCGTATGGGGCATAAACCTGCGGAAATGTCGGGAGGCCAGCAGCAGAGAGTGGCGATAGCGCGCGCCATTGCACAGGCGCCGCCCGTTATTTTGGCAGATGAGCCCACGGGCAACCTGGATTCCGGTTCCACAAAAGAGATTCTGGAGATAATGAAAGAACTGCATCGCGAAGGCAGGACAGTTATCCTGATAACACATGATAATGAAATTGCTGCACAAGCCAGACGAATCATCAAAATCCGGGATGGGTGTGTGGAAAGCGATAGCGTGAAAAGTACTTCTGTGGGAATAGAAAGGTCAATATGACATAACTGGAAAAGGAAAGGAGCGTTGGCACCGGTGAAGAAGGAGAAAAAGCAGCGGGAATTACTGCCTGAAGAAAAGAAAAGGAGAAAGAAAAAAATCAGGAACCTGATTTTGGCAGCAGTACTTGTGCTTGTGATTTTGTTTCTTGCCCTGTCCTGCGGCAGAAACGAAGGCGGCGTTCTGATGGCGGAGACTGTTAGTCCCATAATAGGAAATGTGGAAGAAAGCATCAGTACAAGCGGTACGGTGCAGAGTGAAAACATTAAAGTTTATTTTGCGCCGGTTAGTGGAAAAATTGCGGGAATACATATAGAAGCCGGTTCGGTGGCTGAGGCCGGAACCCTGCTTGTTTCTTATGACATGGCTGATATGGAGCAGATGCTTTTACAGGCAAAATTGCAGTACACCGCAGGAAGCAGCAGTTATAACGGCAGTATGGCGGGCAGCCGTGAAGCGCAGGCAAAACTGGATGAAGCAGTCAACAATCTCGCCGTGCTGAATCAGCAGATTGCAGATTCCGAGGCATATACAAAGACGTTGAGGGAAGAACTGGAAAACAACCAGACCAGCACGGCAAACGCACTGGCGGCAGAAAACATGAATCTCCAGAAAAAACTGATAGAATTGCAGAGGGACCCGGTTGCAAACGAGAATGAGATTATCCAGATACAGCTTGCTTTGCAGACGAACCAGTATGCATCCCAGGTATCAGGCTCTTCCCAAAAACAGCTTGACTTGCAGAAACGGATTGCGGCGGAGGAGGAAAAACAGGCTGCATGCAGGGAATATAAGGCGGAAATGGAGGCGCAGAAGCAGCAGGCGGAGGCGCAGATTCTCGATTCCTACCAAAAGACCAACCTGTCTGCCACAGAGGAACTGAACGCCATATCCTACGGGCAGGCACAGGCAGATTTTGATACGGCGCAGGCCGGTATTACGGCTCAGTTTACGGGTATTGTCACGGAAATCGGCGTGGTGGAAGGGGCAAACGTAACGGAAGGTATGCAGCTATTAACGCTGGCTGACAGTGAAAATATCAAAGTAGTTATTTCCGTCACCAAGTATGACCTCGCAAAGCTTTCCACAGGCCAGAAAGCGGACATTACCATAAACGGCAGGGTGTATGAAGGAACCATTTCCAAAATTAACCGCATGGCGACGGAAAATATGTCGGGTACGGCGACCGTGGGGGCCGAAATCCATGTAGAAAACCCGGATGACAATATTGTTCTGGGACTTGACGCTAAGGTGGAAATCCACACCCAAGAGGCAAAAAATGTACTTTTGATTCCCGTTGAAGCGTTGAATGCGGACAAGGAAGGTGATTTCGTTTACGTGGAGGAAAACGGCTTTGTGGTGAAAAAACCTATTGTAACCGGTATTTCCTCCACAGAATACATAGAGGTAAAGGAAGGGCTTTGTGAGACGGATAACGTGATTACAATCTCCTATTCCGGTATGGCAATAGAAGAAGGCCTGCCTGTTTATGCAGTGCAGCAGTCAGGAGAATAGGAGGCTTGCATGGCACAGGTGTGGGAATATATTAAAATTGCCCTGATGAATATCAGAAGCAATAAGGGCCGTTCCGTCCTGACAATGCTTGGCATTATTATCGGTATTTCCTCCGTTATCATGATTATTTCCGTAGGTAACGGGGTAAAGGGCGGCATTAACGATGAACTTAACGCCATGGCAGGCGGGCAGATATATGTTTATTCCTATGGCGACAACGACGCGGGTGTGCAGGTGGAGTTTGACAATGACGATTTGGAGGCCATTCTCGACAAGGTAAGCAATGTAAAGGCAGCCACGCCAAACTGGGGTTTTAGCGGGACAGCTCTTGGCAGGAAAGGCTCATTTGCCTGTTATGCCAAGTTTGGAAGCAGCGGACTGCAGTATGCAAGCAGCGATGCGATTATAAAGGGCAGATACTTTACAGATAACGATTACTATGCGGCAAACAAGGTCTGCGTCATTACAGAGAGCAGTGCAAGGACGCTGTATGGCACCACAAATGTGGTGGGGATGACGCTGGATTTGACAATCTATGGGGAAACGCAGGAGTTTACCATTGTAGGAATCAGGCAGGACAGCGCGTCCGGCATGATTACCATGATGGACGGCGGAAGCGTAAATATTGAAGCCCCTCTTTCCGTCGTGGGGACTGCATACGGATTTTATGTGGATACATTCAGTGATATTCTGATTATCAGCGACGGTGCGGAAAACGCCTCCCAGGTGGCGAGGGATGTGGTCAATCTTTTGGAAGCAAGGCACAATATCAAAGGAAAAAACGCCATACAGCTTGAGAATTTCAATGATTATATGAGCCAGATGAATGAGATTTTAAGTTATATCACGATATTTGTGGTGCTTGTTGCCGCCATTTCCCTTCTGGTGGGCGGCATCGGCGTCATGAACATTATGCTGGTTTCCGTTACGGAACGAACCCGCGAAATCGGCATCCGTAAGGCTTTAGGTGCGAGAACCGGCTCCATATTGCTGCAGTTTTTGTCCGAGTCCGCCATTATTACCCTGTTAGGCGGCCTGATAGGCATTACGCTCGGCATCCTCGGGGCATACGGCGTATGCTCGCTGGCAGGTTTTACGGCAAGGGTACAGCTTTCCACCATTTTGGGCGCGTCCCTCTTCTCCTCTGCGGTGGGAATATTTTTTGGCATTTATCCGGCAAGGAAAGCGGCAAAACTCAGCCCCATCGAAGCGCTCCGGCATGAGTAGGGGGCTTCGCCAAAACTTTTGCCAAAGTCTCCGTATTTTCCATGACGTCAGCCCTGGCGTGCATTTGATTCCATAAAGGACCGTGTAAAAACGCCGGCATTTGGAGGTTGTTTTTTAACCTCCTATGTGCCGCTGCGTTTTTACTCGAGCGAGAGCGCGTCCTGTTGGAACAAATGCACGCCGGGGCTGACGTCATGGAAAATACGGTCCTCCGGCAAACTTTTGGACTTGCTTTTTACGGGGATTGCCAATATAATATTGAATAAACAAAAGTGAAACGAGAGGGGAATACAGAATATGCTGAAAGAGTTT
Organism: uncultured Lachnospiraceae bacterium; assembly: GCA_910577015.1. Lineage (GTDB taxonomy): Bacteria > Bacillota > Clostridia > Lachnospirales > Lachnospiraceae > Acetatifactor. Next base: position 6,829 of record CAJTKU010000014.1, on the reverse strand, counting down.
AAAAAATTTGCCCTGCGCGGCAATATGATTGATTTGGCGGTAGGTATGATAATCGGAAGCGCGTTTACCAGCATTGTCAATTCCCTGGTAAATGATATGATTATGCCGGTAGTCAGCATCTTTACCGGAAAAGTGGATTTTTCAAACTGGTTCGTCTCATTGGACGGCAGCAGTTATGCCACCCTGGAGGCGGCGCAGGCGGCAGGCGCGGCCACTTTGAATTATGGAACATTCATTTCCAACATTATTAACTTTGTGATTATGGCGTTTGTCGTGTTCCTGTTTGTGAAAGGGATGAACAAGCTGAAGAAGGAGGAACCCAAAGCACCGTCAACCACGAAAAAGTGTCCGTTCTGCAAGTCGGATATTGCTTTGGAGGCTACCAGGTGTCCGCATTGTACTTCGGAGCTGGAACAGGAAGCATAAAGGATTGCGGCATAAAGCACCTACCGTGTAGGTGCTTTTTAAAGCGTTTATAGGAGGAACCCGTCATGATAGAATTTGACGTACACATAAAAGCAGGCGATTTGTATGATTATATGTTGAGGCATACTTACAATGGTTTTTCCGGACTGTTCGGGAGTGTGATAGGGGCGCTTATGGTAATCGTCGGCATCTATATGAAGGGATGGCTGATGGTGATTGCGGGCGCAGTGCTTTTGTGCTACCTGCCATGGACCCTGTTTCTGAAAAGCAGGCAGCAGATGCTTGCCAATCCGGCGTTTAAAGAGACCCTTCATTATGTGCTGGATGACGAAGGCATCCATGTGTCACAGGGCGGCACACAGGAAATGCAGGAGTGGGGAAATATTGTTAAGGCGGTTTCCACGGGAAAGAGCCTGATTGTGTATACCTCCAAAGTAAACGCCTGTATCTTTCCCAAAAGGGATTTGGGGGATATGACAGCGCAGGTCATTCAGGTGCTGTGTACCCATCTGCCGGCGAAAAAAGTAAAAATCCGACAGTGATTGGGAGTGAAATCATTATGGAAACAAAAAAGGTAATAGAAACCCTGAATGAAAAGGAAACAGGGCTGTTAGGAGAAACCATGGGAAAAGCGGCGGTACCCGGCAGCATATACACGCTTAGGGGAGACCTTGGCGTAGGGAAAACCGTGTTCTCGCAGGGGTTTGCAAGAGGACTTGGCATTACGGAGCATGTAAACAGCCCGACATTTACGATTATGCAGGTTTACGAAGAAGGACGCCTGCCGTTTTATCATTTTGACGTATACCGTATCGGTGATGTGGAGGAAATGGAAGAAATCGGGTATGAAGACTGCTTTTTCGGGGAGGGCGTCTGTCTGATAGAGTGGGCGGACCGGATTACGGAAATCCTGCCGGACAATTGTATCCGCATTACCATGGAAAAGAATTTGGAAAAGGGGTTTGACTACCGGAAAATCACGATAGAAGGGGAACAGGAATGAAGATACTGGCATTGGACAGTTCGGGGCTGGTAGCTTCCGCCGCGGTGGTGGAAGATGAAGTCCTGATTGCGGAATATACCGTCAATTATAAAAAGACACATTCTCAGACATTGCTTCCTATGCTGCAGGCAATAAAGGATATGACGGAATTGGACCTTTCAACCATTGACGCCATAGCCATTGCCGCGGGTCCCGGTTCTTTTACCGGACTGCGTATCGGTTCGGCAACAGCCAAAGGGCTTGGTCTTGCCCTGGACAAACCGATAGTGGAGGTGCCTACTGTTGAGGGGCTTGCCTATAATCTGTGGGGAACTGAAAAAATGGTCTGTCCGATTATGGATGCCAGGAGAAATCAGGTATATACAGGGATTTACACATTTGAAAGTGTGAAAGAGGAAAGCGGCAGCGCCTGCAGCATGAAAATAATCAAAGAACAGTGTGCCGCAGACATTTCCGAAATCATGGAAGAATTGAATAAACTGGGAAAACCTGTGGTTTTTCTGGGGGATGGCGTGCCGGTATACAAAAAAATAATAGAATCCGGCATGAAAGTGGATTATTGCTTTGCAGCGCCGCATTGCAACAGACAGCGCGCCGCGGCGGTTGCCTCCCTGGCAGAAATTTTTTATAAAGAAGGAAAGGCAGTGGATGCCGGAGCGCACCAGCCCCGGTATCTCCGCTTAAGTCAGGCAGAGAGGGAGCGTTTGGAGCAGGAAAATGGAGTGTGACAGAAATCAGATTGTGATTCGGCCCATGACAAAGGAGGATGTGCCTGCCGTCAGCAGGCTGGAGGAGGCTGTTTTTTCCATGCCTTGGTCGCCGGATGCATTTCTTGACATGGTGGAAAGAGAGGATTCCCTGTATGTGGTTGCCGTGGCAAAGGAGGAGCCGATAGGCTGCTGCGGCGTGACAAATGCCTGCGGGGACGGAGACATCAATAACGTAGTGGTGGATGAGGCATGGCGCAACAGGGGAGTAGGCAGAAAAATGCTGGAAGTCCTGATGGAGCAGGGCAGGGAAATCGGCATTGAAAATTATACCCTGGAAGTGCGCGTGAGCAATGCCCCGGCCATTCATTTATATGAAAAACTTGGATTTGTAAGTGCAGGCATACGTCCCGGTTTTTATGATAAGCCACGGGAAGATGCCATGATTATGTGGAAAAGACAGGAAGAGGTTGGATAAATTACCATGCCCTTTTTTCGACAAATTCTGTATAATAGAAGCGTTGAGTGCTTTATGTAAACAAAATACAGGGAGGATTGGGTATGAGGAAATATAAGGAAGAAAAGGAAAGACGGCTGGAAGAGGTGGTCTGCAATAAATGCGGCAGGCTTCTTAAGGTGGAGAACGGCATATTAAAAGAAGGATGTTTTACTGCGGATGCCTTTTTTGGTTATTTCAGTAAAAAAGACGGCGTAAGGCATCAATTTGATTTGTGTGAAGATTGTTATGACGCCTTGATTGGTGAGTTTTCCCTTCCGGTTTGTGAAACAGAGGAAGAAGAATTATGTTAGACGTTTGTCTGCTGGGAACCGGCGGCATGATGCCGCTTCCGTATAGATGGCTGACATCCCTGATGATGCGCTATAACGGAAAAAATATTCTTATTGACTGCGGGGAAGGCACGCAGATTGCCATGAAGGAAAAGGGCTGGAGTCCGAAACCCATTGATATTATCTGCTTTACCCATTATCATGCGGACCATGTAGCAGGCCTGCCCGGTATGCTGCTTACCATGGGAAATGCGGAAAAGACCACCCCTCTTTTATTGATTGGACCAAAGGGGTTATCCCGGGTGGTTTCCGCACTCAGGGTGATTGCCCCGGAACTGCCTTTTGAGATACAGTGCATGGAACTGACTGAAAGCACACAGCAGATTTCTTTTGACGGATTTAAGCTGGAGGCTTTTAAGGTGAACCATAATGTGTTATGCTATGGATACAGCATGATAGTGGAGCGAAAAGGCAGGTTTTTGATGGAAAAGGCGATTTCCCTGGACATTGAAAAGAGCCTTTGGAACCGCCTGCAAAAGGGAGAAACCATTGAGCTGCCTGACCGGATTCTGACGCCGGATATGGTTATGGGACCGCCCCGAAAAGGGCTGAAGGTAACTTACACGACGGATACCCGGCCGACGGACAGTATCGTGGAAAATGCCGCAGGTGCGGATTTGTTTATCTGCGAGGGCATGTACGGGGAACCGGACAAGGTGTGCAAGGCGAAAGAGTATAAACATATGACTTTTTATGAAGCGGCTCGCCTTGCAAAAAAAGCAGAAGTGAAAGAAATGTGGCTGACCCATTACAGCCCGTCCCTGTTAAAACCGGAAGAGTACATGCAGGAAGTCAGAAAAATTTTTCCGGCTTCTGTGGCGGCCAAGGATGGACGTACATTGGAACTGGGATTTGAAGAAGAATAAATATTTCCGGGTTGGTAAAAGAGAGAGGAGGATGGTTTATGGCGAGGACAAATAACGGCACATCCAAAAAAAAGCCTGCTAATAATGGCGCGGCGCTAAAAAGCGGGATTGTGATTTTGTTTCTGGTGGCCCTGGTGGTTGGCTACTATTACTATCTGAGTAACCGGCAGAAAAAAGAGGAACCTGCCAATACCAAGGTAACGGCAGTTCAGGAAGTGCTTGCCAGAAATCTGGAAAACAATTATCCTCCCACCCCGAGGGAAGTGATTCGGTATTACAGCGAAATTACCAAATGTTTTTATAATGAAGATATTAGTGAAGAAGAACTGGAGCAGCTTGCAGATAAGGCAAGAATGCTTTATGATGAGGAACTGGCCGAAAACAATGAGTGGGGCCGTTATATAATTGATTTAAAAAGTGAGATTGAATATTATCAGGAAAATTCCATCCGGATTAGCAGTTACAGTCTGGCATCCAGCACGGACGTAGACTTTTTTTCGGACGGCGGTTTTGATTTTGCACGTATTTACTGTACCTACACCCTGACAAGCGGGAGAACGAAGCAGCCCGTGGAAGAAGTGTTCCTGCTCAGAAAGGATGAAGATAAGCACTGGCGGATTTACGGGTGGGATTTGGCAGAAAACGTACATTTAACAGAACAGGATTAATCAGGACATGGATAAAGATATTTTGATACTGGCAATTGAAAGTTCCTGTGATGAGACGGCAGCGGCGGTGGTGAAAAACGGCAGGCAGATTGTCTCCAACATTATTTTTTCACAGGTGCCCCTGCATACGCTTTACGGCGGCGTGGTGCCGGAGATTGCCTCCAGAAAGCATATAGAAAAAATCAATCAGGTAATAGAAGAAGCCTTGCGGGATGCAGGATGTGGATTAAGGGAAATGGACGCCATAGCGGTAACCTACGGTCCCGGTCTGGTGGGGCCTCTTTTGGTGGGCGTTTCGGCGGCAAAGGCCATCAGCTTTGCTACGGGCATTCCGCTTGTCGGCGTGCATCATATTGAAGGCCATATCAGCGCCAATTATATAGAAAACAAAGATTTGGAGCCGCCTTTTGTCTGTCTGGTGGCTTCAGGCGGTCATTCCCATCTGGTTGTGGTGAAAGATTACGGACAATATGAAATTATAGGAAGGACGAGGGATGACGCCGCAGGAGAGGCGTTTGACAAGGTGGCCCGGGCAATCGGACTGGGCTATCCGGGCGGTCCCAAGATTGACAAGATTGCCAAAACGGGCAATCCTGAAGCTATCTATTTTCCCAGGGCAAAAGTAGGGGAAAATGAGTTTGATTTCAGTTTCAGCGGTTTAAAGTCGGCTGTTTTAAATTATCTTAACGCCTGCCGGATGAAAGGGGAAGAGGTCTGTACGGAGGATGTAGCGGCTTCTTTTCAGCAGGCAGTGGTGGAAGTGCTGGTGGAACATGCGCTTAACGCCGTAAAACAGTACGGATATGACAAGTTTGCGATAGCAGGCGGCGTTGCTTCCAATTCAGCGCTTAGGGCCGCCATGCAGAAGGGCTGCGACAGGGAAGGCATCCGTTTTTTTTACCCGTCCCCCATATTGTGTACGGATAATGCGGCAATGATTGGAACAGCCGGATATTATGAATTTATAAAAGGAAAGAGAAGCGGATTGGATTTAAACGCCGTGCCGAATCTGAAGCTGTAGCAGGTTTGGCAGACAGACCTTGCAAATGGCATGCGCTGCCCGGCGGCATGGCAAAAGGAGAGAGGATGAAAAAGAGGTGTACTGCCATTCTTTTGGCTGCCGGTGCAGGAAAAAGAATGGAGAGCAAGGTGGCAAAGCAGTATATGCCGTTAAACGGAAAGCCTGTTATCTGGTACGGATTGCAGGCTTTTGAAGAGTCTGCCCTGATTGATAATATAATTTTAGTGGTGGGCAGGGGGGAAACCGATTATGCCCGAAGGGAAATCGTGGAGCATTACGGTTTTAAAAAGGTGGACGCGATAATAGAAGGGGGAGCGGAACGTTTCGAATCCGTAAACCGGGCCCTGCAGGTGATTGCAGAAGGACGCATGAAAACACCGAACCGGGAAGGTTATGTTTTCATTCATGACGGGGCGCGGCCTCTGGTTACGCAGAAAATAATAGAAGATACCTATGACGCGGCGGTCAGGCACGGTGCATGCTGTGCGGCGGTGCCGGTCAAGGATACCATAAAATATGCGGATGAAAACGGTTTTGCAAAAAAAACACCCGAAAGGGAGCGCCTGTTTGCGGTACAGACACCCCAGGTTTTTGAAACGGCGCTCATTTTGAAGGCATACCGGCTGCTAACGGAATACCTTGCAGAACCGGAGAACGAAGAAATAAAAGTGACGGATGACGCCATGGTGGTGGAAACCATGCTGCATTATCCGGTAAAACTGGTGCGGGCTTCCTATAAAAACATCAAAATAACTACCCCGGAAGATATGGAAACGGCAAAAATATTCCTTCATGGATAACCTTGTGTAATTTGCATGGCGGCAGCCCCCGCGTGCATTTGATTCCATAAAGGACCGTGTAAAAACGCCGGTATTTGGATACCGTACTTTGGTATCCTACGTACCGCTGCGTTTTTACTCGAGCGGGAGCGCGTCCTGTTGGAACAAATGCACGCGGGGGCTGCCGCCATGTAAATTGTGAAAACTCCAAAAATCTCCAAAAAAAGTTGTTGACATAGGTTTCCTTTTTTGTTAATATAATTTTTGCACTGAGCAAACGGCACAGCGTTTGGAGAGGTATCGAAGTGGTCATAACGAGGCGGTCTTGAAAACCGTTTGTCCGCAAGGGCGCGTGGGTTCGAATCCCACCCTCTCCGCTGGAGATACCTTCTCCCCGGTAGTTTTTATAATAGAGTTTGATGAATCAACCTCATTTGGAGAAGTACCCAAGAGGTCGAAGGGACACCCCTGGAAAGGGTGCAGGTCGTTAATAGCGGCGCGAGGGTTCAA
>CAJTKU010000013.1 GCA_910577015.1 uncultured Lachnospiraceae bacterium | reverse complement strand
TCAAAGTTGTCGGGAACGTTTAAGATTTGAGCCATTTGATAACCAATTTTATCTTCATCAGTAATGTGTCCTTCATACCAACAGCTCTGATATCCAAGTTCAACTATAGCTAACAACATATTTTCGATTGCAGCGGAATAATCTTGAACCGCAAAGCATTTTTCTCTATATGCAGGTATTTTTTGTGTTAAAACACATATCATCGCAGGAGCCGTTTCTCCAACTGGCGGGTTTATAACTTTGTGTAGTTTATTTAATACATCTTTATCATCAACTGCTATTAGACTTGTTGTTTGTTTATTACAGCCTGACGGAGCGTTTAGCCCCGCTTTCATGATTGTTATTAAATCTTCTCTGGGAACCGTATCAGATTTATACGTACCTCTGTAACTATGCCTTTTGTTAATTGTTTCTATGACATTCAATTATATTACCTCCTCAAATCCCGATTTTTTATTCTATGTAACTCCCCAACAAAAAGGAAGTTTAGTTGAACGATGCACCATTTTTAGCGGGTCATTCAAGCTTTTTAGTGACTTAAATATTTACTAATAATATCTCTTGCCCACGCTTCAACAATTGGGTTATCCTGAAAAACAAACTCTTGTCCTCTGCATGCTGATTGAAAATAGTCATCCTTCCAAGACCTCTCACTATGATAAGTAATGGGTATTCCTTTAAAAGAATCCGGAAGTCTCCACCTACTTCTTGACATCCCCGCTTTTGTTAATACTAAAGATTCATCATATGTATCAAACATACCATAACCTCTTATTCCATTATCCCAAGTCAAATTTTCATTTGCGACATAAATGCAGTTGTTCTTATTATGTACTTTCTCTCCATTAGCGTGTGGATGGTATGTTAGCCAATCAGGAATTTTCATTTGACTTGTATATATTTTTTTTTCTATCTGAAGCCATCCATATATCATATGAAAGCCTTCTCCTTTACAATAATACAAACGATTATCTTTATAATACGTTCTATTAAACCATCCAAAAAAAAGAAAAAGGTCTCCTTCATCAACATTGGCTTTTTCTAATACAGTTTGTGCAGCACCTATTTGCCCAAAACATCCTTTCCACATTATATCTCTTGGATAAACAGCGCCATTTATATCTGGATCCATATGACACTTTGTTTCCTCCGTAATTGCATATTTTTCGCCATTAAAACGAATGCAAGAAGATAATTTACTTATTAAGTCAGAAAGTTTGCCAATACGATTCCCGCAATTAATGTCACCATAACTAATTAATTCGCTATTCTCTCCTGGAATTGGAATGCTAATAATTTTCCCATCCGGCAAAATTATGCTAGGAATGCCCCCAAAAGCCGAATCGCTTCCTTTTCTACTTAAAATCACTTTCATAACTTTTCTCTCATGATGTCTTCAAAATAGAACACCAAAATTCCTTTCTTGTTGAACGATGCACCATTTTTAGCGAGTCATTCAAGATAGCGATAACAACGGCTATTGATACATATGTTCCTATAGTAATTCTCGCAAGGTCAACATAGCTTAGTATATTCATATTTTCCCCCTATTGTATATTAATAGTTCCTTAGCCATTTTGATTTATATTTTCAATGTGTATATTTGCATCTTTATCATTGTTCATATCGCGTCTTATTAATTCGTTAGCATATGCGCTAAATGATTTATAACCTTTCTTTTTCCAATATTTTTCTATATCACTTTTATCTTCTATTGGTATTAGTACACTTAATCTTGCATAGTGTTCTTTATTATAATCATTTTTGTATTTAGTACTGTTAAAATCTCCCATTTTATCCCCCTGTTCATACGTTGAACGATGCACCATTTTTAGCGGGTCATTCATGTATTACATCTTGTATTTTATAAAGTATTCAATACTATATATAGTTTTCACAAAACTACTTTTTCTTGATAATCTGGTTCGCCAGTAACCATATAAATATTATTATATTGCTTCTCTGTAAGTCTTATTAACCTTACAACACCGGTTTTGGGTTTGATTTCATCAATTCTTCGGTAATGTTTTTCAGAAGCTTTTTTATTCTGTACTACTCGCATAAATACCTCTGAAGCAATTCGTATATAACCATCTTTTAAAAGAAATTTCCGAAGCTTTGTATATTCAGTCTTTGTACCCCACTTATCTGTGGGACTTAATATCGCTAGTAATCTCATTCTGTAATACCTTCCATGCTTTCTACAGGCAAAACTGTTGGAAGTATCAACTTCTCACTTGAGTTATCTAATATAATTCTCTTTAGACTTTCGACCATCATATCAATAGCTGACATCACATTTACTTTTACCCCATCTACCATACATGCATTATGTAATACATGAGCTATTTCTCTTCTCTCATTTTTTGAAAGTTGTATATTTGAACCAATGTTGTCATGCGCAACTATATCAACCATAGTTCTATATGGTTCTATAAGGTCATCAGCCAAATTAAAAGCGTTAAGCTGACTATCATGATGTATTCCAAAGGTTGGATGAAATCCTGCCGCTACTAAACTTCTGGCAATAGAACTTCTTATAACCGCATACCCATAGTTCAATCTGCTATTTATCGAATCATCTCCACGTCTATTTAATCCCTCGTGGTAGTATGAGAAATACTCTTTTGCTGCCAACGCCTCGGTTATATCTATGTTTTCTGCACCTTTCATTCCCATAATAGATAGAGCTCTGGCTTGATTGCTTACTTTTCGATTAATAATCTGAAGCCATAAGTCCAAATTTATATCACTACTTCTGGCAACCTGTGCATGCATTAACTTTGACTGCCTCGCATGTCCTTCAAACGGAAGTACAATTGCTGTCGGCAAATATTTTTCATCTAATGTCATAAGCGAAACCTTATTCTGACTTAGTATTGATAAATCCATGGTTGATAACCTTATATTTGTTCCATGAACCATTATCTGACTTAAATCCTCTACTGGAATCAATGCAACACCAACGTCAGATGTTACTTCCAGCTGTCCTTCTTTTATATGTATTTCGCACGAAGTGCTTATCTCAAGTGTTCTAAATCCCATTTTTGCCAACCCTATTTCTTTTATATCATTTGGAATGCCTTCAATACATCCACAATTGCTTCTTCCTTCTCTAGCGAACACTTGGACTGCTTGGCACCTGCAGACTTTGCCTTATTATAATTTCCCCTCTCAATAATACCACACTTCCGTTTCACACCTGTGCAATATACAAATTACTAACCTTCAACCCGCTATTCTCCAACACATAATCCTTGATTTCCTCGTAGGTTGCCTTGCTCTCCGCAGCCGTCAAATCAAGCTCGTCCATCTGAAGCTCCACCTCGATATGTTGGTCTGAATGAAGTTTGGACAATAAACATACCGTCTCCACATTCGCCGTCCACGGAAACTGGTCCACTGCCACCGCTTTTTTTACCACGTAACCGTTTTCCAGAAAGACCTCCAAATCCCGCGCAAGGCTGGTTGGCTTGCAGGAGATGTAGACAATTTTGTCCACGCCGTAACCGATGATTTTGGGAAGAGCCTTGGGATGGATGCCGTCCCGGGGCGGGTCCAGAATAATCATATCCGGCTTTTCCTCAATGTCATCCAGAACCTTCAGCACGTCGCCTGCAATAAATTCACAATTAGAAAGATTATTTAACTCTGCGTTTTTTCTGGCGGCATCAACTGCCTCCTCTACAATTTCCACGCCTATAACCCTGCCTGCCACAGGAGCCATCAGCTGGGCGATGGTGCCCGTACCGCTGTACAAATCATACACCACCTTGTCCGGCGTGCCGTCGGCGCTTCTGCCCAGTTCCCCCACATACTCCCTGACAGTGCGGTACAGCACTTCCGCGCCGTGGGTATTTGTCTGGAAAAAAGAGAAGGCAGATATTTTGAACTTCAGGCCCAAAAGCTCCTCAAAGAAAAAGTCCTGTCCATACAGGATACGGGTATTGTCGCTCTGCACCACATCCGCCGGGGAATCGTTGGTTATATGTAAGAGCCCCACAAGCTTTCCTCCCTGAAAGGATATCCCTTTCATTGCCGTACAAAATCCCTGCAGCAGGGCTTCCACTTCCGAATCCTCCTGCATACCGGCATCAGGCCGCCTTGAAGTCGTAACCAGCCCGATGAGTATCTCCCCGGTTCGGGATGCTTTCCTGACCAGCAGATGCCGCAGGTAGCCCTCATGGGTCAGCCTGTGATAAAAACTGATATTCCTATCTGTAAAATAAGCAAGGGCTGTCTGCAGGATGCTTCTGTAATCTTCATCCACCAGTTTACAGTCCCCTACCGTCACGATATCATAAAAACTGCCCCTTTTATGCATTCCCAATGCAAGGGGTCCGTCTTTTTCTTCATCTCCAAAGGAAAATTCCATTTTATTGCGATATCCGTATTCCTGCGGACTCTTCCTGATACCCTCCCACACATACGGCTCCTGCTTTCCGGCAAGCGCGCCGTCCAAAAGCTTCTTTACCTGCTCTTCTTTTATTTTAACCTGTTCCTCATAGGAAAGGGACAGATAAGTACAACCTCCGCACAAGCCAAAATGGGAACACGGACTGCCTGCTTCCAAAGGTGACTTTTCCGTTACCTCCAAAAGACGGCCCTCCGCCTTCCCTTTTCTCACTTTGTTGACACGGAAGGTTACTTTCTGTCCGGGCAGGCTGTTCTTTACCACACAGGTTTCTTCTCCCACACGTACAATGCCCTTGTTGGGAAAATCAATCCTTTCGACAATTCCCTCATATACCTGACCTTTTTTCATGAAATCCTCCATGTATTTTACATTACGGATTACTCCTCCGGGGTATCCTCTTCAAAAACATCTTCCTCGTCGTCATCATCAAAATCATCATCAAATTCGTCTTCAAATTCATCTTCAAAATCTTCCAGATAATCCGGTCTCAGATAACGATACACTGCATATGCAATGGCAACAACTGCTGCAACCGCACCGATAATGGCAAGTGCCCATAGCACTGCATTTCCTGTTTTCTTTTCTTCTTCTTTTTCTTTTTTGTGTAACAAATCATTGAGTTTCAGTTCATTTGCTTTTACCATGTCAACCAAAGATTCCAGTTTGTTCATAAATAAACCCGCCTTTCTATACTTATCATAGTATGCCTCAATTTATAAATAGTATAGCATGATTGCTTTTATTTTTCTATACTCTTTTCAATTTTGCAAAAGATGCGTACATAATCTTTTGACCGGCCTGGTCAAACATTACCGTAACCTTATAATCCCGAGGCTCTTTCTTTAAGGAAAGCACAGTGCCTTCCCCGTACTTTACATGTCTGACGCGGTCACCCTCTTCATAATCCAAATCCTGGAGCGCTTCCATTGTCCCGCCTTTGGAAATACCCGCCAGATTATTCAGCGCGTCAATTCCCTGGGCAATAAATGGCTTCCTTGCCGGTGCAGTCGCTTTCGGCCTGATGATTGCTTTCGGTCTGAAGTCATATTCTTCCTGCTCTTTCTGCCTGCCCTGCCGCAGGGAAGGGACAGTATTATCCAGAAGCGCAACCGGAATCTCTTTTACAAACCTGCTGATGGGGTTGTACTGCGTTTCTCCCCTGACCATCCGCATTTTGGCACAGGTGAGGCTTAATTCGTCTTTGGCACGGGTAATACCCACGTATGCCAGCCTCCGCTCCTCCTCCATCTCCGCCTTATCGTCTGCCGTAATCGTCATATAGCTGGGAAATACGCCATCCTCCAGCCCCGCCAGATAGACATGGGAAAATTCCAGTCCCTTTGCACTGTGGAGCGTCATCAGAAGCACCCTGCTGCTGCCCTCCGCCACATTGTCGATATCCGCCACAAGCGCAACCTCCTCCAGAAAACCGCTTAAAGAAACATCGTCATGGCTGTCCTCATAGTCGGCTGCCTTGCTGATTAACTCGTCAATATTGGCGATACGGTCCGCAGCATCGTCTTCGCCGGAATTTTCCAGTTCCTTCACGTACCCCGTTATCTCCAATACATCTTCTATCAGTTGTTTTACGCCGTAAAATTCCAGCTTACTCCTGAAAGCCTGCATCATCAGGACAAACGGCTCTATTTTTGCCGCAGCCCTTCCAAGCGCGGCAATCTGATTCGATTCACGCAAAGCGTCATAAAAACTGATGCCCTTTTCCTCTGCATAAGCCTGTACTTTATCAATGCTTGCCTGTCCAATCCCGCGTTTCGGCACATTGATGATGCGCCTTACCGCTATGTCATCCTGCCCGTTGTCTATCGTTTTTAAATAGGCCAATACATCTTTTATTTCCCTTCTGGCATAAAAATTAACACCGCCAACCACATTATAGGGAATATTTTCCGCAATCATGCGCTCTTCCAGCAGACGCGACTGAGCATTTGTCCTGTAAAGCACGGCACAATCCCCATAGGAGGCTTCCCCCCGTCTGACCTTGTGCGCAATTTCATCGGCTATGTACTCCGCCTCCTCATAGCCGGTTTCAAACTGTCTGAAATGTACCCTGCTTCCGCCTTCCTTATCTGTCCAGAGCGCCTTGTCCATGCGTCCCGTATTGTTCTTTATCACGGCATTGGCGGCATCCAGAATGACCTGTGTGGAGCGGTAATTCTGCTCCAGCTTTACGGCCTTTGCCTCCGGATACACCTTTTCAAAGTCAAGGATATTTCTGATATTGGCTCCCCTGAATTTGTAGATGGACTGGTCGTCATCCCCTACCACACAGAGATTGCGGTACTTATCAGCAATCAGCCGGATAAATTCAAACTGCGCGGTGTTGGTATCCTGATACTCATCCACCATAATATATTTGAATCTCTCCTGATAATAATGCAGTACCTCCCCATCTGCCTGAAACAACTCTATGGCCTTGACAATCAAATCGTCAAAGTCAAGCGCATTGCTTTTCTTTAGGGCGTCCTGATACTCCTTATACACCATGGCAATTTTCTTTTTCTGAAAGTCCAGACCTGCCTGTAATTCATACTCAATCGGGGAAATCAGTTCGTCCTTCGCAGCAGAAATGGCGTTTAAAAGACTTTTCTCCTTATAGATTTTGGGGTCAAGCTCCAGTTTTTTCATGATGGCTTTCATCAGGGTCTTCTGGTCGTCGGCGTCATAAATGGTAAAATGATTGTCATAGCCAATCCTGTCTATATAACGCCTGAGTATCCTGACGCAGGTGGAATGGAAGGTTGCCACCCACACCTGCTCCGCGCCCATCCCTATCAGTTTATCCACTCTTTCCCGCATCTCGCCCGCTGCTTTGTTGGTAAAGGTGATTGCCAGTATGTTCCACGGATTTACTCCCATTTCATCTATCAGATATGCTATTCTGTGTGTTAATACCCTTGTCTTGCCGCTTCCCGCGCCCGCCAGTATCAGAACCGGCCCGTCTACCGTAAAAGCGCCTTGCTTCTGCGGTTCATTTAATGTATCATAAATACTCATGCTATTTATTAAACTCCTTCAAAAACTCTCTGAATGCAGGTATCGTCATGGGCTTTGCATAATAATACCCCTGCACCATATCACAATCCGCATTTTTCAGTAAATCTAGCTGTTCTCTGGTTTCTACCCCTTCCGCAATAACTTTGTACCCCAGCTCCTTCATCATTCTGATGAGGTATTTGACAAACTCCGGCGCCTTGGAATCCCTGCGTGCATATTCCAGAAACTTTTTATCCAGCTTTATCACATCCGCTTCCACATTGGCAAGCACGTTCAGGGACGAATAACCGCTGCCGAAATCATCGATGGAAATGGCAATCCCGTTTTGTTTCAACTTTTTCAGGTTGTCGGTCAAGGTGGTTAAATCCAGCATAAAAACGGATTCTGTAAGTTCTGCCTCCAAATATCCTGACGGAATTTCCTTTTCCTGCAATTTCCGGAATACCTGCTCCACAAAGTCCGGCGTTTCATTATGACGTCTGGAAAAATTAACCGACACCGGCACTATCTGTTCTCCGGCTGACAGCGCTTCCCGCAAATAAGAAAGTACCTGGTCCAATATGGCAAAATCCACTTTCTTGATAAAGCCGTTTTTTTCAAAAACGGGAATGAAGCTGTCCGGATAAATCATGCTGCCGTCCGGCTTCTGCCACCTGACCAACGCTTCCGCCCCCACCACCTTGCCGGTATGCAGGGAAACTTTCGGCTGGAGCCATGCCTGAAACTCCCCGTTTTTAAGCGCAGCCGTACGGTTTGCGGAAATAGATTTTTCTGCTTCGTTTCTCTCTTTGATTTCCTGATTGTACGCAACCACTACTGTGCTCGTGGTCTGCTTTCCGTATTTCCTTGCCACATTTGCCCTGTCTATTGCATAGGAAGGCATCTCCCTTGCATCCATGGCACGGCTGAAACCGGACACCAGAACCAGATTGCTCTGACCATACTTCCGGTTTATCTTTTCACAAAACTTCTTGGCGTTATCCAGATACCCCTTTCTTACTGCTTCTTCATTTTCCCCTTCCAAAAGACCTACGAAATGGTCCGACGTGACACGGGTAAAATAAACACCTGTTTCCAATCTCTGTATCTGTTCCGCAAAGTCCCTTAATATTTTATCCCCTTCCGTATAACCGTACAATTCGTTCATATACTGAAAATTGGCAAAATCAGAATACACAAAATAGTAATTGTTACCCTCATTCTCCTTCATATACTGTTCCGCCAGCGCAATAAATCTGGGATACTGCAGCAAGCCCGTCAAAACGTCATAGTTTATCTGGTATTCCACCTTGCTTTTTTCCCTCTCGATGTCATACTGCTGCCAGAGTTTATTGTAGATGATTACCGCAAGCCGGAACAAAACCTCTTTTTCTTTCTCCCAGTTCCGGTCCTCATGCCTGTCCAGAAATACAATATATCCCTGCTCCGTCTTTCTTTTGTCCGGACGGATAAAAAGAATGGATTCAACCTGTTCTCCCGGCATCTTCCGTATTTCCGCCTTTCTTATTACCCCCGTCCCTTTTTGGTCAAAAATGGACCTGATATAAGACCATGCCGCCTTGGACTCCGGAAGAAATTTTTTCTCCGTCTGCCGTTTTGCCTTCCTGCTCCAATGGTATTTCTTTTCCAGCAAATTATTTTCATCGGAAATATAAACAATATCGTCAATATTAAAAAAACTGCATATTCTGTCGGATACCATTTTCAGCCCGCTTTGTATGTCCGACACATTTTCCAGTAATTCCAGGGCAAAAAGCACAAATTCATCTTCACTCTGTATCTGCCCCTCTTCCCTGATATATTCTTCTTCCTCTTCCCTTGTGAGATAGCCGATTTCAGGCGCCTTCCCGCTTGCTTTCACAATACGGTATCCGTTTTTATCTGCCTGTTTTACTTTGTATAATGCATAATCAGCCCATTGGAACAACAAATCAAACTCCCTGCTGCTGCCGTCACATTGTGCGACGCCCACGCTGCATGAGACTTTCAAATCTTTTTCTGTGTCTTTATAAACATCCTGTATGGTGCTGTTTAACGTAAATAAAAGCTCTTCCAGCCTCACCCGGGGCATATCTTCCACATACGCAATAAATTCATCTCCGCCGATTCTGCCCAGCAGGCCTTTCCCGATAGAACTTTTCAATTCATCTGCAACCATACAGAGAACTGCGTCGCCTACCAGATGGCCGTTCGCATCATTTATCAATTTGAAATTATCCACATCTATAATAATCAGCCAGCTTGACTGTCCCTTTTCCATCTCATGGAGCCTGTCCTTGATTTTACTCACAATGGTTTGGTGATTATAAAGACCGGTCAACGAATCCCTTTCCATGCCAAGACGAAATTGTTCTTCCTTTTTCTTTCTGTCATCAATATTCCGGATTCTTCCGATTACCTTATACGGCCTGCCGCCGTAATCAGACAGGGTTGCCCCTTCTATCTCCATCCAGTGATACGTTTTATCCCTGTGTCTTTTTTTCATTTCCGCATAAATGTGTTTTTTTCCTGTCTGCAAATCCTCACTGAACTGCTGCAGGACATCACGGTCTTCCGGATACAGATTCATTAATTCAGATAAATTTTTCACAAAATCTTTTGTAAAATACTTATCATTGGGCAATTCTTCCTTCCGGCTGGTATAATCCATATAATCATTCTCGATGTCATATTCAAATAACATCTCTCCTGACATCTCCGCAATGGCATTCAGTTTTTCCTTCTCCTGCTCCAGTTTCAGATAAGCCCTTTTTATTTCCGAAATATCCGTAACCATACATTGCAGAATAAGTTCGTTCCCGTCCTGTAAAACAGCAGCCTGCAGCTGCCGCCATTCTCTCTGGTGTCCTTTACCGCACACTTCGTATTCCGTCTGCAGCACTTCCCCGCTTTCCAGACACTCCTCAATTTTTTGCTTCAGGCCAATCCAGACCTCCCGGCAAAGCAGCCGGTCATAGCAATTATCATATTGTTGCGCAAACTCTTCCTTTGTCATTTTTAAGAGGGAAAAGAACCCTTCATTTGCGCGTTCCAGGCGGAGACTGCCGTCATACCGAAAACTGCCTATCCCTACCGGAATGTTATACTGTTTATCCTTATCTGCCAATTGTATCACTTCCCCGACATCAACTAACTCATTCTATACCAGTTTCACATCACTAAAATTCCAGGAACGGATGTTAAGCTCCACAATGGGAGTACCGCAATATGCACAAACTTTCGCCCCCACACCCGAAAGCGGCGCCCCGCAGTTCGGGCAGTTTACTCCCAGCGCGGCGTCCTGAAGGTTCTCCACAAATTCCCTGTCCTGAATATAAACGCATTCTACGTTATATTTAGCCTGCGTCTTGACGCTGCGGCTGCCATCTATGACGCTGCCTGCCTTTTCCTTACAGTAATAATACTCAATGGCTGACTGGAAGACAATACTGCACCTTCCTTTCTGCTTTCTGTACTGGTATATTTCCGTCCTATGTATCTTCATCTGTCCGTACTGCACTTTTATGTCCTGGGAACGCTGCATCTCTATCTGCATCCTGAGTTGTTCCTTCAATTCTTCCATCCCTTCGGTAAGAAGGCTTTCATTGGACGCGTCTAAGCTGCGCAGATAGGACATAAGCACATTTTCCGCCCTCTTTTTCATCTCGTCATAATGAAAATCAGGAAACTCCCTTGTTATCTGGGGCAGGTACAGTCCGGTTGCCGCCGATACGGACTTAGGCGTAGCGGCGTATTCTGCTTCCACCTTGCCAAAGCCTTCCGCAAGGGAATCCGTCCCAAACGCCATCCGTGAAAAATTCCTTATCTTTTTCCTAACAGTCCGGTAGGCATAGTAACCTATGCCTACCAAACCGGAAAGAAGTACCAATATTATAATAATTCCAATTAATGTACTGTTCATACGGGTATTCTTCTCCACTATTTAATGTCGTTTTCGTCAAACACATCTCCACATTCAGGACAGAATTTCGGCGGCTTGGTCGGGTCTTCCGGCTCCCATCCGCACTTATCGCACTTATAAAGAGGCGCTCCTGCCGGCTTGGGACTTCCGCATTCAGGACAGAACTTGCCCTGATTTACATGACCGCAGCTACAAGTCCAGCCTGCAGATTCCGGCTTCGGTTTGCCGCACTCTTCACAGAACTTGTGCCTGTTATCCGTTTTGCCGCAGCTGCACGTCCAGCCAAGCACTGCGCCTGCTGTCGGCGCTGCTGCGCCCTGATTCGGCATGGCTGCTGCGCCCTGATTGGGCATGGAGGACTGTGCCGCCGCTTTCTGTGCCGCGCTCATGCCAAACAGTGTATTGGCATCCATTCCGCCTGTCATCTGTGCCATATTCATGCCTGCAAACGCCATCATGGGACCGGCATTCTTATTGGCAGCCGCCAGCTTCATAGCTTCAGCCTGTGACGTTGCCAGCGTTGCCGCTGCCATATCAGCCTGCCTGAAGACAGCCGTCTTCTGCAATTCTTTTATCATCTTTTCATCTTCTTCAGATGCTTTCATGCCATTGATGGTCATGGACACCATCTCAATGCCCCTGGTCTGTCCCCACTTATCAGAAAGCTCCTGATTCAATACCTGTGTCAGTTCAACGGTATGCGCCGCAATCGCGCTGTACCTGACTCCCATCTCCGAAATCTTTGCAAAAGCAGGCTGCAGGGCTGTAATCAGTTCTCCCTTCATCAGGCTTGTCAATTCATTTTTAGTATATTTTTCCGTGACATTGCCGCATACATTTGCATAAAAGAGAAGCGGGTCCGCTATCTTAAACGTATACTCACCGTTGCACCTGATAGCAATATCCACATCAAGTCCGATATTGGCATCCACTACGCGGAAAGGAACCGGATTGGCCGTTCCGAACAGGTTGCCCATAATCTCCTTGGTATTGAAAAAGTACACTCTCTGGTCCTTGGCAGGGTTGCCGCCGAAAGAAAATCTTTTTCCAACAATACTGAAAGACTGTTTCAGGTTTTCCCCCAGTTTACCATAGAAAAGGGAAGGCTCGGTAGAATTGTCATAAAGAAATTCACCTGCTTCCGCACAAAACTCCACTATTTTTCCCTGGTCAACAATTATCATACACTGTCCTTCGTTGACCGCCACGATGGAACCGTTGGTAATAATGTTGTCAATACCCTTTGTGTTGCTGTTGCGTCCCTGTTCAACTCTCTTTTCACCTTTTACCACAAGTACGTCACTGCTTAAGGAATTACAGTAAAAATACTCGCGCCACTGGTCCGCCATCAAACTGCCGATAGCATCTTTTGCTGCCTTGATTAAACCCATTTTTTTCCCTCCATGATATGTATTTTTGTTTCTATAACCAGTTTATGAATACGCTTGTCATTATTGTATCAAGTTTTCCGCTTTTTCTCAACAGACTTTTACAATAATATTACTTTTTTCCCTTTACAAGCGCCTTCATTTTGCATAAACTGTATTATAGAAATAATTATAACATATAAGGGAGTCTGCACTATGGGAAAAAAAGCTACAAAAGCCGCCGATAACATGTATTATGTCGCACGTTATGAGGCCTCCAGGACAAATGATGATTTTACCAGCCGGGAAAAGGCGGCGGAACTGGTGGGCATAGACCGTACCCGCCTTGCCAGGATTGAGCTGGACACCATCACGCCATATCCGGAAGAAGTGCTTTCCATGTCGCGTACTTACAACTGTCCCGAACTGTGCAATTCCTACTGTGCAAGGGAGTGTTCCATCGGCAAAACCAGCGTCAAGGAAGTTACCATTGATGATTTTGACCGTCTTGCGCTGAAGGTCCTCGGCTCTTTAAAAGACATAGATACCCTCAGGATGTCGCTTATCGCCATTTCGGAAGACGGTATCATTTCCGAGTCGGAGCGCCCGGCATTTCAACACATTTTGGATGCCCTGGAAAAGATTTCCACCAACGCCAAGGCATTGCAGTTATGGGCCCTCAAAAATATCCACATTGAAGAATAATCCCTTGGGCAATGCACCATTTACGGCAAACCTAATATAATAAAGCATCACGAAAAACTGGAGGATTTTTTATGAAGAAATTATTTAGTTTATCGCTGGTGCTTTTATTGTGCCTTTCTTTTCTGACCGGCTGCGGCAGTAAAGACAACACCGGCGGTAACCTCACAAAAGTTACGTTAAATGAAGTTGCGCATAGCATTTTTTATGCCCCCATGTACGTTGCCATTGAAGAAGGCTACTTTGAAGAGGAAGGCATCGACCTGACGCTTGTAACAGGTTTTGGCGCCGATAAAACCATGACGGCGCTGCTCACCGGTGAAGCCGATATCGGATTTATGGGCAGCGAAAGCACCATTTACACTTATGCAAACGGCACCCAGGACTACGCCATTAACTTTGCACAGCTTACCCAGCGTGCCGGAAACTTTCTGGTTTCGAGAACCCCCATCGATAATTTCAGCTGGGATATGATTGTCGGAACCGACGTTCTGGGCGGACGTCCGGGCGGTATGCCGGAAATGGTATTTGAATATATCCTGTTAAAAAACAATATTGACCCTAAACTGGATGTCAATATTGACCAGAGTATCGACTTTGGTTCCACCGCTGCCGCCTTTTCCGGCGGGCAGGGCGATTTCACCGTTGAATTTGAACCCCATGCCACTGCACTGGAATTAAAAGGCGACGGTTATGTAGTTGCATCCCTGGGTGAAGATTCCGGCTATGTGCCTTATACAGCCTTCTCTGCCAAGAAGAGTTATATAGAGGAACATCCCGAAATTATTCAGGCTTTTACCAACGCCCTGCAAAAAGGCATGGACTACGTCAATTCACACACGCCGGAAGAAATTGCCAAAATCATACAGCCGCAGTTTGCCGAAACAGACATGGAGACCCTTGTAACCATAGTAAAAAGATACCATGAGCAGGATACGTGGAAACAAGATTTGATTTTCAGCGAAGACGCTTTTACCCTTTTACAGAATATTCTGGAAGAATCCGATGTTTTACCGGAACGCGTTCCTTATGACGTATTGGTCAATACGGAATTTGCGGAAAAAGCAAAGGAATAAAATAAAAGAGAGGATACCCTTTCCCCGGTATCCTCTTTTTTCATGCCTGTTCCTCTTCCTTTTTCTCCCTCAAATCATCAACCAGCTTTTCAATCAAAAGTTTCTTTGTATAAACATCAAAACTAAGCAGACAAATAAACGAAAAGTTCTTTAAAAAACTGCGCTCCTCTTCCGGGGCATCCTCAAATGTCTCTTCTGCCCGCTTAAACTTAGCCATAACATCCTTCTTTAATATCTCGACCTGCTCTTCCTCCATGCCGAATACTTCGTTATACAATTCCTCAAGGCCGAATCCGTCGCCTTTCTGGAAAAACTTATCCTTGATAGGTTTTAAAAGCGCCTGTATATCGCTGATAGAAAGTATATTCTTATAATAGTAAATAAATATCAACAGGAGCATATGCTCTTTTGTATATTTTTTCTTGGCAGGCGGCGGCAAAAGCTCGTTTTTCGCATAATTATTTATCATGGTCTTGGTCAGAATCTTGTCTTCATCCGGATTCCTGGTCGTAGTGCGCAGACGCTTGTCCATGAAAGTAGTGACCTGGTCCATATACAAATCTATGTTGGGAATATCTTCCGTTTTTATATACTCAATCCTTGTCAGACTCTCCAATATACTGTTCAGCAAATCTTCCGTATTAATCGTCATAAAATTATCTCCCCTTTTTGGCGGACCGCTGTTTCCAATCGGCCGGAAACAAACATATATGTATTATTCATTATATAGTATTGAATACTACATGACAAGTTTTTTTTTACAGCCCCCCTGCATTCCGCATTTTGCCTCCGGCAGCCCGGGCAGGTATTTGATTCCATAAAGGACCGTGTAAAAACGCCAGTACTTGGATACCGTACTCTGGTATCCTACGTACTGCTGCGTTTTTACCCGAGCGAGAGCGCGTCCTGTTGGAACAAATACCTGCCCGGGCTGCCGGAGGCAAAATGCGGAATGTCAAAACACAACTCATACTTTACTTTTCTACTTTAATATGTTAAAATCTCCTTGATAGAATTGTAAAATTTTACAGTGTAAAAGTATAGAGAGGTATTCATATGAACAAGAAAATTAGGACAGAAGCAGTTGACCGCCTTTTTGACGCTATCCTGAGCCTGAAAGACAGGGAAGAATGTTACGACTTTTTCGAGGACCTTTGTACCGTTAACGAACTGTTGTCCCTGTCACAGCGTTTTGAAGTGGCCACCATGCTGCGTGCCCACAGGACTTATCTGGAAATTGCAGACAGAACAGGCGCTTCCACAGCCACCATCAGCCGCGTAAACCGTTCATTAAACTATGGCAATGACGGATATGAACTTGTTTTCGCCAGAATCGGCGGCTACAAACCCGAAATATAGCATGGAAAGAAGTCCTAACTGCCTTTGGCAATTAGGACTTCTTTGTCTCACGCTATACTTCTGTAATGTCTCTTTGTTCCATGCTTGCCGCAGCAAGTTCATCCGGCATTTCAGATGCCCTTGACTCTTCTTCCACTTCAAGAAGCGCTTCCTTTAATGCATCTTTTGCAGACTTCTTACCTGCACGGCTTTCCCTTGCCGGACGTCTTCTGGGTTTGCTCTCTTCCTGATTCATATCGCATCTTCCCTGGAAAATGGCTTTTTCATCAATGACAATGACATTGGTCCTGATATCGCCGATTACTCTTGCGGTAGAACTCAGTTCTGCTTTATCCAAAGCAATCACGTTGCCCAGAACCTCCCCGCCGATAATAACCGAAGAAGCTTCTATGGTTCCGTGTACCTTTCCCGCAGCGCCGACTACCAGCATACCTGATATTTTTACATTGCCTTCCACCGTACCATCCAGCCTTGCAGATTCAGATGCTATAAAATCTCCGTCTATAACAGCGCCCTTTCCGATAATTGTTGTAATTTTCCCTTCTGATTTTTTCATACTTTTCCTCCTCCTTATCAACCGTCAATGGATAACATCTCTGTCGGACGGATATATTCGCCATCCTTCATAATCTGGTATACCAGTGTTTTATTGTCTGTTCCTATCAGAAACAACGTAGTGCCTTTGGCAGCCTCATCCCCTGCCTTTACCTGTGCTTCCCCGCTGTTGCGGTAAATGGAAACATAACCATTCCCATGGTCTATCGTAATTTTGTACCCATAGGTTTCATCTTCTTCTACCGCCGCAACCGTACCTTTTGCAGAAGCCACCACTGTGATTCCGTCAGAAGCCGAAAAAATCACCATCGGTTCCCCTTCCGTCACTTCCTCAATCCCGGCTGAGCCGGTGAGGGGGTAATCCGTCGGCAGGCTTTGCTGTTCAAGCTGGCTCTGCAACTCTTCCGTAACCAGGACATTTTCATTAATAGCTAACGCCATGGCTTCCTTTTCGGTATTCAGGCTTTCTATCTCTGATTCCAGAATACTTATTTGTTCTTCCAGCGCTGCTACATTATCCGCCTGTCTGGCATCTTTTGCCCTGTCCAATGCCCATATCTGCCCCTCATAAGCCACATAACCTATCAGGCCGCCGATTAGAAGGCAGACAAACAGGGTAAACACCCGAAAAGTCCATGGACGAAGCTTAAACTGCCTTGTTTTGGCATCTACAGCATCTGTTGTAAATATAATGATACGGCTTACTTTTCTCTTGTGCTTCTTTTTATGCATAAAAAGTCACCTCCAGTAAACTTTTATCATTTTACCACAGGTGGCTCTTTGAAACAACGACTATTTAACAATTTTGTAACATTTCGCTAAAATATTTTAAAACATTTATACATTTTATACCTTTAATGCCATATCTCCCGACAAAATCCAACCCTTTTTCCTCATTATTTCGGAAATTGCAAACGTGATTGCTGCCGGAAGAATAAAATGCATCAGCAAAATCAGCCCCATCGCCATAAATCCGGACATCCCGTTTTCCGTCATGGCTCCGAAAGCTGCTATCTGTCCCACAAAGCCTGCAGAACCCATCCCGGAACCGACCGGCGTACTCACCATGCCAAAGCAGGCGGATGCAACCGGACCCAGAATGGCGCTGGAAATAATTGCCGGAAGCCAGATTACGGGCTTTTTTATAATATTCGGCACCTGCAGCATGGAGGTTCCGACTCCCTGCGCTAAAAGTCCTCCCGTCTTGTTTTCCCGGAAACTGGCTACCGCAAATCCTACCATGTTACAGCAGCAGCCGATGGTTGCCGCCCCTGCCGCCAGTCCGCTGATATTCATGGAAATGCCGATTGCAGCCGAACTGATGGGAAGCGTCAGAATCATTCCCATCAATACGGAAACGGCTATACCCCCTAAAACAGGGTGCGCTTCCACATTGACATTCACCAGGTTTCCAAGCCAGGTCATAAACATGGATATGTACGGTCCGGCTGCCAGTCCCACCGCTGCGCCTGAAACAATGGATACAAACGGCGTTACGATAATATCCACTTTGGTGCGGCCTGCCACCAGATGCCCCACCTTTATTGCAACCAGCGCTGCAACAAACGCCCCCAGCGGCTCGCCGGGTGCGCCAAGCTTAAACGCCTCCATGGAAGCTGCGCCCGGAAATGCGCCAATCATGCCGCACACTGCTGCTGCGACGGTTACAAGCGGCCCTTCTTTATATTTACATGCCACGCCAACTCCGATTCCTGCGCCCGTTATGGTTTTGGCCACATTTGCAACGGCAGTCAGATAACCGCCCAACGCTCCTCCGAACAAAGCGCCTATCTGGGCTATAATGGTTCCTATAATCAGGGTAGAAAAAAGCCCCAGCGCCATTCCGCTGAGTCCGTCAATAAAAATATCATTCAATATTGCTTTCCATTTTTTCATAATTCCGGTCTCCTCTGTGATGTGTATTCAGCTGTCTTGTCAGCCAAAAAAGAAATTATCACAATACTGAATAAAAATCAAGTCTTTTACTTTACATTTTTAAATTTATATGTTATTCTAACCATGTTGACTGCATACAAAAAACGTATGCACATTTCACTTATTTTTTTGGAGGTATCTACAATGAACAAAGGTACAGTAAAATGGTTTAACAACCAAAAAGGTTATGGTTTCATCTCTGATGAAGCAGGCAATGATGTATTCGTACATTATTCAGGTCTGAACATGGAAGGCTTCAAATCTCTGGAAGAAGGCCAGGCAGTTGAGTTTGAAGTTGTGAATGGCGAAAAAGGACCTCAGGCTGTAAACGTAACCAAGTTATAATTTATTTATAACACTCTTTATAATCAGTAACACGATGTACCTGTTCTTAAATACAAAGACTTAACCAGTATTTCTATTTAAGATTTGCAATATCGTTTTATGGGATTAGAAAAAGAACCAATCAGACGATTGGTTCTTTTTTTATCATTTTTTTCCTCATTCCTGCTCACAATCCCCGCATGCTTTTACCACTTCTTCAAAATCCATACTGCCGCCGAAAATGCTGAGAGCGCTTCCGATTGTCACATGTACTTTTCCGTTTCCCAATTTTTGTAAAAGACGCAAATCCTCAAAATCATGTACGCCTCCCGCATAAGTGACCGGTTTCTTACCCCAGCCCCCAAGCAGGGATACCAGTTCTCTTTCTATTCCCTGTGACTTACCCTCCACATCCACGGCATGAATCAGAAATTCATCACAGTAACCGGAGAGCATGTCCAGCAGTTCTTCCCTCACGGTTTCCTGCGTTTCCTTCTGCCACCTGTCTGTCATAATCACATAACCTGCTTCCTTCCTCTTGCAGCTTACGTCCAGCACCAGCCTGTCCGCCCCTGCGCATTCCTTCATTTCCTTCAGCCTGTCAAAATCAATTTTCCCTTCCCGGAAAACATAGGAAGTCACAATCACATGGCTGGCGCCCGCTTTTAAGTATTCTTCTGCATTTTGGGGCGTGATGCCTCCTCCCGCCTGCAAACCTCCCGGAAAGGCCCTCAATGCCGCCAGCGCCTGCTCCTTTGTTTCCTTATAATATCCGTCCCGGGCAGAATTGAGCAGTATCACATGTCCTCCGCGGATTCCTTTTTTTTGATATAATTTTGCATAAAAAGCTGCGTCCCTTTCGGAAACAAAATTTTCCTGCGCCGTTTCCCTGTTCAGGCTGCCGCCCACAATCTGTTTTACTTTTCCGTTATGGATATCAATACACGGACGAAATTCCATTTTTTCCCTCATTTCCAATCTGCTTTTTTGCGCAAAATATTTTAGAAACATCAATATTTTACAACAAAATTTTTTTTAACGCCACTCTTTTGCATAATTTCACCCATATTGCAGACAATACTACTGTTCTAATCTATTCATTTAACAAAAAGGAGTGATATTATGAAAAAGATGAAACAAATATTCGCAATCTGCCTTGTGCTTTCTTGTGTCTGCATCGTGTCAGCCTGCGGCAAGGGTTCCAAGAAGGATGACAATGATATGGCCGGCACCCAGAATACCACGACACAAAGCACCACGGGTAACACCGGTAACAGCACAAACAACACAACAGGCAACACCACAAACACCACCACGGGTAATACCACAAACAGCACTACAGGCAACACCACAAACGGCACTACAAACAATACAACAGGCAATACCACAAACAGCACTGCAGGCAATACCACAGGTAATACTACAAACAGTACTACAGGCAGCACAACGGGTAATACCACGAACAGCACTGCAGGCAACAGAGATGATGCAGGCAACGCTATCGGGGATGCAGTAGATGATGTCGGCAATGCAGCCGGTGATGTTATTGATGATATCGGAGACGGCGTAAAAGATGTCGCTGATGATTTGACGGGAAACCAGGATAATAACGACAGCCGCGGAAGGCGGTAATTTCTCTAAAAAAACAGAGAGATGAACCTTACAAGGTATTCTCTCTGTTTTTTTTAATCAAATCTCCGATTACTTCCGACGCGATGATAAGTCCTGCCACGGAAGGGACAAATGCGGTGCTTCCCGGCACCCTGCTCCGAAAGGGCTCTTCCCTGGAGTACAGCACTTTCAGCGATTCTACACCCCGCTTTTTCAGTTCTCTACGCATAACCCGCGCAAGGGGGCAAACTGAAGTTTCGTAAATATCCGCCACTTCCAGTTTGGCCGGCTCCAGTTTGTTTCCCGTCCCCATGCAGCTGATAATGGGTGTGCCCGCTTTCCCCGCCTGCATCACCAGTTCTATCTTTGCAGTGACGGTATCCACGGCATCCACTATATAATCATACGTTTTAAAATCATACTCCTCTGCCGTCTCCGGCAGAAAAAAACATTTGTGAATGTTTACCACTGCCGACGGATTGATGGACAAAATCCGTTCCTTCATCACATCGACTTTGTATTTGCCCACCGTATCATACGTTGCGATTATCTGCCTGTTCAGGTTTGTCACGCATACCGTATCATTATCCGTTAAATCGATGCAGCCCACACCGCTTCTCGCCAGCGCTTCCGTCACATAACCGCCCACACCGCCGATGCCAAACACCGCCACACGCGAATGCGCAAGCTGCTCCATGGCCTCTTTTCCCAATAACATTTCTGTTCTTGCAAACGGATTATTTTCCATCTATGACATCCTGCATATCATACATACCGGCCGGTTTTCCGGCAAGGAACTTTGCAGCCTGTACGGCTCCCTTTCCAAAAATTGCTTTTGAATACGCCATATGGGAAAAGGTAATGACTTCATCCGCACCGGCAAAAATCACATCATGGTCCCCCACGATAGTACCTCCCCTGACGGCTGAAATGCCGATTTCCTTTGCATCCCGTTTCTGTCTTGCCTTGCTCCTGTCATAAACATATTCATACGCGCCGTCAAACTCTTCGTTGATGGAGTCCGCCAGTGCCAGCGCGGTTCCGCTCGGCGCATCCAGTTTGAGGTTGTGGTGCTTTTCTACGATTTCCATGTCAAACCCCGCAGGAGCAAGCACACCTGCCGCCTCCTTCAAAAGCTTTAACAGCAGATTGATTCCCAGAGACATGTTGGCGGATTTTAAAATTGCCACCTGTTCGGATGTTTCTTTCACCTTATCAAGCTGCTCTTTGGTCAGACCTGTCGTACAAAGCACACAAGGTATCCTTTTCTGTCCGCAATAATCAAGCAGCGCATCCACTGCCGGAGCAATACTGAAATCTATGACGGCATCCGCTTCCACATCACAATTATCCAAACTTGAAAAAACCGGGTAGCTGTTGTGACCGTCGTCCCTGGCGTCTATGCCTGCCACAATGCAGGCCTCTTCATCCGCTGCAACCAGACCGGAAATAACCTGCCCCATCTTTCCGTTGCAGCCATGCATGATAAATCTGTACATAATCCCTCTCATTCTGCCGCAAGGCGGCCTGTAAAAACTGCATTAGAGCAGACCAAATCCCTGCATTGCCTTCTTCAGCTTTTCCGTATTGCCTTCTTCCATTTCGGTAAGCGGCAGCCTGAGTGTGCCTGCCTCCATCCCCATCAGATTAAGCGCTTTCTTTACGGGAATGGGATTCACTTCACAAAACAGGGCATCACACAGTTCCATGGCATCTAACTGCAGCCGCAGGCTGCCCTCCACATCCCCGGAAAAGTATTTTGCACAAATATCATGGGTCTGTCTGGGCGCAACATTGGAAAGAACGGAGATAACGCCCTTTCCTCCCAGGGAAAGAATCGGCACAATCTGGTCGTCATTGCCGGAGTAGATATCTACTTTATCCCTTCCTTTTGCCGCAAGCCTCGCTATCTGGCTGATATTTCCGCTGGCTTCCTTTACCGCCACTATGTTTTCCACATCTTCACAAAGCCGGATAATGGTTTCCGGCTGGATATTGCAGCCGGTACGTCCGGGTATATTATAAAGGATAACCGGAATCTTCACGGATTCCGCCACGGTTTTAAAATGCAGGTACAATCCGTTCTGTGTGGCTTTATTATAGTAGGGTGCGACCAAAAGCAGGCCGTCCACATCAAATTTCTCCGCCTCCCTTGACAGGTATACCGCCGTTTCCGTACAGTTTGAGCCTGTTCCCGCAATCACGGGTACTCTGCCGGCCGTTTTCTCCGTACAATACCGGATAACCTCCAGATGCTCTTCATGGGTCAGAGTAGACGACTCTCCCGTAGTGCCGCATACAATAATGGCATCCGTTCCGTTCTGAATCTGAAATTCAATTAACTCGGCAAATTTTTCGTAATTCACTTCTCCGTCTGCCTTCATGGGCGTTACAATGGCAACACCGGCTCCTTTAAAAATCGACATTTTCTCTCCTCCTGAAAACAATAAAAAACCGGCCTCATAATATAGCATGGGCCGGCTGTTTTTTCACTCATCCCGATAGCGCCCCATCTAATATATAGATGACAGTCATGCAGTTCTTCACTGCATGCCCAAGATTTGAAAGCGCAGGACATCTCCTCTTTCGGCGTCTTCCCCTTTTATTTTCCCTCACATGTGCCTGCCACATCAGAAAAACTACTCTTGAAACACGCAACCTCTATCTTTGTTCTTTATCATAACACCTATCCCGTTTCCTGTCAACGCGCGGAACAGGGAAATGTCTTAAATTTTAAAGTTTCTATCTTTGACACCTCATCCGCCAGCATACACACCTCGTCATTCAGGCTGATTCCTGTCAGGATGACGTCTGTTTCCCCTCTTTGTGCCAGAAGATTTTTCAAATCTTCCACCTCTATAATATTTTTATCCAGAAGTCCGAGTACTTCATCTAAAATCAGAAGATTACATTCTCCGGTGGTCAGAACCTTGTTCGCAAAGTTAAGACCGTTGCGAATATTCATGATTTCCTCTGCCTTTTTTTCTTCCGAAAGCTCTTCATAGTTTTCATCGGATTTTTCAAAACGGAACAACTTGATTTCCGGCTCCATTTTTCTGACAAACTCTGTATCTCCCAGGCCCTTCCCCTTGAGGAATTGAATGATAACCACCTGCTCGCCGCGTACTGCTGCCTGCACGGCCCTTCCGATTGCGGCAGGTGATTTTCCTCTTCCATCTCCGGTATAAATATGTATTATGCCTTTTTCCATACAACTCTCTCCACTATGTAACTTCTATTTCCACATGATAAGTTGTATCATACCACACTTTCCAAATCTTTACAACTCCCTTTGCCGGTTACGACTCCTCAATAAGCTGTTCTTCTTCCCTGACAAGTTCCAGCTTGCTGACGGATACTTCATATGCCACTCTTTTCTCCACCATTTCCTCGTCGATTTTTTTCATATATTCCCGGCTCTGGATACGCCCCCATACCTGGCATCTCTCTCCCACTTCAAAACCGCTGGCAAATCTGGCATTCCTTCCCCAGCAGATGCAGGGTATGTAATCGGATTTTCCGTAAGGACGGTTGACTGCGAGAAGAAGGTCTGCAATTTCCCTGCCAAGGGGTGTTTTTCTGTAGATGGGCGCTTTGCAGATATACCCGTCCAGAAAAATCTGATTCGTCTTTGCGCTCTCTTCAATCTCA
Source organism: uncultured Lachnospiraceae bacterium (assembly GCA_910577015.1). Taxonomy (GTDB): domain Bacteria; phylum Bacillota; class Clostridia; order Lachnospirales; family Lachnospiraceae; genus Acetatifactor. The sequence goes on along the minus strand of CAJTKU010000013.1, from coordinate 48,561 downwards.
TCCACAAATGCAATTTCCCTGGCAAACACGGACAATACCAGCCTGTTCTTTCTCTCCTCATGCCGGTTGTAAGACCTGAACTGGCCGCTTACTTCCACATGGTATCCTCTGTAGTCCGCTGCAATGTCTATCAGCCTTTCGGACACCATCATAGGGATTACATCGAAAGAATCGCTTAAACGCTGTACTTTTACATCAACCATGTAAAAGCCTTCTCCGTAAATCTCATGACTATAGCTGAATTCACTTACGATTTCACCCATAATCGTTACCTGGTTGTTTTCAATAACCTTATCTGTCATATTTGTTCTCCTTTTCTTACCTCTAAGAATTTTTCCGGCATTATGCCTGTAGTGTATTATATATATACTCTATTTTCTGTCAGGATAACACCCCTTTCCATCGCAGCATACGACAAACTCAGCATTTATCCTATTTTTCCTTGCACCAGACGACAAATAGTGCTATACTGTAACAGTTTTTAAACACTTTTGTTCCAGTAAAAAAGGAGTTATATCTATGAAACAGAAAAGAGAAGATGTAAGGAATATAGCCATAATTGCCCATGTTGACCATGGTAAAACCACACTTGTGGACGAATTGTTGAAGCAAAGCGGCGTATTCCGCAAAAATCAGGAAATCGCGGAGCGCGTAATGGACTCCAACGATATTGAAAGGGAAAGAGGCATTACCATTCTTTCCAAAAATACTGCCGTAACTTACAAAAATACCAAAATAAATATTATTGACACCCCCGGTCACGCTGATTTCGGCGGCGAAGTGGAGCGCGTCCTTAAAATGGTAAACGGCGTAATCCTGGTGGTGGATGCCTTTGAAGGCCCCATGCCCCAGACCAAATTTGTACTGCGTAAAGCATTGGAACTGAAACTGCCCGTTATCGTCTGCGTCAATAAAATCGACAGGCCCGAGGCACGTCCCGAACAAGTCGTTGACGAAGTGCTGGAACTGTTCCTTGACCTTGATGCAGATGATGCGCAGCTCGACTGTCCCTTTGTCTTTGCCTCCGCCAAGACAGGCAGCGCCACTCTGAACCTTACGGTAAAAAACAAAGACATGAAGCCTCTTTTCGACACAATTCTCGATTACATTCCCGCCCCTGAGGGCGACCCCGAAGCAGGCACGCAGCTTCTTGTCAGCACCATCGATTACAACGAATATGTGGGCCGCATCGGCGTCGGAAAAGTGGATAACGGACAGATTGCCGTAAACCAGGAAGTTATCCTCTGCAATGCGCATGACCCTGAAAAAAAGAAAAAAGTAAAAATCAGCAAGCTGTATGAATATGACGGTCTGGACAAAGTGGAAGTAAAGGAAGCCCGCATCGGTTCCATCGTGGCAATTTCCGGGATAACGGATATCCACATCGGGGATACGCTCTGCTCACCTGATAATATCGTCCCGATTCCCTTCCAGAAAATCAGCGAGCCTACCATTGCGATGCATTTTATGGTCAATGATTCCCCGCTGGCAGGCCAGGAAGGCAAATATGTCACCAGCCGCCACATCCGTGACAGGCTATTCAGGGAACTGAACACGGATGTTTCCCTCCGTGTGGAGGAAACCGACTCTGCCGATTCCTTTAAAGTGTCCGGACGCGGCGAACTCCATCTTTCCGTGCTTATTGAGAACATGCGCAGGGAAGGCTATGAGTTTGCGGTAAGTAAGGCAGAGGTTCTTTATAAAACGGACGAAAACGGCAAAAAAACAGAACCCATGGAATTGACTTATATAGATGTACCGGAGGCTTTTTCCGGCGTAGTCATTGAAAAATTAAGCCAGCGCAAAGGCGAACTTGTCAGCATGGGCGCCGCAAGCGGCGGTTATACCCGTCTGGAATTTTCCATCCCCTCAAGGGGTCTGATTGGTTACCGCGGAGACTTTATGACCGATACCAAAGGCAACGGCATCATGAATTCCGTGTTTGACGGCTACGGCCCTTACAAAGGCGATATCCAGTACCGTAAACAGGGCTCCCTGATTGCATTTGAAAACGGGGAATCCATCACATACGGACTCTTTAACGCCCAGGAACGCGGCACGCTTTTTATCGGTCCCGGCGTCAGGGTATACTCCGGCATGGTAATCGGCTGTAACGGACGCGGGGAGGATATTGAAGTCAACGTCTGCAAAAAGAAACAGCTGACCAATACCCGCTCCTCAAGCGCCGACGAAGCGCTTCGACTCGTACCCCCGAAAATCATGAGCCTGGAACAATGCCTGGACTTTATCGACACGGACGAACTGCTGGAAGTAACCCCTTCCTCCCTCAGAATCCGCAAAAAAATATTAGACCCTACCATGAGAAAACGGTCCGCAATGAAAAAATAGCAAAAAGCTACCCGCATGGCATATGTCATGCGGGAATTTTTTAATATTCTTCCGCAATGTCAATCTCTTCCTGTTCTGCCTCAATCGGAAATACATAAAGGGGCGTATGCCTGAGATACATGGCCCAGTATCCGAACCCAACGATTCCCGCACCGCCGACAATATTCCCCAGGGTAACGGGAAGCAGGTTTTTCAACAAAAAACTGCCCATATTCAGCCCTTCCGCCGCTATGCCGTATTCCCCTTTTGCCAATATGCCCGCCATGCAGAAATAGATATCCGCTATGCTGTGTTCAAATCCACAGAGGACAAAAAGCATCACCGGCCAGAAACTCATCAGCAGCTTGCCCGGCACCTTCTTTGCCGCAAAAGCCGCCCATACGGCGATACATACCAGTATGTTGCAAAGAATGCCCCTGATAAAAGAATCCATAAATGACAAATTCACTTTCACGCTGGCCGTATTGACAATGCTTTCTGCCAGTGCGCCGCCAAACAAATCCGGCGTATGTCCGAATACGACAAGAACCGCCACAAAGGAAGCCCCCAAAAAGTTTCCCAAAAAGACAAAAAACCAGTTTTTCAGCATTTCCCTGACCTTGATTCTTTTTTCCAGCAGGGAAATAATTATCAGATTATTGCCTGTAAAAAGCTCGCTTCCGGCCACCAGCACCATTGCCATCCCTGCCGGAAAGATACAGGCGCTTAACAGTCTTGCCAGGGAAGCATTTCCCACAGTAGCCGAAGCCGTGGTGGAGCCGATACCGGCAAAGCCGATAAAAATACCGGCAAAAACCCCCAACACCAGCATTTTAAAGGCAGACAGCCTTACCTTATGAACACCTATTTCAGCGTAATTTCTGGCAATCTCCAAAGGTGAATGCATTCAATCCCTCCTTTTCCGTGCCGAAGGCACAAGCAATTCAGTGAAATATCTGTTTTCAGGTATATTACACAAAGCCTCATACCAGTATATTCTGCAATACGGAATCAGTTGCTATAATTTGTTTTGCTTTCTCCCGATATTTTTCTTCGTGAAGATAAGTATGCCTGTGCGGCTTGATGGAAGGCGCCATGTCAACCGCCTGGAAAAAGTCCTCCCTCCTCATGTTTAGAGAGGCCGCATATTTCCAGAATCCGGTCTTCTCCAAAACCGTATTGACGCGCACATACCGATGCTCCTGCACAAGGCTCATGATATAAGTGGCTATCCCGACCTGCATGCCGTGCAGCTGGGGCGCTTCCAGAATCTTATCCAGCGCATGGGAAATGAGATGCTCGCTTCCGCTGGTGGGCGCGCTGCTGCCCGCTATTTCATTGGCAATCCCGCTCATGGCAAGGGAATCCACCAGTTCTTTTAAAAACAGGTTTTCCTTAATATCCTCAAAAGGCGTCCTTACAAAACTGTTCACCGCTTTTTTTGCTATCATCATGGCAAAGTCGTTCACCACGCCAAAGCCGCATTTCTCCTCAAAAAGCCAGTCGTACAAAGCCGTGATTTTGGAAATCATGTCCCCAATCCCGGAATAAATGAACCTTTCCGGCGCAGTCCTGATAACCTCCGTGTCCACGATAATCCCATATGCCAGTTTTGCCGGCACGGAAGTCCTCCTGCCCTCCACAATCAGCGACGCGCTTGCACTGGAGAATCCGTCACTGGAACTGGAAGTAGGCACGCTGATAAAGGGAATATTCCGAAGGAACGCCGCATACTTGCCTGCATCTATGACCTTTCCGCCGCCTATGGAGATAACCGCCTGCACCTTATTGGGCAGGGAAAATGCCAGCCGGATGATATCGTCCATGCATACCGTGTCCAGCTCCTGATACTCCATGACCGTAATCTCTTCCTGCCTGAGGGATTCCATTACCCGCATCCCGAACAAATCTATCAGTCCGTTGCCAAAGTAAATGACAACCTGTTTCAGTCCCGCTTCCCGCAGGTAAACGCCGATTTCACCCAGGGTGCCGCTTCCTACTTTTAAAATTGCAGGTATTGCTATACTGTTTCCTGTCTGCATTCTACATCCTCCCTGTGTACATATATGTACTATAATAGCATCACGAATTTGCCCTTGTCAAACACAAACGTTCCATCCTGACCATAACATCCAGTACAAAATCCCCGTTTTCCGTATAACAGAGCATATCTCCTCCCAGCTTTTTGGCGCCTTCCCGTACGGTAGGAAGTCCAAAACCATGTTCCCTTCCCTTTTTGTCCGTGGCGGGAAGTTCCCCTTTCTCTACATGCAAATCTTTGCCGCACCTGTTCCTGATTCTGATAATCAGATAATCCTTGCTGTATTTCATCTGTACGGAAGCGCTCCTGTTTTCTTTTTCCAGTTCTTTTAACGCATAACAGGCATTGTCCAGACCGTTGGACAGAATCTGGCACAGCTCCATATAGGGCAGTTCCTCATCTCCAATCCGGATATCCAGTTTCAGTTCCGCATCCAGTTCCTGGAACTTCTGCACATAATGGCTTAAAACCGCATTGATGTACGGATTGGCGCAAACTTCTCCAAAAACAGGCTCCATGGAAACCTCCATACTCTTGAGATATTCCTGCGCTTCGCCCGATTTTCCCGCCGAAAGAAGGCCGGCCAGGGTAACCGTATGTCCTTTCATATCATGTTTCATTTTCCTGATGCGCTGCTGGTTATCCAGCTGCGCCTCCAGATAATTTTTCTGTTCCTGCAAAGCGCGCTCACTCTGCTGCCGCCTGAAAAGCAGAAGCTGCCTGTAAAGGGCGGAAAATATCGTGGCATAATTAAACAACATGAGAATCAGCACTAAAATGCAGGCAGGCGTATCTTCCGGGCGGTTCACAATGTTTGCGGGATAATTGTTGATTACCGTTAGCAGGACATAGTACAGCACGGTCATACAGGCAAAAACCCCCCATCCTTTTTCCACGGTATCCTGCAGCTCCAGATACGGTTTCCTCAGAAAACGGTACACACAATACTCTATCAGCGGAAAAGCAATCAGCCTGCTCACAAACATAAGCACATACTGCCCGCCGCCAAGATAATAGTCCAACAGGTTCGTCACCGCCATAATCCAGAGACAGGTGGTGTCTGCCAGACAAAAAGTCAGCAGGAAGCGAAACTTTTTATCTGCTGATAAAATATAAAAAAATACAAAGCTGGGAATAGAGCAGGTAAAAAGAAATGCTTTTCCCATTGTATCAAATCCGAACAGAATAAGACCTGCCATATTCAGCCCCATTAAAAGCCCCATGCCGGTTAACGCAAGCAGAATGGTTTTCTTTTTTGTGTAACGGGACCTGAACAACATGATAAAAAGAAAAATTACATGAAACATCGCCCATGAAACGGATAAATCCCTTAGTATCTCCATCTACTACTCCACCTCCTCAAAAAGTATCTCCTGATACCGTCTTTTCACCTCTGCATAGTACCTTCTGGAAACCGGGATACGGTACCCCAGCGCCATAAGTTCATTCCCGCTCAGGTTATCCACATGATACATATTGACAAGAAAACTCTGATGGCAGCGCAGAAATACCTCACCGCAAATCCGCAGCGCCATTTCACTCAGTTTGCCTTTACACTCCTGCACGCTGCCATCCCTGCACTGGATGAAAATGGTATGCTCGCTGCTGCTGATAAACACGATATTGCCGTACGGTATGGAACCGGTCTGCCCCCTCCATTTGAAACTGATGCTCTTCTCCCTGTTCCCTGCCATATTCCCGGATACTCTGTCAAGCAGCCGGTTTAACGCGTCTGCCTGCACCGGCTTCAAAAGATACTGCACCGCATACAAATCATATGCCTCCCGGTAAAAAGCATTGCTGGATGAGATAAAACAGATAACGGCTTCTTTGTTCACGGCACGAAGCTTTTCCGCCAGTTCTATCCCGTTCATGGACTGTCCCATATAGATATCAAGCAGGTACAAGTCATAATGGGTGTCCCCGCCTGCAATATCCGAAAGAAGGCTTTCCGCATCGGAATAAACCGTCACAGACTGTCCGTTCAGAAGGCTTTTCAGGTATAACGCGTCATTACGGCAATCGTCACAGACTGCTATTCTCATGGGCATTTCCCTTTCTTACACGTTTTTTTAGAAATCAGTTTACTTACTATTGTCATTGTACCAGACCTGTTGTAAAATAACAATAAAAATGAACGCGCTGCCGCCTGTGCAAAATAGAAAAGGCCCTGCATGCAGCAGGGCGCTTTTTATGTGTATCCGTCCGGAGGGCAGTCGCAGACGGAGTATCACCGCATTTTGTTTTATATTAACTGGCTTCCTTTCCGGTACTCGGAAGGGGACTGTCCCTTTATTTTTTTGAATACCCTGGAAAAGTATTTTTCATCCTTGAAGCCGACTTTATAAGCTATTTCATAAGTTTTCAGATAATTTTGCTGCAGATAAGTGCAGGCATGTTCTATGCGGATTTCATTGAGGTAATCCACAAATCCCTTCGACATCTCTTTCTGGAACAGGGTGGACAGGTAACCGGGGGAAATACCGACCTTGTACGCCGCATCCGCCAGCATGATATTTTCATAATAGTGTTCTTCCACAAACTCCCTGGCAAGTTCCACCAGACAATTTTTTTCTTCCGTCATCTCTATCCTGTTATCTTCCTGCGCGCCGAACAGTTCGTCCGCTGCCCGGTTCACCATCTGCAGAATCTGGGAAGACCTTACCGGCTTAAGCAGGTATTCCCGGGCTCCTAAGTGCAAAGCCTGCTGGCAATACTTAAACTCGTCATATGCGCTGAGTATCATGGTGTACGGCAATATATCCGCACGCTTTGCTTCCTGCATCACTTCAATGCCGTCTTTTAAAGGCATCTGCACGTCCAGAAACATAATATCCGGTTTATCCCTGAATATGATGTCCACTGCCTCCTGCCCGTTGGAAGCCAGATATATCTTGTCGAAACGGTCTGTATGAAGCTGTATATATTTTGCAATTCCATTGCGGATGGTATCTTCGTCATCCGCAATCAGTAACTTGATGCTCATGCTGCCTGTTCTCCTCTAATCCACAGGGTATCGAAATCGTCACGGCAGTTCCCTGCCCTACCCTGCTTTCAATGCGAAGTTCATAATCATCATGGTATATCAGTTCCAAACGCTCCTTCACGTTTTTAATGGCATATCTTCCGATACGCTGGCTCGCGTACCTGCGGGTATCCGCTTTATCCCAGATGGCCTCCATCTGTTCCTCACTCATGCCCACACCCGTATCCCTGATTTGGAAAACCATACGGCTGCCTTCTCTTTTTCCCGTAACGGATAAGTCATAATGTCCGTCTGCTTTTTCAAACCCGTGCACTATCGCGTTTTCCACGAAAGGCTGAAGAATGAGTTTGGGAATCTCCTCTTCAAACATCGTTTCGTCCATGGAAATCGTATACTTTAACCGTTTTCCAAATCTCATCTGCTGGATGTGCAGATAACGGTCTATTAACTCTGCTTCCATCTGCACCGTCACAATGCCATTTCCCGTATTTAAGACAAGACGGAACAACTGTGAAAGGACCATAATGTCTTCTGCTATCTCATCATTTCCCGATTCCGTTGCCTTCCAGTAAAGGGAATCCAACGTATTGTACAGAAAATGGGGATTCATCTGCGCCTGTAAAATATCCAGTTCACTTTCCCTTTCTTTCAGCGCCATCACATAGTTTTTGTCAATCAGTTCCCTGATATCATCCACCATTCTGTTAAAACATGCCGACGCTTCCCCCACTTCATCCTGCGTCATTACTTCCACCTTCTGGCTGAAATCCCCCTGCTTAAAGTTTTCCATAGCAATAACCAGTGTGTGCAGCGGCTTGGATACAATATTGGAAACCAGAAGCAGTACGGGATAAAGTCCGATTAAAAATCCCAGCAGCAATGCCATCGGTGCATAGATAATGGTGCTGCTCAAATCTTTCCATCCCACCAGAGGCACCATCTTAAAAACGATTGTCCCTGTTTCCTTATCCCGGCACTGATAAATCCTGAAATTTCTCCATATACTGCTCTTTGACAATTCCTTGCCCATCGGCTCCGGAAACTTCTCCGCAAGCATTTCCGTAACCAGCCCGTCCTCAATATTGCCACACCGCACAAGTTCGGCGCCGTACCCGCTTACCACAACCACCGCTTCCCGTCCGTCGCGCAGGGCATTCTGACATATCTCATCAAATATCTCTGCCGAGGAGCCGATGACAAGGTATCCCAGCTTCCTGCTCCGCGCCAGATTGTAAATCTCCCGGTACATCACGATTTTATCACTCTGGTTAAACTGATAAGTGTCCGACTCATACCGCCCGACCCTCTGCCAGAGAAATTTACCTTTTTCCTGTACGGCAAGCGCATAGATTTCCTGCTCATGCACCTGCTCTATATCGCTTATGTAAGAAGAACGGTCCACACAGCTCAAGTAAGGATTAATGCCGTTTTCCGGATAGATGGCAACCGTTTTAATCTGTCCGTCAATCGCCACCATATCCTGAATCATCTGCATGGGCGCACGGTTCAGCCAGAGTCTGGCATCACGGTTCAGCTTTTCCGGTTCATCCTCCGTGAGTATCAGTTCCACCTCATCATTGATACTGATATAGGTTCCCATTTCCATGATATTTTTCTGCACCACGCCGATACTTTCCGATATGCTCTGAACGTTTTGCATACACCTGTCTTCTTCGCTCCGCACTGCCGACTGATAATTGTGTATAAGGAAAAGGATGCTGATTAGCAGCAAAATAGGCGTAATGATAAAATAACTGTAAAAAACCAGCTTTTGCCGAATACTCAGTTTTAAAACCCAGTTCCTTATCCGTTTCATGGCATCCTCCGTACACATCTAAAATAAAATTCTTCTTATTTTATCCTTTTACGGCTCCCATTGCAACTCCTTTTGTGATGTGTTTGTTTAAGAGAACATATACTATCACCGCCGGAGCCGCCGTCAATGCCATAACCGCAAACTGGACCGCATAATTGGAAGAATATTCCCCCGTAAACTCCAGTACGGAAAAAGGCAGCGTCTTCCACGTCGGCGTGCTCAGGTATGTACTTGCCATCATAAATTCATTCCAGTTGTTCAAAAAAGTCATGATTGCCACCGTTGCAATCGAAGGCTTCAAAAGCGGCGTGATAATCTGAAATACAATCCTGTAAATTCCACACCCATCCATAACCGCCGCTTCCTCCAGTTCCTTCGGAATGGACTGGATAAATCCCGTCATCAGGAAGAACCCCTGCGGCAGGGAAAAAGCCACATAAGGAATGAGCAGCGCCCAGATGGTATCCGTCATATGCAATGCACTGTAAATCTTGTAGTTCGGAAGCAGCGTTGCATGTATCGGAATCATCATGCCCATGACAAGCACCGTGCTTACCAGCCCGCTCAGTTTCCATTTCATGCGGTGGCACGCAAAAGCCGCCATAATGGATATGATGGCAACAAAAATCACCGCAAGCGTGTTAATGAGTACGCTGTTTCTCAGGTAGTGCAGAAAATTGCCGTCCACAAAAGCTTTTACATAATTGTCCCAGCGTATCTTCTCCGGAATAATCAGCAGTCCGTTCGTAAACATTTCATTGCTGCTGCCCAGAGAAAAATCAACAAGCCAGATAAGCGGAAACAACTGGATAACCGCAACGGCAATCAGCACAATCCATAAAACTATCTTACCGGCTTTCTTACTCTTTTCTTTCATGTGATTACCCCCTACGCATTCTGCTTATCCTTAAATATGCTGTTGAGCACAACCGTTACCGTGATACAGATAATAATAAACACCACGCCGATGGCATTTCCGTATCCATACTTAAAAGCTTTAAATGCCTGCTGGTACAGGTAATTAGCCGCAAACTGCGTGCTGTTGTTCGGTCCGCCGTTTGTCAGGAGGTATACGGTTTCCATCTGCTTTAAGGCGGAGATAATCGCCATTGTCACATTAATCTGGATGACAGGTTTCATAAGGGGAAGCGTAATCCTGAAAAATGTCGTCCACCAGTTTGCACCGTCTATGGAAGCCGCCTCATATAACACGGGGTCTATATTTTTGATACCGGTGTAGTAAATCAGCATTCCCCAGCCAAAACCGTGCCATATCAGGACAATCAGGACTGACCAGATGGCGTTCTGCTGCGACAGCCAGTTTACCTGCCCCTGAAAACCAAATGCTTTCAGGAGATTGTTCAGAAGCCCGAAATCCGGATTATAGATAAACTTCCACAGATACGCAATTACCGCCACGGAAATCACATTTGGGATAAAATAGATACAGCGGAAAATTCCTTCCGCCTTTCCCTGCAGTTTATCTAACACAGCTGCGACGATGATTGCCAGCGGGTGCTGTATGCAGATAAAACCAATGGCCAGCAGCAGCGAATTTTCCAGCGCGCGGCCAAATGCTTCATCATGAAACAGCTTCACATAATTGTCCCATCCGACAAGTTGCGCTTTTCCCATGCCCGAATAATCCGTAAAGCCATAATAGACGCTCAGGCAGATTGGTGCCAGCACCGCAAACAGAAAAACCAGTAACCCCGGCAGGACAAGGCTGAAAATAACCGGTTTGTTGCTATACAGTTTTCTCATAAAAAATCTCCTTCCATGCAGATATCAATGATATTCCATGGGCAATCCCGACAACAAAAAGGATGTTGCAAAAGTTAATTTCTTTTGGAACATCCTCTCGTTGCCTACTTAGTTCATTCTGCTTTTATTCGCACGCCGCACCCATTGCTGCGAGGAAGTCCTCTATGGTTGTGGAGCCATTGGATACACCCTGAATCTTGCTTTCAATGGCAGTCTTAAATGCTGCAGAGCCGCAGTCGTTAATCGGTGTTCCGGAAACGCTGGTCGCATTTTTCAAAATATCCATAACCTGTTTCTGTAATTCCGTCTCATTTCCTGTCAGGTATGCCGTCTGGTCCTGTGCGGACATGCCCACGCCGTTCTCCCAGCCGTATTTGGAGAGTTTATCCGGCTGATACATATAGTTCAGGAATTTGATTGCTTCTTCTTTTACTTCTGAGCTTGCAGATACCGCATAACCGCCGCCGTTCCATGCTGCAATATCATTTGCGCCTGCCTTGCCGCCGTCAACAACCGGCATGGTGAACGCCCGGATATTATCCCTGATTTCAGGTGCAATGTCTTCATTCAATGCCATGGAGCAGTCCCAGCTGCCCATGCAGTACATAGCCGCCTGCCCATTGGTGAAGAGATTCATTGTCGTTCCGTAATCCTGTGAGTCATACCCTGTCTGGAACATGCCTGCCTGTGCGGAGTCCACCAGAATCTGTGTTGCCTGTACCAGTTCAGGCGCGGTAAAATCGCCTGTCTCAATAGCATTGCGTACGATATTGGCATAATCCGTACCGGCCACCTTCACCAGAATATTGGTAAGGTAACATGCCATCGGCCATCCGTCCCCGCCGTCCATAGCCATGGGAATAATGCCTGCATCCTTAATCTCTGCACAGAGCGCCATCAACTCGTCGTAGGTTGTGGGAACGCTCCATCCGTTATCCGCAAACATCTTCTGGTTGTAGTAGATAAGCTGGATATCCGTATTTCTCGGAAGGCCATACAGTTTGCCGTCTTTTTTGAATCCCTCCAGAGAACCTGCAATAAATCCATAGTCGGCATAATCCGCTTCATTCAGTTCTGCAAGTACGCCTGCATCCAATACTTCATCAAGGAAAGAAGGCTGTCCCCAGATGCTGACAACGTCCGGCATTCCGTTCATGGCATATGCTTTGAATTTTGTCTTATAGGCTTCCTCGTCAAGAGCTTCCACTTCGATGACTACATTGGGGTTTGCCGCCATATATTCATCAATAATCATCTGCTCCACCAGCCCCTGTCCGTTCTTACGGTCAGGAAGGTTGGAAAATAACCTAATGGTTATCTTTTCGCCTTCATTATTCCCTGCATCGCTGCCGGCGTCACTTCCGGCATTGTCAGCCTGTGCCGTATTATTCGGCGTGTTGTTTGCCGGCTGTGTGTTTTTGCCTGAATCACCGCATCCTGCAAGCAGAGATACGCTCATGACTGCTGCAAGCAGGGATGCCATTAATTTTTTCTTCATCTTGTTATCCTCCCGTCAATGTTTGTTTATTGATGTATTTATCTTATCAGCCCCATCAACGCATTAACAGATGGCAATTTTTCAAAATGGTGGAAAATATTCAGAATAGAAATGTGACTTCGTCACGGAAATGACATACTTCATAAGGTATACTGGACTCACAACAAAGAAAGGATGGTAATTATCATGTCAGTACTTCATGTTAATAAAAGCAATTTTGACTCTGTAAAAGAAAGCAGCAAACCCGTTCTTCTGGATTTCTACGCAGACTGGTGCGGTCCGTGCCGCATGGTTTCCCCCATTGTGGATGAGATTGCAAAAGAAAATCCCCAGTACCTTGTAGGAAAAATCAATGTGGATAAGGAGCCGGAACTGGCCGAGGCATTCCGCGTTTTCAGCATCCCGACGCTGGCTGTCATGAAAGACGGTAAAATCCTTTGCCAGTCGTCAGGTGCAAAGCCAAAACCACAGATTCTTGCCATGTTAGAGGGTTAACCTTCGAAGGCGCTGTTTATCAAGGATTCGGATGTCCCCCCGGGAAACCTCCACAATCCCTTCATTGGCAAAATATTTTAACATCCTGGATACTACCTCACGGGCAGAACCCATATAGCGGGCAATCTGTCCGTGCGTCAGCGCTATGGTGTCCAGTCCCGTCCTTGCCGATTCATCGTACAGAAAAATGGCAAGTCTTTTATCCATGCTCATAAAAAGAATCTGCTGCATCACCCACATCACATCCGAAAAACGGCTGACGGCTGTTTCCAGCGCAAATATCTTTATTTTGGGGTTTCTTTCCGCAGCCGCTGCAAAAGCAGGGCCGCCGATGACATAACACGTACAGTCCTCCTCCGCATCTATAAACACATCAAATGTAATGGCATCCAGCACACAGGAGGCTGACAGCATACACATATCCCCCGGATGCAGACGGTAAAGCGTAATATCCTTTCCCTCCTCCGACATCATATAAAGCCTGAGGCTTCCCGATTGGACAAGAATCACGCCCGAACATTCACTTCCGTCGTGGACATGATTGCCTTTCGGATAGGTAAACACATAGGAATTATCGCAGAGAAATTCCCTTTCCCCCTCCGGTATGTTCTCCCAGAAAGGAAAAATTTCCCTATAAACATTTTTTAATTCTGACGCAGGTATTTTTTCCGACCCCATCCCATCACCCCTTCATAGGCAAAGCGACCGTAACTTCGCCTTTTGCATTTTCATCGTCCATAATCAGTTCTCCCACTTCCCGCGCCACAATTCTGCCGGACAGAGGGTTTTTAATGCTGTCAACCTTTGTTGTGATGACTGCGTCCACCTGCGATTTCTCAAAAGCAAGGTCCGTTCCCTCCATTTCACAGTCAACCAGTTTCAAGTTTTTACAGTAACAAAACGGCTGGGTACCGATAATTTTGCAGTTTACCAGCGTCAGCCCGTCCGAATACCACGCCAGATATTCTCCTTTTACCACACTGTCTTTTACCGTTATGTTTTCACCATGCCAGAAAGCATCCTTTGTATCAAACACACAGTTTTCAAAAACGGCGTCTTTGATATACTGGAAAGAATATTTTCCTTTGAAATTTACTCCCCTGAATGTCATGTTTTGGGCGCGCATCATAAAATACTCGCTGGCTGCCGTGGTATCCTCCATGTGTATCCCGCGCACGGACCACCCAAATTCCGGGGAGATAATATCGCAGTTTTTGATATATACATCACTGCACTCCCTGAGCGCCTTGATTCCGTGCAGCTTCGTATCCTCGATTTTTACATGGTCCGAGTACCACAGGGCTGCCCTGCAAAGCTGGGTCATCTCCGAATCCGTAATAACAAGGCCGTTATCATGCCAGAAAGGATAACGAAGGTTAAAAAAGCAATGCCCCGCTTCAATATTTTTCCCTTCTTTAAAAGCGCTCTCGCCGTCCGCCGGACCGTCAAACGAACAGTTCCTTACCACTACGCCGTCCACGCCGTAAAGCGCACGTTCCTCGTCAAATTTCTGATTTTCTATTATCTTCATTCTCTTTTCCTCCGCTTCTTATTCGTCGCCCCTGCAACAGTCAATCTGATAAACCAGGTAGTCCAGACAGTCAATCTGCTTCTCCCCTTCATGCACCTTATCCAAAAGCCCGCTCCTGTGCTTTTGAAGCCGCTTCAAAAGTTCTTCTTTCCTGCCGTCATTCAGGCATTCCATGCAGCATTGAATGGTATCCTCACTGCATCCCGCTTCTTTCAGGTTTTCGATAACTGCTTCTTTGGAACCATATGCAAGTAACTTTTCCAGGCTTATTTTTTTCCCATCCATATGCGCCCTCTCACTCCCTGTTCTAAAATATGCTATCTCTTATCCTTATTATATTTCTTACTTATTATGATAGCAAATACTTATAATTAATGGAATTATATAATTGAAACCTATGCAAAATCATGCTATACTGTATAAGGCAATTTCTGAACGGATGAGAAAATGCCTTATTTCAGGTATTTGGGGAAAGGAGGCTTTTATCCATATGGAACTTCGTGTACTTCAGTATTTTCTTGCGGTGGCAAGGGAACAGAGTATTGTCAGGGCCGCCGAGTCCCTGCACCTTTCGCAGCCAACGCTCTCCACACAGATTAAGGCCATGGAAGAAGAACTGGGCAAACAGCTTCTTATCCGGGGAACAAAAGGTTCCAGAAAAGTAACGCTGACGGAGGAAGGGATGATTCTCAGAAAACGTGCGGAAGAAATCCTGAACCTGGTACAAAAAACCGAAAAAGAAATTTCCCTCTCAGACCAAATCATTGTCGGGGATGTGCATATCGGGACAGGTGAAACCGATGCCGTCCGCTATATTGCAAGAGCCGCGCGAAGGCTTTATATGGATTATCCCGGCATCCATTATCATATTACCAGCGGAAATGCACCGTATGTCATAGAACAACTGGATAAAGGGCTGATTGATTTCGGCATGGTATTCGGCGCCGCAGACCTTACAAAACACCATTCCATTGAATTACCTTTCCGGGATACGTGGGGGGTATTGATGCGTCGTGATTCCCCGCTTGCAAAAAAAGCGTCCATCGTCCCCGAGGACTTATGGGATAAGCCGCTGATTATTTCAAGACAGGAAAACAGCGGCGGTGCATTGACATCATGGATAAACCGCGAACTGTCCGAGTTGGAAATTATTGCAACTTACAATCTTTTATTCAACGCGTCCCTGATGGTTGAAGAAGGCTTGGGATATGCTGTCGGTTTTGATAATATCATTAATACTTCCGGTAAAAGCAGTCTTTGCTTCCGCCCTCTTTTCCCGGAAAAGAAAGAAAGCATGAGCATTATCTGGAAAAAGTATCAGATATTTTCCAAGGCGTCGGAAAAATTTCTGGAAACTTTGTTAAATACACGGTTTTCAGAAACACAAGACGGCATACCTGAGTGAAACTGTCCGCAAAAAAGACATTGCAGGTACAAGCCCTGCAATGTCTTACATAAATGCGCTCTTCCTCACTTATTTTTTTCACTGCCCCAATCGCTAAGCGCTTTACACCGCCTTAACGTCGCCAGCACTGTAGATACCTTAAACGGCTTGATAATAAAATCGATGGCTCCGTTCTGCACAGCTTCCATGACCATTGCATTTTGTCCCATCGCAGAACACATAACAATTCTGGCATTACTGTCTATTTCCCTAATCGCCTTTACTGCCGCCAGCCCCGTCATATCCGGCATTGTAATATCCATTGTCACCAAATCCGGTTTTAACTCCTTATACTTTTCAATCGCCTCAAGGCCGTTTGCTGCTTCCCCTACTACGGTATATCCGTTCTCTTCTAACATCTTCTTCAGGACTCCCCGCATAAACAGTGCATCGTCGACAATCAGAATTCTTCCTTCCATGCCATTTACCTTTCTGTTTTACAAAACTTGCAATCTGCTTGTTTTTTTAGCATACCATACTTTCAGGAACTTTGCCATCAAAACTTCCTGCACTTTAAAAACGGATGGTTCAACCATCCGCTTTTAACGACATTTTTCTCCTTTATACGTGAAACCTGTCCATCAAATCCTGCAGCTTCCCTATGCTTTCCAATACCATCCTTGTTTCTTCCGATACATTTTCACTTGAACCGTTCATCTCCTGAAGATTCCTGTTTACACTCCCGACTGCGTTTGAAATTTCGTTTTGCGCCTCATGAATTGTATCAAAAAGAGCGCTGATATTCTGCATGGATACGCTGACCTGCTCCGCACTTTCGCCCAGCTGCATACTCGCTTCGGCATAATATCCGGCGTCATTCTTATAGCTTTCCGCCAACATTTGCAGCTTATCATAATCCCTCATAACAGTACCGTCAATAAATACCAGGACATGGTCGCTCTCCTCCGACAATACATGCACGCTGTCAAGTACCTTTAATGTCAGGTCATTTACCTTGCCGATTTCCTTTGAGGTATCCTCACTCAATTTTTTGATTTCTTCTGCAACCACCGCAAATCCCCTGCCGGCTTCACCGGCCCTTGCCGCTTCTATGGAAGCGTTTAACGCAAGCAGATTGGTCTGAGATGCAATTTCCTGAATCGAGGTAGAAACCTGTGCTATCTGTTCGATGACCCTGGTTCCCTCGATTGCCTCCTGCAATTTCACCCGGCTGTCATGCGCCACGTTAACCGCATTATTTTTGCCGTCCATCAACTCAGGAACAATGGCATCGACACGCTCCGTTACCTCTTTCGCCCTGCTTATCATCTTCCCTGCATTACCCGTCAGCGCATCAATAACCTCAACCGTTTCTTTGCAGGTAACTTCAATGTGCCGGATACCGTCCGTCTGCGAATCCACATTTGCACCCGTTTCCTCCATTGCCGCACTGATTTCCATAATATTGCTGCTGATATCGGATACCTTGCCGCTGGCCTCTTTCATCCTTGCATATATATGACCCGATTCTTCCTTTGTCTGTCCGATTATGGTGATAAAGCCTTCCTTCATCTCCTCAATTAAATAGCCGATTTCACTTACTTCGCTTTTCTGTTCCTTATAATTTCCTTTTCCGATAATCCGTTCTTTGATAAAGGTTTTCATGCTTTCAATCGGCCGAAGGCTTCTTTTTACCGTACCGTACATCAGAATAAGGACGATAAGCAGGGTCGCCCCTCCCGTCAGCAGGGTGATGACGATGCTTCTCACAACCTGGCTCATCACGACCGATTTATTCTCCACGATACCAAAAATCCAACCGGTTTCTTCCACCCTGGCAGTGCTGATATATTTCATCCTGCCGTCATAATCTTTTATTTCAGCCGCTTCCTCTACATTCACCCCCAAGGCATCGTTTAAAATCGTATTTCCTTCTTCCGTCGGCAGGAAATCTTTGTTGTTATGGGCAACCACATTGCCGTCCGTATCAAGCAAAAAACCTTGTATGTCGTCACTGTTCCCTACATTTCCCACCAATTCCGTCAATGTGTCTATCGTGATATCCGCCAGCATAACTGCCTGCTCGCCCTCAATTGTAAGCGGTTCCGCAATACTAACAATCATCTGTCCTGTGGCAAAGTCCTTATATGGCGTTGTATATATCAACGTATTTTCTTCTATCGCCATCTTCCACCAGCCCCTCGTGGTCGGGTCCAGGTCCAGGACAGAATGGTCCGCCGGGAACACACCTCCGTCATATCCGAAACAAATGTAATACATCAGGGCATTCTCGTTTTCCGCCAAAGAGTTTTCCAGATAATTCATGATGAACTCTTTATCGGAATTATTCATGTATGCGATTGCATTGCGGACCGTATGTACAATATTGCCCTCTTCCTTGAGCCATTCATTTACCACGCGGGCATTGTTTTTTGCTTCCGCATTCGCATAATCCCTTGCCTGCTTTGACATATTACCGCTTAACAGGCTTACCGCCACTATTTCGCATACAATGATGGTGGCAAGCAAATAGAAAGCCGTCTGTAATGTAATGTTTCTCCTGATTGTTTTCTGCTTTGGCTTTATCATATTCATCCTCTTTTCTGTGCCGTTTATAATCCACTACTGCTCATGCAAAATTGCATGTTAATTATAACACAAAAACTTTCTCTTTTTTACCGTGTGGCATGAATCGACCATTTTCAGGAATGAATAGTATCCGAAAGCTTTTTCTGTTTCAGCGGTCCATACCGCAGGAAGCCGCCTTTTCGATGAGGCACCGGTCGTTTTTCACCGCATCATAAAACCGGAAACCGCCCGAAAAATTATAGGAGTCATATCCGTTTCCTTCCAGAATGCGGCATGCAATATAGCTTCGCAGACCGCTTTGGCAAATCACATAAACCCGCTTGTTTTTCTCAATCTCCTCCAGGCGTTCCCGCAATTCATCCACAGGGATATTCCTAAAGCCGTCGATATGGTTCTTTTCATATTCACCAACGGTTCTGACATCCAGCAGCGTAACGCTGCCGTCACGGGGCAGACTGTCTATATCTTTCATATGCCACTGTTTTAATGTTCCCGTGACAATATTGTCAATCATAAAACCTGCCATGTTCACGGCATCTTTCGCGGAAGAATAGGGCGGCGCATAGGCAAGGTCCAAATCCTTCAACCGGTCAGCCTTCAATCCTGCATGAATAGCCGCGGCAAGCACATCAATCCGCTTATCCACACCTTCATAACCTACAATCTGGGCCCCCAGTAAACGGCAGGTTTCTTTCTCAAAAACCACCTTCATAGTCATGACCCTGCCGCCCGGATAGTAACCGGCATGGCTCATGGGCGACAGGATAACCGTATCTACATCCAATCCGGCTTTTCCTGCATTGGTTTCGTTGACACCTGTACTGGCAGCGGTCAAATCAAAAACCTTAATCACGCTGCTGCCCTGGGAGCCTAAGTAACGGCTGTCCCTGCCGCAAATATTGTCAGCAATGATACGCCCCTGCTTATTGGCGGGACCTGCCAGGGAAATCAGGGCGTCCTCACCGGTAACATAGTGTTTTACCTGCACTGCATCACCTGCGGCATAGATATCAGGAATGGAAGTTTCCATCCGGTCATTGACCACTATGCTGCCTTTCATACCCAATTCCAGACCCGCCTCCTTTGCCAGCGCAGTGTCCGGTACTACACCGATGGCCAGAATAACCATATCTGCATGAATGGCTGCTTCCCCTTTCAGCAGGACGTCTACCCCGTCATTCTTTTTCTCAAAACCTTCCACCGTGTGCCCAAGCGCCAGCCTGACGCCGTGCCTTCGCATCTCATTGTGGATGAAGGAAGCCATATCCGCGTCAAAAGGATTCATCAGCTGTTTCGGACGCTGGACAATGGTTACATCCATACCCAGTTCCTTTAGATTTTCAGCAAGTTCCAGACCGATAAAACCGCCGCCTGCCAGCGCCACGGATTTAGGATGATTTTTATTGATATACTCTTTTATCCTGAATGTGTCTTCCACGGTACGCAGGGTAAACAATTTATCAATCCCGACGCCGGGAAGCCTAGGCTGTGCAGGTTTTGCGCCGGGAGCAAGAATCAGCTTATCATAGTTTTCCTCAAACTCTTCCCCGGTTTCCAAATTCCTGACAGAAACAGTCTTTTCATCAGGATGGATTGCCGTAACCTCATGGCGCACTTTCATATTTACCCTAAAACGCCGATAAAAACTCTCCGGGGTTTGAAGCGTCAGTTCTTCCGGGTCTGTAATCACATCCCCGATATAATAAGGCAAACCGCAGTTTGCGTAGGAAACATATCCTGAACGCTCAAAAACAACTATTTCAGCCTGCTCATCCAATCTGCGAATGCGTGCGGCAGCTGTTGCACCGCCTGCCACGCCGCCAACGATAACTACTTTCATATTACCTTCCTCCTGCTTTCTTTACTGTTCGGAAACCGTTTCCCCCTGCCAGTCAATGATTCCTCCGAACTCCACAATGTTTGTATAGCCCAAATTTACAAGCTTCTCCGACGCCTGTTTGCTGCGATTTCCACTGCGGCAGTATACAAGAATCAGCTGCTCTTTATCAGGCAACTCCGGTATTTCTTCCGTTCCAATGACTTCATTGGGAATATTGACGGCATTGGGGATATGACCGTCGGCAAATTCTTCCGGTGTGCGGACATCCAGAATGATATAGCCGCTTTCTTCTTCCATCATGGTCACAGCCTCCTCCATACCAATCTGACGGTAACCTGGCTTATCTGCCGCTGCGCTGCAGCCGGTCAGAAAAAACACACAAAGTAATATTGCCAAAATTTTTTTCATCACAATTCCTCCCTCCTGCAAAACGGCATAAAAAAGCCTTTCCATTTGCATTTTATTATACACCATATCCCGGCTTTTTTCTGTGATATTATCACACTTGTATAAAATTCTCAAAAAATATCCGGCAATCAGGAAAAATACTCATATTCAAAAGAAGCCCTGTCTGTTTCAAAAGCAAACAGGGTACAACCATTTTTGCAAAATTGATAGAAAGCCCGACAAGACGCGCTTTCGTGAATTGTCCTTACCATGTCGCCTTTCTCCGGCGCTTTGAGCGGCCGCCCGGATGCTTCCAGCAGCCTGACCTCCAATTCCAGATTGCCCTGTATAACCCGGACCGTCCCGTTTTGAATCCGAACCGCCCTGGCTCCCAGATAAGTAGCTATTCTGTACTCTTTTCCCTGCCACAATATAACGCCTATAACGCCGGTAAAATGGATGCCTGCCATGGGAATATCCGCCACTGAAAGCATGATAGACCCATCCCCGAAACAGCATTGCGTCCATACATATTCTTTGGGAAAGGAACGGCCCCGGTCCCCTTCCCAATATCCCCATGCATCGTGAAAAGAAAAATTTTGTCCGTTGATACACACATTTCCGGTGACCGAATGCCGCATACTCCACACGCTGTGGCGGCACTGCATAAACGGCACTAACGTAAACGGTCCCATAATATCATATTTTAACGGGGAAAGCTGCCCAAAATCCAGTTTTCCACTTACGACCAGCTGCGGTGTGTGTATTGCCAGATAAATCCCCTTTTCCCCAAAACGGTTTTCTCCAATGAAAATATTCCTTCCGGTCCGTCGAAAGGAATCCGCATCGCACATAACTGTCCAGACATTATTATCCGTAATCACCTGAATAGAACAGGTACGTTCTTTTCCTGCATTGTGAACGGCAGGTATTACCGCCAAAGTCTGTGTATCAGATTGACATTTCAGATACCAGCCATAAAAGAAACGATTCATAACCATATCTCCCTGAAAAAATAATGCTTATTTTCCCAAGGATGTGCCAGATTTATACAGAAAAATTTGACATTTATCCATTGTAAACAATGGCAAAGCCCTCCATTCCCGGATTCCCGCACAAAAAAAGAGCCTTGCGGGGAGGAAGACACCCACAAGGCCCTGGTTTTTACTCCTTTTTATAGCGCCGCAGGAAAAATGAAAACCTGCAGTGAAGAAAGATTTGTTCTTTATGAACATATTCGTTACTCATTTACAATTTTGGTTCAAAAAGTTTCTTATCCGTCTCTGAAGTCTTCATCGCCTCCATTGCCTGTTCCGCTGTCCACTTCATAGTTTATATAAGGTTCTTAATTAAGCTGGCCTTTTTATAAAATAGTGCATATACTTGGATTTTTCGCTACCTGGAATGCAAGGATGATGCTCATGGCCATTAAAGCACTTCGACTTTGATACACTTAAGCAATGACCCCTTTTTTGCCCTTTAATATGAACAGAAGCCGATTGGCACTCCACCAATCGACTAGGTACTAATTCATATTCAATCAAATAAATTGGATTTTGCTGTTCACCATTCTACTTCTATCACGCATTTATCTCCACCTGTTTTTATGCTTTCAAGTAGTGTGACTTTTATATCTTTCTTAAATACTTCTTTAAATATACATTCAGCATTTCCTAATGTACAATAGCACCAAGTTCTTGATACTTCTTCCGGTACTCTTTTAATACAAGCACAATAGCATTGAGGATAACAAAACAGTATTTTATTATCAGATATGTATTCAAGAAATGCAAAGGTTTCATTTTCATTAAAAGCATCTACAAATTGTTCAATACTATTCTCTTTATTCAAATACTTCAAAATCTTATTTGCTATTGATTTTCCTTCATTACATTTGCATTCTTTTCTAAGATTTATAATCGTTTCGGTGTCAAAATTTTCTTCAAGATAATCACACGTACTCTTCACCCACTCAAATTTTTTTTCAATATTAGCACCTTTAGACAATGGATATCTCTCTTCAAACTCTTTTGCTTCGCTATTTCCTACATTTCTTCTTAAACTTTCAATCAGTCTAATCGAATGTGCATTATCATTTTTTGCCATAATTTCCTCCATAAATTTGCTTTTTAAATCTTTAAGGATTGGAATTTAGAGTTCATTTCTTTGAATGTTTCCAATAATTAAGCTTTGGAAGTTGTTCTTCAAAAAAAGCACGTGCTTGTTCTGCAGACCAACTATCATTTGACATATGCTCAACAAGAAAATCTGTCAATTCCTCAAGATTTGTATATATGAACTTTCCTTCAGCATAGCACCACTTGCAGTATTCTTCATTGAATGTACCGTCAGTTTCTTTACTAATTGAAGAATCATCAAGCGGCATACCACAACATTGACAAATCAGTTTCCGCGGAGACCCTAAAAGTGTATTAACAGAAACATCAAACATCTTTGACAACATTTTCAAAGTTTCTGTATTAGGGACGGTTTCTCCATTTTCCCAACGAGATACTGCCTGCCGCGTAACATGAATTTTTTCTGCGAGTTCATCCTGAGATAATCCGTTTTTAGTTCGGAGTTCTAGAATTACATCTTTTGTTTCCATATATATCATCACCTCATAGATATTATAGCGCCGCCATTTCATGATAACAAGCAACTCGCTGTTGCTATTTATTAAACAAATTCAAGCTTTAGGACATTCCTAAATTGAAATTTATCTCTCCATTAACCAATGTGTTTCTGTTTCATCATATTTTTTAAACCCTACTCTCTGATAAAGAATTCTTGCAAGGTTTTCTTTGTATGTTTCTATTTTCTTTACAACGGACAATGCCTCCTATAATAATGCATAAAAAAATTATGCCGATTCCCAATAGACAAATTGCAATCTGATATTTTTCACCATCTAATTTCTGAAACTGTTCATATTAATGTTTCCAATAGACTTTGCGAATCTTTAACCATGAAAAAGGGCACTGCCATTTTAAAAAGGTCTTACTGGAATACCCAACAAGACCCAAACATAAAATATTTAATACCTTTTCTCTTTATGATTCGATTGCCATGGTGCAATTTATCCCACGGCATCATCTCTATGCCAATTGCAATCCTGCCAATTTCCTCACTTCTTCAATTGGCAAATCTGTATCTTCCGCAATTTCCTCAAGTGTCTGCTTCCCTCTTGCAATCAGACGGCGGGCAAAGGCTTTTTTCTCCTCCGTAACCCTTTTCTCTGCCAAATCCTCAAATGCCTGGCACATAATTTCCCGACCTCCTTCCGTTTCCTTGAAATATTTCACCTGTCTTGCCAATACTGGATAGAACATATCGGCAGAACTCAAACATCTAAAGTCATGCATCAGCTTTCCAACGGGATCATTGTCATCCTTGTAGCTGCCATTCACATATATGATATGGGAACCATCGCCAAAATATGTGCCTGTCTCCTCAATCATCCGCTTGACATGGTACAAAGGACATCCTGCTCCCAAAACATCGCTTGCCGTTATGAATATCACATAAGAATCATGGATTTCCTTGAATTCCTGCCTCGCTTTCAGCATCTTCGTGTCAATCATGCTACTGTGGAACCTTGCCCTGTGAACATCCGCCCCCACCGATGCCCGCTGGACCTCAATATCATAAACCTTATCTTCCTTATCCACCGCATAAATATCTATAGTAAGGGAACGACCGTCTGGCAGCAGATTTTTATACTCCCTCTGTGCCACCACTTCCAGCACTTTCAAATCATCCCGCACAGGATTACATTCAGCAGCAACTCCGTGGCCTCTATGTTCCTGTCAAACACTAATGTCATAAGGTTGTCGTCCAGAAGGGATAATGTCTCTATTGCCTTTAATGTTTCTTTTCGTTTTACATCCGTTTGATTCCCTGAATTCATCATGCCACCTTTCTTTCACAAATTATCATACCATTGTTTTCTGAATTTTTCAATTGTATCTTCCCAGACTAACAATATGCTCCAGCCCATTTATAAATAAAGAGCCTTGCGGGGAGGAAAACACCCACAAGGCTCTAATTATTACTCTTCTTTTGTTCCTCCGCAGGAAAAATTAAAATCTGCGGGGAGGAAAAAGTGGTTCTGCAAGAACAACATATCTCAATTATTACTTGTTATTCAAAGCTGCCTGGACGGTATATGGCGGTCTGTGAGACACTGTATACCGCTCATTTATTCTACAATATGAGAACCATTCCCTATTGCGCTATTTTATCTCATTTAGCGTGCCTCCTGAAGCCTTGCCGCTTCAATTTCACGCTGAAATGCTCTTCCTGCTTTATTGTAGTAATCCATTCGTTCCTCGTCTGTCATATGCTTTGTCATTTCATAATTATATTCTCGTAATTTGTGAATATCTTCAATAGTAAAATTTGGACTCAAAACAGGTTTTTCCATCATTGCCCCTTTCTACAGACTTAGAACACGCTCCTGAAACTTTTCTTTGTTTTCCACAATCTCATAAGGTTCGTATTCTCCATACGCACTGGGGCGACTAATTGTCACCAACTGCACACCGTTTGCTCCTATCTGCTTTTGTAGCTTTTCGGTAAAATCCGCCAATGCTTTGCCATGTCTGGTCTTTACTGCAATACAGCCTTTTTTATCAAATTCTTTCGCTATGAGATAACACATAACTTAGCACCTCCTCAAACTGTTGCTCGCTTAATATTTTACCATTCTCATACTCGCTCCGCAATATTCTTCCTACAGAATCAGGATATTCCCTTTTATAGAGATATTTATGCAGCCAGTTATTCAACTGCCTGTCATAATAAGTATTTGCCTGAATTTCTATCGGATAATAGGAGTGATCCGGCTGAAAATAAATATGCACCCCACGATAGCCGTCATCTTTCGCCTTTCCATGACTCATATCGACAACCCGTACTTCTTCTGGAATTTCCCCTTCCAACAGACTCTTATAGTTGTCCGTCAGCATACGAAATCCTAAAATATCATTAAATACCTTTTCTAACCGCATTTCGGGATAGAGTTTATTGTATTTCCGTATACATGAATCCTCACTTTTAATACGATAGTCCAAATCCACAAGATCAAGAATATCGGCTTCTTGATAAAATCTTATCATTTCACAAAGTTCTTTAAACAACTCTACCTTGTCAAATTTCCGCAGGCTATTGACAAGACTTCTTCCCATTTTGCTTTTGTAAGACAATTCACGAAGATTATGAACAGATAAGCCATTTTTCTCTAATTCTCTTAGCAAATAATATCCTCCAAATACTCTAAATATCTTATTGCTGACAACTATTTTCCCACTTGTTCTTTGCTCGCTGTCTTGCTTACAGCTAATCATAACATTAGAAATTATATCCTGCAATAAAAATTATCAAAAAGATCTGTTCCACATAGAACAGCCCTCAAGTCATACGTCTACATTATTATAGTTTTTCCAGAAGAACCCCCTTTTTCTGATTAATGCCCTTGATTCGGTTCGCCACCAAAACCACCTCCCCTCAAAAACGGCATGAAAAAGGCCCCGACAAATCCGAGCCGCAGGCATAAAGAAAGCACCGGCTATTTCTAACCGATGCCTGGTACTTTCTTTATATAAATTTTTATGGTTCTAATCTGAATGCTCTATCTATAAATTCTAAAATCGCATCATACATTTTCACTATATCCTTATAGTCCAAATAAAGTTGCTTATCTTCCTCTCTGTAATCAATTCCAAATTTTTCAAACTTCTCAAAATCTCTAACGAGTCTTCCGCCATTATGTACAACCATATTTCTCGCATCACGAATTACAGTTATATATTCCCATTGCCGATCTGCAGTAAATCCTTTGATTTCAACAACTTCCTTTAAATACTTTGCCGCCCGTTCAAGCCCACTTCCCTTAATATCCTTAAGTTCTTTGGTTAAATGCTTCATATTCATATGTACACGACATAAAGTATTGACTGCCTCCTCTAAAATCGACACCATTGTTAATAAAAGGGAATACTGTGTATACATCCAAACTCGGCTTGTATGCAATGAACCACTTGTCATTGCCCATGACTCTGTAACAAAATCCCCTTGTTCCCTTGCTTCTGTTGTCATCTGGTGATATCCTTCCGCAATCATATCCAAAGCTATTTTATTATTTTCAATCACACTCCGAAATGGATATAGGTCACAATGTGCAATATATAGAGCCATTTCACCTGGCTTTTCCATATTATAAAATGACATATTTGGGAACTTAACATTGCTTTCAATACTATGAATATCCATCTTGTATCCTTTCGATTCTATCACTTTTTAATGCATAATCTGTATATCACTTGGT
Source organism: uncultured Lachnospiraceae bacterium (assembly GCA_910577015.1). GTDB lineage: Bacteria > Bacillota > Clostridia > Lachnospirales > Lachnospiraceae > Acetatifactor. Next base: position 21,574 of record CAJTKU010000013.1, on the reverse strand, counting down.
ATACTTTCAAACGTAGAAGCAAGCACTGCATTTTTCATGGTAGGATATTTTTCAGCTTCATTAATTAAATCGCTTGGTTCCATCTTTCCTTTAACAAGTGCCGTCACTAAATCAACATAAAAACATACTTCATAATACGCTTCTGAATCAACTGCTCGTGCATGAATGAAATCTGTTTCAACAGACAATGGCCACAGTCCTTGAAGTTTTCTCTCCGTAAATACTCTATCCGCCACCTTATAAAAATCGCCATTTATATCGAAATAAACCAATGGAACCTCATATCTACTTGTTATAAGATCGTTATAAATATATGACATACCATCGCCGCTAACTTTCACTTGTAATCCAGCATCCATACCGCTAGTTCCGGTACTCCCATTCATCTGTGCCCGCATTCCATTCCCCATGATCCAGATAATATCCCTCTGCGTATCCGACGGATTATAGTATTGAGAATATGCCTTTTTTGTGCTTTCGAGTCCCGTTCCCCACGCCTCAAATTTTTTTGCTGTTTCCATTCTAACTCTTTTTCTACTTGCAATACGAAGCCAATTCAAATTTATATCTTCGTTGTCCCTACATCTTCTTACAATTACAGCCTCAGCAATTTTGCCCATCATGCGCATTACTGTCCGCATAGTATCTATCTCTAATATTGTTTTTAACGAAATTTTATTATCTTCATAACGCACATAACCTGCATCTTCTACTAAAATCCTAAATAGTTCTGGCCCGTAATACCCTTGCAATATTGTTAAATCTCTTTTTCCATGGATAAACTCTGTAAATGGTTGTGAACCGATTATCCGCCCTTCTCCATCTAAACACATAAGAGTCAACCTGAGATTATTTTTGCCGTATATTATTTCTGGCATATCCACCAGTTCCCCTTTTCAAAAATATATAGGAAAATACAGCCTTTTCCTAATAATAAGTATACCAGAAAAAGGCTGCCCCCACAATCCGAACACGCTCAAAAATTGTCAAAATCCGCCTGCGTAGCCAATTCCACATACGCCTCCCGACACCCATCATTCCGGCTCTCCACATACATATCATTCACCATCACGATAGTAAGCAGATTCAGATTCCAGATAGAAAGCCCCAGCGGCACGCACCGGAGCAGGAACAGCGGCGTTGTCATTGGCCGGTCTGTTGGGCGAAGTTTTTTTAATCTCCGCATCCGTCCTCACATTCAGCCCCCACAGCTCAATCAGCTTCGGCAGTACCTGGTAAATGGAAAATGTCCCGAACTCATCCCGCCATTCCTCCGGCGTATCCGGAATCAATCCGTCCGCGTGCTTCGCCATCACATAACAGCAAAAGCACAAAGCCTCCATCGTCATTTTTTATATCCCGCTTTGAATTATAAATAGCATTCAGACATTTTGCGATTCGCCTTGCCTCTTCAATAACTTCCAACGATATGTTGTACCTTTCCCTTAACAGATACAGTTCCGCCACCTGCTTTTCATTCCATACTTTTACTGTCATATCTTCAACTCCCTCCTTTATCAAATTTTTCACTCCTGTAATAGCGGTCATATCATCCCCTTACATTCATCCTACTGATACTCAGAACCTCCTTATTCCACAGCACGCAAAAAAATCCCCTGCTACTCTTTGTATAAAGTAACAGGGGATTTCTCTTTATTGATACCTATGAATAACCACTATGCTATTTGCTGGTTGTGGTCGCAGAACTCATTTTTCCTATATGCAGATTTTAATTTTTCCTCCCCCTCCCCCACATCCTCTCCCCCCTTTTCCCCTCCTCTTCCCAAATTTTTTCTATAGAAACAGCTTGGGAAACCTCTCCGAAAGGCTCCTGAAACCTCAGAAAAATCTCCCTGAAAAACCTCCCCGAAGACACTTCCTGTCTCCTCCCCTCCCCGAAAGAGTAAGAAAGACATTCCCCGAAAATCCTTTATTTCTGGGCTTTCTAACGGGTTCGGGGGAGGAAGATAAGAAAAGAAATCCTGAAAAAAGAGAGAAAAGGCCGAGATGCCCTCAATGGCTGGGAACGGTTTTGAGCGGAGGGGGATGAGGACAGAAAGGGGAGAGGGAAGAAAAGAGCCTTGCGGGGAGGAAGACACCCGCAAGGCCCTGATAATTACTCTTTTTTGTTGCTCCGCAGGAAAAATTAAAATCTGCGGGGAGGAAAAAGTGGTTCTGCAAGAACAACATATCTCAATTATTACTTGTTATTCAAAGCTGCCTGTGCTGCTGCCAGACGTGCAATCGGTACACGGAACGGTGAGCAGGATACATAGTTCAGGCCTACCTTGTGGCAGAACTCTACGGAAGAAGGGTCTCCGCCATGCTCGCCACAGATACCGAGTTTGATATCGGGGCGGGTCTTGCGGCCTTTTTCTGCTGCCATCTGTACTAACTGGCCGACACCGGTCTGGTCCAGTCTTGCGAACGGGTCAGACTCGTAAATCTTTGCCTGATAGTAGGAGTCAAGGAACTTACCTGCATCGTCACGGGAGAAGCCGAAGGTCATCTGGGTAAGGTCGTTGGTACCGAAGGAGAAGAACTCTGCTTCTTCAGCAATAGCATCAGCGGTAAGAGCTGCACGAGGAATCTCAATCATGGTACCGATGTGGTACTGGATATCGGAATTCTTCTCTTTCTTAACCTGCTCTGCTGTTTCCACAACAACATCTTTCACATATTTTAATTCCTTCTTCTCACCTACGAGAGGAATCATGATTTCAGGAACAATGTCATAGCCTTTTTCAGCCTTAACCTCAATCGCTGCTTCCATAACGGCCCTGGTCTGCATCTTAGCAATTTCAGGATAGGTTACTGCAAGACGGCATCCCCTGTGTCCCATCATCGGGTTGAACTCGTGAAGGGCATCACATTTTGCCTTAACTTCTGCAACAGTCAGACCCATATCGTCAGCCAGCGCCTTGATGTCCTCTTCCTCAGTGGGAACGAACTCATGCAGAGGCGGGTCAAGATAACGAACGGTCATCGGTCTGCCTTCCAGCGCTTCATACATAGCCTTGAAGTCTGCCTTCTGGAATTCGCCGATAGCCTTTAATGCTTCTTCCCTTGCTTCTACGGTATCGGAAAGAATCATTCTCCTGAATTTGGGGATTCTGTCCTCACCAAAGAACATATGCTCCGTACGGCAGAGACCGATGCCTTCTGCGCCGAGTTTTACAGCGTTAAGCGTATCTGCAGGAGTATCTGCATTGGTACGTACCTTCAGTGTCCTGAACTGGTCTGCCCATGCCATGATACGTCCGAAGTTGCCGCCTACGGAAGCTTCTTCTGTCTTGATATCGCCTTTATAAATCTTACCTGTCGTACCGTCCAGGGAAATGTAATCTCCTTCATGGAAGGTATATCCGCCAAGTTCAAATACCTTTGCTTCCTCATCAATCTTGATGTCACCGCAGCCTGATACACAGCAGGTACCCATACCGCGGGCAACAACTGCTGCATGGGAGGTCATACCGCCGCGAACGGTCAGGATGCCTTCTGCCGCATGCATACCCTCGATATCTTCAGGAGATGTCTCCAGACGAACCAGGATAACTCTTTCGCCACGGCCGCCCTTGCCTGCTGCCTTGGCATCGTCAGCAGTAAAGTATACCTTACCTGCTGCCGCACCGGGAGATGCAGGCAGTGCGGAACCGATTACTTCGCCTTCCTTTAATGCTGCCGCATTGAAAGTAGGGTGCAGTAACTGGTCCAGGGATTTTGCTTCGATACGGCATACTGCCTCTTCCGGAGTAATCTTGCCTTCATCAACCAAATCACATGCGATATTGATAGCAGCGGGAGCAGTTCTCTTACCGTTTCTGGTCTGCAGGAAGTACAGTTTGCCTTCTTCGATGGTGAACTCCATATCCTGCATGTCACGATAGTGGTTTTCCAGCTTCATAGCCAGTTCCATGAACTGCTTGTAGCAGTCAGGCAAATCCTTTTCAAGCTGGCTGATAGGCTGGGGTGTGCGGACGCCTGCAACAACGTCTTCGCCCTGTGCATTAATCAGGTACTCGCCAAAGATACCCTTTGCACCGGTGGAAGGGTTACGGGTAAATGCAACGCCTGTACCGGAGGTATTGCCCTTGTTACCGAATACCATGCACTGTACGTTTACAGCGGTACCCCAGTCGCCGGGAATATCGTTCATACGTCTGTATACGATGGCACGAGGGTTGTCCCAGGAACGGAATACGGCCTTTACAGCGCCCATAAGCTGCTCCTTGGGGTCCTGAGGGAACTCTTCACCTTTCATTGCCTCTTTATAAACTGCCTTAAACTTGTTTGCCAGTTCCTTCAAATCATCAGCATCAAGTTCGGTATCAAAAGTAACGCCTTTTGCTTCCTTCATTTCATCGATGATTTTTTCAAAGAAGGACTTGGGCACTTCCATAACAACATCCGAATACATCTGGATAAAGCGGCGGTAAGAATCATATGCAAATCTTGCATTGCCTGTCTTCTTGGCGAAACCTTCCACTGCAACGTCATTCAATCCCAGATTTAAGATGGTATCCATCATACCCGGCATGGATGCTCTTGCACCGGAACGAACGGAAACCAATAACGGGTCCTCGTTGTCCCCGAATTTCTTGCCCATCAGTTCTTCCAAATCAGTCAGGTTCTGGAAAATCTGCTCCTGAATCTCAGCGGAAATTGCCTTGCCCTGTTTGTAATAGTCCGTGCAGGCTTCTGTGGTTACCGTAAAGCCCTGCGGAATGGGAAGTCCCAGATTGGTCATTTCAGCCAGGTTAGCGCCCTTGCCGCCCAACAGGTTTCTCATGTCTGCATTGCCTTCTTTGAATTTGTACACCCATTTGTTCATGCGTTTTGTCTCCCTTTTCATAGATTTACAGGACAAGCAAATACAACCCTGAATCCCTTACCTTTCACGGTTACATGGCATGTCCCTGTACTCAATTCTTCATTATTGTAACAATCCGTAAAAAAAATAGCAAGGCGTTTAGGACAATTCTTCAACGCCAAAAACACTTTTGTCTATTATATCCAAAAATATCCATTTTATTTCATGCATTTTAACTATTTTTACTTTTATTTTCTTCTGACTGCCCCGCATCCTCCTGCTGCTGGTATTCCTTCAGCTTTTTATTCATAAGGGCCGCCGTACGCTCTGCGTCCTTCCACACGACATACGATACCAATGCAAAAATAAATGCTATCATAAGCACCATGCCGATTACCATGGGCGGGTTGTCAATATAAAACCATTCAAACCAGAGCCCGCATCCCAATACCACTGCATTCACTTCCAGATAATGAAGAAATACCCGCAAAAGGGCTTCCTTTTTCTCCTGTTCCCGTTCGGGATATATGAAAATGCCCGTGCTGCATAAAAAAGACACCAGCAGAATCTGCCATAAAATTTCCGAACCCAAAACCGCCTGCGGCCAGAATACAGTGGTGAAACAGGCTGTTGCAAAAACCACACAGGTCGTCACGCACACAAATGTAAAAAGCATACTTTTTATCCGTTTCATCTGCCACCCTCCTTACAGTCCCAGTTTTTCTTTCAGCGCCGCCACATACTGTCTGGATATCACGATTTTCTCCCCGTTGTTCATGCCGGCCTCAAACCGCCCTCCGAAGGACGGGCTCAAATCCTTTACCTTCGCCAGGTTCAGGATAACCGATTTGGAAACGCGGAGAAAATCAGTTCCGGCAAAATGTTTTTCCAGTTCATACAACTTCTGTTTTATTTCATAAACCTCTGTTTCCAGATATACGTATACTTTGTTGTCCACCGCCTCAAAGTAATAAATGCTTCCCGGAACAATCTGGTAAAACTTTCCGTCCCGCACTGCCGTCAGTTTTTCCTGTCCCGCTTTCAGGGCATACACCAGCTTTAAGAGCTGCTTATCCACATGTCGGCACCGGATAATGATTTCATCCTCTTCCCCGTCCCCTCTGTCCGTAATCGTTATTTTCATATCAACCTCCATGCTGCCGCCTTTGCCGTAAGCGGCCGGAACTTCTTTTCACGCCCGTACCCTGCGTCTCCTAGTAACAAAAAACGCCAGCCCTGCTGCCATTATACCACAAAACAAAAGAAAGAAAACCTGCTGCCGCAAAGAAACCGCATTGCCGTTCATGATAACGGAAATCCCCATCTGCTCCCGGAAAAAATCCCCTGCCATATCCGGCAGTCCCGCAAAGGTTTCGGCAATGGCATCCCTGGTGCAGACTTCCCGCATCATGGCCGCCCCGTGCAGCACGGGCAGGCATTTCAACACTTTTGCCACGCCCTCCGGCAGCATGGACATGGGAAGGTAGATGGCTCCCACAAAACCGACCAGGGTTCCGACGACAGTAAGCAGCCCGCTCCAGGCGCCTGCGCTGTGTACAAGCAGTGCCAGCAGATACGCGATGCATGCATACACAAATACATTCAAAACTACCATCAGGAAAAGCTTCAGCCAGTCTGCTGGCAAAAGCAGCGGATGACTGCATATCATCATGTATATTTCACCGATGACAAGGGTCAGCATGCACATGAAAACACCGATAAACCATGCCGAAAATATATACCCGAGGGAAACCTTGATTCGGCTGACCGGCGCCGTATAAAAACTGGCAAGCCGGTTCTTTGTTTCGTCCTCCACCATATTGCCCATAACCGTCAGCGTGACCGTGACGGCATTGACTAAAAGGATGCCTGAAAGCGTCCACATCTGTATCAGATACGACGCATTCTTTTTGTCAGCCAGGGTATCACGCTCCCCGCCATACTTTGCAAGCATGTCAACAAGGTTTTCACTGTTCATGCTGCCCAGAAAAACCACCATGAGCGCCAGAACAATCAACATGGACAGCACCGAAAAAAATACTGCGCCGTAATCCCTGACAAACACCTTCACGTTCCTCTTCACCAGATAAAAAATTTCTCTCATAAAACCTCCCCCCTTACAGTCAGAAAAACATCGTCCATGGTGCCCTGCAGCATTTCATATCCCGCAAGCGCCGCCTCTGTTTCTCTCAATATAGGAAGCGACTCCAAGCTGTCTTTTACCAAGACTGTAAAGCTGCCTTCCTTTTTTTGTGCGTCAATCTGCATGTCCGCCAGCTTCTTTTCCAGCTCCTGCCATGCTCCATTTTTAGGTATCAGCCTCAGCTTATCCCTGGCGTAGGTTTCTTTCAGTTCAAACGGCGTTCCGTACTCTTTTATTTTTCCGCCGTCTATAATGGCAATATGGGCCGCCCGTGCTGCTTCCTCCATATAATGGGTGGTCAGAAAAACCGTCATGTTTTCTTCCTTTTGCAGGGAGCGTATACATTCCCATACTTTTTTTCTCGCAGCAGGGTCAAGCCCGGTAGTGGGTTCATCCAGAAACATAATCCGCGGTGTGTTCAAAAGAGCCCTGGCCATTTCACACCGCCTTTTCTGCCCTCCGGAAAGAACTGCAAACCTTCTGTTATAGACATCTCCAAGTTCCAGCATGTCGCATACCTTGTGGATGCTTTCCGTCAGCCTGCTTTTTTTCTTTTCATAAAGCGCCCCTCTGGTGAGCAGATTTTCTTTCACCGTAAGCCTGTCATCCAGACAATTATTCTGATAAACCACACCAATCCTTTTCCTGATTTCTTCATCCTCTTTTCCCACAGGGAAACCACACACCTCCAGTTTCCCTGCCGTGGGTTTTAAGAGCGTGCAAAGCATACTAATGGTGGTGGACTTGCCGGCCCCGTTTATACCCAAAAAGCCAAACAGCTCCCCTTCCTTAACATCAAGGGCAATGTCATCTACCGCCTTTACCTCGCCAAAATATTTTTTCAATCCCTCTGCCTTTATTACAGATTCCATGCTGCGTCACATCCTTCCCGTAATCCGTCCTTTATGGAAACAGCTTAATAAAAAAAAGAACCGGATGCAAGATACCAAGCCGTAAGAGGAAGATTCGGGCAGGTAAGATGCGAATCCGGGATGCAGGATGCAGATTTTATAAAAGTTCCTATGACTCTTTTATAGAAACAAAAACGAAATGACTCCAACTCTTCTTCCACTTGATGCTGTAAAATACGTCCATTGCTGAACTCCTATTCGTATTCCTTTTACACAACATATGAATACAGTCATCAAACAAAAAAGGCTGAAGCCATTTCTTATTTTGTATAATACTACTGTTTTCGCAAAGTCTCCATAGCATATCTGGCACCACTTTATTTTTTTACGTCGAAAAGGCAGCGTACCGTAATTTATACGGCGTGCTGCCTTTTCTTTGGAAGTGGCTTCAATCAGCTTCTGCTTACAAGTTTATGTGTCTGTTATCGCGTCAATACCCCTATTACACTTTTCCAGTCTATCCATAAATGATGCAGTTATGTAGGCAGGAAGTATCTTAAAGCCGCTTCCTTTCTTTAAATTACCACTTCCCGCATGTATTTCCCATAGCATACCTGGCACAAAAGCATTTATGACATATCTTTACTATATATGTGATTTCCCCATTATCCATCAGGCTGCCGGATGGATAATGGGAGATGCAAACTGCCAATCCGAAAACCGATGCTTCCAAATCCGGTACACGCAAAAGGGACAGGCGCCGTCGACATCGGCTACACTGTCCCTTTTGGTTACTGAGGTATAATGGGAATACCCAAAATAAAATAGGGGGAGAAACGAATCCATGAAATATGGAATTCATTTCATGTATATAAGTTATCACCGTTGGAAATATTTTCCAATAACAAATCTGGCACACTTTCCATTTATGACATATTTTTACTAAAAAAGCCTTTTTTTCCGCCGTTACAATTACAAAAACCGGCACATTTGTCTTGAATTTTCAGAAAATTTGTCTTATTTTCAGTCAAATGTGCCAGTTTTGTTATTGTAGTATAGTCAATTTCACTATAGAATCTGCTTGTAGCAAAAACAACCAACAATTTTTGGAGGAAAAAAATATGAAATTAAATTTAAAAAAATGCATTATCATCGCCGTATTCAGTCTTTTTGCCATTCAGGCTGTTTCCAGTGTGGCAGCTGCAACTGTTAATGACTCCGATGTAATGATTTGCTCGGATATCGATGAAACTACATTTAAAATTTGATGTCCGTACCATAATAGGTTTCAATATGTCTGCGGATAAACTCGATGGTACTGTCTTTCCCAAAGAGCAGGCTCAGCGCATAGGAAGCTTTCACATAGGGAAAGCTTTCTTTTTTTGTGTATTTTCCGCTCGCCCAAAGCTGTTCCATATCCCATCCGGTATCATACAGCGCAAGCTTTAACACAGTCCCTCTTCCTGCCTGCACCCCTGCAAGGATGCTTTTCCTTGACGCCTCTATGGCCTCGTCGTACCTACCGACATTGCCCAGCACATTTCCAAGGCTGCGCATTGTCAGTTCATATCCCTCCACATAATGGGACAAATCAAAGGGCTTGTTCTCATACTGCTTTTGCACAATCCGCAAAAGCCGGATGCTCTCCTCTTCCCTGTGGTCCGCATCGCAGGAATAAGACAATGCATGGATGATGCCCACCTCCTGACTGGTGAATGTCCAGTCCGCCAGTTTGTCCAAACCGACCTGCGGCAGAGTCAGGTACAACGCTTCCTCCTGTCTTTTCGTATGGGTTCTCTTATCTATTTTTTTCTGATTATACAGGGCCAGCGCTTTTACGCTTAACAGGTACTGTTTGGCAGAAAGGTTGTTCAGCGTCATTTTCTGCTCCAGTTCCGTAATCAGCGCCTCCGCTTCCTCCCCCCTGGAATGGCTTAACAGCACCGCTATCCTGACCGCCAGTTCCGAAAGCTCCGGACTCTCCACCTGTACCAGCAATTCAAAATTTCCGCCCGATAAGCCCACGCGCTCCAGCAGCATCTGGAATATCCGCTTTTTGGGCGACACCTTCCCGCATTCAATTCGGGATATGGTCACCGGGTCGCAAATATCTTGGGAAAGTCCCTCCTGGGTGTAGCCGAGCACCTTCCGCCTTGACTTGATGAGGCGGCCGCACAACTCCACTTCAGACATGCCGAAAGGAATGTTCCAGACCCACATCTGTTCGTCCACGTCAAACTCCCGGTATATCCATTGGATGGAATCACAAATCTGTGCAATTACCCGCTTCTCCTCCGGCGTCTTGTCCCCATGGGCGGCGATAACCTCCAGAAACTGCCTCAGGCAGAACAGCCTGCCCCTGACCTTCAACAGTGCAATGCCGTCCTTAGCCAGCTCCACCGCCCTTTTTTCGTCATGCTTTTCCAGATACAGCCCCACCAGCCTGTAGGCAATCTGCGGATACAGCTTCACGCGATCTTGCTCATCCATATACCCCTCCAGATGGCGCAAAAGCTTTTCATAGCCTGCAATGGCAAAGTCCTTGCTCTCGCACTGCTCCTTGACGCGGTAATACATCATCACAATCAGGAACTCCGTCATGGTAAGGTTTTCTTCTTCAAACCTTTCTATGGGAATATCCCCCATGGATATCTCCCACGCCTCCTGCAAAAGCTTCAGCATGACGGAACAGTCCCTGCCGGTATAAAACTCCAGCATCACATTCAAAAATCCCATAAACTGATAGTGCAGCATGCTCTTTTTTGCCGCCATCACCCGATATTGCTGCATCAGAAAATCCGCTCTTTTTGCCTGACCGCTTTCTACCGTCTCTATTAATTCTTTCCGCAATACAAGCCAGTCCTGCTCGTCCGGATTAATCATGTAGACAAACTTGTCCGCAGAAACGCCCACCCTCTGTAACAGGGCGTCAGCCAAAATTTTCTCACAGGCCCTCTCCCCGTTTTCCACACGCACCAGAAATGTGCGCGAGCAGAGCCCCCTGCTAAGCTGGCTTAAGGTCAGATTCGCATTTCTTCTTTCGTGGCTTATCATTTTCCCTATCTGATTCTTTTCTTTCATAACATCATTCCTATTATCTTACGTGTCGTCCCTTTCCTTTTACTTTCTCAGGACTCAGGCACAAAGCTGTCAAATATGAATAAGTCGAAATCCGTCTTACGCCCCGCAAGTTCATCTTTGCTTTTTATGGTCCATGCAACCGCCAGACAGCGATACAGGTATCTGCACAGCCATCTGGATAAATCCTTGTAACACTTATGATTGTAAGCTATAAAGTCAGGTTTTGTCAAAAAATTAAATAATAAATTGTGTAAGGCAAAATATAAAAGAGGGGAAAACTCCGTTTCTCCCGACTTTAAGAAATTGTCGGAGAGCTGCCCGCGCATGATATCTTTCCTGTTTTGCCTATACCAGAGAAGTCCCAGCGGATTAAACGATTCGATACAGTAGCTTCCCCCATACGACGCAAGGACAGCGTCGGCTACGGGACATACCTCCGTCAGCCCGCCCGGGATTTTGTACTCAATAATCAACGGCACCTTCCCGTCCACAAGCTTTAAAAAGTCTTCCAGCCTCGGTATTTTCTCATCAGAGGCAAAGAGAGAAAAATCCTGCAGTTCTTCGTAGGTATAATCCGCCACCTTTCCCTCTGCCCCGCACACCCTTTTCAAAGTAAAATCATGAAATATCACCGGAACCTTGTCCTTGGAAAGCTGCACATCCAGTTCTATGCCATATCCTGCCTCAACCGCTTTCCTGAATGCCGCCATGGAATTTTCCGGCGCTTCACCGGCATTGTCATGAAGCCCCCTGTGCGCATACAATACTCCCTCAAAAGGTTTTCTGTCGGGCCGGTGAAACATCCGCGGCATAATCATCAGTAAATACAATACTGCAACAACAGCCAGAAAACAGATTACAATCAAAACGACGGTCTTCATTTCAAACCATACCTTTCCATCCTTAGTCTTCCACGTCAAAGTTTTCCAAAAGAGTTTTCTTCTTTTGCGGCTTTACATCACCATGCCGCACCTGAGTCATCGTCACAAACGCCGCCAGTGAAAAGAAAAACGCGTAAGGGAACAAAGTGGCATACGACACCTTTTCCAGCAGAAATCCCGATAAAATCGGAGTCACAATCTGCGCCGCCATGGAAAACGTATAATAAGTTCCCGTAAATTTACCGATATCCGCCCCTTCGCTCATCGCCACTATCATGGGATAGGAATTGACATTGATGGCAGCCCACGCCACGCCAATCAAAGCAAACGCCACATTGATAACCGGTGTGTACTCCTTCACAAAAACAGCCATAAAGTAACACGCCGCCATCAGAAGCACTCCACCCATAATGGTTTTTTTCCGTCCAAACCGGCTGGATATCTGCCCGATGGGAATATAACTTATAATCGCCGCCACGGTAGCCACCATCAGGCAGTCCGCAAAACCTCCGCCCTCCAGCTTCCAGACTTCCGAGGTATACCTGGAAAAAGCGGTTGTCACCGCATTGTATGCCATAAACCAGAGAAAGATGGAAAACAGCATAAATATCATGCTTTTCTTTACTTCAGGCGCAAGCACCGTAACCTTGCCGGCATCCGCGGGTTTTGCCTCTTCTTTGTCCTGATTCCCTTCCTGCCATAAAGCTTCCTCCGCCTTTACCTGCGCTGCAATTTTCTTTTCCCTGATGGTTAATACCAGCACCAGCACCGCCAGCCCCATGACTGCTGCGACGCTCAGAAACAGCGGTTCATAATTGGGCCTGTGTCCTTTCCCCACCAGCAGTTTTATCATGATGAGGGAATAAACGCCTCCCACTGCCCCCAGCAGATTTATCACGGCGTTGGCCTTGCTCCTGAGCCTGTTCGGAGTCAAATCCGGCATCAGCGCCACCGCCGGTGAGCGGTACAGTCCCATGGAAATCAGTACGCCAAACAGGGCGCCAACAAAAAGCGGCAGGTTGACCGCCAAATCAGCTACCGGCAAAAGCAGCATGAAAATAATGGCCAGAATGGTTCCTGCAATAATAAACGGAGTACGTTTTCCCAGCTTAGTGTCTATCCTGTCGGAAATCGCCCCGAAAACCGGCAGCAGCACAATGGCAAGCACATTGTCCAGCGCCATCACCACTCCGGTAACGGTTTCCCCCAGTTCAAAGGTGTTTTTCAAAATCAGCGGTATAATGTTGTCATACACCTGCCAAAAGCTGGAGATAGACATAAACGCCAGCCCGATTAAAAATGTCCGTCCGTAATTCAGTTTTTTACCCATATTTTCCCCTTCCCTTATGTAACTAAATTATGTTACTACCAGTACATTTTATCATTTATTTGACAGAAATACAATGGAATAATAAAATTTTTTCAAATTTATTCCATCTTTCTCTATTGTACCACGTAATACGGCGGCTGTAACTGCATTTGTTTCACAAAACACTTATTTTAATGCAGCAGCCGCCGCTTAGTCAAATAAAAATAACTGCCAATCCCCCAGCGTCCTGAAATGACAGGGGCTGCCGCCATGCCCAATGCGGGAATGTGAAAAGAAACATTTTCATTGAAAAAATCACCTGTTTGTGTATAATGATATGGGTAAGCTTATGTAACAGAACACAGAGAATATGAGGATTGTAGAATGATTAGTGCAAACAATGTAACATACAGGGTTGGAAAAAAAGCATTATTTGAAGATGTAAACATCAAATTTACAGAGGGGAACTGCTACGGCCTAATAGGGGCCAACGGCGCCGGAAAATCTACTTTTTTAAAAATCTTATCCGGTCAGTTGGAAACAACGAACGGTGAAATATTTATTACTCCCGGCCAGCGTCTCTCCGTACTGGAACAGGACCATTTCAAATATGATGAATTTACGGTAATGGACCTGGTTATCATGGGAAATGAACGGCTCTATCAGATTATGAAAGAAAAGGATGCCATCTATGCCAAAGAAGACTTTTCTGATGAAGACGGCATACGCGCCAGTGAACTGGAAGCAGAATTTGCCGAGATGGACGGCTGGGAAGCCGAGTCGGGCGCTGCCGCCCTGTTAAACGGCCTTGGCATTGACACTTCCCTGCATTATTCCACCATGAAAGACTTAAACGGCAGTGAAAAAGTCAAAATCCTGCTTGCAAAAGCGCTTTTTGGCAATCCGGACATCCTGCTTCTGGACGAGCCCACCAACCATTTGGATTTGGATGCCATCGCATGGCTGGAAGACTTTTTGATTGACTTTGAAAATACGGTTATTGTAGTTTCCCACGACCGTTACTTCCTTAATAAAGTATGTACCCACACCGCAGATATCGATTATGGTAAAATCCAGCTCTATGCCGGAAACTATGATTTCTGGTACGAGTCCAGCCAGCTTCTTATCCGTCAGATGAAGGAAGCCAACAAGAAAAAGGAAGAAAAAATCAAGGAGTTACAGGAATTTATTTCCCGTTTCTCTGCCAACGCTTCCAAATCCAAACAGGCTACAGCCAGAAAAAGGGCTTTGGAAAAAATTGAACTGGATGAAATCCGTCCGTCCAGCAGAAAATATCCTTACATTGATTTTCGTCCTGACCGCGAAATCGGCAACGAAGTCCTGACCGTAGAGCATATCTCCAAAACGGTAAACGGAGTTAAAGTACTGAATGACATTTCTTTCATTGTAGGACATGATGATAAAATTGCCTTTGTCGGCGGCAATGAACTGGCAAAGACAACCCTCTTCCAGATACTTACCGGCGAGATAGAACCCGACGAAGGCAGTTATAAATGGGGAGTCACCACCTCACAGGCCTATTTTCCAAAAGACAACACGGCAGAATTTGACAATGACCTTACCATTGCCGACTGGCTGACGGGTTATTCTCCTGTAAAAGACGTGACCTATGTAAGGGGATTCCTTGGCCGTATGTTATTTGCCGGTGAAGACGGGATTAAAAAAGTGCGTATTCTCTCCGGTGGAGAAAAAGTACGCTGCCTTTTGTCCAAAATGATGATTAGCGGCGCTAACTGCCTGATTCTGGATGAGCCCACCAATCACCTTGACATGGAATCCATTACTGCCCTGAACAATGGCCTGATTAAATTTGGCGGCGTGGAACTCTTCGCCTGCCACGACCACCAATTTGTGCAGACAACAGCCAACCGTATTATGGAAATCCTTCCGGATGGCACGCTTATTGACAAAATTACCACCTATGATGAGTATCTTGCAAGTGATGAGATGGCAAGAAAACGTACTGTTTATACCAAAAATGCCGACGATGAGGACTGATTAAGAGGTTACTATGATAGATTTGCATGTACATTCTCATTATTCCGACGGCTCCTGTTCTCCAAAAGAGCTGGTAGAATATGCTGCCACACATGGAATTACCGCCTTTGCCCTGACCGACCACGACACGATAGCCGGACTGGACGAAGCCATTGCGCATGCACGGGTTTTCTGTGAAAAATGCGGGCAGACTTCCGGCATAAATCCTGTTGAAGTCGTTCCCGGCGTCGAACTTTCCACGGAGTATAACGGCCGCGACGTGCATATCATAGGTCTTTTTATAGACTATCAGGATATTGTTTTTCAGAATCAGATTCATACATTTATGTCTGCACGGGAAGAACGTAACATCAAAATGTGCGCCCGTTTTGAGGAGCGCGGCATTTCAATCCCTATTACAGAATTGAAGGCTTCCGCTCCCGGCGCCGTTATCACAAGGGCCCATTATGCCCAATACCTCTTGGATAGGGGCTATGTCAAAAGCCATAAGGAAGCCTTCGAGCGTTATCTGGGCGACCATGCTCCCTGTTTCGTCCCGCGTGATAAAGTGTCTCCCGAACAGGCAATCTCCCTTATCCGTGCCACCCACGGCATTCCGGTTCTTGCCCATCCGGTTCTCTACCACATGAGCAATGCTGAACTTGAAGCCCTTGTCGGCAGATTAAAAGAAGCCGGACTTATGGCCATAGAAGCCATATATTCCACTTATTCATCCTCCGATACCAGACAAATGCAGGTCATAGCCAAAAAATATGACCTGTTATTAAGCGGCGGCTCTGATTTCCACGGCTCAACCAAATCAGGACTGCAGTTCGGCACCGGTTACGGAAGTCTCTATATCCATGAAGATATTCTGGACAAACTTCGGGCTGCGCGTCCAATATAAGGAAAATACAGATGCAGATACGCTCTCACTCCCTCTCTGCTATCATTTTCTCCGCCTCTTCCTCACTCAGATTAAACTGCTTCATCAACTGGATTTTAATATCCTCCCTGGTAATGGCAAGTTCTTTCAAAGCACTGACAAACTTTGCCATGTCTTCGTTACGAGCCTCCCTTTTCCCTTCTTCTCTTGCCTCCCGTCTGGTTGCCTGCACGTCATATGCTTCAAAATTTGAAAACAATTCTCCCATACGCCTCTCCTTTACCTGTCCCGCAAAGTCTGTCGCTTCCTCATAAGGAACATTAATTTTCAATAGCAGCGCCTCTATTACCTGCGCCATAATATCCAATACATGCCCCGGCGTGTCTGCCATTGCTTTTTTTAAATATTCGGCATCTACCTCTTTCCCCAACCCTTCAAAATCTGACACCCGGTGAAGCTTGTTTATCATCATAAAGATGGACAGCTCATCACCCTTTTCCATCAATTCTGCATTACTGTAATCTTTTAGCTGCATCAGTATACACCGGTAATCCGGTATGCAATTTGCGAAAACATCACTTAACAATACTCTTTCATGCAGGCTTGTTGCCGCCGTCCACTCTTCCGTTCCGTCATAAAATACCACCGGAAGGATAGGAGGATACTTAAAATCCTTCGTCCGGCTGATTCCCTTGTGCTGCCTTTCCTGCTCCTTTTCAAAATCCTCCCATATAAAAGCCATATAACGGAACATCTGCATGACTACATTATAATCTACTTTCGCCTTATGTTCAATAAGAGAAACAAGAAAAAACGGCGTTCCGTCATTTTTAATATGCACTTTTTTCACTACATCCGAATTGCGCTCTTCAGAAAACATGTGAACATACCGCTCCGACACATCCTCGATATCCTCAGGCTGTACCTCCTTTAAAACAGGGATATCCAGGTATCCCCGTAAAAACTGTGCGCACAAGACAGGGTTTTCAAATATCAATTTGCTGGAACTGTCTTTGGTTTTGCTGTTTCTGCTGCTTTTTTCCATTGTATGCCTTCCTTTCCGGCATGACATGCCAAATAAAACAGCAAATTTCATCCTGCATCCCATGCCTTACCGTATGAAATTGTAATTGGAATACTTTTGATAATTTATGAAACCGTTTAGAAAATCTGACAAAGATTGTCTGTGTGCAGAATGCACACTTAATGGAACTTCCTGATGGAATTGATACAAATAAGGCAATTGCCTATGCCGTTCTCTTTTCCAGCTCTTCAATTCTTTTTTCAAGCTGGTCTATCTTCTTTAATAATAATGCGATTGACTCCCGCTCAAGTTTACAGGCATTGATTTCATGCTGCATGGAATCTAAACGCTGCTCTATTTTATCAAAGCGGGCGTCTACTTGTTCAAATCTTTTATTCATTCTGTCTTCCATCTTGCCCATTTCATCGACGATGGCATTCACTACCATTTTCATTTCTTCATTCATGGTTTTTCCTCCTTTCCGTATTTTTAATTATAGCAGAAGTCATGGCATTTTCAAGGGAAGATTTTCAAGCTGATATTTCTTTTTTTTAATTTATACAATCTGTCTGTTAAATCGCGAAGAAGTTCTATTTCTCACACAGGAGAATGTCCCAAAACGGGACATTCTCCATCGGAACTGGTTCCGTGGGATTTTGGGATTCCGAGAAGCGGAATGACGGTTAGTGTCCATCAAATCATATCCCACGTTAAAATAGTATCCTCGCCGATATTTGTTCTTGCCCGTCTCCCAATAACCATATCCTGATATTTCGGGGATATCCCTGTTCCCGGACGCTTTGCAATCAAATCGGAAATCGAGATTTCTTTTCCTTCGGGAATCGCCTTTGCTGCAACCAGGGAGCGCCTTGCCTCCCTGCGGGGTATTTCCTCACAGGGCAGTACCGTTTTTTCCCCACTTCCCCGGACTTTGTCAATTAACCTGAAACTTTGAATGGCCGTTTTAAAATCCTCCGGGGCTGCGGCGTGATAATGGTCGTTTCCCGGTAATGTCTTATCCAAAGTAAAATGTTTTTCAATCACCTCTGCCCCCAGCAGGTATGCCGTTGTCAGAACCGTCATGGCAGAATCCGGAAGCGTATGGTCGCTATATCCGATTTTTACATCCGGGAATATCCTCCTTAACGTACTGATAACGTTCAGGTTGGCATCTTCATACTTGCAGGGATAGGAAAGCACACAGTGCATCAGGCAGACCTCAGGACAGTTTTCCGCCCGGATTACCCGAAGCGCCTCCTCAATTTCCGAGATATAGGATGCCCCCACTGATAAATAAACCGGTTTTCCTTTTCCTGCAATATGACGTATGAACGGGAGATTGCTTAGGTCGGAAGAAGATATCTTGTAAATGTCACACATATCGTACAGATAATCCGCCGACGCATAGTCGAAGGGCGTGGACATGAACCTGACGCCCGTCTTATGACAGTACTCACACAGTTCTGCATAATCCTCTTTATTAAAGCTGTCAAATTTCCGAAACAACTCGTACTGGGTTTTGGTAGGTTCTTTTTCCAAATCCCAGTAGGCAGGAGAATTTCTGGATACAATCGTATCCGCCTTATAGGATTGAAATTTCACGGCATCAACACCTGCCCCGCTCGCCTCGTCAATATACTTTTTGGCCGCCGTAAGCGGTGTAATCCCTTCTACCCTTGCCGTGTCATAAAAATTAACACCTATTTCTGCAATCACAAATGGTTTCTTCATCCTGTTCCTCCCCACGTCACATGCCGTCAATCAGACTCATGATGCGTTTTCGTCCGTTACGCAAATCATGTCCCAGCAATGTATCCTGCAGTCTTTTCCTCTCTGCCGCGTCCATCTGCAGGTATATGTCCAGCGTCGCTTCCAACATATAGTCGCTGGGATTCAATCCCAGATACGAGAATCCGTTTTCATTACAGACAAACCCATGCTTTTCTTCCCTTTTATTTTGCGCCATCGCAATGGTCGGAATCCCAAGTATTGCAAGTTCATATCCTGTCCTGCCCCTTGAAGTAATCCCGATATCGCACATTGACATTATCTCAGGCATGTTCTTTATATCATGATAAAGTGTAATATTACCGCATCCCCCGTATTGCTCTGCCAACTGCGCTGCATTGTGTTTTGCCTTCCCAAGTACAACCTCAAACCGGTACTTTTCATATTTTGCCTTCCGGATAATTTTCAGTATCCTGTCCGTATAATTCTGCGGGTCCGAACCGCCAAAAGAAATGAATACCCTTTCCACCTTTTGTTTTATGGAAACCGGCGGATAACACAGAAACAGCTTAGGCGCTATATAATACTTCTCTCCCGCATACATCTGCGGCAGTTCCACGCTGTCATACAGTGCATTTATTATCAGGTCCGCCTTTAAAATACCTTCTCCGTCATCTTCAAAATTTATGATTCTGGCATTTGGCAGGCAGGTCTTTAACCCTATCATATAATCAATCGATGTTGTCAGTATGTCATTTATAAATATTTCATATTGCTCCTGCTTTATTCTCGAAAACAGTTCTACTATCCCGTTAACGCCTATCAGGTTGTGGGTGGTATCACCAAAAATCAGCCTGTCTGTCTGGTTCATATCATAATATATATCTGGTTTAACCGAAAATTCATCTGCCAGCTCCAATGCACGGTGGACATGTCCCATTCCGCGCTTGCTATTTCCATTGACATAGATGGCAACTTTATAACTCTTTAAGATACACTCCGCGCTTTTAAAATCCAGAAAAGTATCAATATCTATTGCCTCCCTTTCCGAAACTTCATATATATCCACTTTTTTTCCGATTCGGGTATTCTCTTTCACAGCATCTTTCCTGCTTATCACAAATGCTCCCGTTTCCACATAATATGGCGGCAGGTACTGTCTGTTTAACCTTTTCTCATAAGCCGGAACCTTACGTCCGTTATCTTCCTTCCATGCCAGGTGCGGTGCATTGATGGCGGAAATCACCGTGTCAAGTCTGTTTTCCATGCAGTACGCAATGGCTGCGTCCAGGGTTTCCACGCTTAATGTGGGGGAAGTCGGCTGCAGTGTGACAACGTAGTCCACATCATAATCCCCCGCTGCATCATGGACGACTGCATCCAGCGTCACATCATCCCCTGCCAGTTTTGGATTCCTCATCTTTACGGCAACTCCCATTTTCCCTGCTATAGTGGCCACCTCAACCGAATCGGTAGAAACCAGGATATCCGTAATGTATTTGGAAGTCATTGCATTATGAATTGCATAATACACCAACGGATGGTTTCCCAGCAGCCTTATATTTTTATTGGGAATTCCTTTTGAGCCCCCTCTTGCCGGAATAATCGCCAGTACCTTCATTTTTTCACCTTTCCGCAACGCATTTGCCTTTTTTCTCAAATTGCCCTTTAACCCTTTTATTTTTCATGGGTATTCTTTCTTTAGATTTATGAAAACAGAAATTGAAAGAAATGTCAACCTTACATAAAACTTTATTATGGGTTTCCTTTTTCCCAACACAGGAACTAATATTATATACAATACAAAAAAGCACAAAGGAGATTTAAACTATGGACAACATAAAAACATGCATTAAATATTATCTGGAATACTGCAATCTTCAAAAATGCCTTGATGAAAAAACGCTTAAAGCATACCGAATCGATTTACGGCAATTTTCTAATCAGTATTCCAATATTCATATTGCGGAAATCACTTCTGCAACACTGGAACAATATATTGCCGGACTGCACGAGCAATATAAGCCCAAAACCGTAAAACGCAAAATAGCATCCGTAAAAGCCCTGTTCCACTTCTTGGAATACAAAGATATCGTTGAGCCAAATCCATTCAACAAAATACTGATACATTTTCGTGAACCCGTAATCCTGCCCAAAACCATACCCTTACATACAGTTGAAACCTTTCTGTCCGCAATATACAGGCAGCGGGAAAATGCCAAGACCCCCTATCAGAAAAAAAATGCCCTTAGGGATGCTGCTGTTATAGAACTACTATTCGCAACCGGTATGAGAATATCTGAACTCTGCTCTTTAAAAATCAGCGATGTAAATTTGTATGACGGAACCATTCTCATCTATGGCAAAGGCCATAAGGAACGCCGTATCCAAATTGGTAATGAGTCCGTGATTCGTATTTTAAGAGAATACAAAGATAATTTTCGTACAAAAATGCAATCCTGCAGCAACTTTTTCGTTAATCAATCGGGAAGGACACTGTCTGACCAATCAGTGCGCAGAATGATTAATAAATATACCTCTCTGGCTTCCATAGAACAGCATATAACGCCCCATATGTTCCGCCATACTTTCGCAACAAGTCTCTTAGAAGCAGATGTTAATATTCGTTATATTCAGGAGATGTTAGGACATAGCTCTATTAATACTACGGAAATATACACGCACGTTACAGTGGCCAAGCAGAGAGATATTCTAGCTACAAAGCATCCCAGAAAGGATTTTCACATATAGGTTTTATGGGCAGTCGGTAAGGTTAATGGGTGACTAATTGGGAAATACGAAGTGTGCTAAATAGTATGGATAATTAAAAGTTATCCGTCAAGTCGGATTGTGAATGTAGCGA
>CAJTKU010000012.1 GCA_910577015.1 uncultured Lachnospiraceae bacterium | reverse complement strand
CAGGTATTTCCGTCTTTAATTTATTCAGTTGTAACACATGTATTGTAATCCTACAGGACGAACCTTTAAGGTTCGTCTTTTCTGTATCATATTTTTTTCATATAGTGTATAATATCTTTAAAATTTTAAATCATAATTGCAATATTTATGGAGGATGAACAAGGGAATGCATATCCACTGTTGTATATGAAAAGAAATTTAAGTACCGGGATGCATGACGTGAAAGGAAAATATGAGAGAAGAAAAGAAAACGCAGGCGGTATGGTATAAACTTGACTTGTCGGCAATTGTATATCCGACTTTGCAGAGAAGGGATTTTTCTTCGGTTTACCGGCTTTCTGTGGCGCTCAAGGAAGATATTAAGCCCGAAGTGCTGCAGGAGGCGGTCAACAGGGCGCTTCCCAGGTTTCCCACATATAAGGCGGCTATCAGGAAAGGGCTTTTCTGGAGATATCTGGAGCCGAATGACAGGCCGGGTCCTTTTGTGCAGCCGGATATCAAGAATCCCTGTATGCCCATGCCGTTTAAAGCGAACAACAGATATTTAATCAGGATTTATTATTTTGGGAGCAGGATTTCCCTTGAGGCGCATCACAGTCTGGGAGACGGCACGGGCGGTATGTGCGTATTGCAGACGATAACGGCTGAGTATTTAAGGCTTCTGGGACATGAGATAGAATGTGGGGGGTTCGTGCTGGACATTCACGAAGAACCGGAGGCGGGAGAACTGGAAGACGCCTACATGAAGTATGCCAATTCCAAGGTGCGGCCGCCCAGACCGGGAGAAAAGACATACCGGGTGAGGGGAACCAAGGAGCCGTTTTATACGCTGAACATTATCGACGGGATTATGTCGGCATCACGTGTAATGGAGGTGGCAAAGGGGTACCATGCCACGATTACGGAATACCTGAATGCAGTGCTTTTATATGCCCTGATGCAAAAACAGGAAAATGACTTCCACTTCGGGCTTAGGCCTGTAAAGATTGCTATGCCGGTTAATCTGAGGCGTTTTTTCCCTTCCAAAACCCTGCGGAACTTCATTACCATGATTTATCCCGGCATTGACCCCAGGCTTGGGGACTATACCTTTGAGGAAATTGTAGAGCATGTGCATAATTACATGCGTTATTATATAAATGAAAAGTTTCTGAGGGGGGATATCACCACCAATGCATCCACCCAGAGAAATCCTTTCATCCGGGTAGTGCCTTTGTTTATCAAGGATTTTGTGGTGCGGACTTTTTATACCAAGGTACAGGACAAAAATTCTTCGGCGGGCCTTACCAATATGGGCTCGTTAAAAGTGCCGGAGAGTATGAAGCCTTTTATAGAGCGGTTTGATATTTATATGGGTCAGCCCTTTTCCAGCCGCACCAACTGTGCCATTATCAGCTTTGAAGATACCCTGACCATTAATTTTGCCAGCAGTATTGCGGAGGCGGACGTGGAACGGTACTTTTTCCGGAAACTGGTACAGGATGGTATCCCTGTAAAAATAGAAAGCAACCGTTAGGAGGAAAAAATGTCTTATTGTGTAAATTGCGGTGTAGAACTGGATGCGTCTTTAAAGGAATGTCCTTTATGCAATACGCCTGTGTATAATCCTCGGAATCCGGCAAAGGGGCTGGGTGAATCGCCGTTTCCCGAAAAAAAGGGGCAGGTGGAGAAGGTAAAAAGGAAGGATTTCGGCATACTGCTTACGGCGGTTCTGGTAGCGGCAGGAATTACCTGCGGCCTTTTGAACCTTTTTGTATTTAAGGGCGCGGCGTGGTCTTTATTTGTTATCGGAGCCTGCCTGATAGTGTGGGTGTTGTTTATCCCAGTGGTTATTTATGCGAAATTGTCCATATATACGTCTCTGCTGCTGGACGGAATTTCCATTGGCGTTTACCTGTATCTGATTACATTTGCCTTAAGAAGCGACGAGTGGTTTTTCGGTCTGGCGCTGCCTGTGACGATACTGGCGGTGTGTGTTGCGGAAGCGTTTACCGTCTGTGTCAAAAAGCTGCCATGCACGTTTCTGACAACATCGTTGTACCTTTTTACGGCTGTGGGGGTGTTTTGCATCGGTCTTGAAATATTGATTGACTGGTACCTGCACGGGGCAGTGCAGCTTGTGTGGTCGGCCGTGGTGCTTACCGTCTGTGTCATTATCGACATTACCCTGATTACCCTGTTGTCAAGGACAAGGCTTAGGAACGCGGTGCGCAGGAGGCTGCATTTCTGAAAACACGGAAAATACGGATAAAGGAAAGTATGATAGGAGAAAAGAGATGGCTTTTAACGGGAAAAGGAATCAAAATTTAATGCAGCTCATCAAAAGGGTGCATGGCATGGTGGAGAATACGGACATAGAAAAGCACAGGCAGTCCCAGGACCATATCGGGATGCTTTTCGGAAACAGCAAAGAGGTTTCTTATACAGAGGTGGATATGGATGGAATCCATGGGGAATGGGCGTGCGTCAACCGTGCGCATATGAAAAAATATGTGCTTTTATATTGCCATGGGGGCGGGTATTCTACGGGAAGCTGTCTGTACGGCAGGACTTTGACTGCGAAACTGGCGGCAACCACTTCCATGGATGTGTTAAGTTTTGATTACAGGCTGGCGCCGGAGCATCCCTATCCCGCCGCGCTGCAGGACGCCATGAAGGTATGGAACTATCTGATGCTCTTGGGGTATGGCGCCAGGGATATTATTCTGGTGGGGGACTCCGCAGGCGGCAATCTTGCGCTTGCACTGACATTGAAATTAAAGGATGAGGAGAGGCTGCTGCCCAGGGGAATCGTACTGATGTCCCCGTGGACGGATTTGACTTCCTCGGGGAAAACCCATGAAACGAATGCCCGGATAGACCCGGTTCTTGATAAGGAATATATTGACAGAATGATTGTGGCATATACGGCGGGAGCAGGGGAAGGGCTGGACTGCCCGTATATTTCTCCGCTGTTCGGAGATTTTAAAGGATTTCCGCCCACCTACATACAAGTGGGGGACAATGAAATCCTGCTCAGTGATTCCATAGAGCTGCACAGAAGGATGGTGGAGGCAAACGTATCCGTCAGGCTGGACCACTTTGAGGGAATGTGGCACGTGTTTCAGATGTCACCGTTTAAGACAGCTTACGAGGCCATGGATAAAAACGCCGAATTTATTTATGATATATGCAGATAAAAAAAGGAGTTTTTCTTTTGGCGCAGAATATTAAAGGTAGAGAGTTTTAGGTTGTGTAAAAGCTGCGTTGTCTGCCTGCAAAGGCATAGAAAGGCGTTAGATATGACAATCAGGGAACAACTGGAATTGTGGGAAAAAGAATATCTGAGCCCCCACGCGGCGCTCAGCATGTTTTCAAAGGGCAGGGAACGGGAGGAGGAGCAGTGTGATATCCGTCCGGTTTTCCAGAGGGACAGGGACAGGATTCTCCACTCCAAGTCTTTCAGGCGGCTAAAGGATAAAACGCAGGTTTTTCTTACGCCGGAAGGAGACCATTACAGGACAAGGCTGACCCATACCCTGGAGGTTTCCCAGAATGCACGCACCATTGCCAAGGCTCTTCGCATGAATGAGGATTTGGTGGAGGCGATAGCCCTGGGGCACGATTTGGGACATACTCCTTTCGGACATGCCGGGGAGAGAGCTTTAAATGAGGTCTGCCCCTACGGCTTTGAACACAATGTGCAAAGCGTGAGAACCGTGGAAAAACTGGAAAAAAACGGTCAGGGACTTAATCTGACCGAAGAGGTGCGCGACGGCATCCTGAATCATCAGACATCGGGTATGCCTCATACCCTGGAGGGAAAGATTGTCAGGCTGTCCGAT
The DNA here is from genome assembly GCA_910577015.1 of uncultured Lachnospiraceae bacterium. Classification (GTDB taxonomy): domain Bacteria; phylum Bacillota; class Clostridia; order Lachnospirales; family Lachnospiraceae; genus Acetatifactor. The sequence continues at coordinate 71,845 of CAJTKU010000012.1, read as the reverse complement.
AAAATAGCTTATATTCATCATGACATGGATGACGCCATCCGCGGCGGCATCCTGACGGAAGCGGACGTTCCCGCCGAAATAGCGGATGTAATCGGGTATACCACAGGGGAAAGGCTGGACCATTTTATTCATGACATTGTTACCACCAGTTTCGGGACAGGCGACATACAGATGTCGGAGCCGGTGGGGGACGCCATGCAAAAACTGCGCAGGTTTATGTTTGAACGCGTATACCAGAACCCGGAAGCGAAAAGCGAGGAAAGCAAGGCAGAAATGCTGATAGAAACGCTTTACCGCCATTATCTGGCACATATTGACGAACTCCCCAAAGACTTGCTTCATTTGATGGAGGAAGGGGAACCCCGTGAAAGGATTGTGTGTGATTACATAAGCGCCATGACGGACCGTTTTGCCATATCCATTTACGAAGAATTATATATTCCAAAGTCCTGGCACGGATAAGGCATAAGAATGAATTCTGCAACCGCGTCGGGAAAGAGAAGGACAAGCATGTATTATCCAGATGAACTGATAGAAGAAGTCAGATTAAAAAATGATATAGTGGACGTAATATCCGGATATGTGAAACTACAGAAAAAGGGAGCCAGTTATTTCGGACTGTGTCCTTTTCACAATGAGAAATCCCCTTCTTTTTCCGTATCCGGCAGCAAGCAGATGTATTACTGTTTCGGCTGTGGCGCCGGGGGTAATGTATTTACCTTTTTGATGAATTACGAAAATTATTCCTTTGGGGAGGCCATTAAAATGCTGGCGGAAAGGGCAGGCGTCAATCTGCCCGAGGTGGAGCGCTCCGAGGAAATGAGAAAAAAAGAGAATCACAGGGCAAGGCTTCTGGAAGTAAACAAGGAAGCAGCAAAGTACTTTTATTACCAGCTCCGCGCCAGACAGGGAGAAATCGGATACCGGTACTTAAGCGGCAGAAAACTGACAGAAGAAACCATGAAAAAATTTGGTCTCGGTTTTGCGAATAAGACCAGCGACGATTTGACCCGGTATTTACAGAAGAAGGGATATGATGCAAAACTGGTACAGGAGGCCGGGCTTGCAAGCTTTGACGAGCGGTATGGCATGCATGACAAGTTCTGGAACAGGGTCATGTTTCCCATACAGGATATCAACCACCGGGTTATCGGTTTCGGCGGCAGGGTTATGGGGGAAGGAGAACCCAAATACCTGAATTCGCCGGAAACCCCGGTTTTTGACAAGAGCCGGAATCTGTACGGACTGAACTTTGCAAGGACGGCGCGGGCAGGAAACATTATCCTGTGCGAGGGCTATATGGATGTGATTTCCCTGCATCAGGCCGGTTTTACCCAGGCGGCGGCGTCCCTCGGCACTGCCTTTACGACGGGGCAGGCCAGCCTGCTTGGTCGGTATACCGAAAATGTCCTGCTGGCCTATGACAGCGACGGGGCGGGCGTCAATGCGGCGCTTCGGGCTATCGCCATACTGCGGGAAGCAGGATTGTCGGGGAAGGTCATCAATATGCATCCCTACAAGGACCCGGATGAATTTATCAAGAACCTGGGAACGGAGGCTTTTCAGGAAAGGATAGACAATGCGGAAAACAGCTTTATGTTTGAAATCCGCATACTGGAGCGGGATGTGGACGAAAAGGACCCGGAAAGCAAGACCAGGTTCCACAAAGAAATAGCAAAGAAGCTTTGCGGATTTGAGATAGAAGTGGAAAGGGAAAATTACCTGGAAGCGGTGGCGGACAAGTATCACATCGGTTTTGAAAACCTGAGAAAACTGGTGGCGTCCTATGCGGTCCAGAACGGGCTTGCCGGCCAGATAAGGCGGCCTAAACCGGGGGCGGCAAAAAAGAATACGCCTGAAGAGAACGGTAAGAAGGTCCAGCGTATGCTGCTTACCTGGATTACGGATTATCCCGCTGTTTTTCCCAAAATTGCAAAGTATATTTCGCCTTCCGATTTTACGGAGGAATTATACCAAAGGGTAGCAGAGCGCCTGTTTGCGGATATGGCGGCAGGAAACTATAACCCGGCGGGCATAGTCAGCATGTTTGAAGATGAAGAAGAACAGCGGCAGGCGGCGGCGCTGTTCAACACCAAGGTGGAAGCCCTGGAGACGAAGCAGGAAAAGGAAAGGGCTTTCCATGACATTTTGTATGCCGTTAAAAAAAACAGTTATGAATATTATTCCGAAAAGCTCGGGAGTGATATGGATGCGCTAAAGCAGGTAATTGCAGGCAAAAAGGCATTGGAAGAACTTAGCAAAACGCATATTTCTTTGGATTAAGGCTATACTACTACTACGTTTCGAAAGGATGGAAACCAAATGGACGAAAACACACAGGCAAGGTTTGAGGAGAAAATCAAAGAACTCCTGGCCGTTGCAAAGAAGAAAAAGAATGTATTGGAATATCAGGAAATCAATGATTTCTTTCATGATATGCCGCTCGAAGAAGAACAGTTTGATAAGATTCTGGAGGCCTTAGAGCAGAATAATGTCGATGTGCTCCGAATTACGGAAGAAGATGATGTAAGCGATGAAGAAATCGTTCTGATGGAGGAAGAGGATGTCGATGTGGAAAACATTGACCTTTCCGTGCCGGATGGCGTCAGTATCGAAGACCCTGTCAGGATGTATCTGAAAGAAATCGGAAAAGTGCCGCTTTTGTCGGCGGAGGAAGAGATTGAACTTGCCAAAAAGATGGAACTGGGGGACCAGGAAGCAAAGAAAAGGCTGGCAGAAGCAAATTTAAGGCTGGTAGTCAGTATCGCCAAACGCTACGTAGGGCGTGGAATGTTGTTTTTGGATTTGATTCAGGAAGGAAACCTTGGGTTGATTAAGGCAGTGGAAAAGTTTGACTACAGGAAGGGTTATAAATTTTCCACTTATGCGACATGGTGGATTAGGCAGGCCATAACAAGGGCTATTGCCGACCAGGCAAGGACCATCAGGATTCCGGTTCATATGGTGGAGACGATTAATAAGCTGATTCGCGTCAGCCGTCAGCTTTTACAGGAACTGGGCAGGGAGCCTTCCCCGGAGGAGATAGCCGTCGAAATGAACATGCCGGTTGACCGTGTGCGTGAAATCCTGAAAATCAGCCAGGAACCGGTTTCTCTTGAAACCCCGATTGGGGAAGAAGAGGACAGCCATCTGGGCGATTTCATACAGGATGATAATGTGCCGGTGCCTGCGGACGCGGCTGCTTTTACCCTTTTAAAAGAACAGCTTGTGGAGGTGCTGGGCACGCTGACAGAAAGAGAGCAGAAGGTTCTCCGTTTAAGGTTCGGGCTGGATGACGGCAGGGCGCGTACGCTGGAGGAAGTAGGGAAAGAGTTTAATGTAACCCGTGAACGCATCCGGCAGATTGAGGCAAAAGCGCTCAGAAAGCTGCGGCATCCCAGCCGAAGCCGGAAACTGAAGGATTATCTGGACTAAAGCCATGGAATTATCGAAACGGCTAAAGGCTATAGCGGATATGGTGACACCGGGAAACGCGGTTGCCGACGTGGGATGTGACCATGGCTTTGTATCCATTTATCTTTGCAGGAGTCATATTGCGCCGAAGGTATATGCCATGGATGTGCGGCCCGGACCGCTTGAAAGGGCGAAAGAACATATACAGGCGGGTGGATTTTGCGATTACATAGAGACAAGGCTTTCGGACGGCGTTGAGGCGCTTTGTCCGGGTGAGGCGGATACATTGATTTGCGCCGGTATGGGCGGACGCCTGATGATGAAAATTCTTTCAGAGGGAGAGGGGAAAATCAGGCTGATGAAAGAATTGATTTTGCAGCCGCAGTCGGAACTTGCCCTTTTTCGAAGATACTTAAGGGAGCATGGACTGCATATTGTGCAGGAAGACATGATTAAAGAAGAAGGCAAATTTTATCCTGTTATAAAGGCAGTTCCCCAAAATACGGCAGGACAGGCGTTTTTGGGGGAGCCGGGGACGTTGACGGAGGAAAGAAGGCAGCGTCTGGAGGATGCTTTCGGCCCTTTTCTGCTGGCTGCGAAAAACCCTGTTTTGCAGGAATATTTAAGGGTTTTGGAGCAAAGAAACAAAAAAATCCTGTCTGAGATGGACGCAGGCAGAGATGACAGGGAAAGACAGGGACAGGATGTCAGACAGAAGAAGGAAAGCCGCAGACAGGAGATAGAGGCTTGTCTGGCGGATATTGCAGAGTGTCTTTTGCTGTTTGAAAAATAAAGGAGTATCTTTATGAATTGTGCAGAAATCATGGAGAGGCTTGAAATACTTGCCCCTTTTAAGTTTGCGGAAAGCTGGGACAATGTGGGGCTTTTAGCCGGCAGAAAGGACAAAGAAATAAGGAAAGTGTATCTGGCAGTGGACGCCACTGACGAGGTGGTGGAAGACGCTGTCGATGTAGGCGCGGATATGCTGCTTACGCACCATCCCCTTATCTTTTCACCCATAAAGCGCATTACGGAGGAGGATTTTGTGGGCAGGCGGCTTTTCAAGCTGATACAGTCAGACACCTGTTATTTTGCCATGCATACAAATTTTGATGTGATGGGTATGGCAGATGCCGCGGCAGACGAGCTTTTGTTAAAAAACAGACAGGTGCTTGATGTGACCTATGAGGATGACATTTCCAAAGAGGGAATCGGAAGGTACGGCAGCCTGCCGCAGGCGATGACGCTTTTTGAGTGTGCCGAATATGTTAAAAAAGTTTTCCGGCTTCCGGCAGTCAGGGTCTATGGGGATTTGGAAGAAAAGGCAGAGGTGGCGGCAGTCTCCCCCGGTTCGGCAAAGTCGGTTGTCCCCGCAGCCCTGCGGGCAGGGGTGGATGTGCTTATCTCAGGGGATATTGACCACCACATGGGAATTGATTTGGTGGCGCAGGGTATTTCCGTTATCGATGCGGGCCATTTCGGGCTGGAAAAACTTTTTGTCCCTTATATGAAGGATTATTTTGAAAGAAACCTGCCGGGGATTACCGTTTATATGGCGGAGGAAAAAAGTCCTTTTGCAGTAATAGCGTGAAAAGTACAATAATAAAGAAAGGTATTGGGGAAATGATTAAGCTTACGATTAACGGAGAAGAAAGGGAATATCCGAAAGGATGCACCTACGAAGAGATTGTTAAGGAGTTTCAGCCTGCTTACAACAACCAGATAGCGGTTGTGGCGTTAAACGGCAAAATGCGTGAGCTGTTTAAAAAGGCGACTAGGAGCGGTGTACTGGAGTTTTTTACTTTACAGGATGCCGTCGGCAGCAAGACGTATGTGCGTACGGCCAAAATGCTGGCGCTTAAGGCAGTGTATGATATTGCGGGAGCAGATTTTGCCCAGGCATGCCGCGTGGAATTTACGATTGGGCACGGATACTACATCAATACGGGCGAATATACCGTTACCGGGGAACTTGTCAATAAAATAAAAGAAAGAATGCATGAGCTGGTGGCCCTGAAAATGCCTTTGATAAAAAGGTCCTTTCCTGTGGATGACGCCATGGAACTGTTCCGTGAAAAGGGGATGGTGGACAAAGAGAAACTGTTTAAGTACAGAAGAAGTTCTTTTATTAATCTTTATGAGATGGAAGGATACTTTGATTATTATTACGGCTTTATGCTTCCCCATGCAGGATATGTCAAATATTTTGACATTGTTCCGTATGAAAAGGGAATGATGTTGTTGCTTCCGGAGAAAAAGAACCCCTGTGAAATTTTGCCAACGCCGGAAAGCAAGCTGCTTTTTAATACCATGGAAGACGCAAAGGATTGGGGAAGAAGGGTAAATATTTCAACCGTAGGGGAACTGAACAACCGTATTTGTAAGGGAAACATCAATGACACGATATTGGTTCAGGAGGCAGAGCAGGAAAGAAAAATCGGGGAGATTGCAAAAGAGATTGTGAAACGGGGAAACGTGAAATTCGTGATGATTGCCGGGCCTTCTTCTTCCGGGAAAACCACTTTTTCCCACAGGCTGTCCATCCAGCTTCGCACGCAGGGTATGACGCCGCATCCGATAGGGCTGGATGATTATTTTGTAGACAGGGAGTTTACACCGAAGGATGAAAACGGTGATTACAATTTTGAATGTCTTGAGGCGATTGACATCGAGCAGTTTAATCAGGATATGTGCGCGCTGCTTGACGGAAAAACAGTGCAGATGCCCAGTTTTAATTTTAAGACCGGAAAAAGGGAATACAAAGGAAATACGCTTACTTTGGGGGCGGAGGATATATTGGTGATTGAAGGCATTCACGGTTTGAACGGCAGGATGTCGTATGCCCTTCCCGATGAGAGCAAATACAGGATTTACATCAGTGCGTTGACAAGTTTAAATATTGACGAGCATAACCGGATTCCTACCACGGACGTGCGGCTTTTGCGCAGAATGGTGCGGGATGCCAGGACAAGGGGCTCCAGCGCAAAACAGACGATTCATATGTGGCCTTCGGTCAGGAGAGGGGAAGAGGAAAATATTTTCCCGTTTCAGGAGAGTGCGGACGCCATGTTTAATTCGGCGCTTATCTATGAACTGGCAGTGTTAAAACAGTTTGCAGAACCGCTATTGTTCGGGATAGAAAAGGATGAACCGGAATATTACGAGGCTAAGAGGCTGTTAAAATTCCTGGATTATTTTTTGGGGGTAAGCAGCGAGAGCCTTCCCAATAATTCCATATGCAGGGAGTTTGTAGGCGGGAGTTGCTTTCATGTTTAACAAAATACATTGCTAAAATTTATCCGGCCAGGTATTTTTCTCTTTTCAAGATATACTTTCATAGTATATAATAAGCATAGATAGCAGTTTTTTGCTATAGCGTGAGACATTGGAACTTGAGGGCAGATTCCGTGCCGCGCAGGAGGGATAATGCCATTTAAGGTACAGGAAGAGCAAAAGAGAAGGAGCAACAGCAGAGAAGAAAAGAGAAAAAAGAAAAAAATGCCCAAAAAACTGAATAAGGGAAAAGTAAGATTTGGTATCGGCAAACAGATTATGGTTTGCTTTCTGGTACCCGTTGTGTTCGTGGTGATTGTAGGTATGCAGGCATACAACAGCGCGGCGAAGGGTATGCGGATGAAATACGAACAGTCCACATTGGAAGCATTGAAGATGACGGTGGAATATGTGGATTTGGGAAGTGAATTCATTGTTTCAGAGGGACTAAAATATGCCTTCACCACAAATTTGTCCAATTATTATGTAGGTTTGTACAAGAATGATGCGGCAGGGCGTGTGGAAATCCTGAAAGATACCAATGATATGTTGAAGACCGCAAAGGTATCCAACAGTTTTATTAACAACATTCACATTATTACCAAGCCCGGAATCGCAATGCTGACAACGAAAACGGGCAGCACCACCGCCACCCCGGACGGATTTTACAAAGAGTTTGTGACGGATTTGGAAGCCATATACGGGGAAGGGGAGATTCCCAAGTGGATAGACAGCCATCCCTTACTGGATGAGAAGTTAAATCTTTCGGCAGAGGAAACTATTTTTTCCTACACCTGTCCGGCGACATCCAATAACGCCTATGTGGTGATTGACATGAACAGGCAGGCAGTGTTGGATTTGCTTGAGAAGCTGGATTTGGGGAAAGGCAGTACCGTAGGAATGGTAACTGCCGGCGGCAGCGAGTGCGTAGCCGGCGACAAGGAAACAGAGTCCTTTACTGCGATTCCCTGTTATCGCGAGTGTATGGATTCAGATGAATTGGAAGGTTACCGGGAAATCTCTTTCGGAGGAGAGAAATATCTGTTTTTGTATAGCAGGAATGATGAGGGCAATTTCAGTATCTGTGCGCTTACGCCCATGCACACCGTTACCAGTCAGGCGGAGAGCATCCGGGTAGTGACGGTCTTGATGGTAGTGCTGGCATGTCTGGCGGCATTTATTGTGGCGGTTTTCATCTCCTCAAAAATTGGCCGTAACATGAAAAGACTGATGGAATCCATGTCACAGGTAGCGGACGGTGATTTGACTGCTGTGGTCAAAAGCAGGGGAAAGGATGAATTTTCACTGCTGAATGGTTCCATGAATAACATGGTGCATAATACGGGAAAACTGGTTAAAAAGGTGGCGGATTCCACCAGAACGCTGGGTGATGCGACGCGTTCGGTGACGGAATCGGCCGGTATTATAAATGAATATTCGGAAAATATCACCAGCGCCATCAGTGAAATTCACACCGGCATGAATGTGCAGACGGAAAATGCACAGGAATGTCTGCAAAAAACGGACGCCTTATCGGAGGAAATCCAGGTTATCAGCAGCAGGGTGGAAGATACGGAGAAGCTGATAGTGGCGACCGGTGACAGTATCTTAAAAGGAATTGATACCATGAATGTGCTGGACGAAAGGGCAAGGCAGACTTCTTTCAAGACGGATAAGGTGGAGAAAAGCATCCTTCTCTTGCAGGAGCAGTTCAGTCAGATTCAGGGATTTGTGGAAACCATTGACGGCATTTCCGAAGAAACCAATCTTCTATCCTTAAACGCATCCATCGAAGCAGCCCGTGCGGGAGAGAGCGGCCGCGGTTTTGCGGTTGTGGCAGACCAGATTCGCAAACTGGCGGAGGGAGCTTCCGGCGCCTCTTCCCAAATCCAGAAAACGGTAAAGGGCATTCAGGAACAGGCTCAGGTGAGTGTGGACGACGCAAGGGCAGCCAGGGAGATGGTGCGGTTGCAAAGTCAGGCGGTTGAGGAGATTCAGGTTGCATTCAGCGGTATGCAGCAGCATATGGCGGATGTGATAGAGCAGATGAAAGAGATTGCCAGCAATACGGAAAAGGCGGACGCGGAACGCGGCGCTACCTTGCAGGCAATAGAAAATATTTCAGCAGTTATTGAGGAAACGGCGGCAGCGGCAGCAGTGGTAAACGACACTGCAGAGCGTATGCTGATTCATGCAGGCATGTTGAAAGGCAATGCAGATGTCCTTGAGGACAATATGAAAAATCTGGAGGAGGAAATCAGCTCCTTTAAGACAGAATAAAAAGAGAATAAGTAGGATAAATAATCGCGGCCACTTATGTGGGTGAGGAAAGTCCGGGCTTCGCAGGGCAGGATGCCGGATAACGTCCGGTGGAGGCGACTCCAAGGCAAGTGCAACAGAAATAAACCGCCAGCACACAGTTGTGTGTAATCTGGTAAGGGTGGAAAGGCAGTGTAAGAGACTACCGTTCCTTCGGTAACGAGGGAAGCCATGTAAACCCCATCCGAAGCAAGACCGTATGAAGACAATAGGCTTGCCCGGCCTGTTTTCAGGTGGGTCGCTTGAGACTGCCGGCAACGGCAGTCCTAGACAGATGATTATTCAAGACATAACCCGGCTTATCGTCCTGCTTATCAATAAAAAACCCGGTAAAAATAGCCAGTCCGGCTGTGTTTGCCGGGTTTTTCATAGGGAGGCAGCTACAATGGATGGGAAAAAGAAAACCGCGCTTTGTTTAGCGGCGGCAGTATTGTTGGTTTTATGTTTTTTTATTTTGGGAGTAAAAAACGGGGAAAAGGAGAGAGCTTCTGCATACGTTACGGTGAAAACCCCGTACTTTACGGGCAGGGGCGTCGTATACGGCAGGGATGGAAAAGGCGGTTATCTGGTTACGGCAGGGCATGTCCTTTCCGGACTTGCGTGCGGGGATTTATGCACCGTTGTATTTTCTGACGGAAGCGAAACCGAGGCAGAGGTATTTTACCTGTCGGAAACGGCGGACGCGGCGTTTTTGAAGGTGGAGGAAAAAAATATGCCGGAAACGGCGGCGCCGGTAAAGACGGACAGAAAGCGTTTTGACGGACTGCGGGAAGGGGATGTTCTTCATACGCTTTCCGGTGATGGTACGGAAAGAATAGAAGGAGTGGTGGTCTCCACATGGATTTATGTGGAGGATTTTTCGCTTGATATGATGCTGTTGAAAATGAATGTCACGGGAGGCATGAGCGGCAGTGCGGTTGTGGATGCGGACGGATATTTTGCAGGCATCATATGCGGGGTGAGCAGGGAGGGGGAAGCGGCAGTGCTGCCGTTTTCCGTAATAGAATCCGAGTGGATGCAGGCGAAGGAGAGAGACGATAAAAGATAAGGAAAATACGGAAGACTTCTTGACATTCCGTGAAAAATGTTCCACAATATGCTATGCGGCGGTTTTATGTAACGCTTCAGAATGGAGGATGTTATGACAAAGATAGATATTTTTTCCGGCTTTCTCGGAGCCGGTAAAACGACGTTGATTAAAAAGCTGCTCAAGGAAGCATTGGCAGACACCAGGGTAGTACTGATTGAAAATGAATTTGGGGAAATAGGAATTGACGGAGGATTTCTGGAGGAGTCCGGAATCGAAATCAAAGAGATGAACTCCGGCTGCATCTGCTGCTCCCTTGTAGGGGATTTCGGCGCTTCGCTGAAGGAAGTGCTGACGACTTATGCGCCGGAGAGGATATTGATAGAACCGTCCGGGGTAGGAAAACTTTCCGATGTCATAAAGGCAGTGGAAAATGTCGCTTCGGATGCCGAAGTCCGGGTGAACAGTGCGGTAGCTGTGGTGGATGCGGCAAAATGCAGGATGTATATCAAGAACTTTGGCGAGTTCTTCTGTAATCAGATTGCCTATGCCGGCACTATTATCTTGAGCAGGACAGCCGGAATGAATCAGGAAAAGCTGGAAGCCTGTGTGGGGATGATTCGGGAGTATAATAAAGAAGCCGTCATTATCACCACACCATGGGAGGATTTGCAGGGCGGGGATATTCTGAAAACGATAGAAGGCGCCGACAAACTGGAAAATATGCTTCAGGAGATGTTGCAAGAAGAACATGAGCATCATCATCACCATGAAGACGGTGAGGAGTGCTGCCATGGCCACCACCATCATCATGAAGATGACGAGGAGTGCTGTCATGGACACCATCACCATGGAGATGACGAGGAGTGCTGTCATGGCCATCATCATGAAGATGGGGAGGAGTGCTGCCATGGCCACCACCATCATGAAGATGGGGAAGAGTGCAGCCACGGCCATCACCACCATCATGAAGACGGGGAAGAGTGCAGTTATGAGCACCATCACCATGAGGAGGGACATCATCACCATCATCATGCGGATGAGGTGTTTACAAGCTGGGGAAAGGAAACGCCTGCTTTGTATACGGAAGAGAAGCTTACGAAACTGTTGGAAAGCCTGGAGGGCGGAGAATGCGGCGTGGTGCTGCGGGCCAAGGGAATGGTTCCCGCCGAGGATGGCTCATGGATTTATTTTGACTATGTACCGGGTGAAAGCGATATCAGGACAGGAAAGCCGCAGGTGACGGGAAAGATTTGCGTCATTGGTTCCGGACTTTCGGAGGAGAAGCTGGAAGCGCTCTTTGCCTGATGGTGGTTTGTGGCTGAAAAGCCGGAAAGAAGAAAGGATATTTTATGAAAGCTGTATATATCATCAATGGGTTTCTGGAAAGCGGTAAGACGGAATTTATCAATTTTACGCTTGCACAGCCGTATTTTCAGACAAAGGGAACCACGCTGCTTTTGCTCTGTGAGGAGGGGGAGGTGGAGTATGATGCCTCGCTGCTGAAAAAGAGCAGGACGGTGCTGGAACTGATTGAGGATGAATCGTCTTTTACCCCTTCCCATTTGCTGGAACTGGAAAAGAAGCACAAGCCGGACAGAATCATTATAGAATATAACGGCATGTGGAACTTTAAAGAAATGAAGCTTCCCTGGCACTGGAAAGTGGAACAGCAGATTACGACAATTGACGGCTCCACTTTTCCCATGTATTACACCAATATGCGTTCCCTTCTGGCAGAGATGGTTCGCAATTCCGAGATGATTATCTTTAACCGTTGTGACGGCATCACGGATTTGAATGCTTACAAGAGGAACATCAAGGCGGTAAATCCCAGGGCGGAGGTTATTTTTGAAGACGCAAACGGTGAAATCACGGATATCCTGGAGGATGATTTACCGTACGATTTGACGCAGGATGTATTAAAACTGGACGATTTTGGGTATGGTATCTGGTATCTGGACAGCATGGACCATATGGAAAGATATGTGGGAAAGACCATTGAATTTCTTGCCATGGTATTAAAGCCGGAAGGATTTCCCAAAGGATACTTTGTGCCGGGGCGTATGGCGATGACCTGCTGTGCGGATGATATGGCATTTTTGGGATATGCCTGTGAATATGCGGAAGCGGATAAGCTGAAGCAGAAGGATTGGGTCAGGGTGAAGGCGTCCGTCACAAAAGAATACCGGGAGGAATACCAGGGGGAAGGGCCGGTTTTACACGCAGTCAGCGTGGAAAAAGCAAAGGCCCCCAAAAATGAAATTATCAGTTTTGTTTAAGACGAGGAGAATGTATGCGTACAATTTTGCTTGCATTGGAGGGAACGGGTTTTGCCTGGCTTATGACATCGCTGGGTGCGGCAATGGTTTTCTTTTTCAAAAAGGAAATGAAGGAAAATATCCACAAGGCCTTTTTGGGATTTGCTGCAGGGGTGATGATTGCCGCCAGCGTCTGGTCTCTGTTAATACCGGCCATAGAGCAGGCCGGTGAGGCGGGAGGTATCGGATGGCTCCCGGCGGCAGGCGGTTTTTTACTGGGAGCGCTGTTTCTGATGATGATGGACAAGCTGGTTCCCCATCTGCATATCGGCGAGCGGCAGGGTGAAGGACCGAAGACCTCCCTGCAAAGAACCACTTTGATGGTGTTTGCCGTAACGCTGCACAATATTCCGGAGGGAATGGCGATGGGAATTGCTTTTGCAAACGCCCGGTTAAACGGTGCGGACGCCGTAGAATATGCTGCGGCATTTGCACTTGCTATCGGCATCGGCCTTCAGAATTTTCCGGAAGGGGCGGCAATTTCCCTGCCTTTGAAAAGAGAAGGAACAGGAACCCTAAAAGCATTTTTATGCGGCTGCCTGTCCGGCATTGTGGAGCCTGTTTTCGGGGTGGTGACAGTGCTTTTGGCATCTGCACTGGTTCCGTTTATGCCATGGCTGCTTTCTTTTGCCGCCGGCGCCATGATTTATGTGGTGGTGGAAGAACTGATTCCGGAGGCGCATTTGGGGGAACACTCCCATTTCGGTACGGTTGGCGTGCTGGCAGGTTTTCTGTTAATGATGATATTGGATGTGGCATTGGGGTAATGCGGTATGGCGTTAAATTCGGAAAAAGAACTGGCACAGTTACAGAAAAGGCTGCAGGAGCTTGCTGATAAGTCTTACAGGCAGAATATTTTTACCTTCAGCAGTTTTTTGGGACTCGCTGAACTGGATGTCTATTACAGGATGGAAAAAAATCTGCTTTTTTCCCATCCTGCTTTATTTGGCGGTGACGAAGAGAGCGAGCGGAAAGTGATTCGCTTTGGCTCGCCTGAGGAGTTTGGCTATGAGGAGGATTATCCGATTACCTGTATCCATGTCACACCGTTATCTGCAAAGTTTGCGGATGATTTTTCCCACAGGGATTTTTTGGGAGCGCTGATGAATCTGGGCATTGAGAGGGACTGCATCGGTGATATCCGCGTGGGTGACAGGGAGGGATATCTGTACTGCTTGTCTTCCATGGCTGAATTTATCTGTGAAAACCTTGTACAGATTAAGCATACCCATGTGGGATGCGAGGTTACGGGGCAGATGGATACGGCAAAAAGGGACGAGCCGAAAAGCGTGGAGGTACAGGTGAGTTCCCTGCGTATTGACGGATGCCTTTCCAAGGTTTATCATATTTCAAGGGCTGAAAGCATTGCCTTATTCCAGGGAGGAAAAGTCTATGTGAATGGCCGTCTGGCAGAAAACAACAGCCGTATGTGGAAGCCGGGAGAGACTGTGAATGTGCGTGGATACGGCAAGATTATATTCAGGGAAGTAAAATACGAAACGAAAAAAGGAAAAATCTGTCTGGCAGTGGATGTGTACCGTTAGGAGAAGGGTATGTTTGGATATTCTATAATACAATGGTTGTTTTTTTTCTATTTTTATTGTTTTTTCGGCTGGTGTTTTGAATCCTCGTATGTTTCCGCAAAAAGCAGGAAATTTGTAAACAGAGGGTTTATGAAAGGGCCTTTTCTGCCGCTTTATGGAAGCGGCGCTATTATGATGCTGGTGGTATCCAGGCCGTTTCTGGAGCATTGGTGGGCTGTTTATATTGCCGGCTGTATCGGCGCCACATTGCTGGAATATGTAACGGGTGTTGTGATGGAGGCGTTGTTTAAGGTTCGTTACTGGGACTATTCCAATCAGCCTTTGAATTTTCAGGGACATATCTGCTTAAGTTCCTCTTTGGCGTGGGGAGGACTTACCATGCTTATGACCTATGTCATACATAAGCCTGTTGAAGCATTTGTGCTGGGTATTCCATCTACGCTCCTGACGGTAATCACGGTGCTGCTCACCGTTTATATTGCCGGCGACTTTGCGCTGGCATTTAAGGCAGCTTTGGATTTGCGGGATATTCTGGTGCATATGGAGAAGGCGAAAGAAGAGCTTCTGCGGCTGCAAAAACGGCTGGACGTGGTGATTGCCGTTACCGGAGAAGAGTGGAATGCCAAAAAAGAACTTTTTGCAGAAAATATGGAACAGAAAAAGGAGTCCATTGCTGACAGACTCCACATGGAGCAGTTAAAAGAGAACATGGAACGGATGAAAAGCGCAAAATGGATGCACCGGCTGTTTCATAACAATCCTTCCATGAGTTCCGTCAGGTATCGGGAAATTATGGAGGAGATAAGGCAGAAAGCGGAAGAGAAGAAAAAGAAAAAATAGAAGGAAGCGGTTCTTTCAGAGGGAACCGCTTCCTTTTTCTTCACAGTATTTACAGCGGTAAATTTCTTTTTCCTCGTCAGCCAGAACAAAAATGTGGGGAAGCCCCTGCTCGATAGAAGTGATGCAGCGGGGGTTTTTGCAGCGGATGACATTTTTTATCATTTTGGGAAGAACCAATTCTTTCTTATCCACTATTTCCCCGTCTTTGATGACGTTAACGGTAATATTATGGTCAATAAAGGCAAGGACGTCCAAATCAAGCTGGTTGATATCGCACTCTACTTTTAAAATGTCTTTTTTTCCCATTTTATTGCTGCGGGCATTTTTAATGATGGCAACGGTGCAGTCCAGCTTGCCCAGCTGGAGGTGCTTATATATGTCCATGCTTTTTCCTGCTTTGATGTGGTCCAGTACGAACCCTTCTTCAATTTTTCCTACGTTTAACATCGGATTAACCTCCTATTCTTCGATTTCCCCGGCGTCGGCAAGACCGAGCAGGGTCAGGATGAGCGCCATCCTGATATAGACGCCGTACTGCGCCTGTTTAAAATAAACGGCTCTGGGGTCGTCATCCACTTCCACGGATATTTCGTTGACCCTGGGAAGGGGATGCAGCACCAGCATGTCGGGTCCTGCCAGCTCCATTTTTGCGGCATCCAGTATGTAAAAATCTTTCAACCGGACGTAATCCTCTTCATTGAAAAAGCGTTCTTTCTGTACCCTTGTCATGTAAAGTAAATCAAGGGTGGGCATGACTTTTTCCAGACGGATGACTTCCTCATAGGGGATATTTTTGTCCTTCAGCATTTCGGTGATATAGTCGGGAACCCTCAATTCTTCAGGAGAAATGAAGACGAAACGAATGCCTTCATAACGGACAAGCGCATTGATAAGGGAGTGCACGGTACGTCCAAACTTCAAGTCCCCGCACAGGCCGATGGTAAGGTGGTCAAGATGTCCTTTTAAGGAACGGATAGTCAATAAATCGGTCAAAGTCTGGGTGGGGTGCTGGTGTCCGCCGTCCCCTGCATTGATAACGGGAATCCCGGATTTGTCAGCGGCGACCATGGGAGCGCCTTCCTTGGGATGGCGCATGGCGCAAATATCCGCATAACAGGAAATGATGCGGATGGTGTCCGACACGCTTTCCCCTTTGGAAGCGGAGGAGTTGGCAGCGTCGGAAAATCCCAGCACTTCTCCGCCCAGATGTATCATGGCAGATTCAAAGCTGAGGCGCGTCCGGGTGCTTGGCTCATAAAAACAGGTGGCAAGTACTTTGCCGTCGCAGGCATGCTTATACCGGGAGGGATTTTTTGAAATGCGCTCGGCAAGCTCAAATAACTGCTCCAGTTCCTCCACGGAAAAATCCAGCGGGCTCATTAAATGTCTCATATACAAAACCTCCAATATTTCAGTTTCCTAAAAAAATCGAAGAGAAAAATTCTCTTCGATTTGTAATCATTTATAAGATAACAATTCCTCTACGGGTTTCCGTCTGGGTGCAGCCGGTGATTCAGCAGGATACCCTATGGGAATAAGGGCAGCAAGCTCCCTGTCTTCGGAAAGTTCCAAATAAGAGGAGGCTTTTTCTTCATCAAAAATACCCATAATGACAGTTCCCAATCCCTGCTCATGGGCAGCCAGACAAAATGCTTCTGTGGCTATGCCGGCGTCAAACATCTGCCAGCCCCCTTCCTTGGGAGTGCTGAAAGAACCATCCCTCTCAAAACCGCTGCGGTTTTTGATGAAGGTAACGGCAATCACCATAGGAGCATTCAACATGATTTCTCCGTTTTTGGCATAAGCTGAAGTGCATTCCCGTGCAATTTTATCCTTTAATTCGCCCTCAATGGCAATATAACGTGCAATCTGGGTGTTTTTCCAGCTCGGTGCAAAAGACGCAGTTTCCACTATGGAAGCCAGCACATCGTGGGAAACCGGTTTGTCCGTAAACTGGCGGATGCTTCTGCGTTCTCTGATACATTCCTTGGCAGTCATGAAAATCCTCCTTTTATATTTATATTTCTTTGGATATGATACCATAACTGGAGGATAGAATCAAGACAGCGTTTCGGCATTTCGGATGGCGGCAGCCCAGGGAGGCATTTGTTCCAACAGGACGCGCTCTCGCTCGGGTAAAAACACAGCGGTACGTAGGATACCAAAGTACGGTATCCAAGTACCGGTGTTTTTACACGGTCCTTTATGGAATCAAATGCCTCCCCGGGCTGCCGCCATCCGAAATGCGAAACTTATGAGCATACAGCGCGAAAACTTAAGAACATTTCACTTGCATATCCATCCGGTTTCCCTTATAATTAAGAACGAATCAGAGTGGTATTTGTAACGGATAAAGCATATTTTCTTAAAAAAGGAGTTTTATAGAATGGCAAAGGTACAGGACGAGGATGTTAAGTTTGTGGAAAGGAAAAGATGGACTTTTTTAGGACTGCCTTTTACCTTTACGAAATATATCATAAAGGATGATATGATTACCATAGACCAGGGATTTTTAAAAAAGGTGGAAAACGACTGTTATATGTATAAGGTACAGGATGTGGAGCTTACGGCAAGTCTTGCGGAGCGTATGTTTGGAATGGGTACGATTACCTGTTTCACCGGGGACACAACCCATCCGAAATTGATATTGCTGCATATTAAGCATTCCAGGGAAATCAAAAATTATATTCTTGAGGCGTCGGAAGCAGCGCGCATGAGAAGGCGGACGTTAAATACCCTTGATATCGGTACGGGAGATATCGGGGATTTGGACGATGCGGATATATAATTTTTCATATCAGGATGGAAAGCGGGACGGAGTTGATTTTACTCCGTCTTTTTCAGAGGATATTTTTAGGAGGAAAAAGGCGTGGAACTGGATATGACAAAAGGAAAACCGACCAGGCTGCTGTTATGCTTCATGGGTCCGTTGATTGTAGGAAATATTTTTCAGCAGTTGTACAGTATGGCCGACACGATAATTGTCGGACATTTTGTAGGCGTGGACGCATTGGCGGCAGTGGGCGCTACGGGTTCTATTACTTTTTTGATATTGGGATTTACCCAGGGATTGACTACCGGGTTTACCATTATGACAGCACAGCGTTTTGGCGCCGGGGACAGGGAAGGCATGAAACAGAGTATCGGAAGCGCCTATATTCTTTCTGCCATACTGGCGGTAGTCATGACGGTTATCAGCATCACACAGATGGATAGGCTGCTTCAGATTATGAATACACCGGGGGATATTTATGATATGACAAAAAGATATATCATCATTATCTGCGCCGGTATTGCCTGCAATGTGTTGTATAATCTTCTGGCCAGTATTATGAGGGCGATTGGGAACAGCCTGATTCCGCTTGTTTTTCTGGTAATAGCGGCTGTTTTGAATGTAGCGCTGGATATTTTATTTATTGCTGTGTTTCACATGGGTGTGGAAGGCGCGGCCTATGCCACGGTGATTGCGCAGGGAGTATCAGGACTTTTATGCCTTGTGTATATGCTAATCTGGGTGCCTGCCCTCAGGATTGAAAAAAGGCATTGGAAATTTGACTGGAGTTTTGCAAAAACGCAGTTGTCAGTGGGACTTCCCATGGCCTTACAGTATTCCATTACGGCGATTGGAGCCATTTTTGTACAGACGGCGTTAAATTTGCTGGGTTCCACGGTAGTTGCTGCCTATTCTGTGGCCTGCAAGGTTGAGCAGTTCGTGACCCAGCCCTTTGGAGCGATGGGAACGACCATGGCGACTTACGGGGCGCAAAACAGGGGCGTCAATGATTTGGATAGGATTAAAAAGGGCGTCAAAAGCGCCGGCATTATGAGTGTTGTTTATTCTGTTGTGATTTACGGGGTTCTGATGCTGATACTTCCGCTCATGGTAAGGCTGTTTGTCGCAGCGGATGAAGTGGCAAAGGTTTACGAATATGTATGGATTTATGCTGTGCTGTGCGGGGCATTTTTTATTCCGCTGGGCCTGATTTTTGTGTTCCGCCATGTGCTGCAGGGATGCGGATTCGGACTTCTGCCGATGTTTGGAGGCGTGGTGGAGCTTGTTGGCCGCGGGGTTGTGGCGTACATTGCGGCAAGAAAATTAAGCTATGTGGGCGTATGCATGGGCAATGTCATTGCTTGGGTCAGCGCCGCAGTTTACTTTATTGTATTATATGTGATATTGATGAAGTACATGGAGAAAAGAAAGGCCGCTCACGAGTCGCTTTCCGCAAGCAGCCTTTCAAATAGCAGTCCCGCCATGAACCAGAGCGGAAAGTAATCCAGGCGGACGACTTTTTTGATATGCCATTTGGAACGGCTGTAATCCCAAGGACAGATTTGCTTTTTGGAAAGCAAAGCGCCGGTCATGTATTCCACGGCAAAAATCAAGGATGCATAGGTAAATCCCCTTACAAATGGGGATTTACCTTTCAACGAGCGGCAGACAGGGGATAAAAAACAGGCGCAGCCGTAGATGGGAAACATCCAGACGGAGGTATTTCCCTTTAGGGTAAATTTTCTTTTTCTATAAGAATCAAGGGCTGTAAATAGGATTTCCATGCACCAGCCCGTAATGCCGCAATGGATAAAATTATGGATATATTTTTTCATAGGAAGTAGTATTTCCGGGAAAGGACGCTTTATACCATGAAGAATACGGAAGTGACGCAATATCTGGATTCGTTAAAATCAAACGGTATTGTGCTGGGACTTTTTAATATCAAAGAACTTTGCAAAAGACTGGGAAATCCGCAGGATAAGCTTTTTTTTGTACATATAGCAGGTACAAACGGCAAAGGTTCCGTACTGGCATATGTGTCCACGGTACTGGCATGCGCGGGATACAGGGTGGGAAGATATTTTTCCCCATCCCTACAGGGGTACGGGGAGAATGTGCAGATAAACGGACGCCCTGTTTCCCGAAAGTTTTTTTGCGAGTGTATCGGGGAAGTGAAAGAAGCCGGGGATTCCATGACAGCGCAGGGACTGGCGGCGCCCACTCTTTTTGAGACGGAAACGGCCGCCGCATTTTTATGTTTTCAAAAAAAAGCCTGTGATATCGTGGTGCTGGAAGCCGGTATGGGCGGAAGGGAGGACGCCACCAATCTGATAAATACGACCAAGGTTGCAGTGCTTACCTCCATCAGCATGGACCACATGAAGTTTCTGGGAAGCAGTTTGAAGGAAATTGCAGGACAAAAGGCCGGTATTATAAAGAAAGGCTGTTATGTGGTAACTGCCGCCCAAAACAATGGAATATCAGATGTTATTGAATTGGAAGCGATGGAAAACCAGTGTCCGGTTACCAAAACGGGAGAGGCGTTAAAAGTAAAGTATGGTCTGGAACGGCAGAGGTTTACCTATGAAACCGCGGACGGAGTCCGTTTTAACGGTCTGGAAATCTCCCGTGCAGGACAGTACCAGATTGAAAATGCCATTTTGGCAGTGGAAACCATAGGAAAGCTGTCCTTATGCGGCTATCCGGTATCGGAAAAGCAGCTCCGCAAAGGCCTTTTGGAAACAAGCTGGCCGGGAAGGTTCCAAATTGCGTCAAAAAAGCCGTTGTTTATTCTGGACGGCGCCCACAATGAAGACGCAGCAAAAAAACTTGCGCAATCGCTCCGTTTCTATTTTACAAATAAGAGAATTATCTATATAATGGGGATGTTGAGGGACAAAGAAATTGAAAAAGTGATTGCAGAAACATACCTTTATGCGGAGCAGGTGATTACCGTGACCCCGCCGGACAATCCGCGCGCGATGGCGGCGCTGGAACTGGCGCAGGCCGTGAAGGGATATCATCCCTGCGTAACAGCGGCAGGCAGTCTGGAGGAAGCAGTGGAAATGGCATACCTTCTGGCGGCAAAAGAAGATGTGATTATCAGTTTCGGCTCATTGTCTTATATGGGCAGGCTTTTGGACATATTGGAAAAAAGGCAGAATGCAGCGGGGAAAAACAGACCCGCTTTCAGCGGAGGAAGGCATAATGGATAAAGAAAAAATTGAAGCAGGTGTGAGATTGATTCTGGAAGGTATCGGTGAAGACTTAAAGCGGGAGGGTTTAAAAGAAACGCCGGAGAGAATGGCCAGAATGTATGAGGAAATATTTGCCGGAACGGACGAAGAGGTAAAGGAGCATCTGGAAAAGACTTTTACGGTTGCTGACAGTGAAATGGTTTTGGAAAAAGATATTGTCTTTTATTCTACCTGCGAGCATCACATGATGCCATTTTACGGGGTTGCCCATATCGCCTATATCCCGGATGGAAAAGTGGTGGGTTTAAGCAAGCTTGCCCGGACTGTAGAGGCATATGCGAGAAGGCTGCAGATTCAGGAGCAGATGACAGGGCAGATTGCAGATGCCATCATGCAATATTTAAATCCGAAAGGTGTGATGGTGGCAGTGGAAGCGGAGCATATGTGTATGACGATGCGGGGCATCAAAAAACCGGGAAGCAAAACAATGACGGTGGCTTCCAGAGGCGTATTCAGGGAGGATGCCGGTTTAAAAGAGGAGTTTTTCCACCTGCTGCGTGCATAGGGAGGAAGCCATGGACAGGATTGATAAAATAATAAACCATAAATTGTTTCAAAAACATATGAAAAAGAATGACGCGGCAGAGGCTGACAGGAGCTTCTGCCGTCACAATATGGCCCACTTGCTGGATGTGGCGCGGATTGCCATGATTCTGAATTTGGAGGAAGGGCTTTTGCTGGATAAGGAATTGGTGTATGGCGCCGCCCTGCTGCATGATATCGGAAAGCATGTGCAGTATGAGGACGGCACGCCGCACGAGCAGGCAGGCGCGGTGATTGCCCCTGCTATCTTGCGGGAATGCGGATACAGCGATATAGAAACAGATGTTATTCAAGATGCCATACGAAATCACCGTACGGAAAAGATAGCAGAAGAAAAATCGTTGAGCGGTATTTTATACCGCGCAGACAAGGCGAGCAGGCCGTGTTTTGCCTGCAACATGGAAAAAGCCTGTAACTGGAAAAAGGAAAAGAAAAATATGTGGATAAAATATTAGGAGGCTTCAAATTGAAAATCGGGAACAGGGAGTTTGCAAATCAGGGAAAAACCTATATCTTCGGTATACTGAATGTGACGCCGGATTCCTTTTCCGACGGCGGAAAATGGAACGATATGGACAGGGCGCTTTTCCATGTGGAAGAGATGATAAAAGACGGCATGGATATCCTGGATATCGGCGGGGAGTCTACCAGACCGGGATATACTATTTTGACAGCAGAAGAGGAGATTGCGCGCGTAATACCCACAATTGAAAATATTAAATCCAGATTTGATATCCCTGTTTCACTGGATACTTACAAAGCAGATGTGGCGAAAGCTGGGATTGAAGCCGGGATTGATTTGATAAACGACATATGGGGACTAAAGTATGACGACAGGATGGCGGGAGTGATTGCAGAAAGCGGTCTGCCCTGCTGTCTGATGCACAACAGGAAAGAGCCCTGCTATCAGGACTTTATGCAGGACGTGGCGTCAGATTTGGCGGATACCTTGTTTTTGGCCGGAAAGGCCGGGATTGCGGGGGATAAAATTCTGCTGGACCCCGGTGTAGGCTTCGGGAAAACCTATGAGCAGAACCTGCAGGTTATCAACAATCTGGAAGAGCTGCATATGTTCGGATGCCCTCTGCTTTTAGGGACAAGCAGGAAGTCGGTGATTGGGCTTACGTTGGATTTGCCTGTTTCGGAGCGCATGGAAGGTACATTGGTAACGACTGTTATTGCAGTGATGAAGGGCTGTACCTTCGTTCGTGTGCACGACGTAAAAGAAAATGCACGCGCCATCAGGATGGCGGAGGCCATTTTACATAGCTGAAAGCAATTTTTATTTTAATGAAGGAGGCGGCACATGCCAGATGAAATCAGAATAGACAATCTGGAGGTTTTTGCCAATCACGGAGTGTTTCCCGAGGAAAAGGCGCAGGGACAGTATTTTTATGTGAATGCCGTGCTGTATACGGATTTGCGTCCTTCCGGATTAAAAGATGATTTAACTTTATCCACCCATTATGGAGAGGTCAGTCTGTTTATCAAAAAGTGTCTGACAGAGCATACCTATGATTTGATTGAAACAGCGGCGGAGGCGACGGCAGAAAAGATACTGCTTGCTTTTCCGCTTGTCAAATCGCTGGATTTGGAAATCAGAAAGCCCCACGCCCCCATTCCCATGCGCTTTGAATCGGTTTCGGTTAAAATTCACAGGGGCTGGCACCGTGTCTTTGTGGCATTCGGTTCCAATATGGGGGACAGCAGAAAGTATATATCGGATGCAGTTTCCGGCATTTCCGGGGATGGGCGAAACAGGGTGCTTAAGGTAAGCGACAGTATAGTGACAAAGCCGTACGGCGGAGTCAGGCAGGATGATTTTATAAACGGTGTGCTGGAAATGGAAACGCTGTATACGCCCCATGAACTGCTGGAGGTCCTGCACAGGCTGGAAAAGGATGCGGGGCGGGAAAGAAAAGTTCATTGGGGTCCAAGAACGCTGGATTTGGATATTATTTTTTATGATAAGCTGGTCTATGAGGATGAAACGCTTCTGATACCGCATGTGGATATGCAGAACAGGGATTTTGTACTGAAGCCCATGGCGCAGATTGCGCCGTACTTCAGGCATCCGGTATATGGAAAAACCATGGAGGAGCTTTGGCGGGAACTTGCAGGCAGTTTCAGCGATACACAGGAGGAAGGAATATGAAAATAGCGGTACTGGCGGACATTCACAGCAATTATGTGGCGTTGGAAGAATGCCTTTCTTATGCGTTTTCCCATCATGCGGATACTTTCTTCTTTCTGGGTGATTATGTAGGGGAGCTGGCATATCCGGAAAGGACAATGGAGATTTTGTATGGGCTGCAAAGCAAATACAAGTGCTATTTTATCAGGGGAAATAAAGAGGAGTATTGGTTAAATTACAGGAAAAACGGGGAAAAAGGCTGGAAGGATAAGGATTCCACAAGCGGTATGCTGTTATATGCATATAATAACCTGACATCTGAGGATTTGGATTTTTACGAAGAAATGCCGATTGCCATGGAAGTCAATGTGCAGGGGCTGCCGCCCGTCACCATCTGCCATGGTTCCCCTGAAAAGGTAAATGAGAAGCTTTTGCCCGGAAACGAGAGGACGGAAGCCGTGATGGATAATTCAAATACAGATGTTATTATATCCGGGCATACCCATATACAGGGGAAGATTCTGCATAATGGCAGGTGCGTGTTAAATCCCGGCTCAGTGGGCGTATCTTTTCTGAGCGGGGGAAAAGCGCAGTTTATGTTTCTTTGCGGAGAAGAAGGCAGGTGGCAGGAGGAGTTTGTCTCCCTGGATTACGACAGGGAAAAAGTCCTTTGCCAGATGCAGGAGGAGAGGCTTTATGAGCATGCGCCCTGCTGGGCCCGGATTACAGAAAGGATAATACGTGGGGAAGCCGTCACACACGGAAGGGTTTTAAACAAGGCGATGGCTTTGTGCCTGGAAGATACGGGAGATTGCAGCTGGCCGAATATTCCGGAAAAGTATTTTGAGGAGGCGCTGCAAAGCTTTGGCATAGAGGTAGGGGGAAAAGGGTTATGAAAAGGATATATTTGTTGTTTACTGCCTGCATCGTGCTGGCTTTGGGCTGCGGGAATAAGCAGACGGGCGGGGAGGCTGTGTCAGGCAGGAAAGAAGGGACAAAGGCAGTCATGCCGGTGCAGGAAGAAACGCCGGAAGAGACACCGGAAGAAACAACGGAAAAGACACCGGAAGTAACGCCGGAGGAAACGATAGAGGCGATAGGGGGAGAGGCAGGGCAGGAAGAAGCAGAATTACAGGGGGCGGATATTGATTTTTCTTATGAAGTCCGTTCGGAAAACGGAATGGACTATATTGTGCTTACCGGTTTCGGGGAAAAATACAGGGAGGAGGTTCTATCCGGTCCGGAAAATCTGCGTATCCCCGAGGAAATAGACGGAATGCCCATAAAAGAAATCGGGGCGGAGGCTTTTTGCAATATCGGGGTGGAAAAGGTTGTCTTTCCGAGTCAGCTTTCCGTGATTGGGGAACGTGCATTTGCGGACAATTCCCTGTTACAAAGCATATATGTGCCGAATGCGGATTGTGTGATTGGGGAGGATGCTTTTGCAGGATGCAGCGGGGACTGCTTTCTCTGTTTCGGAAAAGGCGGTGAGGACAATCCGGTAAAGGAATATGCACTGGCAAACGGTCTGCGTCCGTTTGAGATTCTGCCTGTGGAAAATATGGAGCCGGTGGTGAGATACCCGAAGGAGCCTTATGTTCTGACCCCGGATATCAGAAATTTTTTCTATGGGGAGAGTGCGGACGACGAACACTTTTGTTCTTTTGAAGAAGCGGATGACGCGCCGGACTTTGGTTTTGAAGCATGGCATTATCCCTGTGGGGAATTTTGTGTAGGAAATATTTCTTTGGAAATAGAGGCGTCTTCTGAACTGGCTTCCGGGGACGACAGATATTCGGCGTATAATCTATTGTACTTCAGGGGCAGAAGCTGTGCATGGGCAGAGGGAGCGGAGGGGAATGGCATTGGAGAGAGCATCTTTTATCGTGACTCTGAAAGCTGGCTTTACGGTTCATGGGAAAACGGAGGGTATGAATGGGACGGCTTTCGCTATGACAGCAGCGGCTATCCGCTGGACGGCTATATCCGCTATACGGAAATCTGTATCGTAAACGGATATGCCAAAGACGAAAAAACATGGGAAGAGAACGGGCGAGTGAAGACCTTGTTGATGTATGTGGAGGATAAGCCATATGCATATCTGCATCTGGAAGATACCATTCGGCCGCAGTATTTCCTTTTACCGGAAGGAGATATCAGGGCAGTGGACAGCGGCACGATAGAATTTCGGTTTGTGATTGAAGAGGTGTATCCGGGGACTCTCTATGAAGATACCTGCCTTACCGGCCTTGTATTGGATTTCCGGGGACGTTTTGGGCATTGATGTATAAAAAGCGGCACAGGAACGAGGAGGGGGTATATGAATGGAAAATAAAATACAATTAAGAGATAACGCGCTAAAACCAGAAGATTTTATAGAACTGCGTGTCTCGGCAGGTTTTTTGAAAACACCGTTTCCACAGGCAGAAAAGGCGCTGCAAAACGGATTGTTTTCAGTGGTTGCGCTATGTGGGGAAAGAGCAGTAGGCATGGGCCGCCTTGTGGGGGATGGCATTATGTATTGGTATATACAGGACGTGGTTGTATTACCGGAGTATCAGGGACAGGGGATTGGAAAAGCAATAGTGGAAAGACTGGTACAATATGCGGAAACAAACAGTCTTCCCTGTACAAAAGCGACGATAGGGCTTATGGCGGCAAAAAGCAAAGAGCCGTTTTATGAAAAACTGGGCTTTACAAGACGCCCTGATGAAAATCGGGGCGCCGGGATGTTCAAATATATTAATCGGAATTTTTAACGGAGACAAACAATGATTGAATTTAGTGAGGAGCATAGCAAAACATGGTTAGAGCTTATGGCGGTTTATCAGGATTATAGATTCAAAATCTTCAATTGGGTTAAAGAAAATCCTGATGTAAAATATCTTGATTTATATATAGAGCTTAGTCCTCATCTGCTTAAGCGAGATTTGCATAAACGTTTATTAGTATTGGACTTTCTGAGAAGTACTGATATGTGGGACGAAAATGCGATATTATCTGTTTTTGAAGAACTTACCCAAATAGCTTTACAGGAGCAAGAAGAAGTAGCTGCTTATGCAAGAATAACGTTAAAAAAAATTAGGCGCTGCTCAGAACGAATAAAGATTGCAGATTACGTACTTATGCTGGCAGCGGTAGAAGAAAAACAAGAGAAACCAGACTGTGATATTTTCCATAATGGCTGTATGCTTTTATTTGATTTGGGCTGTAAAGAACATCTTAAGCAGTTCATAGATAAATATAGGGGCTTAATTTATTCTGCTTCAGGTTTAGATGAAGAAGACTTGAATGAGTTAGTTGAATCAATTTGAACATCCAATTTTATGCACAAATCAGAATTCATATTCAAAATTAGAAAATAAATAGTAAAATAAACATTTTATAATTATTTTGTTGCTTGTATGACATTGCCATGGTATACTATATTAAAAGCATACATTTCTAATTTTTCGGTCACATTGACTGTCTTTTTTCTAATATCCAGAAAATCTATGCTTTTCCCATAACAATGAAAAAGCAGGAGATTTCCGGAAGCGCTCCTGCAAAGGAGGTAATATGATACATAGCAGTGAGAAAGTAACGGACAGCCATGTCTCTGTGAAAGCCAGGAGGGAGTATAAAGACAATCTTTTCAGGATGCTCTTTAACGGAAAGGAAATGCTTTTAAGTCTGTATAATGCAGTCAACGGGACGGATTATGCAAATTCGGATGAATTGGAAATTGTTACGCTGGAAAACGCCGTCTACATGAATATGAAGAATGACATTGCATTTGTGATGGACTTTTATTTAAACCTTTATGAGCACCAGTCAACCTTCAATCCCAATATGCCGCTTCGGAATTTGTTTTATGCGGCAAAGGAGTACCAGAAGTTGATAGCAGATAAATCGTTGTACGTTTCTTCCCGTGTCAGGATACCGACACCAAAATTTGTTGTTTTCTACAACGGTACGGCCAGGCAGCCGGAGCGCATGGTATTAAAGCTTTCCGATTCTTTTGAAAAGAATGTAAAGAACCCGGACTTGGAGTTGAAGGTTACGGTGCTGAACATTAACTCCGGGAGCAATGAAGGGCTGAAGGAAAGCTGCCGACTGCTGAAAGAATACGAACTTTATGTAGAGCGGGTAAGGGGCTACGCAGGGAAAATGGAGTTAAATGAGGCGGTAGAGCGGGCAGTGGAAGAATGTATAGCAGAAGGCATCTTAAAGGGGTTTCTCACAAAATACAGGGCGGAGGCGATAAGCGTGAGTATTTTTGAGTATAACGAAGAAAAAGAAAAAGAACTGATGCGGCAGGCAGAATATGCCGCCGGGGAAAAAAGAGGGGAAAAGCGCGGAGAAAAAAGAGGAGAAAAAAAGGGCGAAAAGCGTTTTGCTTCTTTGACAAAGAAGCTTTTGGAAGCAGGTAGGGCAGACGAGCTCTTACATGCGGCAGATAATGCAGATTACCGCAATAAGCTTTACCGGGAATACAAATTATAATGGGTGAGAGGTATTACAGTTGGAGAATGTGAAATTGACAATTAAGTTAATAGAGCCGACGGCAGAATATGAGAAGGATATCTGGCAGTTTAGGCAGGAAATCATTTCTTCAAACGACAGGGACAAATTTGCCGGCTGCGGCAATCTTGAGGAATGTTTATCGGCAAAAGAATGGATTGATACGGTATGTTTAAATAAATCGGCAAAAACATGTCAGAAGGACAGGGTTCCTTCCGCAGTTTACATTGCGGTACGGGAAAGCGATAACCGGATTGTCGGCATCATTGACTTGCGTTATCATATTAATACGCCCGTATTAAGCACATGGGGCGGGCATATGGGGTATTATATACGTCCGACCGAAAGGCAAAAGGGATATGCCAAGGAAATGCTGAGGCTGAATTTAGAGAATTGCAGGGCTTTACATATTGATAAAGTGCTGATTACATGTGATGCGGAAAATTTGGCCAGTGAAAAAACGATTCTGGCAAACGGCGGCATTTTTGAAAAAAATATTGAAGTTGATAATCGTATTGTTAAAAGATATTGGATAACAATTTCTGAAGAGACTTAAAATTATATGTATTTTTCAGAAAATGCAGCAATAAGCGCAAGGCTTTCCCCATCGGAGCATAGCTGCTGGAGCGCGCCGGGGTCTGCCTTTGGTTCTTTTTGTGCAGCGGCATGTGCCGGGACGCCGTATTCCCGGAAGGGGCAGGAAAATCTGTTAAAAAAGGCCTTGTGCAGATATTTTGGGTCTGAAAATCCGCTCATTTCCGATATGGCGGAAAGAGAAAGATTTTTGTCCCCGGCAAGCTGCAATGCATGTTCCAGACGTATGCTGTTTAAGTATTCCTGAAAAGTCACGCCAAAGTTATCGGTGAAAAAATGGGAAACATGGGTGACGGAAAGGTTTTCCATCTCGGCGATATCTTTTAGCCGTATGGGATAGAGGTAGTTTTCATCTATATAAGAGGAGATGCGGTTCATCCTGTCTTTTTTTCTTTTATGTTCCCGGTATTCGTTTTCTTCCATGATAATATATTCCATGTTTTGATAGCACAGTGCAAGCGTTTGCAAAAGGAGCGAAACACATGAAAACGCAAAAAAAGCGTCGGCACGGATATATGTATCGGTAAAGGTTGTCATCAGCTTTAACAGCTTATGGTAATCATTGTCAGAGAAGCATTCTTTTATTTTTTTTGTTTTAAAGCAGGTATTCCGCAAAAAAGGGTAGTAGTCATTGCAAAAATGGCGTGAAAACTGGATGATAATCAGTTTCATGCTGTCTTCCACGGCTTCAAATTCATGAATTTCATTGGGATTAATCAGCAGCGCATCTTTTTCCTTTACAGCAAAAATGTCGTTTTTAACCTTTATCCGGCCCATTCCCTGTAACACCAGCAGCAGTTCAAAATCACTGTGCATGTGGAAATTCCGATAGGTTATGTTGTTTACAAAAGCATGGATATGTTTGAGTTTGGTATGGCGTATGATTTCATATTCGTTTTTCAATCTGTGTCACCTCATGAAAATTGTAGCATAGGGAGAATAAAATCGCAAGATTGTCGTAACACGGCATAAAGATAATCGTTGTGGTTTCTAAACAGGATATTTATAATGAAATACAGAAGATAAGGGGTATAAAAGGAGGAGGGAGAATAGTGTACATAGGAATTGACTTGGGAACATCGGCAGTGAAGCTTTTGCTGATGGATAAAGACGGAACGGTTATCAATACGGTATCCCGGGAATATCCGCTGCATTTCCCCGCCCCGGGCTGGTCGGAGCAAAACCCTGAGGACTGGTACCGGGAAACCGTGCAGGGAATCAAAGAACTGCTGAAGGGCTTTGATAAAGAAAAGGTGCGTGGAATCGGTTTTGGCGGACAGATGCATGGACTGGTGGTTCTGGATACGAACGATGAGGTGATTCGTCCAGCTATTTTGTGGAACGATGGACGGACAGGTGAGGAATGCGATTACTTAAACAATGAAATCGGCAAGAAAAAGCTTTCGGAATATACGGCAAACATTGCATTTGCGGGGTTTACGGCGCCAAAGCTTTTATGGATGAGAAAGCATGAACCGGGCAATTTTGCAAGGATTAAGAAAATTATGCTGCCTAAGGATTTTCTTGCATACAGGCTGACAGGGGTGCATTGTACCGACGTGTCGGATGCTTCGGGAATGCTGCTGTTAGATGTAAAGAAACGCGCATGGTCAAAGGAAATGTGTGAAATCTGCCACATTCAGGAAGAGATGCTGCCGAAGCTGTTTGAGAGCAGCGAATGTGTCGGAACCCTTCTTAGCGGGGAGGCGGAAAGGCTGGGGCTTTCCAGGGATGTGAAGGTTGCGGCGGGCGCCGGGGACAATGCGGCGGCGGCAGTGGCGGCAGGGGTAGTAGGAGACGGAAACTGTAATATTTCCCTGGGTACAAGCGGAACGGTTTTTATATCTTCTTCACGGTTTGGCGTGGACGAAAACAATGCGCTGCATGCCTTTTGCGATGCAAACGGGGCATATCACCTGATGGGATGCATGTTGAGCGCGGCTTCCTGTAACAAATGGTGGATGGACGAAATTATTGGCACAAAGGATTACGGAAAAGAGCAGGATAAGATAGAAAGACTGGGAGAAAACCATGTTTTTTACCTGCCCTACCTGATGGGGGAGCGTTCCCCCCACAATAACCCCAACGCCAGGGCGGTTTTTATCGGGATGACCATGGACACTACCCGCGCGGATATGACGCAGGCGGTTTTGGAAGGCGTTGCATTTGCACTTAGGGATTCCATTGAAATTGCGAGAAAAATGGGGATAAAAACAGAGCGCACCAGAATCTGCGGCGGCGGCGCCAAAAGCGCATTGTGGAAAAAGATAATCGCCAATGTGCTGCGGGTCAAAGTGGAAGTTCTTCAGGCAGAGGAGGGACCTGCTTTAGGGGGCGCCATGCTGGCAGCTGTTGCCTGCGGCGCTTATGAAAGTGTGGAAGCGGCCGTGGCAAGGATAGTAAGGGTGGTGGACACGGTGGAGCCCGAGGCGGAACTGGCGGATAAATATGAACGGCGCTACCGGCAGTTTCAGGAGATTTATCCGGCCTGTAAGGGATTGTTTGATAAAATAATATAAGGAAAGGGCGTGGAAGCAGATGGAGGTTTGTCACGTGACGGATAAACGGTTTAAGAAGTATGGGAGGGTTATCAGACATATGGATTTTTCTTCCTTGGCGAAAGCCATGGAAAAGACTCCGGTACCGGAAGGGGTGGTGTATGAGCCTTCGGTGCCAGAGCTGGAGAACCTTGCCGTTGCAGAGGAGGCGGAGAGGATTTTCTTCGGTGAAATGCCCATACAAATCGGATATTGCAACGGACATAACACACTGTTAAATGCGGTGGAGTATCATAGGAGTTCTGAGATAAATGTGGCTGTAACAGATATTATCCTGCTTTTGGGACTGGAGAAAGATGTGGAAGAGGATTTTACCTATGATACTGCCAATATGGAGGCTTTTTTGGTACCTGCAGGGACAGCAGTGGAAATCTATGCGACAAGCCTGCATTATGCGCCCTGCCATACGGACAGGAACGGTTTTCGGGTCGCCGTTATCCTGCCCAAGGGAACCAATTATCCGTTGGAAAAAGAACATGCAGGGGCTGAGGATGCTTTACTTGCGGCAAAAAACAAGTGGCTGATTGCACATCCTGAAGGCGGGCTTCCCAAAGGAAGTTTTATCGGCTTGAAAGGTAAAAATATCAATATATCCGAAGAAGGAGGAAAAAATAAATGAATAATATCCCGGAGATTAAAGTTGGAATCGTTGCGGTGAGCAGGGACTGTTTTCCGGAAAGCTTATCCGTCAACAGAAGAAGGGCGCTGGTGGAAGCCTACATAAAAAAATACGGGGATGCCGATATCTATGAATGTCCGGTATGTATTGTGGAAAGCGAAATCCACATGGTGCAGGCTTTGGAAGATATAAAAAGGGCAGGCTGCAACGCCCTTTGCGTTTATTTGGGGAATTTTGGCCCCGAAATTTCGGAGTCACTGCTTGCAAAGCATTTTGACGGACCTAAAATGTTTATTGCTGCTGCGGAGGAATCCCAGAAC
Source organism: uncultured Lachnospiraceae bacterium (assembly GCA_910577015.1). Taxonomy (GTDB): domain Bacteria; phylum Bacillota; class Clostridia; order Lachnospirales; family Lachnospiraceae; genus Acetatifactor. Next base: position 39,803 of record CAJTKU010000012.1, on the reverse strand, counting down.
GATTTGGTGCAGGGAAGGGGGGACGCTTACTGCGGTATGCTGAACGCCAGTTATAATCTAAAGCTTCGCAATGTGAATGCTTATATTCCTGCATATCCGGTGGGGGACGCCGGGGACTGCGCGGATATGGTTCATGAGTTCCTGCCCATTGCAAGGGCGATTGTGGGGTTGTCGGAGTTAAAGATAATTTCCTTCGGTCCCAGACCTGCCAATTTCCTTGCATGTAATGCGCCGATTAAGCAGTTTTACAATCTGGGGGTGGAAATTGAGGAAAATTCGGAACTGGATTTGTTTGAAGCTTTCCATAAACATGCCGGGGATGAGAGGATTCCTGCTGTGGCAGCAGATATGGCCAGGGAACTGGGCGCCGGAAATAAGAAGCCGGAAATCTTAAATAAACTGGCACAATACGAACTGACCCTGTCAGATTGGGTGGAGGCACATAAGGGATACCGGAAATATGTGGCAATTGCCGGCAAGTGCTGGCCCGCATTCCAGACCCAGTTTGGGTTTGTGCCCTGTTATGTCAACAGCCGTCTTACCGGAAGGGGTATCCCTGTATCATGCGAAGTGGATATTTACGGTGCATTGAGTGAGTTTATCGGCGCCTGCATCAGTCAGGATGCGGTGACGCTGCTGGACATCAACAACTCCGTGCCCAAAGATATGTATGAAGAATCCATAAAAGGCAATTATGCATATAAACACACGGATACGTTTATGGGCTTCCACTGCGGCAATACCTGTTCCGGGAAGCTGAAAAGCTGCGAGATGAAAAATCAGATGATAATGGCAAGAAGCCTTCCCGAAGAAGTGACAAACGGAACCTTAGAGGGAGACATTGCACCGGGAAACATCACCTTTTTCCGCCTGCAATCCACGGCGGACAATAAACTCCGCGCTTATGTGGCACAGGGGGAGGTGCTTCCGGTTGCCACCCGTTCTTTTGGCGCTATCGGCGTGTTCGCCATCCCGGAAATGGGCCGGTTTTACCGTCATGTACTGATAGAAAAAAATTACCCGCATCACGGGGCAGTAGCCTTCGGCCATTTCGGAAAGCCGCTGTTTGAGCTGTTTAAGTATCTGGGAGTGCCGATGGAGGATATCAATTATAATCAACCGGCAGCGCTTCCGTATCCGACGGAAAACCCATTTGCATAAGGCAGTGAAGAAAAAGTCTTACAAGATTGTAAGGCTTTTTCTTTTGCAATGTGGTAAAATCTTTGCAGGACTATGTTGATAGGAGAGAAACGCCATGAGGAAAATCGGAATCCTTGAGGATGACAAAGCTTTAAGCAGGGAACTGAAATATTTTCTGGAGACAAACGGATATGAGGTGTGCCTTTTTGATATGGAGGAATATGCGGATAAGGGAGAGGAAGGGCTGATTATACTTCTCAAGGAGAGCGGCTGCCATCTGCTTCTTCTGGATATCGGGCTGCCGGGGATTGACGGTCTGCATCTTTGCAGGGAATTCTGCAAGGTTTCGGAGATTCCGGTTATTATGATAACCAGCAAGGATACAGAACTGACCGAGTTGATGAGTATCAGCAGCGGGGCTGACGACTTTGTGGCAAAACCGTTTTTGGCGCCGATTCTTCTGGCGCGTATGGAGGCGGTCATGAAACGGGTGTATAAGGACGCTAAGATACAGGATGTCATCCGAATAACACAGGAAAAAACGGATGGGGACAGAAGCATGGAGCAGAGGTTTTGCCTGGATTTGTCCAAAGGAAGGATTGCCAACGGACAGTTACAGGCAGAGCTTACCAAAAACGAAATGCAGATACTGAAACTGCTGGTGCAGAAACAGGGAGAAATTGTAAGCAGGGACGAAATTATGAACACTCTGTGGGATAACTGTATGTTTGTGGATGACAATACCCTCACGGTGAATATGACCCGGCTGAAAAACAAGCTGGAAAGCATCGGGATAGAGGGCGCAATAGTAACCAAAAGGGGAATGGGGTACGAACTGTTATGAAATACGGGACATATTTGAAAGAACATGCGGTATGGGCAGGCATCTTTTTGTGGCTGTTGTTTTCTCTGGAAACATTTTTGCTGACATTGTCCGGCGGCTTGTGGCTGATGCTTTATACGGCAGGCAGTCTGGCAGGCGCCTTTTTTGCGGGGACGTATGTGGAATACCGGTTACGGAAAGCCTATCTGTCAGCATTACAGGAATTGACAGACGGGCTTGATAAAAAGTATCTGGTGCCAGAGATGATGCAGGAAGGGAAAAGACAGGAGGAAAAGCTTCTGTATGGGATATTTGGAAGCGTCGGCAAAAGCATGTATGAAAATGTGGCGCAATATAAAAGGGCAAGCAGGGAATACAAGGAATATATCGAAATTTGGATTCATGAAGTAAAGGTGCCGATTGCGGCGGCGCGCATGATTCTGGTGAACCGCAGCGAAACCGATTCGGGTCTGTCCGAAGAAATTGACAGGGTGGAAGGATATGTGGAGCAGGCGCTGTATTATGCAAGAAGCAATGATGTGGAAAAGGATTACCTGATAAAGCAGGTAAAACTTGAAAAGGTGGTGGAGGAAGCAGTTTTACAGAAAAAAAGGGAGCTTCTGTCCCAAAAGGTTTCCTTAAACATGCATGATTTGGACAAAATGGTATACAGCGACGGCAAGTGGCTGTCTTTTATGATAGGGCAGGCGCTTGACAACAGTGTGAAATATGCAAAAGAAGAGGGGCTTGTTCTGGAACTGTACGGAGAAGAGGCAAAGGACAGTACGCTTCTTTACGTGAAGGACAATGGCATAGGTATGAAGCCGGAGGAAGCGCCAAGAGTGTTTGACAAAGGGTTTACCGGAACGAACGGACGTAGATACCGGAGGGCTACGGGACTCGGACTGTATCTTTGTAAAAAACTGTGCGGCAGACTGGGGCACGACCTTCTGTTTTCTACCCGGGAAGGGGAGGGAAGTGTGGTGACATTTGTGTTTCCTAAGTCCCGTTATGTGGACGAAGTTAGAAAATATTGATGCGGGTGCATGGAAGACCATGTTTCATTTCAGACCGGCAGGCTGCACAAAAGAAATTTGGCGCACTCCGTTGCACCGGACATTCCAATGAGCCTCAAAAAGCAAAAATCGTGTTCAGCAATGGCTTCCACGATTTTAGAGTCTCATTTCCATGGTGCAAAAGTCGTTTGCCAAATTTTTTTTGTGCAGCCTGCCTCTTTGCAGTTGTATGGGGGCTTTCCTTTATCCTTACAATATCGTAAGGGGAATGTAAGGGGAAAAAATGGCAATATAGGGAACTGGGAGATATGATAAAACCGTAAGAACTGAAGAGAAGTTGAAGAAAGAAGGGAGAAAAGATGAGTACGGTTTTACAGGTAGAAAATGTGGAAAAATATTACGGAAGCAGGGGAAATCTGACGAAGGCGCTTGACAACATCAGTTTTCAGGTGGAAAAGGGCGAATTTGTGGGTATCATGGGGGCGAGCGGCAGCGGTAAGACCACGCTGTTAAACTGCATCTCCACCATAGACCGCGTGACGGGCGGCCATATTCTGGTGGAAGACAAGGATATCACTGAGATGAAGGGCAACACCTTAAACCGGTTCAGGCGGGAAGAACTGGGATTTATCTTTCAGGATTTCAACTTGTTGGACACGATGACGGCCTATGAAAATATTGCACTGGCGCTTTCCATCTGTAAGAAGGGCAGCCGTGAAATTGAGAGCAGGGTCAGGGCCGTTGCGGGCCAGCTTGGCATAGCGGACGTGCTGGACAAGTATCCTTACCAGATGTCAGGCGGCCAGAAACAAAGGGTTGCAAGCGCAAGGGCGGTAGTGGGCAATCCCCGGCTGGTGCTGGCGGACGAGCCGACAGGAGCCCTTGACAGCAAGGCGGCAAGGCTGCTTTTGGAAAATTTTACCTATTTAAACGATGAACTGGGGGCAACCATTCTGATGGTGACCCATGATGCTTTTACCGCAAGTTATGCTTCACGGATTATCTTTATCAAGGACGGGCATATCTTTACGGAACTGAAAAAGGGAGAGGAAGAAAACCGCAAATCCTTCTTTAATAAAATCATAGATGTGGTTTCTTTGCTGGGAGGTGAGTTAAATGATGTCATTTAAACTTTCCGTAAAGAATATCAGAAAAAGCATAAGGGATTATGCCATTTATTTTCTGACTTTGATTTTGGGAGTGGCAATTTTTTATGTATTCAATGCTTTGGAAAATCAGAGCGTCATGGAAGGCATCACCCAGTCGCGCTACCAGATGATGCATTTGTTGGTGGATTTGCTGGGGATGGTGTCCGTGGTGGTGGCGCTGATTTTGGGATTTCTGATTTGTTATGCCAATAATTTTCTGATTCGGCGCAGAAAAAAAGAGTTTGGCGTCTACATGATGCTTGGCATGGGAAAAGGAAATATATCCCGTATCCTGTTTGGGGAAACGGTGCTGATAGGGCTTTTGTCCCTGGCTGCGGGGCTTCTAATCGGCATTTTTGCTTCCCAGTTTATGTCCATTCTGGTAGCTAAGCTGTTTGAGGCGGATTTGACGGCGTATACCTTTTCCGTTTCCGTTACCGCGCTGAAAAGGACTATCTTTAATTTTGGTATTATGTACGTAATTGTACTTGTATTTAACGTGTTTTCCATATCCAGGTATAAATTGATTGATTTGTTTCAGGCAAAACAAAAAGGAGAAAGGCAGGCCATGAAAAATACAGGGCTTGCAGTGGCGGTATTCCTGCTGGCGGCGGTAATGCTGGGTTATGCCTATTATGTAGTGGGATATAAGACCGAAACACTGACGGAGCAAAAAGCGGGTCTTATGATTGCCTTTGGCTGTATCAGCACATTTATGATTTTCTGGTCATTGTCAGGATTTTTGTTAAAACTGCTGAAAAACTTTAAAAAGCTTTACCACCGAAACCTCAATGCTTTTATCCTGCGCCAGTTCAGCAGCAATGTCAATACGGCGGTGTTTTCCATGACGGTTATCTGTCTTTTGCTTTTTGTGACCATCTGTGCATTCTGTTCCGGAATGTCCATGAATAATTCGCTGAAAAGCAGTTTAAGAGAGGCAACCCCGGTGGATTTGTATATGGAAAAGTCGATGGATTTGCCGGAGGGTTATGATGCAGGGCTGATAGAAAATTCCCATAAAAGCGTAGCGGAAATGTTGGCGGATTTTGGATTTTCCGAAAGCTTCCTGCAGCCGGGATATGTGGAAATCAGCGTATATAGGAATCCTGCCATTACGTATAGAAGCATGCTGGGAGAATATTTTGAAGAAGCCTCCGCGCGGTTTCCGATGATACAGTGGGAGACGGCAGAAAGTATTGTCGGGGTATCGGACTACAATAAACTGGCTTCGCTTTACGGTATCCGGACCTATGATTTGGCAGAAGATGAATATGTGGTGGTATGCAGCTTTGACAATATGACGGCTATACGGAATCATTCCCTGACGGGCGGTACCGGGCTTGTGATAGGGGACAATGTTCTTAAGCCAAAGTATGCCGAGTGTATGCCGGGGTATCTGGAAATGGGGGCAGTAAGCACCAACACAGGTTTCTTTCTGGTGCCGGACGAAGTGATTGCCACAGAGGGTGGAAAAACGCTTTTCAGGGAGAGAAATCTCCTTGCAGGAAACTATGCCGCATCCACGGAAGAGGAAAAACGGGAAATGGAAGAAATCTTGATGTCCGTAACCAAGGAACAGGCAGGGAAATACTTCAGGGCGGACGGCATAACAAAAATTACCTATTATGAGTCTGCAACGGGACTTGCGGCAATTGTCACTTTTGCAGTACTTTATCTGGGAATCGTGTTTTTGATTTCCAGCGCAGCGCTTCTGGCGCTTAAGGCTTTGTCGGAAAGTACGGACAGTAAGGAAGGTTACGAGATTCTGCGAAAGGTGGGGGCGGACGAGAAAATGCTGCACAGTGCGCTTTTTTGGCAGATAGGGCTGTTCTTTTTGCTCCCGCTTCTTCTGGCTATGGTACACTCCTATTTCGGAATGCGGTTTGTAGCCTATGCGGGTATGCTGTTTGATAAAAGCGACATGCTTTCCGGTGTAGGAGTTACGGCGCTGATATTGCTTTTTATTTACGGGGGGTATTTTCTGGCGACTTACAACGGAAGCAAAAGAATTATAGACGAAAGTTAAATTGTAAAATTCCCCTTTATCGACAAAAAACAGCATGAAATTTTGGTGCTTTTGTATAGTAGCGTTAACCACCGTATCTATGTTACAATTAAAATACTTTTTTAATTTAAAGTATTGTTGCAATAAAGCAAGGAGATACGGGAGGAAATATCATGATTTGGTCGAAGGAGGAAACACTGCCGCGGGAAGAAATCGAAACCATACAGCTTGCCAGACTGAAACAGACGGTAGGGCAGGTATGGGAAAAGGTACCCGCGTACAGAAAAAAGATGGAGGAAGCAGGCGTTAAGCCTGAAGATATAAAAAGCCTGAAGGATTTGGGAAAATTACCCTTTGTCACAAAGCAGGATATGCGTGACAATTATCCTTTCGGGCTTTTTGCCGTGGATAAGGAAGAGCTGGTGCGTATCCATGCTTCCAGCGGCACCACCGGCAAGCCGACCGTGGTGGGTTATACGAAAAGGGATTTGCAGATGTGGACGGAATGCGTATCCCGTATTGCCGTGATGGGAGGGGCGTCCAAAAAGGATGTGGCGCAGATTTGCTTTGGCTACGGTATGTTTACCGGCGCTTTGGGGCTTCATTACGGACTGGAAAATATCGGCGCCGTCATGGTGCCGTCCTCTACAGGCAATTCAGAAAAGCAGATTATGTACATGAAGGATTTTGGCACCACGCTTTTGGTGGCGACGCCGTCCTACGCCTTAAGGCTTGCCGAGGTTGCGCTGTCAATCGGGATTGACCCCAAAAAGGACCTGCAGGTCAAAATCGGTCTTGTGGGAAGCGAACTTTTGACGGACGCCATGCGTGCCGAGATGCATAAGCTTTGGGGGGATGACATGCTGGTGACATCCAATTACGGCATGAGCGAGCTGATGGGACCGGGCGTATCAGGAGAATGCCGGTACTTAAACGGTATGCATATCAACGAAGACTATTTTATTCCCGAAATTATTAATCCTAAGACGGGAGAAGTTCTGCCTCCCGGGGAAAAAGGGGAACTGGTCATTACCTGTATATACAAGGAGGGACTTCCCCTTATCCGGTACAGGACAAAGGATGTGACCCGGCTTATTTATGAGCCCTGCAAATGCGGCCGCACCACCTGTCGCATGGAAAACTTAGACGGCAGGACGGATGATATGTTAAAAATCAGGGGCGTAAACGTATTCCCCAGCCAGATAGAGGAAGTGATTCTGGGCGTGGAGGAAATAGGACCGCACTATGAAATCATCCTGACCCGCAAGGACCATACGGACAGGATGGAAATCAGGGTAGAGTTGTTAAAAGCGACGGACTCATTCAAGGAGTTGGAAGCTATTGAAAAAAAGATAAAAGGAAAGCTGCGCCTGGTGCTGGGACTGGATGCCAAAATCAGCTTAGAGTCCCCCAATACCCTGCAGCGTTTTGAAGGAAAAGCCAAAAGAGTAAAAGATTTGAGAAAGGAAGTATAACCGTGGCAGAGAAGAAAATTATGTTGGGGAATGAGGCGATAGCAAGAGGAGCGTATGAAGCGGGCGTAAAGGTTTCCGCAGCATATCCCGGCACCCCCAGTACGGAAATCAGTGAAAGCATTGTGAAGTATCCTGAAATTTATGCAGAGTGGTCGCCGAATGAGAAGGTTGCCATGGAGGTTGCCATAGGCGCTTCCATCAGCGGCGTGCGCGCCATGGCCTCCATGAAGCATGTGGGAGTGAATGTGGCAAGCGACCCGCTTTACACCATTTCCTATGCGGGAGTGGGCGGCGGACTGGTGCTGGTGGCGGCGGACGACCCGGGCCTTTACAGCTCCCAGAACGAGCAGGATACCAGATGCGTGGCAAGGGCGGCAGGCGTGCCTGTCTTAGAGCCTTCCGACAGTGCGGAAGCAAAGGAATTTATGAAGTTTGCCTTTGATATGAGTGAAAAGTATGATACGCCGGTGATTGTCAGGACCACTACGAGGCTTTCCCATTCACAGGGAACGGTGGAACTGATGGACAGGGTGGAGCCTGAGGATAAAATCTATGAGCGGAATCCGGCAAAATACGTAATGATGCCGGCCAATGCCAAGGGAAGGCATGTCTATGTAGAAAAACGGATGGAAAAGCTTTGTGAGGACGGGGCGGATTTTCCGGTAAACAGGGCAGAGTACCGGGATACGGCAGTGGGCTTTATCACAAGCGGGATTCCCTACCAGTATGTGCGGGAGGCGTGTCCCGATGCCTCCGTACTGAAACTGGGGATGGTGCATCCCCTTCCGAAAAAGCTGATACGGGATTTTGCCGCTAAGGTTGACAAACTCTACATATTTGAAGAACTGGAGCCGGTTATCGAAGAGCAGGTAAGGGCCATGGGCATAGAAGTTTACGGCAAAGAGCTGTTTACCATACAGGGGGAATACAGCGCCAATATGCTGCGCCGTGTGATGGGGGGAGGATGTCCGGAGGCAGCCGAAGCGGCAAAGGTGCCCGCAAGGCCGCCCATCCTGTGTCCGGGCTGCCCGCACAGAAGCGTGTTTTCCGTATTAAACAAGTTAAAGATACATGCTGCCGGGGATATCGGCTGTTATACGCTGGGTGCGGTGGCTCCCTTAAATGTCATTGACACCACGGTCTGCATGGGGGCGAGTATTTCCACCCTGCACGGCATGGAAAAGGCAAAAGGCAGGGAGTATGTCAAAAACTGGGTTGCCGTTATCGGGGATTCCACATTTATGCACACAGGCATAAATTCCCTGATGAACATGGTATATAACCAAGGCACGGGAACGGTTATGATTCTCGATAATTCCACTACCGGCATGACGGGACATCAGGACCACGCGGCGACCGGAAAAACCCTGATGGGCGAGGTGGTTCCCGCAATTAATATTTATCATCTGTGCAAGGCCATGGGCATTGAACATGTAGTGGAAGTAGATGCCTTTGACATAAAGGAGCTGGAACGGATTGTCAAAGAAGAAACGGCAAGGGACGCGGTATCCGTTATTATTACCAAAGCGCCCTGCGTGCTTTTGAAGGGTAACGTATTTCCCAATGTCTGCAGGCCCGTTCCCGAAAAGTGTAAAAAATGCGGCGCCTGTCTGCGTCCCGGATGTCCGGCGCTGACGAAGAAGGAAGACGGTACGATTGCCATTGACGAAACCATGTGCAACGGCTGTGGGCTTTGTGAAAAACTGTGTATGTTTGACGCCATTGAAAACAGGAGGAAAGCGTAGTGGAAACGAAAAATATTATGATAGTGGGCGTGGGAGGGCAGGGAACGCTGCTCACCAGCCGCATCCTTGGGGGGATTACCTTGGAGGCCGGATTTGACGTAAAGCTGTCAGAGGTTCACGGCATGGCGCAGCGCGGCGGCAGCGTGGTAACCTTTGTCAGGTACGGCAGTAAAGTGGCGGAGCCGATTGTGGAGGAAGGCTGCGCGGATGTACTGCTCGCGTTTGAGCGTCTGGAAGCGTTAAGGTACGCCCACTTTTTAAAGAAAGACGGCGTTATCGTGGTGAACGACTGGCGCATTGACCCGATTACGGTGGTGACCGGCGCGGCGGCATATCCGGAAAATATATTGGAAGAACTGTCCGCAAAATATCAGGTTTATTCCATTAACGCCATGGAGGAAGCGGAAAAACTGGGAAATGTGAAGGCGTTTAATGTCATCGTGCTGGGGCTTGCGGCGCGCCACATGGACTTTGACAGGGATTTGTGGCTGAAGGTCATAGAAAAAACGGTTCCGCCAAAGACGGTTGAGATAAACAAAAAAGCGTTTCTCATGGGATATGAGGGATAAGGAAGGGGTAGCAGGATGATTTGGAATGAAACAAAGGAATGCATGAGCAGGGACGAAATGACCGTCCTGCAAAGTGCAAGGCTGGTGAAAACGGTGGACAGGGTATACCACAACGTGCCGTTTTACCGCAAAAAAATGCAGCAGCTCGGTATAGAGCCGGGCGATATCAGGGGAATCGAGGATTTGCCCAAACTTCCCTTTACGACCAAAAGTGATTTGCGTGACAATTATCCTTTCGGACTGTTTGCGGTTCCCAGGTCGGAGATTGTCAGAATCCATGCTTCCAGCGGCACGACCGGCAAGGCCACGGTGGTGGGATATACCAGAAGGGATTTGGAAATCTGGAGCGAATGCGTGGCGCGGGCGTTAAGCATGGCGGGAGTGACCCGTGACGATGTGATTCAGGTAGCTTACGGCTACGGACTTTTCACCGGAGGCCTTGGCGCCCACGGCGGTGCGGAAAAGCTTGGCGCCATGGTAGTGCCTATGTCCACGGGCAACACCAAAAAGCTGACTACCATGATGAAGGACTTTGGCGTCACGGCGATTGCCTGTACGCCTTCCTACCTGTTACATATTGCGGAAACCCTGGAGGAAGCCGGCGACATACCCAATATCAAGTTAAAGGCGGCTGTCTGCGGCGCGGAGCCATGGACTGAAAACATGCGTAAGCAGATTGAACAGAAGCTGCACATCAATGCCCATGATATCTATGGGCTCAGCGAAGTGATGGGACCCGGCGTGGCATGTGACTGTCCTTTCCACAAAGGGCTGCATGTGTACGAGGACCATTTCCTGCCGGAAATTATCGACCCGGAGACGCTTGAACCCGTAAAGCCGGGTGAAACGGGAGAACTGGTCTTCACCACCATCACCAAAGAAGGGCTTCCGCTTCTGCGTTACCGCACCCGGGATTTGACAAGCATTGATTATACGCCCTGCGAATGCGGCAGGACATTGGCGAGAATCAGCCGCTTTAAGGGACGTTCCGATGATATGCTGATTATCCGTGGCGTCAATGTATTCCCGTCCCAGATAGAGGCGGCGCTGCTGGAAATGGGTGAAACCACGCCGCACTATATGATGGTGGTGGACCGTGTGAACAATCTGGATACGCTGGAAGTACAGGTGGAAGTGGAAGAAAGGTTCTTCTCCGATGAAATCAAGGAACTGGAGAAGCTGACGAAGAAGATTGCAACGGTTATCCAGCATGCCATCGGGCTTGCCGTCAAAGTAAAACTGGTGGAGCCGAAAACGATTGAACGCAGCATGGGCAAGGCTGTCCATGTCATTGACAACCGTAAACTGGATTGAGAAAGGAGAGGCTTATGTTTATCAAACAATTATCGGTATTTATAGAAAACAGGGAAGGACGGCTGGAGGAGGTTCTGGATGTCTTAAAGCAGAGCGATGTAAACATTGTATCCTTAAGTCTGGCTGACACCAGTGATTACGGCCTTCTCAGGCTTCTGGTCACAAAGCCCGAGGAGGGAAGGAAAGCGCTTGTGGAAAAAGGGTTTTCCGCCATGATTACGGATGTGCTGGGCGTGAAGCTCGGACACAGGGTAGGACAGCTTCAGGAGCTTCTGGAGGTAATCTGCAAATCCCATATCAATATTGAATATATGTACGCGCTTTCCACCGGCACGGATGACGCTTCCATCGTTATCAAGACTTCGGAACTGGAAAAGGCTGCGGAGCTTCTTAGGGAAACGGATGTGGAACTGATATCCCAGGAAGAAATTGTATAAATTGTTTTGCCGTGGAAACGGCAGGGAGAGGAAAAGAGGATGATTTCAAAAATCTTATTGTTACTGATATTTTTTGGCGTAATGGTGGCTGTGGGCGTATATTCGAGGCGGCACGCCGCCAACGTGGACGGTTTTGTGCTGGGAGGCAGGAATGTGGGACCGTGGCTTACCGCTTTTGCCTATGGGACGTCTTATTTCAGCGCGGTGGTATTTGTGGGCTATGCCGGACAGTTTGGCTATAAGTACGGCTTGTCCGCCACGTGGATTGGCATCGGCAACGCCATTATCGGCTCCCTGCTTGCATGGGTTCTGTTAGGACGGCGCACGCGCATTATGAGCAAGCATGTAAAAGCCAAGACCATGCCGGATTTTTTCGGAAAAAGATATGACAGCAATGCATTAAGGCTTGCGGCCTCCGCCATTTCTTTTATCTTCCTGATTCCGTATACGGCTTCCGTGTATAACGGTCTGTCCAGATTGTTCGGCATGGCGTTTGCCATTCCTTACGAGGTGTGCGTTATCGTTATGGCGGCGCTTACCTGCGTATATGTGATTCTGGGCGGCTATATGGCGACTGCCATCAATGATTTTATACAGGGTATCGTCATGCTGTTCGGCATTGTGGCGGTTATTGCAGCGGTGTTGAACGGGCAGGGCGGTTTTATGGACGCCGTGTTCAAGCTTTCCGAAATTCCCAGCGATATTCCTGTGACGGCAGGCCAGCCGGGAGCGTTTGCCTCTTTCTTTGGGCCGGACCCCTTAAACCTTTTGGGAGTGGTGATTCTGACTTCTCTGGGAACCTGGGGGCTGCCGCAGATGGTAAACAAGTTCTATGCCATCCGGGATGAAAAAGCGGTAAAGACGGGAACCATCATTTCCACGCTGTTTGCAGTGGTGATTTCCGGCGGATGCTATTTTCTGGGCGGTTTTGGCAGGCTGTTTGATACGGCTGCCATCAGAAACGGGGAAGGCGGCATCATCTATGACGCAATTATCCCTTCCATGCTAAGCACCCTGCCCGACATCCTGATTGGCATCGTCATCGTGCTGGTGCTTTCGGCTTCCATGTCCACGCTCTCGTCGCTGGTACTGACTTCCAGCTCCACACTGACGCTGGATTTTATCAAGGGAACCGTTGTAAAGGATATGGATGAAAAGAAGCAGCTTCTGTGGATGCGAATCCTTCTCGTATTTTTCGTGGTGGTGTCCGTAGTGCTGGCCCTTGACCCGCCGGTATTTATTGCGCAGCTGATGGGAATTTCATGGGGCGCACTGGCAGGCGCTTTCCTTGCGCCTTTCCTTTACGGGCTGTATTGCAAATGGGTGACAAAAGCGGCGGTGTGGGCAAGCTTTGCCTGCGGCATCGGCATAACCGTGTCCAATATGTTTTTTAAATACATTGCTTCCCCCATCAATGCAGGCGCGGTGGCGATGATAGCGGGACTGGCTGTTGTGCCTCTGGTAAGCCTTGTCACGCCGAAAATGCAAAAGGAAAAGACGCAATCCCTGTTCTCCTGTTATGAAGAAAAGGTGACGGTGGAGCAGAAACTGGTGCTGACGGATGAAGAAAACAAGTAATTTGGGAAGTTTATGAAAATCAGTTGACATCTCGTCAAAACAGGTATAAACTAACCATAGTAACATAAGGAACGTAAGGTAAGAGTGGACGCAGCGCCACTCTTTCTTGTATGTATAGGGCGGATTGCCGCCCGTAAACATAACTTCATAGGGAAAGGATTAGGTGGATAGATGTCCAAAAGGGAGACATACGAGTCCAGGACGGAGGCTCTTTTACAGCCCATTGCCGAAGCGAATGCTGTGGAAATCTACGATGTGGAATATGTTAAAGAGGGTGCGGACTGGTATTTGCGGGCTTACATTGATAAGCCGGAAGGGGTAAACATTCAGGACTGTGAAAATGTAAGCAGGGCTTTATCCGAAGCGCTGGATAAAGAAGATTTTGTGGAGGATGCGTATATACTGGAGGTTTCCAGCCCGGGGCTGGGCAGGGCGTTAAAAAAGGATAAGCATCTGGAAAAAAGCCTCGGCAGCAGGGTGGAGGTAAAGACCTATAAGCCCATTGAAAAATGCAAAGAATTTTCAGGCGTATTGAAAGCCTATGACAAGGAAACCGTCACCGTGGAGACAGAAAGCGGCGAGATGGTATTTTCAAAGGGCGATGTGGCGCTCATCAGGCTTGCGTTTGATTTTTAACATAGAATAGACAAGGAGGACAATGGAAAATGAATAAGGAATTAATGGAGGCTCTTGACATACTGGAAAAAGAAAAGGAAATCAGCAAGGAAACTTTGTTTGAGGCGATTGAAAATTCCCTTGTGACAGCGTGCAAGAACCATTTTGGCAAAGCGGACAATATCAAGGTGGAAATCAACAGGGAAACCTGCGACTTTTTGTGCTATGCGGAAAAAGAAGTAGTGGAGACAAAGGATGATGTGGAGGACGACTGCCTGCAGATTGCCCTTGAGGATGCAAAGGAGATTTCAAGCAAGGCAGAGGTAGGCGAAATTCTGCATGTGGAAATCAAATCCAAGGAGTTTGGCCGTATTGCCACCATGAATGCGAAAAACGTTATTTTACAGAAAATCAGGGAAGAAGAAAGAAGCGTAATTTACAACCAGTATTACGAGAAGGAAAAGGATGTGGTGACCGGCGTGGTACAGCGCTATGTGGGCCGCAATATCAGCATCAATCTCGGAAAGGCAGACGCCATGTTAAGCGAAAGCGAACAGGTGAAAGGAGAGGTGTTTAAGCCGACTGAGAGAATAAGGGTATACATTCTGGAAGTCAAAAACACACCCAAAGGCCCCCATATCAATGTCAGCCGTACGCATCCGGAACTGGTAAAGAGGTTGTTTGAAGCGGAAGTGACGGAAATCAAGGACGGCACCGTGGAGATAAAGAGCATTGCCCGCGAAGCGGGAAGCAGGACCAAGATTGCGGTATGGAGCAACAATCCCAATGTGGATGCGGTTGGCGCCTGCGTAGGGCTTAACGGCGCAAGGGTAAATGCCATTGTGGAGGAGCTCAGGGGAGAAAAGATAGATATTGTCAACTGGGACGAAAATCCCGGAAACCTGATTCAGAATGCATTATCCCCGGCAAAGATTGTCGCCGTGTTTGCAGACCCTGATGAAAAGACCGCAAAAGTCGTGGTTCCGGATTACCAACTCTCCCTTGCCATCGGTAAAGAAGGCCAGAATGCAAGACTTGCGGCAAGGCTGACCGGATATAAGATTGACATCAAATCCGAGACACAGGCAAAGGACGCACCCGGCTTCCGTTATGAAGATTATGTGGATGAGTATGAAGACTATGAGGACTATGAAGACGGAGCGTATGAAGAGGGATACGAAGAATCCTATGAGGAGGGTGCGGACGTAGAAAATGAGTAAGAAAATTCCTTTAAGACAATGTGTCGGCTGTGGGGAGATGAAAAGCAAGAAAGAGATGATGCGCGTACTCAAAACCCCGGAAGGCCCCATTGTTTTGGATGTAACAGGTAAGAAGAACGGAAGGGGCGCATATCTTTGCAAGAGCGCCGATTGTTTAAAAAAGGCGAGGAAGAATAAGGGCCTGGAGCGTTCTTTCAAAATGAGTATTCCGGATGAAGTCTATGAGGGCTTGGAAAGGGAGTTTGGTGATATTGAAGCAGAATAAAATATATAGTTTGTTAGGTCTGGCAGCGAGGGGAAGAAATGTGGTGAGCGGAGAGTTTTCCACGGAAAATTCCATAAGGGACGGTTCAGCTGTGCTGGTTATCGTAGCGGAGGATGCGTCAGACAATACAAAAAAGCGTTTCAGGGATAAGTGCTCTTTTTACAAGGTGCCGATATATACATACGGTACGAAGGAGGAATTGGGACATTCCATCGGAAAAGGGGAACGCTCATCGGCAGCGCTTATCAATGAAGGGCTTGCCCGCACGGTAATGAAACATCTGGAAGAATTGCAAAATCAGGAGGTAAATAAATAGCATGGCGAAAATTAAGATACATGAACTGGCAAAAGAAGTCGGAAAGCAGAGCAAAGAATTGGTTGCTTTCCTGCAGGAAAAGGGAATAGAGGCGAAGGCGGCGCAGAGTTCCATTGAAGAAGATGCGGCAGAAATGGTCAGGAAGCATTTTGGCGCCGCAGCCCCCACCGCGGAAAAGGCAGAAAAAATGCCTGAGGCACAGGTACAAAAGGAGGAGGGCCCCAAAGAGCCGGAAAAGACAGCCGGGCAAGAGGCGGCACCGCCCCGGAATGTACAGGATGCGCAGGAAGCACAGGAAGCGCCCAAAAAGAAAAAGAAAATTATTGTGGTCAGCAATCCCCAGAATTCCCGTGTTCCCGGCAAACAGCCAAACAGGCCGCAGGGAAATAATCAGGGAAGGAACAATTTAGGCAATGCAGGGGGAAGACCGGCGCCCAATGCAAGGCCGGCACAGAATGTCAGGCCGGGGCAGCCGGCTCCGGTGAGACCGATTAAACCGCTGACGCCCCCGTCTCCCACACCGCGTGTACAGATGGTGCCTCCGCCACAGCCGCAGAAGAACCAGCAGGCGAAAGCGGGCGCAGGGGAAGGCGCGGCAGAATCCGTTCAGCCCGTAAAACAGGCAGATAGGACCATGCAGACGCCGGAGATGCAGGTAAGGAATGAAAACAGACCGCAGGGTCAGGACAGGATACAGGGAAGCCAGAACGGAGTGCAGCGCAGTCAGGACAGGACCGGAAACCAGAACGGACAGCGCAGTCAGGACAGAACGCAGGGCAATCAGGGTTCCGGCCAGGGCAGACCTTTCCAGCAAGGCCAGGGCAGAACCGGACAGACCACTCAGGGATACAGGCAAAACAGGACAGGAGGCGAGAAACCTTCTTATGGAAACAGGGACAACAGGGGTGAAAGACCGCAGGGACAGCGGCAGGACAGAAGGACGGATGGCGCAGGCCGCACGGGTTCTTACGGCAATCAGGGCGGTTTCCGCGGCAATGGCGCTTCTGCAGGCGGTGAAAGGAATTATGGCAATAGCGGCCGCGACGGCAGAGGCAATGGAGGGCAGAGAGATAACTTCAGAAAGCCGTCTCAAGGCAAAGGCTTTATGGCAGAAACTCCAATCAAGGACGCCGAAAAGCATAGGGATGAGGAAAAGCGCCGCATCAGCCAGGAAAAGGATAAACGTTCACGCAAGGACTTTATCTATGAAGAAGAGGACGCACAGGTAAAGAACAAACCCGGCAGATTCATAAAGCCCGAAAAGAAGAAAGAAGAAGTGGCAGAGGAAGTTATCAAAGTAATTGTGCTTCCGGAGTCCATTACGATTAAAGAACTGGCGGAAAAAATGAAGATTCAGTCTTCCGCCATCATCAAAAAGCTGTTTCTGGAAGGCAAGATTGTGACGCTGAATCAGGAAATTTCCTATGAGGAAGCAGAAAATATTGCCATGGAATATGACATTCTCTGTGAAAAAGAGGTCAAGGTGGATGTCATCGAGGAGCTTTTGAAGGAAGAAGAGGAGCAGGAAGAAGAAAAAGTAACGCGCCCGCCTGTTATCTGCGTCATGGGACATGTCGACCACGGTAAAACTTCCCTGCTTGACGCAATCCGCAAGACGAATGTGACAGATAAGGAAGCAGGGGGTATTACACAGCACATAGGTGCGTATACTGTTTCTATCAACGACAGGAAGATTACTTTTCTGGATACGCCGGGACATGAAGCTTTTACCGCCATGCGTATGCGCGGCGCCAATGCGACGGATATTGCCATTCTGGTAGTGGCGGCGGACGACGGCGTTATGCCCCAGACAGTGGAAGCGATTAACCATGCCAAGGCGGCAGGCATTGAAATAATTGTGGCGGTCAATAAAATTGATAAGCCGAATGCCAATGTGGACCGTGTGAAACAGGAATTGACGGAGTATGAACTGATTTCCGTAGACTGGGGCGGAACCACGGAATTTGTGCCGGTATCCGCAAAATCGGGAGAAGGTATTGAAAACCTTCTGGAAACCATTCTTCTGACGGCGGATATCCTGGAGTTAAAAGCCAATCCCAACAGACAGGCAAGAGGTCTGGTCATAGAGGCAGAGCTGGATAAAGGACGCGGTCCTGTGGCTACAGTGCTGGTACAGAAGGGAACCCTGCACGTGGGGGATTTCATTTCAGCAGGCGCAAGCCACGGCAAAGTCAGGGCCATGATAGACGACAAGGGAAGAAGGGTCAAAGAAGCCGGTCCTTCCACACCTGTGGAGATATTGGGACTGAGCGATGTGCCGAGCGCAGGAGAAGTCTTTATCGCCCATGAAAGCGATAAAACAGCCAAATCCTTCGCCGAAACGTATCTGGCACAGAACAAGGAAAAGATGCTGGAAGAGACAAAGAGCAAGATGTCATTGGATGATTTGTTCTCTCAGATTAAGGAAGGCAGCCTGAAAGAACTGAACCTGATTGTAAAGGCAGATGTACAGGGCAGTGTGGAAGCGGTGAAGCAGAGCCTGTTAAAGCTTTCCAACGAAGAAGTGGTTGTCAAGTGCATCCATGGAGGCGTGGGCGCCATCAACGAATCTGACGTTATGCTGGCAAGCGCGTCTTCCGCCATCATCATTGGTTTCAACGTACGCCTGGATGCCACGGCAAAAGCCGTAGTGGAAAGGGAAGGCGTGGATGTACGTCTGTACAAGGTAATTTATCAGGCCATTGAGGATGTGGAAGCCGCAATGAAGGGAATGCTTGACCCTGTATTTGAAGAAAAGGTTATCGGCCATGCAGAGGTTCGTCAGCTGTTTAAAGCTTCCGCTGTCGGAAATATCGCCGGTTCCTATGTATTGGACGGTATTTTCCAGAGGGGCTGCAAAGTGCGCATCAGCCGTGCCGGAGAGCAGATTTTTGAAGGCGAGCTGGCATCCTTAAAGAGATTTAAAGACGATGTAAAGGAAGTAAAAGCCGGTTTTGAATGCGGTCTTGTATTTGCGGGCTTTGACCAGATGCAGGAGCTGGATATCGTGGAGGCTTATGTGATGGTAGAGGTACCAAGGTAACTTCCGGGAAAATGTCAATGTATCAGAATGTGAGGAAGAATGAGAAAGAACAGTATAAAGAGTACCCGTATAAACGGGGAGGTGCAGCGTGTGCTGGCGGAGATTATACGCGGTGAAATCAAGGACCCGCGTATCAGCCCGCTTACCAGTGTGGTGGCCGTGGAGGTTGCGCCGGATTTGAAGACTTGCAAGGCATGGATTAGTGTGTTTGGCGATGAGAAGGCGAGGGAAGATACCCACAAGGGCTTAAAGAGCGCCGAAGGATATATCAAGAACCGGCTGGCAAAAACCATTAATCTCAGGAACACGCCGGAAATCACTTTTATCATGGACCAGTCCATCGAGTACGGGGTAAACATGTCCAAAAAGATTGATGAAGTGCTGCAGGAAATGCCGGACAGAAAAGAGGAAACATGAATCTGTTAAAAGAATGCAGTGATGCAAAGAGAATCGGTATCAGTGCGCATATCAGACCCGACGGGGATGCCGTGGGTTCCTGTATGGCACTGTACCTTTACCTGAAAAAAATGCTTCCGCAGGCAGAAGTAAAATTGTTTTTGGAAACACCCCCGGATTCCATGGGGCATTTAAAGTACCTGAAGGATATCGATTCAGAGTATGCCAGCGACGAAACGTTTGATGTGTTTTTTGCGCTGGATACAGGGAGCGATAGGCTGGGAAAGGCGGAACCCTTTTTTGCGGCAGCAGCAAAAAAAATTAATATAGACCACCATATCAGCAATCAGAACGGCTGCGGGAACATCAACGTGGTGGAACCTGAGGCGGGTTCCACGGCGGAGGTTTTGTTCGGTCTTTTCGAGGAAGAAAATCTGGATGAGGATATTGCGGTGGCCCTTTATACGGCAATGATTCACGATACGGGCGTGTTCCAGTATTCCAACACGACACCGAGGGCATTACAGATAGCGGCCAGGCTGATTGGATTCGGGTTTCCTTTTTCCAAAATCATAGAGGAAAGTTTTTATCAGAAGACATATCTGCAAAACCAGATTCTGGGAAGGGCATTGATGGAGAGCATCCGTTTCATGGAGGGCAGGTGTATTGTGAGCTGCGTCAGCAAAAAGATGATGGAGTTTTATCATGTAGCGCCTTCCGATTTGGACGGCATTGTCAACCAGCTCAGGAATATCAAGGGCGTGGACTGCGCGATATTTTTGTATGAGACAAATCTGCTGGAGTATAAGGTAAGTATGCGTTCCAATGAATGTGTCAATGTAGCCAGGGTTGCTTCCTTCTTTGGAGGAGGGGGCCATGTACGGGCTGCAGGCTGTACCATGAAGGGCACCGTCCATGATGTGATTAACAATCTTTCCCTACATATTGAGGCAGAATTTAAGGAAAACGAAAAATGTACAATGGAGTCATAAATATATAC
Organism: uncultured Lachnospiraceae bacterium; assembly: GCA_910577015.1. GTDB lineage: Bacteria > Bacillota > Clostridia > Lachnospirales > Lachnospiraceae > Acetatifactor. The sequence goes on along the minus strand of CAJTKU010000012.1, from coordinate 19,698 downwards.
AAAGAAAAAGGATTTACCTCCCATGACGTGGTGGCTAAGATGAGAGGCATATTGAAGCAGAAAAAGATTGGACATACAGGTACCCTGGACCCTGACGCGGTCGGGGTACTTCCTGTATGTCTAGGCAGTGCAACCAAGCTTTGCGCTCTGTTGACGGACAGGGATAAGGAATACAGGGCCGTCATGCGTCTGGGAGTGGAAACGGATACCCAAGATATGTCGGGAACCGTCCTTGCCCGACGCAAGGTGGATGCAGGACCTGCAGAAATTGAGGAGGCAGTCCGTTCTTTTCTGGGAGAATACGCGCAGGTTCCCCCCATGTATTCCGCACTGAAAGTAAACGGCAAAAGGCTCTACGAGCTTGCAAGGCAGGGGCGGGAGGTGGAACGCGCGCCCCGCAATGTGGTGATTCATGAGATAGAAATCCTAGACATGCAGATACCGGACATTACGCTTCGCGTATCCTGCTCCAAAGGCACATATATCAGGACACTCTGCCACGATATCGGGAAAATGCTGGGATGCGGGGGCGCCATGGCATCCCTGCAAAGGACAAAATCCGGACGTTTCCTGCTGGATTCGGCTATCACCCTTTCCGATTTGGAAAGGCTTCGGGATGAGGAAAAGATTGCAGACGTTCTGATTCCGGTGGATGAAATGTTTGAAGAACTGTCTGCCGTGCATGTGCCTGCGCCATTCATCAAACCGGTGCAAAACGGAAATTGCTTTCCGTTAAGCCATATAATGGAGAGGTGTCTTTTCGGGGATGGGGAAGAAGTAAAGGTATATAACCGGGAGGGCCGTTTTTTCGGCATATACCGGTTTGAGAAAGCTGGGGGCAGGTTTTGTCCCGTAAAGATGTTTTTGGAATCATAAGACGCTGCTTATGCGGCAGGAGAAGGAACAGATGGAAATTATTACCGGCACCACGGATTTCTATATAAGAGAAGAAACAGCAGCCGCAATCGGAAAATTTGACGGCGTCCATATAGGGCACAGAAGGCTTTTGCAGGAGATTTTGGACGAAAAGCAGAATGGGAAAAAAGCCTGTGTGTTTACCTTTGACCCGCCTCCGACTGCATTTTTTGGAAAGACAAATGAAAAAGCACTGACAACAAAAGAAGAGAAAAGAAACATTTTTTCTTTTATGGGAGTGGACATCCTGATTGAATACCCCTTAAACGCCAGGACAGCGGCAACGCCCCCGCAGGCATTTGTTACAGAAATCCTTTGTAACAGAATGAACGCAGGGTTCGTGGCAGCGGGAGTGGATTTATCCTTTGGCGCAGGCGGGGCAGGCAATGCCGCGCTGTTGGAAAGCATGGCGCCGGAGTGCGGCATAAAAGTACGCATCATTGACAAGGTGACCCGAAACGGCAGGGAAATCAGCTCCACCCTTGTAAGGGAAGCCGTGGAACAGGGAAATATGGTATTGGCGGAAGAACTCTTGGGAATGCCTTACATCGTGGAAGGCATGGTTCTTCACGGCAACCGTATCGGCAGAACGCTGGGAATGCCCACCGTGAACCTGATACCAAGCGAAGACAAACTTCTTCCCCCATGCGGGGTTTACTATTCCGGCGTGCAGATGGAAGGAAAATATTACAAAGGAATCAGCAACGTGGGCTATAAGCCTACCATTCGGGAAAACGAAAAGGCGTTGGGCGTGGAGACCTACCTGTATGACTACACAGGAGACGCCTACGGAAAAGAAATCGCAGTCAGCCTCTACGAATTTAAACGCCCGGAGCAGAAGTTTGCAGATTTGACTGCATTAAAATCACAAGTACAGTCCGATATTACGGCAGGTGAGTCCTACCGACGGTAGCAGCTCGGTTTCTCCATATGGCATGGCAGCAGTCCCGGCGTGCATTTGATTCCATAAAGGACCGTGTAAAAACACCGGCATTTGGATGCTGTATTTTAGCATCCTACGTGCCGCTGTGTTTTTATTCGAGCGAGAGCGTGTCCTGTTGGAACAAATGTACACTGGTGCGGCTGCCATGCCATATGGAGAAATTTCAAAAATTAATTTGACAAATGAATAGGATGTGACTATAATAAATTTGTAACAATTTTGTAATAAATACAAATGGTCTATCCGTTTACATACAGTGGATGAAGGAAAGGAATATACATGAATAAAAATAGAAAAGTTGTGCGCGTTATGGGTATGTGTATGGCAGGCGTGCTGCTTGCAGGCTCCATTGGGATGAATGCGTCCATGGAAGCACATGCCGCGGAATTTGCCATGAAGGATGTTGCACCCAATGCAGGAATGGGAGCGCTGATGAACATGGCGATGGATGAGCAGGAGTGTCTGGCGGCAGCGGAAGCATCGATTAGCGCGTTTGCAGGCTATACCAATCTGGGAGTTGCCAATGTGGAGAGCGGTAACCTCAATGTCAGGCAGACACCCGGAACGGACGGAAAACTGGTGGGCAAAATGCCGAAGGGCTCTGCCTGTGAAATATTGGAAACAACGGAGGATGGATGGGCAAAGATTACTTCCGGTGAAGTGGAAGGATATGTGAGTCTGGATTTCCTTTATACAGGCGCCGATGCAAAGATGCGCGCCCTGGAGCTTATCAGGACGGTGGCTGTTGTCAATGCGGATGCGTTAAAAGTGCGCGACGAAGCGAGTATGGACGGTGCGGTGCTGACAAAAGTACCTCTTGGTGAAGAACTGGAAGTGGTGGAAGTGCTGGGCGAATGGGTAAAGGTATCCATCGACGGTGATGAAGCCTATGTTTCAGCTGAATACGTGACTGTGGAGGACAAGCTGGATACAGCCATTACCATGAGCGAATTGCTTTACGGGCAGGGTGTTTCTGATTTACGTGTAGATATTGTGGAATATGCAAAACAGTTTTTGGGTAATCCTTATGTATGGGGCGGCACCAGTCTGACGAAAGGTGCGGATTGTTCCGGATTTGTTCTGGCGGTGTATAAAAACTTCGGCATTTCCCTTTCTCACTCTTCAAGGGCACAGGCAGGGGAAGGCACGAAGATTACCGCATCGGAGCTGCAGCCGGGAGATTTGGTTTTCTATGCCAACAGTTCAGGAACCATTAACCATGTGGCGCTTTACATTGGCGGTGGAAAGGTGATTCATGCCAGCAGCCCGACGACAGGCATTAAGATTTCCAATTACAGGTATCGTACACCGGTGAAGTTTGTCAGCATTTTGAGGGATTAATAAAGGATAGGTTGATATGGAGCAGCAGGAGAACGGTTTTATCCATGTGGACTCCCGGATACAGAAAGAAGTGTCTGATTCCATGCCTCCTGAGGAGGAGATACAGGATTTGGCGGACTTCTTTAAGGTGTTTGGGGACCCCACAAGGCTGAAGATATTGTGTGTATTAAAGTGTTCGGAAATGTGTGTGCAGGATATTGCCACGCTGCTTTCCATGTCACAGTCGGCAATTTCCCATCAGCTCAGGGTTTTAAAACAGATGGATTTGGTGAAAAACAGAAGGGATGGAAAAACTATTTTCTACTCCCTTGCAGACAGCCATATTGTGACTATTTTGAGTCAGGGAATGGACCATATAGAAGAATGAAAATAAAACAGACAAAAGAAATTACAGAAAAGACCCCATTGCTGTTTCTTGCAGGTCCGATGTTTTTGGAAATGTTTCTGAGTATCCTGTTAAATAATGTGGATACCTTGATGTTGAGCCATTATTCCGAAAACGCGGTGGGGGCAGTCGGCAACGCCAATCAGGTTATGAATCTTCTGATTCTGATGTTTGGTATTATCGCCACGGCCACATCTGTCGTGGTAGCCCAGTATCTGGGGGCGAAACGCTACGAAGAAATGAATAAGATTTATACGCTGGTGCTGATGGTGAACCTTGTTTTTGGGCTTGCCCTCAGCACACTTTTGGTGCTTGTAAAGAAGCCCTGCATGGGGCTTTTAAGGGTGTCCGGGGAGATGATGCCGGATGCGCTTGCATACATAGACCTTGTGGGCGGCTTTTTGTTTTTGCAGGCATGTTTCAGCGTCATGAACCAGATACTGCGCTGCAATGGGTATACAAAAGTCGGAATGTACATATCTTTGATAGTCAATGTGGTAAATATAATAGGCAATTACCTTTTCCTGTACGGGCCGCTAGAATATTTGAATCTGGGAGTGAGGGGCGTTGCGCTCTCCACTGTGGCGGCAAGGGTCATTGCGCTTGCAGTTGCAATCATTGTGTTTTACAAATACGGTATCGGGCGTTTTTCCCTAAAGCTTTTGCGCCCGTTTCCCGGCAAACTGTTATTGCAGATGGTGAAAATCGGGCTGCCGTCCGCCGGGGAGAGCATGTCCTATAATTTATACCAGCTTGTGCTGCTTTCTTTTGTCAACAGTATGGGCAACGATGCGGTCAATGCAAGGGTTTATTGCCAGTCGCTGATTTCCTTTGCAAATGTTTTTTCCAATTCCGTGGCAATGTCCACACAGATTATCACGGGACATCTTGTCGGCGCGGGGAATGAGGACGGCGCTTACAGGCGGGTATGGTCATCCATCAGGCTGTCCCTGCCCATTACCATAGGGCTTTCCACCGTAAACTGGATATTATGCCCCTATACGCTCAGGCTTTTCACAAGCAATGAAAGGATTATCCAGCTTGCCTTCTGGGTCATGCTGGTGGATATTGTGCTTGAGGTCGGACGATGCATGAATATGACCTTTGTATGCAGCCTGAAGGCGTCGGGGGATTATGTATTTCCCCTGCTGGTGGGGTTGTGTACCATGTGGGGTATAGGCGTTACGGCCGGTTACGGCATGGGCATTCTGGCCGGATTGGGAGTGGCGGGCGTCTATATCGGCACTGCTTCCGATGAATGCATCCGCGGGCTGATTGTAATGGGCAGGTGGCGGAGCGGCAAATGGCGCGGTAAGGCCATTGTGCAGAAAAAAACACCGGAAGCAGGGGATACTTGATTTAAACGGTTTTCTTGTATAATATCCTGACGGAATTTAAGATGCAAAGCATGGCAACGCCCGTATCGGCAAATACGGCAAGCCACATGGAGGCAATGCCCAAAAGTCCGAGTACCATAACAAGCGCCTTGACGGCAAGGGCAAAGACGACATTCTGTCTGGAAATGCGGCCCGTAGTGCGTGCAATCTGTATGGAAGCCGGTATGGCTTTCATGCCGGAATTTAAAAACACTACATCGGCAGCTTCAATGGCGGCATCCGCACCGCTTCCCATGGCAGCGCCCACATCTGCGCCTGCAAGGACGGGCGCGTCGTTGATGCCGTCGCCGACGAACATTACGGCGCCGTGCGCTTTTCTGATTTCCGAAAGTTTTTGTACTTTGTTTTCGGGAAGGAGCCTTGCATGGACTTCATCAATTCCTGTTTCTTTTGCAATACCGTCAGCGCTTTCAGGCGCGTCTCCCGTCAGCATGGCTGTGACAAGCCCTGCTTTTTTTAATGTCTGTACCGCATAGGCGGCATCTTCTTTTATGGTATCCGCAATGACAAGAGAGCCGATAAAGGAGCCGTCTCTTGCAAGCAGGACCTCCGTTCCGTAATGGGAAGGCGAGTAGGCGGAGGTATCTACGCCCTGTTCCTCCAGCAGTTTCCGGCTGCCGCAAAGCGCCATGCCGTCCGCAGTCTGCATCTGAATGCCGCGCCCCGACAGTTCCGTGACAGAGGCGCTTTTTTCAACGGTAATTCCTTTTTCGGAAGCTGCTTCCAGTATGCTTAAGGCGATGGGGTGCGTGGAAGCAGCCTCACAGGAAGCCGCAAGGGAGAGCAGTTCCTGCTCTGTTATTTGTCCTGCAGGTATGATTTTCTGAACAATGAAATTGCCTTTCGTGATAGTCCCTGTTTTGTCCATAACAATGGCTTTGACATTTTTTAACGCCTCAAGGGAAAGTCCGCCTTTAAATAAAATACCCTGTCGGGAGCCTGTGCCGATTCCCGAGAAAAAGGCAAGGGGAACGCTTAATACAAGGGCGCAGGGACAACTGATAACCAAAAAGGTAAGCGCTGTATAAACCCACTTTGCCCAGTCGCCTGTGACAAGGGAAGGAATAACTGCCGTGCAAAGCGAAAGGGCCACTACAACGGGAGTGTATATTCTGGAAAACCGGGTGATAAAGCGGTCCATTTTCGGTTTGCCGGCCGCGGCATTTTCCACTGCATCCAGAATGCGGGTTACCATTGATTCGGATAAAGGCTTTTCTACCTTTAGTTTTAGAGCGCCCGATGTGTTGACGCAGCCGGACAAAACGCTGCTTCCCGGGGCAATGTTTCTAGGTACGGGTTCGCCTGTCACAGGCGAGGTGTCCAGGCGGCTGCTTCCTTCCACGATAATGCCATCCAAAGGAATCCTGTCCCCGGGGCGTACCAGAACAATGTCCCCGGGCCTTGCGTCAGCGGCCGGAATGACTTTAACATCGCCATTCTGTATCAGATTCACTGTTTCAGGCCGTAAGTCAAGGGCTTCCATAATCTGGCTGCGGCTTTTGGCAACCGCTTTGTGTTCAAACCATTCCCCAATCCTGTAAAAAAGCATGACGCCTACGGCTTCCGGGTACTCATGAATGGCAAAAGCGCCTATGGTGGCAATGCTCATCAGAAAGTTTTCATCAAAGACGTTTCCTTTAAAAAGATTTTTTAACGCCGTTACCACAATTTCAAGTCCGAGAACCAGATAAGCGGCCACGAAAAGGGCAATGGAGGCAATGGGAAAATAGGAATCCGTCAATATTGCCGCCAAAAACAGGGCGGCGCCGGCAAGAATGCAGATGCCGTCTTTTTTGATTTCCGCTGCCTCATCTTTACCGTCATCCTTTTCCTCTCTTTTTGTAATGGTAACATCGGGTTCAACCGAACTGCATGCTTTCTGCATCAGGGGAAGCAGGGCCTCCTGATTTTTGGCGGCAACCCGAAGCTGTTTTGTGGCAAAGGTGAGGGAAGCATACTCCACTCCCGGAAGCGCCTGTATTTTACGCTCTATTTTGGCGGCGCAGTTGGCGCAGTCCAGATTGTTTACAAGGTAGGTGCAGACAGGCGCTTTGGTGTCAGGCGCGGGAGTGGCATTTTCGTGGGAGCCGCAGGCCGCCTCTTCCTGTTCATGCCCGCAGCAGCAGCCTTCCCCATGTTCGTGGTGATGGTGTTCGTGTTCACAGTGCTCTTCATGCCCGTGGTGTTCGTGTTTACAATAATCTTTTATTTCGTCTGTTTCATGATGGTTATGGCTCATATCGGGAATCCTTTCTTTCATAAAACTAAGATGTTAAAGTTATTAAACAATATTTATGAATATATGAATAACTGTTCATACGTATATATAACCATATTTTAAATTGATTGTCAATAGGGAGTCATACAAATAGTTTTGCACTGTTTCTATTTATTTGTGAAAGATTTTATGATATTCTATATAAAATTGATTATTAAGATATAAGGAAAGTATGGCCTGATGGACAGGATATATGTCCCAATGAACAGTACGATTTGGGAAAACCGGTGTCTGCTTTTTCAAGAGGAGGAATATTTATGGAAAAGTCTGTAAATGAAAAACTGGCGGACTGGATAAAGGAAAAAGCTGAAAAAGAGTATGCGGGAGATATCAGCGTTGTAGTATTATATGGCTCTTATATCAATAAAACCGCAAATGCCAAATCAGATTTAGACTGTTATTTTATTCCCAAAACCGAGCGTGCATATCAGTTTGCAAAGGATTTCATTATTAAGGGTATCGGTTATGATATTTTTCCGATAACATGGGAGCGGGCTGAAGACATAGCGGATTTAAAAGAAGTTCTGCTTCCCCTTATCGGCGATGCAAAAGTAATATATTACCATTCGGAAGATGACCTTTGCAGATTTGGTAAACTTCAGGATAAGTTGAGAAATAATCTGGAAGATGGTCGGATTTCTTATGCCGCGGCTGCGGAAAAAGTCAATCACGCATATGAATCGTATCAACGTGCGCTTTGTGGCGGTACTTTGGCACAAATCCGTAAAAATGCCGGGTACAGTATTATGTCCCTGGCGGACGCGGTGGCATTTTATCATCATACCTATTATCACTTTGGTCTGAAAAGGCAATTTTCTGATTTGCGGAATATACCGGGCGTTCCCGAACAAATCTGCGAAGAATACCTGCGTGTGATTCAGGCGGAATCAAAAGAAGATATTCTGATGCATTGCAGTGAGCTGCTCCGCATGGTATGCCAGCATATGGATATGAAGGTTCCGGATGGAAAAACAGAAGAAGAGGAGAGGCATGAAGCCCCTTTGCAGGCCGACTTTGCAGCGCTTTCTGGATTATACGAGGAAATAAGCTCTACCTTTAATAAAATAGACGTATGTTGTGAAAACGGGGATTATATTCTGGCGTATTTATCATCAGTCTGTCTTCAGAATGATTTGGATTATGCGCATGAAGGGCTTGGTGCAGGTCGATACGATTTGTTTGGGGCATTTGACTATAGGGATTTAAAAAGATTACAGAAGGATGTAAAAGCAGCCGAGGATGATTTTGTGAATTTTATTACCCACGGCGGTGGTATAATAAAGAGGTATGATTCTTTTGAAGAATTTGCAGAAAGGATAGACAGATAACATTTTGTGTTATGAAAGGCGCTATAGGAGATTATGACGGAAAACGCAGAAATGAAAGCCCCAAAGAAAACTACGGGAAAGCCGGATATGCTGACGGGGCATCCCGGTAAAACATTATTTTTCTTTGCATTGCCCATGATACTCGGCAATCTGTTCCAGCAGTTTTATAATATGGCGGATTCCATGATAGTGGGGCGGTATGTGGGAGAGGACGCCCTGGCTGCGGTGGGTGCGTCCTACTCGCTGACGACGGTATTTATCATGATAGCCATCGGGGGCGGCATCGGCGCATCCGTGATTACAAGCCAGTATCTGGGGGCAAATGAACACGGCAGGATGAAGACCAGCATTTACACGGCGCTGATTACGTTTCTGGCATTAAGCGTGCTTCTTGCCGCAGGCGGTTTTGTTTGTAACAGGCAAATCCTGACGGCGCTTAAAACGCCGGACAATATTCTGGATGACGCCGTGCTTTACCTGAAAATATATTTTGGCGGACTGCCGTTTCTGTTTATGTATAATATTTTGTCAGCCATGTTCAATGCGCTGGGAAAATCACGGATTCCGCTCTACCTGTTGATTTTTTCTTCCCTGTTCAACGTGGCGCTGGATTTGTATATGGTAAAGGCGCTTTCGCTGGGCGTAGCCGGCGTGGCAATTGCAACGGTGATAGCGCAGGGGATTTCCGCCCTGATATCTTTTGGCATTTTAATTGTCATGTTAAAAAATTATGGGACAAAGGACGGCCCCGGGGCAAAGCTGTTTGATGCGGATATGCTTTTGCGGGGAACGAAAATTGCAATCCCCTCCATTATACAGCAGTCCATTGTCAGCATTGGGATGCTTCTGGTACAGTCGGTGGTAAACGGATTTGGCTCTTCCGTTCTGGCAGGGTATTCTGCCGGTATGCGGATTGAATCCATTTGTATTGTGCCGATGATAGCGACGGGCAATGCGGTTTCCACCTTTACGGCGCAGAATCTGGGCGCAAAGCAGATAGAAAGGGTAAAAAAAGGCTACCATGCAGGATTAATCATGGTAGCGGTTTTTGCAATAATCATATGTGTTGCGCTGGAGCTGTTCCATGGACCCATCATGCAGGCTTTCCTGAAAGGAGAGGGCGGCGTCAGGGCTTATGAAACGGGGAATGGCTATCTGATGTTTATCGGCTGGTTCTTTGCCCTGATAGGCTGCAAGGCGTCGACGGACGGCGTGCTCAGGGGAGCCGGGGATGTAGGCGTCTACATGGCGGCAAATCTTGTCAATCTTGCCATAAGGGTTTTATTTGCAAACCTTATGGCTCCTGTGTTTGGCGTGCAGGCCGTGTGGTGGGCGGTGCCTTTAGGCTGGAGCGTCAATTTCCTCCTGTCCTTTATCTGGTACAGGACGGGCAGGTGGAGCAGGAAACAGGTGATATAAATGTGATGCCCAGCTTATTTTGCCGCCTGCCGCGCCGCTGCGTCGGCTGCGGCCTGGAAAGCGCTGACCTGAACGGGTCCGCTTACCGGGGTGCGGTAGAGGGGCACTTCGTTTTCAAACGCGGAAAAGTACACATACCGGGAGGTTACGTTGATATGGGTATAATTGCCTTCCGCAACAATTTCCACGTTTTTGCCGTCTAAGGTCATTCTCTTTAAAGCAGGCTCCGTTACGGAGTTTTTCTGGTAGTACAGGTATCCGCCTGCAAGGTTGAAGCAGTCAACCCGGTCATGGGTCAGAATCTCCACCACATCATCGTTTAAAGAATAACGGCACAGGGCGTAGTCCGAAGAGGCGTCCAGATAGTATATGTAACCGTTATCATATACGGGGTAGCACAGGTTGCCCTCCCACACCACGGAAGAGGAACCGGTCCGGGTATCGTAGCGGTAAAGATAATGGTTGGTTTCGGTGCCGTTGTAATAAATGGAGCCGTCAGGCAGCGCACAGGCAAAATTCCAGCCGGTTTTTGCCAGTATTTCCCTTTCACTGTCATCTATCGCATGTTTAAAAAAGGCAGGGCTCTTATCATCGCTGGACAGATAATATAGATAATTGCCGGAAAGCTGCAGGTTAAAAAGAAAATCCCTGGAAAGGCAGGCAATTTTTTTGCCTTTTAATGAGGAACGGTAAAGGCCTCGTGAACTGAGCACATAACCAAGGCCGCCGGAGCCGGAGGTTTCTGCCTGATAGTAAAAAAGATAACGTCCGCCGGCATTGATATTGGACACTTTGGCTGAAATCAGCTTCTTTAAATTGGTTTCATCGGGCGACATGGAATAGAGCGAGCCGCCGTCGTACGGGTTGGAAAAGTAGACAACGCCGTCATATTCACAAAAATACCCCCCGTTATTTACATTGCCTGCAGTGTTGCCCACCGTGCCCTCCGGTATAGGCGCGATTCTTTTGGACAGTACGGATATGACGATTAGGAGGGCAAACAATAAAAGCAGGGATATTATGACGATAATCGTTTTTGCTCTTTTTTTCATGGGAAACCCTTTCTGTATGTTTTATAGAGCGCAGCCCGCATCGGCTGGCTGAACTGTAATATTATTATATATTATAGTCGCTATTTTACTTGCTATCAAGAGCCATTTGGTATAAGATAAAATGTAAAATAATAGCCTGTGCAGAGGAGAAAAAAAGGATGGACTTGGGAAGGCTGCGGGAAGAAATTGACGAAATAGACGCGCAAATCGTAAGCTTGTATGAACAGAGGATGGAAGTCTGCAAGAGCGTTGCGCAGTACAAAATAGAGACCGGCAAAAAGGTGTTTGACAGACAGCGGGAAACGGAAAAGCTGGAGAAGGTAAGGTCTTTGGCGCACGGCAGTTTTAACAGCCGCGGCGTGGAGGAGTTGTTTGAGCAGATTATGTCCGTGAGCCGTAAGATGCAGTACGGTATGCTTGCCGAAAGCGGCGTGATGGGAAAACTGCCGTTTATCGGCGTCGACGGGCTGGAAACGAAAAAAGCAAGGGTCGTGTATCAGGGAAGCGAGGGCTCTTACTCCCAGGCTGCCATGCACAGCTTTTTCGGAAAGGATATCAGTAATTTCCATGTGGAAACCTTTAAGGACGCCATGAGCGCCATTGAGGAAGGCAGCGCCGATTATGCGGTGCTTCCCATAGAGAACTCCACGGCAGGCATTGTCAGTGAAATCTATGACCTGCTGGTGGAATTTGAAAATTATATTGTGGGGGAACAGATTATCAGGATTGAGCATTGCCTTCTGGCAGCGCCGGGGAGCAGGAAGGAAGATATCAAGAGGGTGTATTCCCACCCCCAGTCCCTGATGCAGTGCGCCCGTTACCTGCAAAATTACGACTGGCAGCAAATCAGCATGAAAAACAATGCTTTTGCGGCAAAGAAGGTAGCGGAGGAAAAGGATGCCTGTCAGGCCGCCATTGCCGGGGAGCATGCGGCGGGGATTTACGGCCTGGAGGTTCTGGAGAAGGGAATTAACCAGTCCGACACCAACTCCACGCGTTTTATCATAGTCACCAACCAGAAAATATTTAAAAAGGACGCTTCCAAAATCAGCATCTGTTTTGAAGTGCCGCATAAGAGCGGTTCCCTTTACCATATGCTCTCCCATTTTATATACAACAACTTAAACATGACGAAAATAGAGAGCCGTCCCATAGAGGACAGAAACTGGGAATACCGTTTTTTTGTGGATTTTGAGGGCAATCTTTCGGACAGCGCCGTCAAAAATGCGCTCAGGGGACTGCGGGATGAAGCCCGGGGCATGAAGATACTGGGCAACTATTGAGAGGATAAAGGAAGGCGGAAGGCATGAGGGAACGGGAACTGATTGTATATAACAATTTTGAAGACGGGAAACTGTTGTACGACATGGCATTTCTCATGGAGCATTTTAATGATGGGGAAAGCAGCAGGAGCGAGATGCGGGTGTTGTTTTATGACTGCATCCACAGGCTGATTGACATGGCTGGCACCTATGGTTTTTATGGCAATCTCTGGCACTGTTATCTTGCCAATCTGCTGGTGAACAATGAAAACAGCTACAGCAAGGCCTGTGAAATCAGGGGAGAAGTGGAGGGCACCATCAATCAGGCGGCCCTGCACGACATTGTGATTTTCAAAGAGTTTTATGATTTTGATTTTCATCCGGTTATGGAAATGCTTGCGGTGCCGGAATATGCCATGCTTTTGGATTATCGGACAAGCAGCGAGGAGAGCAAGGTATACAATACGCGTATCTGCGCCCGCATCTGTGAGCTGGCGGCGCGCTTCCAGAAAGACCACACGCCTGAAGAGATGAAAGCGACGCTGACGGAATTTTATAAGGATTACGGCGTGGGGAAATTCGGACTCCATAAGTCTTTTCGAGTGGTGCACAAGGAAGACGGGGCATGTATCGAGCCGATATTAAATATAGCGCATGTGAAGCTGTCGGACCTTGTGGGATATGAGATAGCAAAGCAGAAACTGGTGGACAATACGGAAGCCTTTGTAAGCGGAAAAAAGGCGAACAACTGCCTGCTCTTCGGGGACGCGGGTACGGGCAAATCCTCCAGCATCAAAGGCATAGCCAATGAATATTATGACAGGGGCCTGCGTATTATCGAAATATACAAGCATCAGTTTATTGATTTGAATGATGTCATCGCACAGATTAAAAACCGGAATTACAAATTTATCATATACATGGATGATTTGAGTTTTGAAGAGTTTGAGATTGAATATAAATATTTAAAAGCGGTCATCGAGGGCGGATTGGAGAAGAAGCCCGACAATGTGCTGATTTATGCGACTTCCAACAGAAGGCATCTGGTCCGTGAAAAGTTCAGCGACAAGGAAGAGCGGGAGGACGATTTGCACAAAGGAGATACCGTGGCGGAAAAACTGTCGCTGGTCTCCCGGTTTGGCGTTACCATTTATTTTGGCGCGCCGGATAAGAAGCAGTTTGAAGAGATAGTAAAAACGCTGGCAAAGCGTCACGGTGTTACGATGGAGGAAAGCGGGCTGCTTGCGGAAGCCAACAAATGGGAATTGTATCACGGCGGGCTTTCGGGAAGGTGCGCCCAGCAGTTTATCGATTATCTGCTTAGCCGTTAATACAGGAGGTGCGGGTTTGAAAACATTTGCAGCAATAGACGTCGGTTCCTACGAACTGTCCATGAAAATAATGGAATTTTCAGGCAAAAACAAGATGCGGGAAGTAGACCACATCAGGCACAAAATTGAACTGGGGACGGATACCTATGCAACGGGGAAACTCAGCTATGAAAAAGTGGATGAGTTGTGCCGGATACTGAGGGAATATGCCGACATTATGAAGTCATATAAGGTAGACGCCTATAAGGCGTATGGCACGAGCGCCATCAGGGAAATGGAAAATACCAGTATTGTACTGGACCAGATTGCCCAGAGGACGGGGATTACCATAAATGTACTGAGCAATTCGGAACAGCGCTTTTTGGATTACAAGTCCATAGCCTCCAAGGGGGAGGAATTTGACAGGATACTGGAAAAAGGAACGGTGATTGTGGATATCGGAGGCGGCAGCATTCAGGTTTCTTTGTTTGAAAAAGGAACGCTGATTACCACCCAGAACCTGCGGCTGGGCGTTTTGCGCCTGCATGAGCGGCTGGGAAGAATCAATGCAAAGCATTCCCAGATTGAAGAGTTGCTCAGCGAAATTGACGACGCACAGCTTTCCGTACTGCACAAGCTGTACTTAAAGGACAAGGAAATCCGGAATGTCATACTGGTGGACGACTATCTTTCCGTATGGGTCAAGGAAAAAAGGGAAAACAGGGAGCAGGCCGGTTATGCCAATGCCGAACAGTACGGTAAGTTCATGGATTATCTGAGGACGAAAAGCCGGGGCGAGATTGCCCTGCATTTCGGCATCTCCGAAGAAAATGCCAGCCTGATGTTTATATCGGCTGTGCTGCTCGACAGGATTCTTGCCATGACAGGGGCAGGACTTATCTGGGCTCCCGGCGTTACCTTGTGCGACGGTATTGCTTATGAATATGCACAGCAGCAGAACATGGAAATCAGCGAACATGATTTTGAAAAGGATATCCTGGACTGCGCCCTGAACATCAGCAAACGCTATATGGGCAGCAGGAAACGGGCGGAAACGCTGGAAAGCCTTACCATGACTATTTTTGACAGCACGAAAAAGCTGCACGGGCTCGGGAAAAGGGAAAAGCTTTACCTCAGGCTTGCCGCCATCTTACACGACTGCGGCAAATATATCAGCCTTGTAAACCTTGGGGAGTGCTCCTACCAGATTATCATGGCGACGGAGATAATCGGCATTTCCCATATAGAGCGTGAAATCATTGCTAATGTGGTGAAGTTCAACCATGAAGAATTTGATTACCATGAGGGCATAAACAGCGCTCTTTCGTTGGATAGGCAGGCTTATCTGACGGTGGCAAAGCTGACTGCCATCCTGCGGATTGCCAACGGCCTTGACAGGAGCCATAAGCAGAAGTTTAAGGATGTAAAGGCTGCCGTGAAAGACAGGGAACTGATACTCACGGTGGACAATAAGACGGATATCACGCTGGAGAAGGGTCTGTTTGAAGACAGGGCGCAGTTCTTTGAGGAAGTATTCAATGTACGTCCCGTCATCATCCAGAAAAGGAACCGCCCGTAAATTTTTGCGGGAAATCAGGCTTTATGCCGGAAAGGAAGAACATGGGAGAGAAAAAAAAGGAGTTTAGGAATCCCGAATATTATTCCAATCGGGAAATGAGCTGGGTATTGTTTAATTACAGGGTATTGTCGGAGGCCAGGGATAAGCATATTCCTTTGTTTGAACGCTTAAAGTTTCTGAGTATTACGGCTTCCAATCTGGACGAATTTTTTATGGTAAGGGTTGCCTCGCTTAAGGATATGGTGAACGCCGGATATGATAAAAAAGACATTGCAGGCATGACGCCCGAAGAGCAGCTTGCAGGGCTTGATTTACAGATTCACGGTCTGGTGGATTTGCAGTATTCCACCTATAACCGTTCCCTGCTTCCCCAGTTGGAAACACACGGCCTTCATGTCATAAAGAAGCATGAACTTCTGACGGAAAAGGAAGGCGCTTATCTGGACAAATATTTTGCGGACAATATTTATCCCGTGCTTACGCCCATGGCGGTGGATTCCTCCAGGCCCTTCCCGCTTATCAGGAACCGCTCCTTAAACCTCGGGGCGCTGATGAAGAAAAAGGAGGGCGGAAGGGAACTGGAATTTGCCACGGTGCAGGTGCCAAGCGTACTGCCCCGGATTGTGGAGATACCGACGGAAAAGGAAGTCAGGAAGGTTATCCTGTTGGAAGAGATTATAGAGCGGAACATAGACAAACTGTTTTTGAATTATGACGTTGTCTGCATCCATCCGTTCCGCATCATGCGCAATGCCGACCTGACGATTGACGAGGATGAAGCGGCGGATTTGCTGAAAGAGATTGAAAAGCAGTTGAAGAAGAGACAGTGGGGGGAGGCCATCCGTCTGGAGGTGGAAGCGGGCATAGACAAGAGACTTCTGCGCATCCTGAAAAGGGAACTGGATATCGGGCAGGAGAGCGTCTATACCATTGACGGGCCGCTGGATTTGACATTTCTGATGAAAATGTATGCGCTGGAAGGCTTTGACGACTTAAAAGCGGAAAAGTATGTTCCCCAGCCGGTGCCGGAGCTTTCTGCCGGGGAAGATATCTTTGCGTCCATCCGAAACGGGGATATCCTGCTGCACCATCCGTACCAGACGTTTACGCCGGTAGTGGATTTTATCAGGCAGGCGGCAAGGGATAAAAATGTGCTTGCAATCAAACAGACGCTGTACCGCGTAAGCGGCAATTCACCGATTATAGCGGCCCTGGCGCAGGCGGCGGAAAACGGCAAGCAGGTTTCGGTGCTGGTGGAATTAAAGGCTAGGTTTGACGAAGAAAATAATATTGTATGGGCAAGAATGCTGGAAAAAGCAGGCTGCCATGTGATTTACGGGCTGGTGGGATTAAAGACGCACAGCAAGATTACGCTGGTAGTCAGAAGGGAAGAGGACGGCATCAGGAGGTATGTGCATCTGGGCACCGGCAATTACAACGACGCCACGGCAAAGCTTTATACGGATATAGGGCTTCTTACCTGCTCGGAAGAAATCGGGGAGGATGCTACGGCAGTGTTCAATATGCTGTCAGGGTATTCGGAGCCGCTGCACTGGAATAAGCTGTCGCTTGCGCCTCTTTGGCTGAAGGATAAGTTTTTGTACCTGATTAACAGGGAAAAGGAAGCGGCGCTTTCGGGAAAGGCGGCGCATATTATCGCAAAAATGAATTCCCTGTGTGACGCGGATATAATCGAAGCGCTTTACGAGGCAAGTGCGGCAGGGGTAACGATAGAGTTAATCATCAGGGGAATCTGCTGTCTGAAGGTAGGAATCCCCGGCGTCAGCGAACATATCACCGTGCGCTCCATTGTGGGCAATTTTCTGGAGCACAGCAGGATTTTCTATTTTGCAAACGGCGGAAGCCCGGAAATATACTGCGCCAGTGCAGACTGGATGCCCAGAAACCTGGAACGGCGCGTGGAGATTTTGTTCCCCGTGGAGAAGGAGGAACTGAAAGAAGAAATCCTTCATATCCTGCACAGCCAGCTTCGGGATACCGTGAAGGCGCATCTGCTCAAGCCGGACGGCAGTTATGAAAAAGTAGACAGGAGGGGAAAAGAATCCTTTGACTCCCAGGCCGCTTTCTGCAAAGAAGCAAGGAAGTTTGCAGTAAAGGTAAATGAAACGGGCAATGCAAGGGTATTCATTCCGGAAACACATCATGAATAAAATCGTATTGGCAAGCGCTTCTCCCAGACGAAAAGAGCTTATGGAACAGATTGGGCTGACATTTGAGATATGCTGCAGCGCTTGTGACGAAAAGGCACAGTGCAGCGAACCCTCGTCGGTGGTATGTGAACTGTCCGGGCAAAAGGCGGGGGATGTCTGGCAGAAAGAGTGGGAAGACAGGGATGGACTGCTTGTAATTGGGGCGGACACCGTCGTAGCTTTTCAGGGAAAGATACTGGGAAAACCAAAGGATGAGAAAGAGGCATGTGAAATGTTGTCTGCCTTGTCGGGAAATGTGCATGAGGTTTATACCGGGGTCACATTCTGTTACCGGAAAGAAGGAAAGGATATGACGCATACCTTTTTTGAAAAGACAGAGGTGGTTTTTTATCCCATGGACAGGGCGGAAATAGAAAATTATGTGGCGACAAAGGATTGTATGGATAAGGCGGGGGCATACGGCATTCAGGGCAGATGCGCCGCTTTCATCAAGGAAATCCGTGGGGATTACAACAATGTGGTGGGGCTTCCCATCGGCAGGCTGTATCAGGAAATGAAGGAGTGCTTTGGCAAATGAAAAAGGCGGTTATTTTTGATTTGGACGGAACCCTGACCGATTCCCTGATGTCCATCAAGGTCAGTGCAGACAAGGCCATGGCAAAGTTCGGCTTTGGACCCTACACAGAAGAGCAGTATAAATATTTTGTGGGGGACGGCGCCCCGGTTTTGATTGAAAGATGCTTGGAAGCAGGCGGGGATAAGGAACATGTTTTATTTGAGGAAGCTTTTGCAGAGTACCGGAGAATATTTGAAAAATACTGTATGTATCAGGTGGTTCCTTATGAGGGCATAAAAGAGCTGCTTGCGGCTTTAAAGGACAGGGGCATAAAAACGGCGGTGCTTTCCAACAAGCCGGATGACAGGACGCAGGATGTCATAAAAGCTGTTTTCGGAGAAAAAGAGTTTGATATCGTGCAGGGACAGACAGCGGGAGTTGCAAGAAAACCAAGCCCCGAAGGGGTATACCTGATTCTGAAAAAATTCGGATTAACTCCGGAGGATATCCTGTATCTGGGGGATACGGGAACGGACATGCAGACAGGAAAAAGTGCGGGGGCTTTCACCATTGGTGCGCTGTGGGGCTTTCGGAAAAAAGAAGAATTGCTGCTAAACCATGCGGATGCAGTGATAGAGCATCCGTTGCAGCTGCTTTCGTATCTGTAAATTGTGCATGTAATGTTATGGAATTTAGAAAGGAGGGTATTGTATGCAGGAATACGATGACGCTGTTTTGCATTGTTTTCTGAAAAACCAGTTACAGCTGTTTCCGAGGGAGGTTGCCTCCAGCCCGGAGGAAGCGGAGGACTTTCTGGAGGAATGCATGGCGGTTGTGGTGGACTCGGTAGAGGAAGTCATGGAGTACTTTGAGGAAGAGGGCATCGATACGGAAGGGGCGGATGCCGAGGAGATATTGGAAGCATCAGAAGTCTTTCCGATTGGGGACGGAAGGTATTTGATTGTGGAAGCGTAAGTTGTGTGTGTTCGGAAACAAAGCGGCGGGGGGATATTTATAGAAAAGTTTTCAGTATATATCCCCCTTAAAAATCTCATAACTTCTGCTATTATTAGAAACACGGAAAGGAGGAAAAAAGTATGAATAAAAGATTTGAAAAAGTAGACGCCCGCTTTGATAAAATAGAGCAGCGTTCAGATTCCATGCAGCATGAAATTAATGCCTGTAAACTTGAGCGAGGGTCAATCGGATTATTAATAAAGAAGATAGACTAGCTTGAATAAAGAATTGAAGAGTTGGAAAATAAAACGGCATAAAAAATGCCTTATTTAATCTATTTTAGGAATTTCTATTAGGTGTGCATTCTGTATGCAGACAATCTTTGTCAAATTTTCTAAACGATTTCATGGGTTTATACAATATTCCTATCACAATTTCATACGGTAAGACATGGAATACAGGATGAAATTTGCTGTTTTATTTGGTATGTCATACCTGAAAAGAAGGCAAATAATGAAAAAAACAGCAGAAACAGAAAAAACTAAAGACAGTTCCGGCAAATTGATATTTGAAACCCTGTTCAGCGCTTACAATAGATAAGTAAAGTGCCACTTTTGTTATGGAAAGAAAAGGGAGATTTTTGTAGAATATTGTATAATAGAATAGTAATAGAAAATGTGAAGTGTGTTAAATAGTATGGATAATTAAAAGTTATCCGTCAAGTCGGATTGTGAATGTAGCGAAATAAAGGATAATTCCCGATTATTGGGGGTTGGGGTTCAAAGGATAGTTTGGGATTATCAAT
>CAJTKU010000011.1 GCA_910577015.1 uncultured Lachnospiraceae bacterium | reverse complement strand
CGGGAGTCGAACCCGTGTCCAAAAGCCCATTCCCTGTCCTTCTACTATCATAGTCAGTTATCTTTGGCCAAACCGAATTTGACCTGTTCCCTCCTATGGCAGGAAACTGACAGCCTGCCATATTCGGTAGCTTCATCATACGTCCATACACGCAAAGCTTAATGTATGCCGTTTCTCACATCGTCGATGCCCGGATTCCAAAGTGTGAGTGCAATGGAGCGGACAAGCCGCATAAGCGGCGTCATTTACAGCTTACGCTGCAAATGCTAACTGATTATTATCTTCAGCGTTTATATTTAGGTTGCGATTTGACGCATCGCCTGCGGATAGCTTCTCCAGCTGCAAGACCCCTGTCGAAACCTTGACTAGCCCTTATGAAATATCTTTCTATCTCTATTATAGATAAAATGGAATCTGCCGTCAATAAAGATTCTTCACTTTAAACTCTTTTTCTGCTTCCCTTCTCTGGTCCTTTTTGGCAATATCCTGACGCTTGTCATAAAGCTTTTTACCGCGCGCAAGTCCAATCTCCACTTTTGCCCTGCCGTCCTTAAAATAAACCTGCAGGGGCACTAAGGTAAATCCTTTTTCGGCAAGCTTTCCCGTCAGCTTTCGGATTTCCTCTTTGTGCATCAAAAGCTTTTTCGGCCTTAACGGGTCCCTGTTAAAGATATTTCCTTTTTCATAGGGACTGATATGCATTCCATAGACCCATACCTCATTGTTTTCAATCCGCACAAAGGACTCTTTGATGCTGCATTTGCCCATGCGCATGGACTTTACCTCCGTGCCGTGCAAAACCAGCCCGGCCTCGTAATTTTCGTCAATAAAGTAATCATGATATGCTTTTTTATTGTTCGCCACCAGTTTCTGTGCTTCCCTGCCCATCCTGTCCATCCTCCGCAAAATCAAAATCTATGGTTTTGGTAAACCTGTCCGTGCCGGCGACCCTGATACGGACGGGTTCCCCCAGTCTGTACGTGCGCCCGGTTGTTTCCCCAATCATCTCATACGTGTTTTCATTGTAGTGGAAGTAATCTCCCGGCAGCTTGGATACATGCAGGAAGCCCTCAATTGTATTGGGAAGCTCCACATAGATTCCCCATGCCGTAACGCCGGATATGACTCCCGCAAATTCGCACCCGATACGCTCCTCCATGTACTCCACTTTTTTCAGTTTATCCGTTTCACGCTCTGCTTCTTCCGCCCTGCGTTCCGTCTCGGAGGAATGCTTTGCCACCTCGCCTAAAATCCCCCTGTAATGCTCCGTCCTGTCCCCGTTCAGTCTGCCGCGAAGCTGCTCCTTGATGATACGGTGGATTTGCAAATCAGGATACCGTCTGATGGGAGAAGTAAAATGGCAGTAATACTGACAGGCAAGCCCGAAATGCCCGGTGCACTCCGTACTGTAACGGGCCTGTTTCATGCTGCGCAGGGCAAGCCTGCTCACCATGGCCTCCTCCGGCGTACCGGCAATTTTATCGAGCAGCTTCTGGATTTCCTTGGGATGTATCTCTTCATCGGAAACCTTTCTGTCTTTCCTTCCCACGGATTTCATATAATAACCGAGATTGTTGATAAATACATTGAGCTGGTTTACTTTTTCCGTATCCGGCTTGTCATGCACGCGGTATACAAAAGGAGCCTCCATCCAGTAAAAATGCTGGGCTACGGTTTCATTGGCGGCAAGCATGAAATCTTCAATCAGCATATTGGCGGCGTTGCGCTCATACGGCGTAATGGAAAGGGGATGCCCTTCCTTATCCAGTACAATTTTGCTTTCCGGAAAATCAAACCCTATGGCGCCGCGTTTTTTCCGCCTGTTTCTGAGAATAACGGATAATTCCGCCATCAAATCAAACATCGGAACCAGTTCTTTATAAGTTTCCCTTTCCGCCTCATCCCTGTCCTCGATTATTTTTTTCACGGCAGTATACGTCATCCGCCTGTTGACCCGGATAACGGACTCCGCCAGCTCATAATCCTTGATTTTTCCCTTCTTATCTATCGTCATCAGGCAGCTTAACGCCAGCCTGTCAACCCCTTCGTTGAGGGAACAGATGCCGTTCGACAGAGCATGGGGAAGCATGGGGATTACGCGGTCCACCAGATAAACGCTGGTGCCCCTTTTTAAAGCCTCCCTGTCAAGCGCTGAGTTTTCCTGCACATAATTGGTGACATCTGCGATGTGGACGCCAAGCAGATAAACTTCCTCTTTATCATCATAAGAGATACTTACCGCATCATCCAAATCTTTTGCGTCTTCCCCGTCGATAGTCACGCAGTCAGTATCCCGCAAATCCCTTCTGCCCGCCATATCCGCCTCGCTTACTTCTCCCGAGACCCTCTGCGCCTGATTCATGACTTTTTCAGGAAATTCCAGCGGCAGTTCATAACCTTTCACGATGGACAAAATATCCACGCCCGGGTCATTTACATGCCCGATAATCTCTATTATTTTTCCTTCCGGCTTTTTCTGCCCGTTTCCGTAATCAGTAAGTTCCACTACCACCTTATGCCCCGTAACCGCTCCCTTAGAACGCTCAACAGGGATAAAGATATCGCTGGACAGCTTACTGTTGTCCGGCCTGACAAATCCAAATGTCTTTGAACCCTCATAAGTACCGACAATCTTTTCCAGTCCTCTTTCCACAACACGGACAATCCGCGCTTCCTGCCGCTTCCCTTCTCCCTTGGGCAAAAGAGCGACCTCCACTTTGTCCTTATGAAAAGCCCCGTTTACCTCATCGGCGGGAATGAAAAAGTCTTCTGACTGCCCTTCCACCTCCACAAAACCAAAGCCTTTTGCATGGCTGATAAATGTGCCGGTAATGGGAACCGCCTGCTTTCCGCTCCCCTTGATATATTTTCCTTTTGCTGTCTGTTCCAGCCTGCCCTCGGCCACCAGTTCAGCCAAAATCCGCTTCAGCTGCGGTCTTTCCTCATTTTCCACCTGCAAAATCAGGGCTATCTCTTTTTCCTTCATAGGAACATACAGCGCATCCTGCACAAAGTCGCAAATCACTTTTTTCCTTTTTTCATCTATTTCCTTATTCATACCTTTATTCATACCCTCGACAAAATTTCCTACCCGTCAAAAAAGAGCACTCTTTTTATAGAGTGCTCTCATCTTCATCCTGTTAAAATACGCCAAGATTCAGTATAGCCGCAAGGAGGATAAAAGATACCGCCAATATCTTGGTAATCTTTACCAGCTGTCCCTCCATGGAACGTCCCTTATTTTTACCCCAATAAGTTTCGGCCGCACCACTGATGGCTCCGAGTCCCGCGGACTTTCCTTCCTGCATCAGCACCAGCACCACAAGTGCAATACATATAATAATAAATATAATCGTCAATATGCTCTTTAAAACTCCCATAATCACACCTCCGGGAAAGGAATCTTCATTCAAAATTATAAATCAATCGAGGGTTATTATACCACAGCATGTCTGTGTTGACAACACATTTTTTACTTTTTCCACGTCTTTATGGAAAATACCACCAAAAGGGGAAGCAATTCCAGCCTTCCTGCCAGCATGTCAAACATTAAGACGCATTTGGAAAAATCGGAAAAAGCGGCAAAATTACCCATAGGACCTACCATGTCAAATCCGGGACCGATGTTGTTAAACATTGCCATTACCGCCGATGCATTGGTTTCAAAGCTAAAGTTATCCAGACTGATAAGCAGCACGGATATCAGGTAAATGCCCATGTAGATTGCAAAATACACCCGAATGGAATGAATTACCTTTTCGGAAAGCACCCTGCCGTCCAGATGCATCTTTTTAATGCTTCTGGGATGAATCACCGCTGAAATTTCATTTTTTACGCTTTTCGCAAGCACCACAAGCCTCGATACTTTCAGACCGCCCCCTGTGCTGCCTGCGCAGGCGCCGACAATCATCAAAAGAAACAAAACCATTTTACTGAATGCAGGCCAAAGATTAAAATCACAGGTAGAAAAGCCTGTTGTAGTAATAATGGAAACAACCTGAAATGCTCCGTGGAAAAGCGCTTCGCCAAAACTGGCAAATCCCTCCCGGATATTGAAGGCAACCATAAGCGCCGAAACCGCAATAATTCCCAGATAGGCACGCAGTTCCTCGCTTTGCAGCACTTCCTTCGGTTTTTTAATTAAGAATAAATAATAAATGTTAAAGCTTACGCCGCACAAAAGCATAAATACCATAAAAATGGCCTGCACTGCCACGGAATATTCGGCGGCGCTGCTGTTTAACAGTCCGAATCCTCCTGTTCCGACGGTGGAAAATGTCATTGTGGCCGCATCATAAAGAGGAAGTCCCGCAATCAACAACGCCACTATTTCCAGCAGTGTTATGGCAATATAAATCTGATACAAAATTCTTGCCGTATTTTTTACTTTCGGCACCAGCTTACCAACAGACGGACCCGGACTTTCCGCACGCATCAGATGCATATTATAGCTGCCGGAAAGCGGCAGGATGGCCAGTATCAGCACCAAAACCCCCATTCCGCCTATCCAATGCGTAAAAAGCCGCCAAAACTGCGTACACCTTGCAAGATGCTCCACATCCCCGAGAATGGTTCCGCCCGTAGTGGTGAGTCCGGATACTGTCTCAAAGACCGCGTCCACATAGGAAGGAATCTCGCCGGTAAGCACAAATGGAACCGCGCCGACCAGACTGAGAACCAGCCAGCTTAATGATACCGTAACAAAACCCTCTTTTGCAAAAAACACTTTGCTTTTTGGCTTAAACTGCTTCCCTAAAAAACCGGCCAGCAGGCTGACGGACGCCACAAATAGATACGCCCAGCACTGCCTCTCCCCAAAAATAATACCTACCAGAAAAGGAAGCATCATGAAAAGCCCGGCAAATTCCAATACCCTGGCTAATATGTACCTTATAATTGAATAATTCATAACCCTAATCCTTCTCCAGAATATCCTTAATATCGTGAAATCCGGTAATGGTGGTTACCACAACAACCGTATCTCCCACCTGCATAATGCTTTGTCCGCCGGGAGTGGAAATATTTCCCTTATGGTTTATGCTGCATACCAGCAGATTCTTCTTCAGTTTCAGTTCCTGCAGGGGAATCCCGATAAGCGGACAATCCTCCCTGATTAGAAACTCCAACGCCTCCACCCTGTTGTCATTAAGCCTGTACAAAGTTTCGATATTGCTTTCCATGGAATTGTGCATGGCACGCACAAACTTAATAATGGTTTCCGCCGTAATATATTTGGGGTAAACAATGCTTCCCAAATCCATATTGTCTATAATCTCATCATATGCTATCCTGTGCAGCCTGGTAATAATTTTGGCTTTGGACAGGCTCCTTGCAAACAAGGAAAGCATAATATTTTCTTCATCAAAGTTCGTCATGGAAACGAAAGCCTCTGTGAGCGCAAGCCCTTCTTCCATAAGCAGTTCCCGCTCCGTTCCATCCCCCCAGATAATCAAAGCCTGCGGCACCAGTTCGCTTAATTCTTCGCATCGCTCCTTGGACTTATCGATAATTTTAACCCTGATTCCCATATCCACCAGCTGTCTGGCCAGATAATAGGTTGTCTCCCCTCCGCCGACAATCAATACATCTTTTGCGCGGGTAGTGGGAACTTTTAATTTTTTAAAAAATGCGGCAATCTTCGCCGAGGAAGCCACAATGGTAATGGTGTCGTTTGCCTGTAGGGCAAAATTTCCGCCGGGAATATAAATCTCATCCCCTCTCTCCACCACACAAATCAAAACATCGCATTTGAATCTGCCGGTAACATCTTTCAGCTGCATGTCGCACAGCACGGAATCCTCACCGATACGGTATTTTACCAATTCAATCCTTCCCTTGGAAAAAGTATCTATTTTCAAAGCGGAAGGAAATTTTAAAAGCCTAGCCATCTCTGCCGCAACCGCATATTCGGGATTGATAACCAGGGAAAGTCCCAGCTCTTCCTTGATATAAGCAATCTCCCTGTAATATACGGGATTGCGCACCCTGGCAATGGTATGACAGCCGCCTGCCTTTCTGGCAATCAGGCAGCACAACAGGTTCAGTTCATCCTTTCCGGTTACTGCAATCAGAAGGTCCGCTTCCCCCACGCCTGCTTCCTGCTGAATGCTGTATACGGCTCCATTTCCTACGATTCCCATGATATCGTATGTATTGGCAATGTTTCTGACAAGTTCTTCTTTTTCATCCACAACCGTGATATTGTGTTCTTCACGGCAAAGCTGTTCCGCAAGGGCTGTACCCACATTTCCACAACCCACAATGACAATTTTCATGACAATCTCCTCAACAATTTTTGTACCGAAAATTACCAGATTATTATACTTGCATTCACTGCAATAATCAAGCCCGGAATCTATAGAGTTTTCGCATAGAGTTTCCGCATTTTGCATTGCGGCGTCCCCGGCGTGCATTTGTTCCAACAGGACACGCTCCCGCTCGGGTAAAAACGCAGCGGCACATAAGAGGTTAAAGGACAACCTCTAAGGGCCGGCGTTTTTACACGGTCCTTTATGGAATCAAATGCACGCCGGGGACACCGCAATGCAAAATGCGGAGGTTCTTGTAAAATCCTTAAAAATGCCCGGACTTAAGTCCGGGCAAATCATTAGGTTAAACAAAACAAAAGGCAAAGAAGGCTCAAGGCCAGACAGATACCTCCTATCACCAGCGGCACCCTCAAAAAGCCGTCCCGCTGCTCCTGCTTACGCATCTTGTAATCATAAAAGGTTTCTCCCTCCTGCCGGAAATGAAAAAAGGTATTGGCAAGGCGGGAAAAAGCATAACCCAGCATATCGAAACTTCCATGGGCCGCAACCCAGCTCAAAGCTCCCAGTCCACCCTCTAAAACTGCCGGAAATAGGAAACAGTCGGATAAATAACCCATCAGCGCATGAAAGTTCCCTGTTTCCTGCCTGCTGGAACGGCCTCCTAAAACAAAGAGCAGCGCCGCAAGCAATATCCAGACAATGTAAGATATAAGGTTTTTTTTGTTCATGCCTGCAAGTCCTTTACTTGATTTCCGACAGATACTGCTCATACTCGGCGCTGTTGCACTGTACAAAATGCCCCGGCTTTATCTCCCGGAAAGTGGGCTGTTCCTTGGAATAATCATGGTCGGCCAGCGGATTGTAAACAATCCTCTTGCGCTGCTTTTCATATATGGGGTCCGGCAGGGGAATCGCCGACAAAAGCGATTTGGTGTACGGATGCAGCGGATTTTTAAACAACTCTTCGGAAGAAGCAAGCTCCACCATTTTTCCGTAATACATTACGCCAATCCTGTCCGAAAAATACTTGACCACAGAGAGGTCGTGGGCAATAAACAGAATCGTCAATCCAAATTTATGCCGCAGTTCATTTAACAGGTTGATTACCTGCGCCTGAATCGAAACATCCAGCGCCGACACCGGTTCATCCGCTATAATCAAATCTGGGTTCATAATGATGGAACGCGCCACACCGATACGCTGACGCTGCCCTCCCGAGAACTCATGGGGATACCGTCCCGCATGTTCCCGTACAAGTCCAACCAGTTCCAGCATCTCGTATACTTTCTGCTCGATTACCTCTTTATTGCGCTCCCCTTGTATGACAAGTCCCTCGGCAATAATCTCCCTGACGGTCATTCTGGGGTCTAAGGATGCAATCGGGTCCTGAAAAATCATCTGGATTTGCGTCACTAACCTGGTGCGCTTTGCTTTTCGTTTCTCGTTCCGATACTCTGTCAAAAGCTTCTGTTTTTCAGCGCCCTGTGCCTTTTCCAGCAGAGGTCCATATTTCTCATTTACTTCCTGCAGACGTTTCTGGGAATATTCCTTATCGCAGTTTTTCTGGTCATAGGAGGCTTTTTTTATCTGCAGCCGGTTCTCCTCTACAATCGCTTTCAGTTCTTCCTTAAGCTTTTCCTTTTTAGCCTCATCCTTTTCATTGGAAATCTTTTCTTTATATTCCTTCCGCGCTTTGGCAATGGCATTCTGATAGGAGCGTTTGCCAGCGCAAATCCGTATGCCTTTAAAATAAACATCACCGGAAGTAATATTGTACAGTTTTATAATAGAGCGTCCCGTGGTGGTCTTGCCGCAGCCCGACTCTCCCACCAGACCAAAAACCTCACCCTTTTTTATCTCAAAGCTTACGTCATCCACTGCCTTTAACTCGGTTTTCCCCATGGGAAAATACTGGCAAAGATGCTCCACTTTCAACAATACATCCTGATTATTCTGCATCTTCAACCACCCTCTTTCCCTGCATTCTGGCAATCCTGTCCGTAATCATCTTCGGCGGCTCAATCTTTGGCGCGTCGGGATGAAGCAGCCATGTTGCCGCAAAATGTGTGTCTGTAATCTGAAACATCGGTGGCTGACGCTCAAAATCAATCTTCATGGCATACTTGTTTCTCGCTGCAAAAGCATCCCCCACAGGCGGATAAATCATGTTCGGCGGCGTGCCGGGAATTGCCTCCAGCTTTTCGTCCGTATCCAAATCAGGCATGGAGGATAACAGCGCCCATGTGTAAGGGTGCGCCGCATGATAGAAAACATCCTCTGCCGTTCCGTACTCTACTATCTTGCCGGCATACATCACGGCAATCCTGTCCGCCATATTTGCCACCACGCCTAAATCGTGGGTAATAAAGATAACCGACAAATGTCTTTCTTCTTTCAACTGGTTTATCAGTTCCAGAATCTGCGCCTGTATCGTCACATCCAACGCCGTGGTCGGCTCATCGCAAATCAGAATATCAGGGTCGGCAGCCAGAGCAATTGCAATCACGATTCGCTGACGCATACCGCCGGAAAATTCAAACGGATACTGGTTGTAGCGTTTCCTCGGCTCGGAAATGCCTACCTCTTCCATCAGTTTAATTGCCCTTGCCTTAGCAATCTGCTTGGTCACCTTGTTGACAACACCGGAAGCGTTCCTCTTTAAATAATCAATGGCCGCCACCGTTTCCTCGTCAAAATTCCTGTTTTCCACTGTTGCAAGCTGTTCCTCATAATGCTTTATCAGATTTTCTATCTGCCTGCAAAGACTGCCGCGCACCAGTTCCAGGTCTACAATCTGTGCATCGGCCAGCTTCCAATCCGGCTTTTTGCCCTTCTGCACAAGCCTGTCGTATTTTGCCTTAGCCTTGGCATAAGCCTTCTCCTCCGCCTTATTCTTACTTATGGCGGAAAAATAATGCTCAATCTCTCCCTTCATCCTGGCCGCAAAGGTATAACTCATGTTATCCTTTACAAGCGCCAGCGGGTCTATGGTGTCCTGCACTTTCGCTTTCATTTCCTTTGCTGCCTGTATGCATTCCGCATGTTCAAGCGTTTCTTTTTCAAATACAGGCAGGTATTTTTTCAGCGTTTCAATCGCTGCCTTTTTATTTTGATTGGAACGCTCTGCCGTATATTTAAGACCCTGTTTGGCGTCCGCTATAAAATCCAGCATAAAATGCTCGTCCAGATATCCGCGCAGATATTTGTTTAATTCCTCTGTTTCCATCCGGGGCAGTTCTTTTTCCCCGAAAGTAAGATAATAACCCATGGCAAAGAAATTCGGTTCCGGCAGCGCCAACGCCTCTTTCAGGATGTCCTGCGTTTTCCGAAGATGACCCACAATCTCACCAAATCCGTCTTTTTTACCTTTTACGTTTTTTGCGTCCGCGAGAAGCATGGACGCAAGAGAGGTAAGTTCTTCCGCCTTTTCCTTCACCACATATTCCTGTATGGAATGCTTTGCCATTGCGGCAATCTGCCGGATACGGTAGGGTGCGTCCTTTACCGCATTCTTTTCCAGTTCGAATGCCAGTTCCTCTATATCGTCCACAGCTTCCTTCGCCGCCTCATGCGCAGTTCGGTACGCAGCTTCCAAATCGAGATGCTTGTATTCAAACTTGTCAAAGTTTTTGCATTTCTGTGCAATTTGTTCTGCCCTTTCCCTGTCATTTTCTGCCAGGGCCTTAATCATGGCGTCCTTCATGTCGCCCAGATAGGTATTAAAATTGTTCCTGCTCTCCCGCTGGCGCGCCTTACCCTTTAAAAGCATTGCTTCCGTAAGCTGCTTTCCTATTTTGACGATAGGGTCCAGACTGGACATGGGGTCCTGAAAAATCATGGCAATCTTATCACCGCGCAGCTTATGAAATTCCTCCTCGGAAATTTTCAAAAGGTCTTTGCCGTCGTATATAATTTCACCGTTTTCTATAATGGAATTACCTGCCAGAATACCGAGAATCGCCTTGGACGTCACGGATTTTCCCGAACCGGATTCCCCTACAATGGCAAGGGTTTCCCCTTTCTCCAAATCAAAGCTGATTTTCCGAACCGCCTGTACCCTGCCGTTCGCCGTACGGAAGGATATTTTCAAATCCTTTACCTGTAATTTTTTCTCCATCAGTTAGTCCTCCACGCCTCTTGTCGAGGGATTGAAAGCATCCCGCAGTCCGTTTCCAAACAGGTTAAATGAAATCAAAAGCAGTGCAAAGTAAAGTGCCGGGAAGAACATGGCGTACGGAGAAGCCGTCATCGCCGTCTGTCCCTGCGCTAACAGCGTACCGATACTGGTTCCCGCCATCGTGCTTAAGTTTACAAGCCCCAGATAAGTGAGGTTGGTTTCGGAACTGATGACGCTGGGAATCACAAGCGCACAGCTTGTAATAATGGTTCCGAGCGCGTTAGGGAAAATATGCTTAAACATCAGACGTTTATCCGACGCCCCAAGCGTCCGGGCCGCAAAGACAAATTCCTGTCCTTTGAAACGATAAAACTGTTTTCTGGTCAGGGCGCTCATACTAATCCATCCCGTCATGACAAAAGCAAACAAAAGGGACCCTGCGCTTCCCACCTCTTCCGCCAGATGGAGCTGGAAAAGTACGGCAACCACGACAAAGGGAACCCCGGATAGAATATCCGCAATCCTGTCCATAACCAAATCCACGGTTCCGCCGTAATACCCCTGAACCGCTCCATAAATTGCACCGATTGTCAAATTGATGGCCGAAACTATCACTGCAAATATCAGGGAAATCCTCGCACCGATTCCGATGGCAGAAAACAAATCCTGTCCCAGTGTATTGGTGCCGAAAATATAAAACGGCTCATGCCCGTTGACAAAGGTATAATAATTGTAATAGCAGACGCGGCACTGCACGGCGCCGGATTTGCGGACGCTGTAAATGTAACTGCCGTCATCCCCTTCAATCCGCTGGCTGTCGTACGGTCTGCCCTCAATCTCTTTGTTGGTAGAATACACAGGCACGAAATTGCCGTCTTTATCAAGCACGGCTGCTCCCTTTGCATCCACCTGATACCACAGGTTCGGATTATCCGTAATGCCGCTGATGGCAGCCGGCTCCACATACGGGTAAATCACCTGAAGGCCGGTCTCATTCTGGTACTCTAAAATCCGGTCATATTCACTGTAGGAAAGCACTCTGTAGACCACTCCGGTATCATAATACTTGTTGGTCTGCAGTTTATAAAAGTAAGAAATCCTGTCCTTTCCTTTGTACTTGGACACAGTCTCAGTGGTTTCAAGAATCCGCAGCAACGGGTCATAGCCTGTTTCCTCGGCAATCCCCCTCCAGTAATTGTACTGCGCCTCATTCTGGCTTAAGCGCGTAACCGCCCCGTCAAACAAGCCTATCTTTAAATCCGCAATAGCCCTGACATAGGGCGGACTGCTGATATATATGGCGTCCTTATCATTAACCGTATATGGGGAGATTAACGGCGCAATAATCGTAAAAAGTACCAACAACAGAATTATATAAGCGGCAACCACCGATGACTTATTCTTTTTAAACCGGAACAATGCATCGGTAAAATAACCGCGCGTTTTCGTCTCCAGCTTTTCATCATGCAACTCCTTGTCCAGCTGGGCAAATTCAAATTTTTCCTTTGGTATGCTCTCATATGCTGTTTTTGCACTGTTGCTTATCTGCTCCATACATACACCTTCCTTTCCGTATTCTGCCGAACCTCCTATTTTTTGGAACCCATACGGATTCTGGGGTCAATAAACCCGTAACTGATGTCAACCACAATGGACGCCAGAAGTCCGATGGACGTATAGAACATGGTCAGCATTGTAAACATCGGATAATCCCTTGCGTTAATGGAATTGATGTACAGACTGCCCACACCGGGTACGGAAAAAATCCTCTCAATAATCAAAGAACCGCTCATAATGGCGATAAACTCACCAAAAATAGCCGGCAGCACGACAACCATGCAGTTTTTCATGGCATGCCGAAGCGTTGCCTGCGCCTTGGTCAGCCCCTTGGTACGCGCAAGGAGCATAAATTCGCTGGTAAGCACTTCTGTCAGCTCCGCACGGGTTGTACGGGTAAATCCGGCAATCACGCCCATGGACAAAGACAGCACTGCCGGTATCATGCTGACAAACATGGACCACGAAAAGAAATCATTCCCCGATTTCATCAAAAAGGGAACCCAGCCCAGTTTATAAGCAAGAAAATATTGTATAATAAATGCATATACGAATGATGGAACGGATATGCATACCATAGTCAAAGTTGAAATTGCATGGTCAATCCACGTGTTTTTCTTCAGCGCGGCAAAAATCCCCAGCGCCACTCCAATCGGAATACTAAATATAATAGCGTATAAATTCACCATTATCGTTGCGGGCAGTTTGGAAGCAAAAATAACGGAAACGTCCTGTCCGAAATACAGCACGTCGCTAAGCCCCCAGTTCCACTCGGTAAAAACATCCTTCATAAAAATTCCAAACTGTACCAGATACGGTTTGTTATACCCGGCTGCTTCCCGGCGCGCTTCTATTACTGCAGTATGCGGGTCTCCCGGCGGCAGTTCCGCCAGCGGCAGCATCCGTATCAAAATAAAGCACATCAGTGTAATAATCAGCAAGGTCATCAGCATCAATGAAATTCTTTTTATTACGTATTTGCCCATAAGATTCCTCTTTCATATACGAACACCCGGGACGGCGCAAAAGCGCCCCCCCGGATGTCCGGCATATTTTTCCCATTTTTACGTTAAGGCTTTGGATTAGTACTTTAACTCCCCGCCCTGGGAAGCAACATACTCTGCCCACTCTGTATCGTTATAATTGTATCTGTGATAAGGAATACCGCCATAACTCATAACGGGATTAAACTCTTCTACCACATAATATACCTGCTGTGAAGCCAGCTGCAGTCCGCCGTCGTTCAACATAGGAATATAGTTGTAGGTAGACAGAACCTGCGCTTCCAAAGCTGCCAGAATATGAAGTCTGTCTTCTACATCCACAAGGTCCGCGCCGAAATTATAATCCTTTCCGTCCACGGTTACCATGTTGCCGTTCAGCGCATTACACCACTCCTGCAAATTCATGGTAATGGATTCGCCTGCAACCTCAAGGGTCATGTCAACAGTTGTAGCGTCAAACCAGTTTGCATCATACTGCTTAGCCGGATTGGTGTAGCAGTCAATGATACTGAAGGGGTCAAATACGGAACCTGACCAGCCGCCCAATACCACATCGGACATACCGGACTTAATCTTGTTGGACCAGTCATTTCCGTAAGGCGCTGATTTCACAAATGCAACTTTACCCTCAAAACCGGTTCCCACAAGGACTTCCGTCATTTTTTCATTCAGGTAATCAATGGTCTTTGTCATGAAATCGCTGTCCTGAGATACACAGTACTCAATGTTAATCTGCTGGTCGCAGATGCCGTCCCCGTCTTCATCGGTGATGTAGCCTGCCTCAAGAGCTTCCTCAAATGCCTGCTGGTACAACTCTTTTGCCTTCTCCGGGTCATAACCGGTGATGGAGTCTGCCGCCTCATCAAGGCTTGCATATTCTGAAGTATCTACGGAATAGAAATCACAAAGCACCTGCTTTGCCTGGTCTGTGTCACGGTATCTGCTGCCCTCTGCCGCATTATAGAGATAAGCTGTACCAACCAGACCGTATGCGCCTGTTCTCGCCGGTGAAATGGTGCTTGCAAACAGTTCCTTGTCGTAAGTTACGGCAACTGCCTGACGGAAAGTCTTAAGCGTAATGGTTTCCAAATCATATTTTGTCTTGTCAAAGCCTTCGCTTGCCTCCCTGTTCTGGATGGCATCCTTGTAACCGTTAAAGATAAAGAAGAAAATGGTTTCTGCCGGTACGGCATAAGCATATTCGCTGTTACGGTAAGTAGCGAAATCCTCTGCACCCAGACCATAGGAAGAAAGTTCTCCCTTTAAGAACATCATCTTTCTTGTTTCAGCCTCGGCAACCTGCTCACACTCAATTGCCGTGGTCTGATACATCCGGTATGTCTCATTGTCCTCCGGGTCCACAAACTGATATTTTTCATCTGTATAACCGAACCAGTTCTCATTTTTCTCAAGTCTCATTAATTTATCTGACTGATAGGATACCATCTTATAAGGACCATAGCTGATGGTGGTATCCACGTTGCTGCAATACTCACTGAACCATGCATCACCGTTCTGTTTCTTGCAGCTCTCATAAAGGTCCTCGTAAACCAGCCAGCTTCTGCTGTTCATGGCAAGCTGGTAGAGCAGGTTGAAGCCGCTCAGTGACTGGGACAATACAAGGGTAATCTGGTATTCGCCGGATTTATAAAATCCAACGGTGGAGAAATCCACTTCCGGATATGTGGTTTCAATGGACATATAGTAGCCAAGCTGCTCTTCGGGTTCATTGCCCCAAACATCACTTCCGGTGAATTGATACAATGCTGCCATGGTATCATCGGTCACAGGCACAAAGCCGTTTTCATCCATATCTGCGGAAAGCGCAGACCAGATTTCCTCATCAATATAACCTGCTTCATAGTAAGCGGCAAGGGCATCTCCGCCCGTCCATGCATAGCCCTCCTGCAGGCCAAAGTACATCGCATCGCCGCCAGCTGTAGCATATGTGCCGTCATCGCCCTTTACCAGGTCGGCAACCTGAAAACGCATTGCATCGCCATCCAGGGAGTTTGCCACCTTTACGGTTCTGCCGCTGTATGCATAAGCCTCTGCACCTGCTATTACAAAAGGCTCGCTGTACTGGTCGGCAGCCCTGTAGTTAATCATCTGGGGGTCAAGAAGCTGCTGCATGGAATAAATATAAGTATCCGCATTAATCGGCGTACCGTCCTCCCATGTTGCGTTAGGATTCAAATCAATGGTATAAGCATAGCCCGCTGTTGCAGACTCCGGCAGATTAAACTCGGGATGCTCCTCCTTTACCTGCTCGGTTACGTCCACAGGCTCGGATGCCGCCATAGCCGGAACAATGCTGTATCCTGTAAAAGGCTCCTTGCCCTCTACCGGATGCAGTTCGTCGTTGAACATGAACTCATACAACGGAGTTGTCAAATATTCCTGCGGCCAGCTGTCATCTTCCGTCTGTACGGTATGGGGATTCCAGTTAGCCGACACCTGTACTACACCAGCCCTGTAAGTATAAGATGCCGTATCGTCAACAGGCGCCTGGGTGCCTTCCGGCGTGGTTCCTGTAGCCGGAGTAGTGCTGTCCGGCGTTTTTTTATCCTTGTTCCCGCAGGCTGCCAATGAAAATACCATAACGGATGCCAGCGCGAGAGCAAGAAATCTCTTGGAAATCTTTTTCATAACATATCCTCCTTCTAATTTTGTTATGCATACTTTTTCACTTTATTACTTTACACTGCCATTA
Source organism: uncultured Lachnospiraceae bacterium (assembly GCA_910577015.1). Classification (GTDB taxonomy): domain Bacteria; phylum Bacillota; class Clostridia; order Lachnospirales; family Lachnospiraceae; genus Acetatifactor. The sequence continues at coordinate 70,221 of CAJTKU010000011.1, read as the reverse complement.
TTAACAAAAAAGGATTGAATAATATGTTTCTACCCACTCCTTTATGCGTTTCAATCGACAATATATGCAATTGGTAACCATATGCAATTAACAAAGTTTACAATATCGTAAAATCAACTATTTGTCAAGTTTTTTCACAATTCCACAACTCTCCCATCATAAAAAATAACTGCATTTTTCTGAATAATTATACATTATTTCAAGAAACATGCATAAATAGAATAAAAAGAAAAAAACAGGGACTGAAACCCTGCATAAATATTCGCAGCAGCTTCAGTCCGTTTTTTATTTGCCTTCCGCAAACACATCCCTGTATTCGGCACAGACTCCCAATTCTTCCTCAATTTTCAAAAGTCTGTTGTATTTTGCCACACGGTCTGAACGGCAGGGCGCGCCGGTCTTAATCTGCCCTGCATTTAATGCAACCGCTATATCCGCAATAAAGGCGTCCTCCGTCTCACCCGAGCGGTGGGAAATCACAGCTTTATATCCGTTCTTCTGTGCCAGTTCCACGGCGTCAAAAGCCTCTGAAAGCGTGCCAATCTGATTGACTTTCACCAGGATGGCATTGGCTACCTCAAGTTTAATGCCTGCGTCCAGCCTTTTTACATTCGTCACAAAAAGGTCGTCGCCGACAAGCTGTATCTTGTTGCCAAGCCTTTCCGTCAGCTGTTTGAAACCGTCCCAGTCATCCTCCGCAAGACCGTCTTCAATGGAAATGATAGGATATTTGGAAACCAGTTCTTCATAATAAGAAATCATTTCCGCCGTATCCCTGACAACGTCCTGTCCCTTAAGTTTACTTTCCCCGGGGAAATGGTACATGCCTGTCTTTTCACTGTACAACTCGCTGCTCGCCACATCCATTGCTATCTTGACGTCTTCTCCCGGCAGGTAACCCGCTGCCTTGATGGCCTCCACCAAAAGGGATAACACGGCGTCGGCGTCCGGCAAATCCGGCGCAAATCCTCCTTCGTCCCCCACTCCGGTGGAAAGGCCCCTATCCTGTAAGATTTTCTTTAAATTATGGTAGATTTCCGCACAGATGCGCAGGGCCTCCCGGAAAGTGGCGGCTTTTACCGGCATAATCATAAATTCCTGAAAGTCCACCGTATTCGTGGCATGTTTGCCGCCGTTTAAGATATTCATCATGGGAACCGGCATCAGATGGGGATGGATGCCCCCCAGATAACGGTAAAGCGGAATCTGGAGGGCTGCCGCTGCCGCCCTTGCACATGCAAGGGAAACACCCAGCGTCGCGTTTGCCCCCAGATTCGCTTTGTTGTCCGTTCCGTCCGCTTCGATTAACAGTTTATCAATTTCCGTCTGCTCCAGCACATTTTTCCCAAGCAAAAGCGGTTTTATCTTGCTGTTAATGTTTTCCGCCGCCTTGTTTACGCCTAGCCCGAAATAACGCGGCTCCGCGTCCCTGAGCTCCACAGCCTCAAATCTGCCCGTGCTTGCGCCGGAGGGAACGGCGGCGCTTCCTGTATATGTCCTTCCGGTTACGGCGTCTTCCACGGTCACTTCCGCCTCAATGGTAGGATTGCCGCGGGAATCCAGGATTTCTCTTCCGTGTATATTTACAATTTTCATATATGCGCTCATGACATACCTCCTTTTAGAATCAGTATGTCACAATTGCCGTAAATTATGAATGTTATGATTCCTGCAATTTTTCAAAGACCTGGAGAAGGTTCTCCAAATCCTCCTGCGTAAAGGCGCCCCTGCCAAAGGACAGCATGGCCCTTACCGGCATGTACTGCATCATCATCTCCATCATTTCAGCGCTTCCCTCGTCCTCGGGCATTTCTCCTTCAAACGGGGTTTTCGCCATCAGTTCCTTTATTTTTTCTCCTGCACCCGGAATCTTTAAGATATCGCCGAAAGTGGTATTCAGGGTAAGCTTTACCTTCTTTCGTGCCGAAGCCTCCACCCGCAGTTCTTTCTCTGCAAGCAGTTTTCTGGAAGACTGCCCCAGCGCAATCCCATAGACGCCCGTTTCCACATAAAAGTCTTTGATGTCACAGTCATAGTATGCAAAAGCGCGCGCGCCCAGCGTAAAGGTGACCGTCTTTGTTTCTCCCGGCATTAGCGCCACTTTTTCAAATCCCTTCAGTTCCTTTACGGGACGAATCACTTCACCTGCAGGAGGGCAGACATAGAGCTGCACCACTTCTTTGCCAAATACATTCCCCGTATTTGTCACATCCACGCTGACTGTCACGGATTCAGTGTCTTTTATGGCTGTTTTGTCCAGCTTCATATTGGAATAGGAGAATGTTGTATAACTCAATCCGTGTCCGAAGGGGAACAAAACGTCCATTTCCTTCTTGTCATAATAACGGTATCCCACAAACACGCCTTCCCTGTACTCCACTTTGTCACCCTCGCCTGTATAATACAGGTAGGAGGGATTATCCTGAAGCTTGACCGGGAATGTTTCCGCCAGATGTCCGCTGGGATTTACTTTTCCGTAGAGCACATCCAGGACTGCGCTGCCTACCGCCTGTCCGCCCAGATAAGCCTCGAGAACCCCCTTTACTTTCCCAACCCAGGGCATCTCAACGGGAGAACCGTTGTGCAGGACTACCACCACATTTTCATTCACTTCACAGACTGCCTCAATCAGCCGGTTCTGGCACTCCGGCAGTCCCATATGTTTTCTGTCGTAGCCTTCCGATTCAAAGGCTTCGGGCAGACCGGCAAAAATAACAGCCGTTTTTACCTTCTTTGCCGCTTCCACAGCCCTGTTAATCAGCGCTTCGTCTATCCGGTCCTCCTTTATGTCAAAGCCTTTTTCATACACAACCGGATACCCTTTTGCCATCTCCAGAGCGGAATCTACCTTCCATGCGTTGATATGGGAACTGCCGCCTCCCTGATACCGGGGATGCTCCGCAAAGGCGCCGATAAATACGGTCTCCTCTTCTTCTTTTAAAGGAAGAACCCCTTCATTCTTTAACAGAACCATACATTCTGAAGCGATTTTCCTTGCCAGGGCATGGTCTTCCTCATAATGGAAAACGGCGTTCTTATCCTTGTTTTCCTCAAAACGGTACAAAACATCCAGAATCCTCTCCACTGCCCTGTCAAGCACAGCTTCGTCAAGCTTGCCGTTTTTTACCGCCTCCACAATCTTTTTATCATTCATGCCCATGGACGCGGGCATCTCCAAATCCAGTCCGGCTTTAAGGTCCGGCACCCTGTCGTTGACCGCGCCCCAGTCGCTTACCACAAAACCGTCAAACCCCCATTCCCCTCTCAGGATATCTGTCAGCGATTCCACGTTCTCTGCCGCATAGGTTCCGTTGATTCTGTTGTAAGAACACATCACCGTCCAGGGTTTTGCCTGCTTTACGGCGCCTTCAAACGCTGCAAGGTAAATTTCCCTTGCCGTCCTCTCATCCATGACGGAACTGGAAGTCATACGCCTGTGTTCCTGATTGTTGGCATAAAAATGCTTCAGGCTGGTACCCACATTCTTGCTTTGCACACCCTTAATCTGGCTCGCCGCCATCTCCGAGGCAAGATACGGGTCTTCTGAGAAATACTCAAAATTCCGTCCGCACAGGGGAGAGCGTTTGATATTGGCGCCGGGTCCTAAAATCACGCCGACATTCTCCGCCTGACATTCCTCACCCAGCGCTTCCCCCATGGAGTAAATCAAATCCCTGTCAAAAGAAGAAGCCGTCGCACAGCCTGCGGGGAAACATACCGCCTTAACACTGTCATTTAACCCCAGATGGTCGCCTTCCCCGTTCTGCTTGCGCAATCCGTGGGGGCCGTCCGTCACCATCATTTCCGGAATCCCAAGGCGTTCCACCCCCTGGGTGTGCCAGAAATCACTTCCCGAGCACATGCCTGCTTTTTCCTCCAGCGTCATTTTTGCAACTAATTCTTTGACATTCATACTGCATCCTCCTTTTATTTTTTGATTAATAAGGACTTTCCTGTCATTTCCGCGGGCTGTTCCTTTCCCATTATCTCAATAAGGGTCGGCACAATATCCGCAAGGCATCCGCCTTCGCGCAGAGTATACGCTTCATCATAATTTACCAGGATAAACGGCACCTGATTGGTGGTATGCGCAGTGAACGGTTCCCCGGTTTCATAATCGACAAGCTGCTCCGCATTGCCGTGGTCCGCACAGATAAACAGCACGCCGTCCGTCTCTTTTACGGCTTCCACTGCCCTGCCGACGCACTCATCCACCGCTTCCACTGCCTTGATGGCTGCCGCTTCCACACCGGTATGCCCTACCATGTCAGGGTTTGCAAAATTGATAATAATCACATCGTAGCTTCCGCTGCGGATGGCGTTTGTCAGCTTATCGCATACTTCATAAGCGCTCATTTCCGGTTTCAAATCATAAGTTGCCACATCTTTCGGGGAATTTACCAGAATCCTGTCCTCCCCCTCGTTGGGCTCCTCCACACCGCCGTTAAAGAAAAAGGTTACATGGGCATACTTTTCCGTTTCCGCAATGCGCGCCTGCGTCATATTTTGGGAAGCAAGCCATTCCCCAAAGGTATTGGTAACGGAAATCTTGTGGAATGCCACCTCTTTGTTGGGGATAGTAGGGTCATAGTCTGAAAAGCACACAAAAACAATATTTTTTCTCTCCCCCCTGTCAAATCGGGTAAAATCATCCTCACAGAAGCATCTGGTAATCTCCCTTGCACGGTCCGGCCGGAAGTTGAAGAATATTACGGAATCCCCGTCCTGTACGGTGGCAGCCGGCTTTCCGTCCTGTTCCACGACAATCGGTTTTACAAACTCGTCCGTCACTTCATTGTCATAAGACTTCTGGATGCCGCAGATGCCGCATTCCGCCTTTTCGCCTTCCCCTTTTGTCATGGCGTTGTATGCCAGTTCCACCCTGTCGTAATTGTTGTCCCTGTCCATGGCATAATAACGGCCCATCACGGTAGCAATCTGCCCCACGCCGATTTTTTCCATTTCCTTCGTCAAATCCACTGCAAATCCTTTGCCGCTTGCAGGGGGCGTATCCCTGCCGTCCAAAAAGCAGTGTACGAATACCTTGTCAAGTCCGTTTCTCTTTGCCAGTTCCAAAAGCCCGTACAGATGGGTATTGTGGCTGTGGACGCCGCCGTCCGACAACAGCCCCATCAAATGAAGGGCGCTGCCGTTCTTTTTGCAGTTTTCCACCGCCTTCACAAGTGCAGGATTTTCAAAAAAGGCGCCGTCCTGAATCTCTTTGGTGATTCTGGTAAGCTCCTGATACACAATACGGCCTGCACCCATATTTAAGTGTCCTACCTCGGAATTTCCCATCTGGCCCTCGGGAAGCCCTACCGCCATGCCGCTGGCATTGCCACGCACAAAGGGGCATTCTGCCATCAGCCTGTCCATAACAGGTGTTTTTGCTTCCGCAACCGCATTTCCTTCTGTCTTATCGTTGAGGCCGTAACCGTCCAATATCATCAATACCGTTGTTTTTTTACTCATTGTAGTCTCCTCTTTTCTTTATTTTGCTTTTAGGAAAATTATACCTTTTAATTGGGCAACACGCAATAGCAACTTCTTGGGTCGAGAATGGGACGTTTCCGTATTTGACATGGGCGGCTGCGGCAATGTATTTGTTCCAACAGGACGCGCTCTCGCTCGAATAAAAACACAGCGGTACGTAGGATACCAAAGTACGGTATCCAAGTGCCGGTGTTTTTACACGGTCCTTTTTGGAATCAAATACACGCTCCGGCAGCCGCCATGCCAAATACGGAAACTTTAAAATTTAGGTAATTGCATTTTCCTATAAAACATATTAAAATTAGTAAACATCTATATTTTATCCGGGAGAGAGGGTTATGATTACTTTATTGGCTAAAATGTTTATAAAAAACAGGGAAGATGTTGATTCGCCGGATGTAAGGAAGGCGTATGGGATTTTGAGCGGGAGCGTGGGGATTTTTTTTAATCTGCTGCTTTTTGCCGGAAAGTTTTTTGCCGGGCTTATCAGCAGTTCCATTGCCATAACGGCGGACGCCTTCAACAATCTGTCGGACGCGGGTTCTTCCGTCATTACCCTGATTGGGTTTAAACTGGCGGGGCAGAAACCTGACCCACAGCATCCTTTCGGCCATGGCCGCATGGAATATCTCTCGGGTCTTGCCGTTTCCGCCGCCATCCTGATTATGGCATTTGAGCTGGTCAAAACTTCCGTAAACAAGCTGTTCCACCCGGAAGACATTGTCTGGAACCCGGTTATCATCGCGATTCTTCTGGTTTCCATTGCCGTCAAATGCTATATGTTTTTATATAACCGCTCCATCAGCAAAAAAATCCGCAGCGAAGCCATGATGGCTACCGCCTCCGACAGCTTAAGCGACACCCTGTCCACCACGGTCGTGCTTGCCACTACCCTGCTCGCACACTTCACCGGGCTCAAGCTGGACGCGGTATGCGGTATTCTGGTGGGACTTTTTATCTTTTATACCGGCTTTACCTCTGCAAGGGATACTTTAAATCCTCTTCTGGGGCAGGCGCCCGAACCGGCATTTGTAAAAGAAATTGAGAAAATTGTGATGTCTTACGATGAAGTAATAGGCATCCACGACTTGCTGGTCCATAATTACGGTCCCGGCCGGGTGATGATTTCCCTTCATGCGGAAGTGCCCGCGAACGGGGATATCATACACCTGCATGATATGATTGACAACATTGAACGCGAGCTGCAAAGCCGGTTGAAATGTAATGCCGTCATACATATGGACCCTGTCTGCACGGATGACCCTGAAGTGAAAATGTTAAAAGAACAGGTGTCATTTTTCCTGTCAGACCTGGATGGCGAGCTGTCCCTGCATGATTTCCGGGTAGTAAAGGGACCGACGCATACCAATATCATCTTTGACGTCCTGATTCCCTATCATTTCCGCTTAAGCGACGAGGAAGTCTGCCTGCGGCTTCAGAACCACATAACGGAAATGAATCCCTGTTATTTTGCCGTTATCAATGTAGATAAAAAATATGCTTGACAATTACCATTTTATGGCGTAAGGTAAAATGCAGTTGGTGTAAACAAGAATAAAGAAAGGAGGTAACCGTGATGTTTCAAAAAATAAGATTAACCAAATCAACGAAAAGCGCTATTTTCATAGATATTTTACATGCAGTTACCTCAAAAGGACATATACAGGAATCATGAGTTTATAGCAGGGAGTTTCTCCGTACCTATTATTTCATGACGATATGCCCGCGGTTTCTGCCGCGGGCTTTTTTTATCTGTATTTATTCGATTGAACCGGGAGGAATCAATTATTATGAAAAAATTACGAAACCATATATGGGAACACCTGCCCGCTTATCTTCTGGCCATCTTCGGCCTTGTGGTGAGCGTTGCGCTGGATATGCTTTCCCCTCTTCTGACCAAAGAAATTATTGATGATGTCATCAAAAACAGGAATGTGGGCGCATTAAAAGGTATTTTGCTCGGCATTCTTGCCATCGGCATCGGCCGTTTTATATTCGGCTACGTAAAAGAATATCTTTTTGACGTCACCGGGGCGCGCATTGCCGCCAATATGAGAAAAGATGTTTTCAAGCATATCCAGAGCCTGTCCGCAGATTTTTTTGACCGTACCGGCACAGGGGAACTGATGTCCCGTATCAAGGATGACGTGGACCGCATCTGGGACGGTCTGACTTATGTGAGCATGCTGACCATTGAAGTGGTTGTCCACACTTCCCTGATACTGTTTTGCATGTACCGCCTGAACTGGAAGCTTGCCATCATTCCAACCGCCTGCATGGTCATCTGCGCGGCGCTTGCCATTTATCTCGAGAAAAAACTGGACAGCGTCTATGAAGCCATCAGTGAAGAGAATGCCGAACTAAACACCGTGGCAGAAGAAAATCTGGCGGGTGTGCGAACGGTAAAGGCTTTTGCCCGTGAGAAATTTGAAATCCAGAAATTTTTATCGCATAACAAGCGTTATTATGATTTAAATATGGAACAATCAAGGGTCTTTGTTAAATATCACCCGCTATTCTCTCTGGTCAGCAAACTGCTTCCCCTGCTTGTACTGCTGGCAGGAGGCTACTTCTGCATTTACAGGGATTTCTCTCTGGGTTCTTTGGGCGCATTTGTGCAGTATTCCACAAATATTGTCTGGCCCATGGAAATGCTGGGCTGGCTGACAAACAGTTTATCGGCAGCCATAGCTTCCAACAAAAAGTTAAAGAAGCTGTACGCCCAGACGCCGACCATTACAGAGCCCGAACATCCGGTGACACTCCCGGAGGTTACAGGCAAAATCACCTTTGACCATGTCAGCTTTAAGCGGGATGAGCGGGAAATTCTCTCCGATATTTCTTTCTCCCTCGAGGCAGGACGCACTCTCGGCATTATGGGTGCAACCGGCTCCGGAAAGAGTTCCATCATACATCTTTTACAGCGGCTTTACGACAGTTCGGAGGGTTCCATCCTTCTGGATGACACGGATATACGGGATTTATCTTTAAAACAGCTTCGCAGCAATATTTCCATCGTCATGCAGGACGTATTCCTCTTTTCCGATACCATACGGGAAAATGTCAGACTCGGGAAAAGGGAGTTTGTAACGGACAGTATCGTACGGGAAGCCGCACGGGCTTCGCAGGCAAACGGTTTTATTGAGGAACTGGGAAATGGTTATGATACCGTCATCGGGGAAAGGGGCGTCGGGCTTTCCGGCGGTCAGAAGCAGCGTATCAGCATTGCCCGCGCCCTAGCCAAAAAGAATCCCATCCTGATTATGGATGATTCCACTTCGGCCCTTGACACGGAAACGGAACACGAAATACAGCAAACTTTGAAACAACTGCAAAATACAACGAAACTGATTATCGCTCACCGTATCAGCGCAGTCAGAAATGCGGACGAAATCCTCTTTTTACAGGACGGCCGTATTGCGGAAAGAGGCACCCATGACACATTACTTGCGCAAAAGGGTCTCTATTATGAAACTTACATGGCACAGTACGGTGAATTTCTCATGGAAAAGGAGGCGTAATCCATGCCCTTTAACTCATATAAAGATGACGAACAGACTGTGGAAACAGGAAAACTGCGTACCCTTCTCAGACTCTTTTCCTATCTGCTCGCCTACAAAAAAGAAATTATACTGGTGCTGCTCATTATGGCATTCTGCGTGGGGGTGTCGCTTGCCAATCCCCTTATCATAGAGTCCGCCATTGATGACTACATCGGCGTTGGCAACTTTAGCGGACTTTTTATCCTGCTTTCTGTGGCTGTTGTTCTAAACATTACCATGATACTTTTGGTGAAAGTGCGGATGTATATCATGGCTAAGGTCTGCAACAGTGTGCTGTTGACCATACGCCAGGAACTGTACACCCATATCCAGAGTCTGGATTTTCACTTTTTTGACAGCCGTCCTACAGGAAAAATTCTCTCCCGCATCATCGGGGACATTAATTCCTTAAAGGACGTCCTTGGCAACAGCGTTACCACGCTGATTCCTGATTTTATTACCATCTGCGCCGTGGTAGCCATTATGTTTATCAAGAATTACCGCCTGGCCCTGGCAAGCCTCTCTACCCTTCCGGTATTGATTGTGGGCATGGCATGCATCCAGATTTTTTCCCATAAACGCTGGCAGATTTTCAGGAAAAAATCATCCAACCTGAACGCGTTTGTGCATGAGGATATCTCCGGCATCCGCATCATCCAAAGCTTTTCGGCCGAAGAGGAAACCAAAACAACCTTCAACTCCCTCGTCAAAGAGCATTTTACCGCTTACCAAAAGGCAGTGCGCATCAATGACGGTTTCGGACCCATCATCGATTTGTGCTGGGGCGTGGGAACCATTGCCCTTTATTATACCGGCATCGTCATCATTGGAATCGATGCTATTTCGGCAGGCATTCTGATTTCTTTCGGCTACTATATCAACATGTTCTGGAATCCGATTGCCAACCTGAGCAGCTTTTACAATCAAATTATCACCAATATTGCTGCCGCGGAACGTATCTTTGAAGTGCTTGACACTCCCTCCGCCATCACGGACGCTCCCGACGCCGAGGGTATCGAAGGCATTACAGGGGAAGTGGTATTTGACGATGTCACTTTCGCCTACTCCGACGCCCCCGACATAGAAGTGCTGTCCCATGTAAACTTCCACATCAAACCAGGGGAAACCATTGCCCTTGTGGGACCCACCGGCGCGGGAAAGACCACCATAGTCAACCTGATTAGTCGTTTCTACGATGTAACGGGCGGCAGGGTACTGATTGACGGTAGAAACGTGCAGGGAATCACCTTGGAGAGCCTGCGCAGTAAAATGGGCATTATGACGCAGGATAATTTCCTGTTTTCCGGCACCGTGAAGGATAACATTCGTTACGGAAAACTGGATGCAACGGATGAAGAAATCATAGCTGCTGCAAAGGCAGTAGGCGCCCACGGCTTTATCTCCAAACTGGAAAAAGGATACGACACCGTCCTTTCAGAGCGCGGCGGCGGTCTTTCCATCGGTCAAAAACAGCTGCTGGCCTTTGCCCGTACTTTTGTGTCCATGCCGGGCATCTTAATTCTGGATGAAGCCACCTCCAGTATCGACACCCAGACAGAACTGCTGGTGCAGAAGGGAATCGAAACCCTCCTTTCCGGCCGGACCTCCTTTGTAATTGCCCACAGGCTTTCTACCATACAGAAGGCTGACCGGATTTTTGTCATTGATGAAGGGGGTATTCTAGAACAGGGCACTGCTTCGGAGCTGATTGCAAAGAAGGGGGCTTATTACGATTTGTATATGGCGCAATTTGCGGGGTAAGGTGTTTTGGGGGAAAAGCTAATGTTTGGGTTACTGTCGGCAGTCTGCCCAAAAGAAGTTCGGCGCACTCCGTTGCACCGGGCATTCCAATGAGCCTCATAATGCGAAAATCGTGTCAGCAATGGCTTCCACGATTTTTGAGTCTCATTTCCATGGTGCAAAGGTCGCTTGCCGAAATTCTTTTGGGCAGACTGCCTGATTGTAGTTGCCAAAGAGGGGCTTTTCCACCCGAATATGGAATGGTAAAAAAGAAAGGAAGCTATATATATGCAGGTGAAAAGAGAGAAAAGGTGTATTGTGATGGGGGCGGGGGAATTGGCGGTCACGAAATTGGAGGGATTTGACGCCAAGAAAGATACTGTGATTGCGGTGGATGGGGGATTGGGGCATTGTGTTGCGCTCGGCATAAAACCGGATATGATTATCGGAGATTTTGATTCCGTGGATAAAGGGCTTGCCGCTTCTATTGAGGAAACAGAACGCCGGTTTCCGGATAAAATATTGCGGCTTACGCCAGAGAAGGATGATACGGATATGCTTGCTGCATTAAAGTGGGGACTTGCGAGGGACTTTCATACTTTTTTGATATATGCAGGCATGGGCGGAAGGCTGGACCATACGCTTGCCAATATCCAATGTCTCCTCTTCTTAAAAAACAACGGAGCAGAGGGATATCTCTTGGAGGATAAATGCTGCATCATGGCTGCATCTGGGGAGACAAAACAGTTTTCTGCCTCCCTGTTTGGCCGCCTTTCTCTTTTTTCGCTGGAAAAAGAATCCGTGGTTTCCATTACCAATATGAAATATCCCCTTTCCTCCTACACTGTGACAAACGACTTTCCCATCGGCATCAGCAATGAATTTCTGCCGGGAAAAGAAGGCGCCGTCACCGTCCACTCAGGAGCCGTAGCCATACTGATAAGCCTGGACTAACTTGAAAGGATATTATGAAAAACACTTATTCCTATGAATTATCTATTCCTGAAGAAAAATGCTCCCTCACCTGCACGGTTCACTTTTCAGACAGAAAAAGCCTCAGCATACAGGTAAAGGAAGATGCTTCCATCCATGTCAGGGCGCCTTATTATGTGCGTCAGGGAAGGGTGGAAGCTTTTATTGAGGAAAAAAGGGATTGGATAGCAAGAAAGCATCTGGAAATGCTTTCCCAAAAAGAAGCCTCTCTTCCCAGCCTTACCCCTGAGCAGGAAAAACAGGCGGCAATTTTGAAAAGGCGTTTTATGAACGCCGCCAAAGCTTATTTTCCGGGAAGGTGCGCAGAATTACAGAAGCTGACCGGGGGGTATTATACAAAAATCTCCATCAGAAACCAGAAAACCCGTTGGGGAAGCTGCTCCCAAACGGGTACTCTGTCTTTTAATTATCGTCTTATGATGGCTCCGCCCGCAGTCATCGACTATGTCATTGTCCACGAGCTCTGCCATTTAACGTACATGAACCATGGTAACGCTTTCTGGAACAAAGTCGAAAGCGTCCTGCCTGACTATGCCCTCAGCAGGCAATGGCTGAAGGAACACGGCTGGGAATTGACCGAAGCCTACCACTTGCTTTCGTTGAGGTAAACCTGCGCGCGGTTCTGGATGATATCCACTACCGCCGACGCGCTCTTCTGTCCTGCAAAGAAAGGCGCCGCTTCTTCCGTGATGATATTCATCAGGTTTTCATCATAGGAATACGCCATGTTGACGGAGGAGATATACTCAAACAATTTATCCGCTTCTTCCTTCGTCATCGGCTCAATCAGAATCCGCACATCCCCTTCGTAGTAATAATCGTCATAATATTCTTTTGTGCCGTCTTCATTTGTCCAGGAAGGTCTCTCCTGAGCCTCTTCCAGTTTTTCCAGAAGCGCTTTCTTGCTTACGGGAATCGTCCATGACAAATCATTACTACTCTGGTAATCCTCCGTCAGATAATAACGCAGAAACTCCCATGCACCTTCGATATTAGGGGATTTTGCGGCAATCGCATACTGCTCATAGGCATTCACCACAGCGCCGATTCCGTCCTGGCAGGGGAATCCGATAAAGGTTATCGGCTCTCCGAAAAAACTCCTCATGTTACGGTTAAAATCACGGAAGTCATTGATGCTCGTACTCATCAGAAGGGTTCTGCCCTCCCTGTACTGGCTGCTATAATTATTATAGTAACTGTCATCCATATCGTCCCAGTTGATTTTCTCAGGGAACTGGGCGGCAAACTCCAGAATATCAATAAACTCCTGCGTGTTGAAATTGCACTTTCCACTGTCTTTATTTACATAGCTGGCGCCCGAATATAACATCATCTGCCAGATAATGTTGTCCCTTGTCATGGTATCCCCAAAAACGCTTGCCTGCGGATACTTATTCATGAGCTCTCGCAAATCCGCCATGGTCCAGCCCGGGTCAGGTCCCACATCGGCAGTTTTGCCGATTACCGTATTAATGTTAAAGCTTGGTATAATGCTGTAAAGCGTGCCGTTCACAGAGTAGGCGTCAAACACGTTGGTCATAAAATCTTCCCTGTTCAGTTCCTCATCCTCGTCAATCAGCTTTCCGATATCCGCAAGGATGCCTTTGGAAATATAGGACGAAACCGGCATACTATAGCTGTCTAACACGAGGATATCCGGAATCTGTCCGGAAATAATATCATTGTTTAACTGGGTATAACCCGCTGACCAGTCCTCCTGCGTGGAATAGCTGGAGTAATCCTTCACCGTGATACGGTACTGTTCGTTTTCTTTGTTGAAAGCAACCACCCTGCTTCTCATATTCCAATCCAGATAATAGCAGGCCAGCGTCAGCACTTTTTTGTCGGGAATATCCTCCGGCGCCACATAATTCATAACGGCAAAATGGGTATCCCAATTTTCTTCATCACGGTAAGAACAGATAAACCTGTTCTCCCCCGCCTCCATAATCAAATCCATCGTGTCTCCGTTTATATCGGAATTGATATAACTCAAAAGCGGCGTTACTTCTTTGTCCCCGATATTATATCCGTAAAGCCCCAATGAATTTGTCAGTATCAAGTCATAATTAACGCCTGCACGCATACCGTAATTTGTCAGGTTTCCGGGTAAATCTATATTTTCCTCAAAAGCTTTTTTCTGGAAATTGTATACCTGCAAAAACATTTTGGTCCAGTCATTATTGTATGACACAATCAACAGATTGCCGTCCTTTCCGACAAATGCATTCTGTACGTAGCCGCCATTATCAGACATTTCCGTCTGACCGACCGGATTACCCTGTGCGTCAAACATGTAAAGCGTCTGTTCGGATAACAGGGCAAGGTTTCCGTTTTCATCGGAGGCAATGTTGCTAATCCACATATATTCATCCTGATTATCATTTAATACCGCCTGAAAACGCTCTTTTCCCGTCAAATCATAAGAGTACAGCGTCAACGCGTACCCCTCGGATATATAGTTGTCATTATTATCATAAGAATAGGAATTATCCTCCAGCACCATGTATACACCGTTTTTATCAATTACTGCCGTGCTGACATAAGTATCACGGTAAATCTGTCTGTCGGAAGGATTATCTCCATCGCCGTTATCCTCTGTTTCTTCTTCCGGGCTTTCGTCATCGCCTTCCGGAGTATCCGCCTCGCCTTCTTCTCTTGCCAAAGGCATGATATCCTCGTCTCCGGGCATGTCTTCAGGCTCGTCTCCGGGAGGGATATAATTCGGATTATCCATCAGTGTATTCATTAGTTCGACAGTCTGCAAATCCGTCCCGTCTTCCTTAAAAGAAGTCAGTTCTACTACAATACCGGTCTTTTCATCCCATTGGCGGTTTACCGTCAGCAGATAAACCCTGCCATCCGCATAAAACTGCCCATAGACGCTTGCATCATCATTCAGGGCATCCACTTCAATATCCTGCATCCTGTAAACATACTTCTTGGCGTCTTCCGTTGAGGTTACGCTCTCATTGGTTCCGTCACCGCCGCAGGCTCCCAATCCCAATATCATGCTGGCTGCCAGCAAAAGACCGAGCGCCTTTTTACTCCACTTTTTCATAACTTTCCTCCTCATGATTCCCTGCATCTATCTCCGATTTCTTTCCGAAAAGATGCTTTGCCTGTTTCGGTTTCTTTTCCCGCTTCGGCTTTTTTTCTTTCTTTGTCTTTTCTTTCTTTTGTTTTTCCTTCCCTTCTTTCTGCAGTCCAGCGTTTTCCTTTTTCCTTTTTTTTGCTGCCCAGCGCTTTTCCCTGAACCTGTCTATCTTATCTTTTACTTTTTCCCATACACTCTTTACGGTCCATGTCTTATGCTTCCATGCGATAACCAGCAGGATAATCAAAAGAACCGCAGGATATAAAAAGGCCAATGTCATTAGTACAAGCAGAAGCCCTAAAATATCTTCATATCCCCTTGCTATATTTTCCCAGTAGGGGTAAATAATCGCCTTCCCGTTCATCGACCTGGTGCCAAACTGCATAAGCAGCTTAAACCGTGATACCAGACTGTACCTTGTGGAATTTTCCACAACTTCCACTTCATTTTCCGTTATGCCGATATTTTCCGCCACATAATTTCTGGCATATCCGGTGACGGGATTCGGCATAACAATTTCGTAGGTATTCAATCCGTAATCTACGCCATACTGGCTAAGTGTGGTGTAGGACACATAGGCAACGGACGCATTTAACCCTGCTTCCTCTGCAAGCCTTCCCTCTTCCCTTTCGATGACGCCTGCAATGATATGGGGAATCCCGCTGATAGTTACAATCTGTCCCGCCACATCGTTGGAGCCGAATAACTGCCATGCGGCGTCTTCATCTATGACGATATAATCCTGCATCACATCACTGCCGGAAAAATAGGAACCTGTCAGAAGCTTTAGCGGGTGAAACAGGAAGAAGTCCCCTCCGACGCCCACCGCCGACACCTCGATGGATGCCTTGTTGCTCATTATGGTCACTTTTCCGGTTGCACTGTAGGCGTCCGCCCAGAGCCTTGCGCTTTCATTTTCCGATTCGCTGACAATGGAGGCTTCCTCCAGCGCTTTATCCAAAGCATGCTCAAAATAAAGTATGCTTTCTTCCGTAAAATCTGCATCCCTGGAGAAAAAACAGCTTACCTGGGACGCGCCGCCCTTTGGAGCCCATCTCTGCGCCATTTTCTGCGTATCCGGTTTTCCCGCCAAATGATTACTGATACAGACAAAGATAATACCCAGACAAAAGGCGGCAAAACCGGTCAGCCCAAATACAATCATTTTGGGGGACAGTCTTTGTATGATTTTCTTCATATATTTTCCCGTGCCTTTCCTGTTAATCCGGCAGCCTTACCTGTTTTCCCGCTTCCACCGGCTTGGTAGAAGTTGTAATGACATATTCATAACCATACAAGCCGCTGATTGCCGACTGGGTATCGTCGGAAGCCAGCACTTCCACATCATACCTGACTGCAAAATAACGGTTGCCCAGGGGACTGCTCTTGGACTCCACCACTAAGACAAACTTACCGTTGTTGTCCTCACGGATGGCGCTGTTGGGTACGATGCAGTCATAGTTCGCGCTCTTCTCCCCTACCTGCAGGCTTAAAGACTGCCCTGCCGTCAAATCGCCGCTTAAGTTAAATGTTACCAGTTTCTTTCTGGACGGGTCCTGAGGGTCCGGCTTGATGGATGCCACCGTAGCCGTAACGTCATTGTACCACCATGAATTTACAAGTTCCGCAGGGTCACCCACAGAAATCCTTTTTGCCTGGTCCGCCGTCACTGAGAAGCTTAAAGTAAATCCTTTGCCCTCCGGCTGGATAACCGCCACGGGCGTTTCAGGCGATGTACTCTCTCCTGCAACTACCGAAACGGATACGATGGTTCCTGCAACTTCCGCCTTTACGGTTGCTCCGATTGACTTGCTTTCCAGTTCCTCCACTTCTTTTCTCGCCCTTGCAACCGCGTCACTAAGCGTTCCTAAGGTAAGGGAAGTGTTTATGTCTTTTGCAAGGCTTGCCACATCCGCCTGTGCCGCTGCAAGCTGTGCTTCCAAATCGGCCTTTTCCGCTTCCAGCCTCGAAAACTCCATCGCTGCATTATTAGCAGTATTCTGTGCTGCAATCGCAATTTGCTGCGCCTGGTCCTGCTGCTTCAAAAGCTCATCCACATTGGCATTGCCGCTGGCTGTCTGGTTGTATTGCACCCATGAATTTAAATTGTTCAAATTGTTCTGGGCCTGCGTCAGGGCCAAATCCGCGCTTTCCTTTGCTTCCTTTGCCGCCTGATAACGCACTGCCTGTTCTTCCAATTTTCTGTTGATATCCTCCACCACTGCCTGCGCCGCAATCAGCTTATTGCGGTAGCTGGAGGTGGATTCCGTATATCCGGCATTCTGCATGGCTCCAACACTCAAATCTCCTGCGAGAAGCGCTGTCTCATATGCAGCCTGCGCGTCTTCCAGAGCCTTCCTTGCCGCTTTTAATTCCTCACTCTCCACGTCATCCAGATAGCAGATGACGTCTCCTATCTCCACTTTGTCACCGGCACGGACTTCCACGCTCGTCACCTTTCTGGACTCCGTAACCTTCACATTGTAAAGGGAGCCGCTCTCCACCGTGCCTGTTCCGCGGATTTTTGCCGTAATGGTTCCCGACTGGGCATACTGCGCAGCCACCTCCGGCAGGGAATAGTTCATAATGGTGTTGGAAAAGAAAGTAAGCACCAGCATCACCGATAAAAATACGATTGCCGCTGTCTTTACCCATTCCCTCCTGTTTTTTCCTGTCATGTTCCTTGTCCTCCTCCTCGGCTTCTAGCCTTTTATTCCACCCTGATAGGTTATACCGTCCACCAGATATTCTTCTCCATATAAAAACACCAGTAAGCTGGGCACCATATAGATGGTAGCCACCGCAAATGCCAGACCGATTTCTCCCGCGTTGATTTTACTTAAGAAAACGGAAAGGGGATGTTTTTCTTCGTCGGAAAGCAAAATAAGGGGCTGCTCCACCATATTCCAATAATCAATAAAGACAAGGATGGCAGCGGAACAAGTTGCACCCTTACAAAGGGGCAGGCAGATACGTTTGAAAATCTGCCACTCTCCTGCACCGTCAATCTGTGCCGCCTCAATTACGGAAGTTGGAATGCGCCGCATAAATTTGGTAAGCAAAAACACCGCAAACGGTGAAAAAATGCCCGGCAGCCAGATTGCCCAGTAAGTATCTATCAGGTTAAACCAGCCTGCTACCAGATAATTCGGCACCAGCGTAACCTGATATGGCATCAGCATCAATATGATATATGAAAAAAATATAATTTCCCGTATACGCCCCCTATATCTGGTAAACCCATAGGAGGCCAATAACGCCACAAACAACTGGAAAAACACTATCGGTCCCACCAGTACGGCGGAATTCCAGAACTTTAGCAGATATTCCGGACTCTTAAACAATACCGTGATATACTGGCTGAAAGAAACCATATCCGGTATAAATTTCAGATTGATGGTTTCCGAAATAAATACCTTGCCGCCCTTTTCATTCGTGGCAAACACCGCGCCGTAATTGGCTGATATCTCTGACGAAGACATAAAAGAATTGGTAATCGTCAGCACGATGGGGAGCAGAAACAATATGGCAAACGCTGCTGCAACAATCGTGGCAATGGCTATTTTAAAGGTATGTATCCTTTTCTTCCGCCTGGCGGTGTTTTTGACTCTTTCCGCAGGAAGGGCACGCTGCAAAGCACCTTTACTCGCTCTCATCATCCTTCCACGTCCTTTCCAAAACGATTCTCCACAATAAATAATGTGCCGATAATTACAATCATAACAAGCGACATTAATATCGCCGCTGCCGACAGTCTCTGATAATCCAGCGAAGCAAACGCATTGTTCATAAAATGCTGCAGCATATATACCGTCGGGTATGGATGGTTCCCGGTCAGCAGATATACCTCCCTGAATACCTTAAAGGAACTAATCAAAGACATAATCGTCACAAATAATATCGTGGAGGATAAGTACCTGAGTTTGATATAAAAGAATGTCTGTACGGGCGTTGCGCTTTCCAGCCTCGCCACCTCCAACATATCCTTTGGAATGCTGGCTAACGCCGCCATAAACAGAATCATATTATATCCCAGGTTCTTCCATAAAAACAGGATAATAACCACAATCTGCGAAAACTGGGATTTCATCCAGTCAATCTTGCCTGCGCCCAGCGCTACCAGCACCTCGTTGATGGCGCCGTTGTAGTGGAAAAGCACCTGCCAAATCAAGACAATGGAAGCCACCGGCACCATAAGGGGACTTAAAAAGAACGTCCTGAACTGGCTCCTGAAAGGCAGCTTGGTATCCAGCACCATAGCCAGAATCAAAGACAATACCACTGCAAGGGGTACTGCGACCGCCGAAAAAGTAGCCGTGTTGATAACGCCTGTTTTAAACGCTTCATTTTGTATGACTCTCTTGTAATTATCCATAAAAACAAAATTTTTGGCAATGGGATTATCTACCATGGAATAGAAAATAACCACCACAAACGGAATAATATAAAAGAGCAGCACTCCAATCAGGCTTGGGGCCAGATACAGCCCCGAGCCTATTTTTTGTTTCCGCAAGGTCTTGCTTGCCCTCGTCTTTTTCCTGCCTGATTTCTTCTCTTTTTGCAAAACGAAACTCTCCCATCTGCAAAGAAACAGTTACCTGTTCTCATCTACATATAATTTGATTCTTCCCTGAATGGCGTCCGTTACTTCCTCCACGGACTTCTGCCCCGCAAAGTAAGGCTCCACCTCTTCGTTAATAATACTCATTAACTGTTCGTTGTAAGTGACCGTGCCGCCTATCCTGTCAAACAATTCGGCAATCCGGTCCGCCTCCTCCTGCGTAACAGCCATAAGCTCAAACGTTACATCATCATATCCGTAACTGTGGTGGGAAACCTCAATGGGATTTCCATCCTCATCCAATACGGGAGTTCCATCCGGGTTTAATTGATAATCCGGCGTCATGGCTTCTTCCAAAATCTCGTCATAAGTAGACTTCCGAATCGGGAAACCCCATTTAAACATCGTATTTTTCTGCGCTTCTTCTGTAAGCAGGGATTCTATGAATGCCCACGCCGCTTCCTTATTCTGGGAAGTTGCGCTGATACAAAAGCCGTTTCTACCGTCTGCCATGATGCCTGTGGAGTCTGTCGCAGGAAAGCCTATGGCAGTGATGGGTTCATTAAACATCATTTCCATAAGCTGCCAGTCCTGCACATCCGAAAATGACATCGTACATAACAACGCTTCATGGTTGGCCAAAACCTTCGGTTGGGATATATTATAGTCCGCCTCTTCACCATACCGGGCCGCAAATTCCAGCAACAGTTTAAACTCAGGAGAATCAAAGGTGCATTCCCCTGTCTCCCAATTAACATAAGAGTCAAAATTAAACATCAGACAATACGTAAGCACTGCATCCCGGCTTGCATAAGGGAAAATCACTGCTTCCGGATACTCATCGGCATAAGCAATCATTTCTTCCATCGTCCAGCCGGGCTCTTCCCCCAACTCGGAAGTCCTGCCAATCAGGGTACTTATCGTAAAACTGTCCGGAATGGTACAAAGGATGCCGTTTATGGTATATGCGTCCAATACCTTTTCAAACAAATCGCTTTTCTTTACCACTGAGCTGTTTTCAAGGTACGGCGTCAAATCTTCAATCACTCCCATTGTTGCAAACTGCTTTAGGTTTATATCTGATTCTACGAACAAATCCGGCGCATTACCGGTTAAAATATCATTATAGAAACGGTTTCTTGCGTCCTCAAAGGATTTCGCGTAATCCTCGGAAGACCAGTCAAGGGAAGCAGTATAATCCTTCACCTCGATTTTATACTCCGGATTGTTTTTGTTAAAGCTTATCACCGCAGACTGCAGCCCCTGACTCATTGACATACAGCCCAACGTGATAATCTTCTTTTGCACCACTTCCGAAGCCGGCGTCTTTTTCATCTGCACAATACTCTGCTCGCTGGTTCCGTCGCTGGTTCCGCCCCACTCCTCATAATAAGCTATAATGCTGCCATCCGGCATCGCTGCGGCATACCTCACATAATCAGGATGCATATCGCAGTCCATCCACTTCAGAATTTCTTTATATGTCTGGGTTTCCAAATCATATTCATACAATGCGTCCTGAGAGCTTATGAGCACACCGCCTTCAAATCCCGGCGTCAATGCGCTGTTCCAGCTTTGGGGCGGAAGATTGCCATATGTATCGGAAAAATCCTTTTTATCCGCATTGTAAGCCGCAATATACATGCCTTCGGGTCCATCGGTCATAAAGGCAGCCCTGCCATCCCCCAACACGCCCATTGAATTGACATATCCGCCAAACGCAGGATTTGACGTAAGCTGTATTGTACTCTCATGGCTGCCTTCTTTGTCAAAAACCCATATATAGGAACTGCCGTTGCTTATATATATCCTGCCCTCCGCATCCGCAATGGCATGCTGGATATAGCTGTTGTCCGCATCCATCTGCACATACTCTGTAATGTCAACATTGAATGTTTCCGAACCATCCCCTGCAATATGTTTCATATTGTAGACGGTCTGCCTCTGTACCCTCTGATAATCCGCATCCGTGGCAGTTTCCCAATCCAGTACCGGCTGCTTTCTGGTAACCAGCACGATGCCGTCCGCACCGTCGGGAAATATCGTATTGATACTGCTGGAAAAACCTTCCTCCTGTTCGGAATCATCCTCTTGATAAACCGTAACCGGCTCCCCGTCCGGATTGGACAAATCCAAATACTGATAGCTGAACTCCCTTTCGTTTTCAGAATAAACAGTTTTTTCAAAGTACATCCTGTTGGACATCACCTGAAAACTGCCCATGTATGAATCTTCTTCCTGATTGAGACTGCGGAACTGGGGTACATACACATATGTACTGTCACTGATTTGCTGGTCGTCTTCTTCCTGCTCCTGATTGTCCTTGCAGGCAGCAAGACTGAAAAGCATCAATGATGCCAAAAAAACTGAAAGCATCCTGAATAGTGCATTTTTCTTTTTCATCCCTTATCCTCCCTTATTCCTTTTCTATTTACATGATATTGTAGTATCTCATACTCCATTTTCTATTATAGCCCATATATATGGTATAGTCACCTTAAGAATTTATTAAATTGCCATATAAAAACGTACTCTTTTATGCCTGCTTCCAGGCAAGACAAAAAGAGTACGTTTTTGTTAAGATTCCATCGCCTTGTTATCTGCCTTTTCACGGGATTTGACCGGACCTCCCCACAGAACAAGCCCGATTGCAGCGGCTAACATCAGGAAAAACAAAATCAGATAGGCGTATAATTCATCCGGGAACCATCCCCCGAACACCTTTTCCACCCAGACGGTGCTGGAAAAATTCACGACAAAGTGCAGTATCATTGCCGGTATCAGCGAATGATATCTTTCCGTCAGGTAACCCAGCATAAGTCCGATGGCAAAAGCGTACAGCCCCTGAATCCAGTTAGCGTGCATAATGCCAAACATCACAGCCTGCAGAATATTTGCCATCCAGAACCTGGGAAACGCCTTTTTGGCATAATACAGCGTTATGCCCCGGCATACAATTTCCTCCCCGATGGGCGCCAGGATTACAGCAGCAATAATTGTCAGGACATCCACGCCAATCCCTGCCGCTTCCATCAGTTCCATATATTTCTCCACCAGATTGGGAACAATAAACTGCTCCACCCCGACCATTCCTTCCGAGAGCAGGCACATTACCACGCCGCCCAATACCGCTATCGCCACCGCTTTACCGGAAACATTTTTCAGGGACTGTTTCAGTTTTGGCTTCTTACAGCCAAAGTAATACCATAACCCAAAAACCGGCAGGCTTGCTATATGGTAACATAAAGTAGCCGCCGCTGCGCGGTTCACATATGCTTCCATGTAGACTGCCAACGCTTCGTCCTGGGTTGCAAGCGGATTCTGCTGCGTAAACAAAGACATTTTCACAAGTGCAATAATAACAAACGGTATAACCATAACAACCTGTAAGATAAGGCTCGCCGCCATCGGGGTCAGGGACAGGAAAAAATACCCGACTCTTTTTCCCCCGCTGATTCTTTCTGCTTCCATTTCCATCATTTTCCTCCCATACTTAAAATCATCCCTATCTTACCACAATTTTTCCCCACTTACAAGGAATCTTATTTTTTGCATGGCGGTGGCCCCGGCGTGTATTTGATTCCATAAAGGACCGTGTAAAAACGCTGGTACTTGGATACCGTACTTTGGTATCTTATGTACCACTGCGTTTTTACCCGAGCGAGAGCGCGTCCTGTTGGAACAAATACACGCCGGGACCACCGCCATGCAAAATGGGGGAACCCAAACCAATCTAATTCATACTTTCTTTTACTAAAATTTCTGCCCGCCCCTGAATAATCCGGGCTGCTTCTTCTACTGTTTTCTGTCCTTCAAAGAAGGGGGCTGCCTCCTCCTGAATTATCTGATACAGCTGCGAATCAAAATCCTTAATGCCGTCAATCTGATTGATTAGAGCCTCAAGGGCATCTGCTTCTTCTTTTGTCGTTTCACTTAGCGGATACTCAAAGTCCTCCCAGTAATATATGCCACGGGGGGCCGGCACAGGCATCCCGTTTTCATCCTTTATCACATTCCCTTCTTCGTCGCATGCAAAACAAGGCTCCATTGCATCTTTTATCATTGCGTCATATGCCGAACGCCTGATGGGTAAGTTATTTGAATATTCACGCCCTTTATCAAGCAGAAACTCCATAAAACTCCACGCCCCTTCTTTGTTGTCAGCGCCGGCGCAGATGCAGACTTTATCTATTCCCTGTACCACTATCCTTCCTGAGTCCCCCGGAAACCCGATTGGAGTAACCGGTTCCCCAAATACAGCTTCTATAAGGGAAATGTCCACGGGGTCCGATACCAGCTTCCTGCACAGCAGAGCCTTACCCTCCGCCAAGGCCTGCGGTTCCGAAACACCACCCTCGTATTCCCCATACCGGGAAGCCAGTTCCAGAACTTCCTGAAACTCTTCCGTGTCAAAATAGCACCTGCCGTTTTCCCAATCCACAAAGGCGTCCGAATTGTACTGAATAAAAAAGTATAAAATCAGTTCCCTATCCTCATAGGCAAAAAGCGACTTATCCTCATATTCATTTACAAGCGCAAACATTTCCTCAAACGTCCATCCCGTATGCTCCCCAACCTCAGAGGATTTACCAAAAAGCGTTTCTATCCAGAAAGTGTTCGGTATGGTACACAGGACGCCGTCTATCGTATAGGCATCCAGCACCGATTCAAACAAGTCCTGTCTTTTCACCGTACTGCTGTTCTCCAGATAAGGATTCATATCCTCGATAATGCCTTTAGCGGCAAGCATCCTCATATTGATTCCCTCAGAATCAAACATATCCGGTATGTTTCCTGTCAGGATATCATAGTAAAACGCCTCCGCATCCCGGTATTCTCTTACTTCAATCCTGTACTGTTTGCTTTCCAGATTAAAATTTATGACTTCCTCTTCCAGCTGCCATGAGTGAAAAGCCTCCCAATCCTGCACTACGCGCGCCATGGTCAGTACTGTTTTTTCCGTATCAGCCGTTTCCTTTTTCAGGAGCATCCATTCCTTCTGACCGTTTTTGCCATCACATAAAACAATAATATTTCCATTCTGAAGCGCTGCCGCATACTGCACGCTCTCCCCCTCTATGCCGCATTCTTTCCAGTTCAAAATTTTCATGTACGTCTGGGTTTGGCAATCATACTCATACAAGGTTTCGCTTCCGTAACAAAGCGTTCCCCCGTTTGGACCTTTTGTCATTTTCGTCGCCCACAAGTTACCCGGAAGGTTTGTGTAAACTTCCGTAAAATCTTGTTTTGCCGCATCATAAGCGACGAAATTCATGCTTGTTCCCTCGTCGGTATCCGTCCCGATGACAGCCCTTCCGTCTCCCAGTGTTCCAAACTTAAAAAACATTCCCAGTTTCAGGTTATCTTGCAGCTTTACAGTATGCAGGTATCTGCCGTCCCCGTCAAAAATCCATACGCTGGAAATACCGTTTGTCAGAAACAGGCGTCCTTCACCATCCGCAAATGCATGCTGCAGGTAAGGCGCCTCCTCATCTGAAAGTACATATTCGGTAATATCAACCGAAAAAGCCGCCTCCCCGTCTTCCGTAACTTTTTCCATGACGTAACTGCACTCCGCAAACCACTTTCTCCAGTCTGCTTCCGATGCCGTTTCTTCATCCATAACGGGAGCCTTTTGTGTTATGACAATCACTTCCCCCGTCTGGTTGGAAAACATTTTTACCGTATTTTTTTCAAATCCCTCTCCTGCCGTACCGTCGTCTTCTGCCTCGTACAAGCAGAGGGGCTCTGTTTCAGGATTTTCCAAATCAAGACAGAAGAAACAATCCCCGGTTTCCAATCCATCGCCGGTTTGAGAATAATAAACGCGCATACCCTCCACCCTGAGACTGTCCGCCTGCACATCGCCGGTTATGTTTATCTGCTCCTGCGTATACGCATATGCGTGATTGACCACATATGTGTCATTGACCGTTGTCGGACCGGAATCGTTCCCCGCGCTTTTCTCCCCGCACGCAGCCACGAAAAATGCCGCCATAACAGCTCCCGCTGCTAAAATTCCATGCTTGATACTTATCTTCATTTCCATTCTCCTTTTCCTGTTTTGTCCTTCCCCTTTAGTATGCGGTATCCAAACAAAACTGTCACCTTACGTTTTCTTACATGATTCTTACGGGTATATGACGGACTCTGTAAAAAATCTATTGCTGTTTCTTGTCTTCTTTTACCCTCTCTTGTGCAACTTTTCTTCAAATCTTGTTTTTTTTATATATCCTTGTTACACTGGAAATACTTTAGAAAGCAGGAGGTTTTATCAATGAAAATCATATATACGGACAGTTACTACCAAATGAGCCGCATGGCAGCCAATCTGATTTCCGCACAGGTCATCATGAAGCCCAACTGCGTGTTGGGACTTGCAACCGGCTCTACCCCTATCGGCACATACACCCAGCTGATTCGCTGGTATGAAAAAGGGGATTTGGATTTTTCCCAGGTTACCACCATCAATCTGGATGAATACAAGGGACTTTCCCCTGAAAATGACCAGAGTTACCGTTATTTTATGAATACGCACTTTTTCAATTCCATTAATATCCGTCCGGAACAGACACATGTGCCTGACGGTCTGGAGCCCGACTCTGCAAAAGCCTGCCACGATTACAATAAGATTATTTCCGACTGCGGCGGCATTGATTTGCAGCTTTTGGGACTTGGCTTAAACGGCCACATCGGATTCAATGAACCCGGTTCCGCTTTTGAAAAAGAAACGCATTGCATTGATTTGACAGAGAGTACGATTCGTGCAAACTCCCGCTTTTTTGCCTCCATGGACCTTGTTCCCAAACAGGCCTATACCATGGGTATCAAGACCATCATGCAGGCCAAGAAAATTGTGGTTATTGTTAACGGAGCTGAAAAAGCACAGATTGTAAGGGACGCCTTCTTTGGTCCCATTACCCCCAAGGTACCGGCGTCCGTCCTGCAGTTACATAATGATGTGACTCTGGTGGGTGACAAGGAAGCGCTCTCCCTGGTGCCTGAGGCTGAATAAGAAAGGAAACTCGTATGATTATCAAAAACGGACTTGTTTATACAAAAGATTTTTCTTTTGAGAATATGACGGTATGCACCGAAAAAGATGTCATTACAAATCTCAGTGCAGGCGCATCCGAAACTCCGGTTTCCGGGGCGGATAGCGTATTTGACGCGTCCGGCTGTTATGTTCTGCCGGGTCTGACCGACGTTCATTTTCACGGCTGCAACGGACACGATTTCTGCGAAGGAACCCGGGAAGCTTTTGAAGCCATCAGCGCTTTTGAGATTTCCCAGGGAGTAACCTCCATCTGTCCCGCCACCATGACCATACCGGCAGAGACTTTGTCCGATATCTGTGAAAACGCCGCCGCATTTTGCGATGCACAGAAAAATCACGAATTGCCGGAAAACCTTTCCGAATTAATCGGCATTCATATGGAAGGTCCTTTTATCAACAAAAAGAAAAAAGGGGCGCAGAATGAAGCCCATGTCATCCCTCCGAACGCTTCCCTTCTGTATGACTGGAAGGAAAAATCCAAAGGGCTTGTCAGACTGGTTTCACTTGCGCCGGAAACAGAAGGCGCTATTTCCTGTATCGGGGAATGCCACAAAGATTTTCACTTTTCCATTGCCCACACGGAATCGGATTATGATACCGCTATGAAGGCATTTGAGGCAGGCGCAGACCATGTAACTCATTTATACAATGCCATGCCGCCCTTTACACACAGGGCGCCCGGCGTTATCGGGGCAGCCGCCGACACACCTGATTGCTTTGTAGAACTGATTTGCGACGGGGTACACATTGCTCCCAGCGTTGTCCGCGCCACTTTCCGCCTTTTCGGGGATGAGCGCGTTGTATTAATCAGCGACAGCATGGAAGCCACCGGCAAACCGGACGGTGAATACTCTTTGGGCGGACTTAAGGTACATGTTTCAGGCAGTCATGCCACCCTTGCCAACGGCACACTTGCCGGAAGCGTGACACCGCTTTACCGCTGTATGCTGACCGCCGTATCCATGGGGATTCCTTTGGAAAGCGCCGTACGCGCTGCCACCATCAATCCCTGCCGCTCCATCGGCGCCGATAACCTCTATGGAAGCATTGAAAAAGGAAAGAAAGCACATTTTCTCATACTGAATCAAAAAGATTTGTCTATAAAAGCCGTTATAAAAGGACAGTTGTGCATATAATGCACACTGTCCTTTTATACTGTTTTATTTCAAGCCGTTTCTGTATTCATTGGCTGAAATGCCGGTCTGTTTCTTAAACACCCTGGAAAAATGCGCCATATCGAGAAAACCGACCATGTCTGCAATATCTCCAATCCGCAGGGAAGGGTCCTTTAGCAGCTCCCTTGCCTTGTCAATCCTGATATTGTTTAAAATATCCGAAAAACTCTGTCCCTTATACCGGTTCAGCAATTTGCTCAGATGCCACTGGCTCACATACACCTGGTCCGCTACATCCTGCAGTTTCAGTTTTTCCCTGTAGTTTTCCTCCATAAACTTCATGGCATTATTGACGATAAAACTGCCCGCCGCCGTCTCCTCCGGCATCTCCCCACCGTCATCCTGTCCGTCTTTGTAATCCCCTTCCGGTTCCTCCGTCCGGCTTTCCGGTTCATTTTCTTTCTCAGGCATGATACCTTTTGCTTTCAAATTCTTAACCATGGATTCCACAGCTTCTTCCAGTTCATCCATTTTGGAAGGCTTCACCAGAAATCTCGTGACCCCCAGACGGATGGCTTCCCTGGCATATTCAAAATCCGAGAACCCCGTTAAAATCGTAATCTCCATTTGCGGATACTGGGATTTGATTGCCGCTATCATCGCCAGTCCGTTCATATGGGGCATCCTGATATCAGAGAATAATATATCCGGTTTTTCTTTTTCCGCTATCTTAATGCCTTCTATTCCGCTGTTTCCCGTAGCTATCACCTGGCAATCCCACTTTTTCCAGTTAATGCTTCTTGTCAGGCCTTCTACTATAATCGGTTCGTCATCAATAATCGCTACCCTATACATACTGAGACCCCCTGTACCTTAAAACATTTCTCTTACACATGCCTATAATTTTACCACTATTTATTCTATTGTGCAAATAAAAATATATTCCCTGATTTTGGTATTTTGCATTGCGGCAGCCCCGGCGTGCATTTGATTCCATAGCACGCCGGGGCTGCCGCAATGCAAAATACCGAAGTACAAGAAAAGTATAATATAGTAAAAGCCTGTCGGAAACCGACAGGCTTTGTAACTTCTTTTCTGTTATTAACCTTTTACTGCACCGGCAGTCAGACCTTTTACAATCTGTTTCTGGAGCAGGATGTATACTGCGATTACCGGCACGATTACCAGCGTAACGGCGGCAGCCATCAGACCATAGTCCGTTCCCTCTTTGGAAGTCAGCCTGTTTAACAGGATGGTAATGGCATATGTATCCGGCCTCTTTAACATGAACATCTGTGTAAACAAATCGTTGTAACTCCACAGGAAGGCAAAAATAGCTACCGTAGCAAAGGAGGGCTTGGTAAGCGGTACGATTACCCTGAAGAAGATGTAGAACGGTCCACAGCCTTCCATAAACGCCGCTTCTTCCAATTCAATAGGCAATCCTCTGATATATCCTGTAAGAACCACTATCGCAAAGGATAAGTTTCCTGCCACCTGCGGTAAAATCACGGATAACATCGTCAGCCACCAGTTTCTTGTGTAAGCAATCCCCATTGCCGATTCCATACGAACCACCGGGATAATGGTTGCGAAAACAGGAAACATCATACTTGCCAGCACTGCCGTATTCAGCAGTTTCCTCAGTTTAAAATCATAGCGCACCAATGCAAAGGACGCCAACCCTGCCAGTAAAATAACTATGATACATACCATGGCAGAAATAAAGATACTGTTTTTATATGCCTCAAAGATGTTCAAGTCATTAAACGCTCTTCTGTAGTTAGCCGTTGAAAACAATTCTCCTAGCGGCAGGGAAAAAGAATCTACTATAATCTTATTTCTATCCTTAAAGGAGTTCTGGATAACCCAGAGAATCGGATAAACCGTAGTCAATCCCCAGATAATCAGTACCAGATATAAGAACGCACTGGAAATATGGAACGGCTTTTTCTTCTTTACAGTCATTGTCTTACTCACGCTCATACCTCCTTAATAGTCCTTTTCCTTAAATATTGTGTTTACTACCTTTGACAGGATAACGCCCAGTACCACTATCATCACTGCCAGCGTGGAGCCATAGTCCACATTTTTAACCTCATTGGTCTGATAATACATGTACGTACCGGTAAGGAATGTGGTTTTGAGCGGCATTCCTTTCGGAAACATGGTCCATGGAAGGTCAAATACCTTCAATGCACCGGTCACTGCCAGCACGACAACCGTACACAAAACATTATGTAACATCGGCAGTGAAATATATCGAACCCTCTGCAGCTTGGAAGCGCCGTCTATGGCTGCCGCCTCATAAAGCTCATCGGATATATTATTCAATCCTGTAATGATAATGATAAAGTAAAATCCTACATACTGCCACATAACCGGCAGCATCATGGTAAACAGGGCTATTCCTTGTGCTTTCCAGTCCGTCAGGGTCGTCTTTCCAAACAACTCCAGCAACTGGTTTAACATACCCTTATCCCTTAAGAACACCAGGTTGAACAAAAGACCTAATGCCGTAGCCGAAATGACAATCGGGAAGAAATAAATGGTTCTGAAAAATTTTGCCCCAAATTTAATGTTGTCAATCATAAGTGCCAATATCAAGGCAATTCCCACCTGTCCGACCAAAGTAACCAGCGTCATAATCAGGGTATTCACCAGCGCCGTCCCCACATTCGGGTCCTGAAACAACTGCACATAATTGGTATACCATGGGTCATTCATGCCCTTTGCAGGCTGTCCCAGCTGCGTGATACTCATAAAGCTGTTAATGATATTCTGGATGAACGGATAATACAAAAAAACTGCAATAAACAAGAATGCCGGCACTAGAAAGAAAAATAACGGTTTTTTGTTTTTGTAGATATTTGCACCCATATTCTGTCCTCTTTTCTTTTCCATAGCCTTGGGCGTTGCGCCCTTTGATGAATATGCCGGAGCACATCTTTGCAAATGACTCCGGCATATGTTTTTACTGCTTACTTATTTTTCTAAATGCTCTTACTGACCGTTGTGGTAGATTTCAAGACCTTCTGCTACTGCGTCTGTTGCAGATACTCTTCCGGTTACGATTTCAGGCATACCGTCAAAGGTAGGTACGCGGCACTCGCCATTGAAAACATCCTGTACTGCGCCTGTGAAAGAAGTACTCTTAGCAATCATAGCCATGGACTTAATCTGAAGAGAATTGAATGTGCTTTCATCAACTGCAGGTGTGTTCTTTAATGCACTTGCAGTATGCTCTGCAAACTTAGCAACCACTTCATCAGAAGTCATGTAAGAAACGAAGGAAACTGCTGCTTCTCTCTTTGCAGGGTCATCCCATGCGCTTCTTGTGATGTAGTAACCCATGGAAAGACCGCCAAGCAAATCAGTTGCTTTTCTGTCGTTCATTCCGGGAACATAAGTTACGTCAAACTGGTCCAGTTTAGCCTGGTCAAGAGTGGAAGGGTCTTCCTTATCTGCCTGACAAGCACCTACGATACCGCCAACTTTCCAAGAACCGTCAATCAGGAATGCTGCCTTGCCGTCGATGAACATCTGGAATGTTTCATCATCGGTTGCGGAATTGGTGTTCTCAGGGAAGTAGCCCAGTTCATACAGGTTCTTGATATCTTCCATACCAGCTACCCATGCCTGACCCTGTGCGTCATCAACAGACTCAAGAATCGTCAAGTGGGTTGCAGGGCTGGTGTGATTGAAGATTGCGAAATCCCACCAGTAGTGAGGGATGTTGCCAAGAGCTGCTGCGATAGGTGTATAACCAGCGTCTTTAATCTTCTGGCAATCTGCAAGGAATGCTTCCCATGTGTAATCAGGACCAGGCATGCTTACGCCTGCTGCATCCAGTACAGTGGTGTTAACAAACATTGCTTCCCAGAAACCATTTACAGGTATTGCATAAATCTTGTTGTCAACCGGTGATGCAGGCATACGTCCGTCATCCATGTTGGAAGCGAAGTCAGGATACTCTGCTCTGATTTCATCAAGAGAAACCACTTTGCCAGCTTCGATAAAGCTGTTTGCATCTACGCCGTTGAAGAAGAACAATACGTCAGGCTCAGAACCAACTTCAAAATCAGTGATAACTCTGGTCTTCCATGTTTCATCGGAACTTGCAGACATATCAACAACTGTGTTTCCGGTTGCTGCTTCCCATGCCTGATAAGCATCCTTGTAGTTCTGTGCGTTAGTATCGCCACCTGCGAAACTTGTTACAACGTCCAGTTCAACAGGACCTGCCGGTGTTTCCGGCTCCACTGCTGCGTCGTCGCCGCCATTGTTGTCGGTGTTTACTACTGCATTGTCAGTGTTCGGTGTGTTGTTGTCAACTTTCTGACCGTCGTCGCCACATGCGGTCATACCTAAAACCATTGCGCATGTAAGCAACATTGCTACTGCCTTTTTCATTTTATTACCTCCCGTATAATATAATTTGGCAGATACCGGGTTGAAGCATTATTGCTTCTCCTCTCTGGTATCTAGGTATATCATATCGGATATCACCTTAAAATGTAATTGTCAGATTTGGTCTTTATTGACTTTTATTGCTATCATGTTGCATTTTCACAACAATGCGGCTCACAGTGCAGTTTTCTTCGTCACTTTGTATAGTAAGCCCGCATTCAGAGCCATAAATTATCCTGATTCTTCTGTTGACATTCTGGATTCCCAGACTGACATGGCCCGCCTTACTGTCCTGCTTTCCACCGGACAAAAGAAAATCCACCTTTTCTTTGTCTTTGCTGTCCATTCCGCCGTTATTTTTTATCTCGATTACCATCTTATCCCAATCCGCATAAATGCGTATTGCCACCATACCCTCCCTGTGGGCTTCCACCCCGTGCTCCACCGCATTTTCCACGATGGGCTGGATAATCAGTATGGGCACTTCCAGATGCAGTAGGCTTTTGTCAATATCCCGGTAAACCTTGAAACGGCTGCCAAACCGTCTGGAAATGATATGCAGGTAGGCGTCCACGTAGGAAAGTTCCTCCGCCAGCGTCACAAAACGCCGCTGCTCCCTGTTCATGGTTGCGCTAAGCATGGTGCCGAGGGCCTCAATCATGCTGCTTACCTTGTCATCCCCGTTCATCCTTGCTTCCCAGTTGATGATTTCCAGTGTGTTGTTTAAAAAGTGGGGATTAATCTGGGACTGCAGGGCCAGAATCTGCGCGTCCTTCAGTTCCAGTTCCTCTTTATAAATTCGTTCAAACTGATACTTTAATTCCAGGGACATGGCATTGAAAGTCCTGTTCAGGTAAGCAAACTCCCGGCTGTCCACTTTAGACTCATTCTGATAGCCGTACTCCCCGCCCATGATTTTCTTTGACGCCTTCACCAATCCCCCCACCGGACGGGACACCTTTGCATGGAAAAACCAGAATACAATGGCAGCCAGCGGAATCATAAATACTACCACCAGAAAAAAAACATAGCGGAGCATATACAAATCATCCAACAGTCCCGTATTATTTACCTTGATTGCAAGTACCAGTTCCTGCTTTTCCCACCGGATTACCTTGTAAGTCAAACCTTCCTCATCGTTATATACACTGTTTGCCATTACGCTGTCATACCTGTCGTCATCCAAATCGACTTCCGCCCCCAGCTTCTGCTCCAGGATGGGCATACCGTCCACATATACCTGATAATGTTCCGCCCCCCACACACTGTCCAGACTGTCAAAAATGTCTCCGGGGTTCAACTCGATAACCAGCATGGCATACGGCTTAAAGGAATCCATCAGGTTCCTGACCATATACAGATGCCCCTGGAAAAACAAAAGCCTGGTATCCGTATCCAGCGTTTCTCCCATCCGCAGCACCTCATCCTGCACATTATTCCTGAAAAAAGCAACCCTGCCGTCACTGTTTCTTCTGTTGTTATCCCCGTAGTTGTTATAAGTGTAATAAAAAAGCCTTTCGGGATTTTCCAGGAAAAACACCATGCAGCAGGACATGCTGACGTCATATTTATACTGCTGGTCCAGAAAGAAACTCACTCCTGAATGAAGTTCGCGTTCACTCATACTTTTTTGATAGGCTTTATAACTGTCCTTAATATTGGTCATGTAAGAAGCGTTTCTGGACGCCGCCAGGATATCCGCCAACCGGATTTCGCTGATTTTCACAGCATTGTCCATGGAACTGGTTACGGCTTTCTCTATCTGCCTGCCCAGCATGGCGGATACAAAATAAAGCATACTGGACGCAATCAGCATCAACGGAAGCAGCCAGCAGAGCAGCAGCACTCCCACCATACTGAACCCAAGCGGTTTTTTCCTTTTCTCTTTCACCTTTTTACCCATGCCTTTCCGGTCCGGACTTTGACATCCTTCCTCCCAATCCATATATCTTTTTAACCCAAAAAACAGTCCTATGGCTATTGTAACACCGAAGGACTGTTTTTCCCATCATTTTTATCAATGATTTTATTTTAAATCAAGAAACTTTTCATATATTTCACTGACCGTCTTTGCCTCTTCCGCAGAAGGCATCTCACAGAAAATGCGAAGCAGCGGCTCCGTGCCGGAGAAACGCGTAACAACCCACCCTCCGTTTTTGAAATAAATCTTACAGCCGTCCATATAAGAAACACGCTCTATTTCAAACGGTAATTCCGGTATCTGCTTTTCTTCCATGAGAGTCTTTGTCATGGCTGCTTTTTTCTCATGGCTGAACTTATAATCCCTTTCTTCCATGAAGATGCTGCCGCATTCTGCCTCGATATCCTTGTAGATTTCGGAAAGCTTCTTGCCGGTTACCGCAATCATTTCCACCAGAAGGGCTGCCGCATAAACGCCGTCCTTGCCGCTGATATGGCCTTTTACGGTCAGGCCGCCGGAAGACTCCCCTCCGATTATGGCATCTGTTTCCGTCATCTTGGCAGAAATGTACTTAAAGCCTACGGGCACTTCATAACACTTTTCCCCGAAGCGCTCCGCCACCTTGTCAAGCATATGCGTGGTTGCCAGATTCCTGACTACCGGACCATGCCAGCCTTTGAATTTTACAAGATAGTAGTAGAGCAGCACCAGGATGTCATTGGGATGCAAAAATCTACCGGTATCGTCAATCACGCCGATTCTGTCGGCATCACCGTCTGTTGCAAGTCCGATGTCGCAGCCCTTATCCAGCACGCAGTTCTGCAATCCGCGAAGCGTGGTGGCAGTGGGCGCAGGAAGCTTTCCGCCAAACAGAGTATCATGTCTGTCATGAATGGTATAAATATCACATCTTGCCGTCAGAAGAATGGTTTTCAGGGAAGTATCGCTTACGCCGTACATGGGGTCCAGTGCAACCCGCAGCCCGGCATCCCTGATAGCCTTCATATCCACAGCCGCAATAATATTGTCCAGATATTCATTTAACGGATAGATTTCCTGAATCAGCCCCTTTGCAAGCGCCTCATCATATTCCATTTCTTTCACATCATCCGGATTGATTTTCCCGATATAAGCTTCTATATCCGCCGTCTGCTTTTCGTCAGCGTCACGTCCGCCTTTTGTAAACACCTTGATGCCGTTGTAAATGGCCGGATTGTGGCTCGCCGTCACCATCATGCCGTAAGGCAGTTCGTTTACCATGGTATAAAACATGATAAGCGGCGTCGGTGAAGATTTGTTCACCAGCAAAGCTTTGATGCCTTCTGCCGCAAACACTTCTGCTGCCCACTGCATGGCTTCTTTTGCAAGGAAACGCCTGTCATACCCGATGACAATCTTGTCTGCCACGCCTTCCGCTTTCATCTTGTCACACATGCCCTTTGCCAGAAGCTGGATATTTGCTTTGGTAAAGTCATCTCCGATTACGGCCCTCCAGCCGCCCGTACCAAATTTAATCATTGTTTTTTCCTCCCATTACCACCGTTACATCATGGCTCTCACCAGCCTGATATACCGGGATTTTCTCTACAGGACTTCCGTCCACAAGGATTTCCTTTATGCCTTTCATGACGCCGTCAGGGTTCTGCACCGTAATATGATAGGAAGCGCCCCGCCAAACCCTGTCCACTTTAAACTCTTTCCAGTCCGCAGGCACACAGGGGTCGACAAGCAGATAGTCAAACTGAGGCCTGATACCGAGCATATATCTCGTGGCGCTGAAGTAGGACCAGCCGCCCGAACCTGTCATAAAGGGATGTCTTGCCCTGCCGAACGCCGTATGGTCCCTGCCCACAATGAACTGACAGTAGGAATAAGGCTCTGCTTCCCTTGTTTCTATCATATCATTCTGGAAATACGGACACAATGCATCATAAAATTTCATTGCCCTGTCCCCTCTTCCCAGCTTGCACTCTGCAGCCCATGCCCAGGGATTGGGATGGGAGAACACGGCGCCGTTTTCCTTTAGGCCGGGATAAACCCTTGTCACAAAGCCGATGTCATCATCCGGCTTAGTATAGGAAGGCGCATTGAGCAGCAGTCCGTACGGTGTATACAGATACTTATCCACGCTGTCCATGGCTTTAATCGCTTTTTCCCCTTCTGCCGCGCCTGAAAGCACCGCCCACGCATTGGATTCCAGATGTACCTTGCCTTCCACATCCTCATGGGTGCCGATTTTTTTGCCGTTGTGGGTAATGCCGCGGATATACCACTCGCCGTCCCAAAGTTCCCTGTTGCAGACTTCTTTTACTTTTGCCGCCACAGCCGTATATTTTTGCACATCTTCTTCTCTTCCGAGATACGCTGCCAGCTCAATAAAGTTCTGCAGCGCCCAGTAATGCAGGAAGGATACCATGGCGCTTTCGCCGCCTCCCAGGTTCAGGCAGTCATTCCAGTCTGCACGAAGTCCCTTGCAGATACCGGTTGCGCCAACCTGTTCAGTGGAAAAATCCAAAATTCTCTTTAAATGGTCATATACGGTATCTTCACCGCCGTCCGCATAGGAAACCGTCTCGTCAGCCAGTGCGCTTTCCCCGGTTTCTTTTATGTACTCTACTACGGAGGAAACCAGCCAGAGGGCGTCATCCGAGCAGGCGTCTTTCAGTCCGTGTATCATGCTGTCCTTGTCCGGAGTGGGAACCACCGTGGGGGACTTGAAGGGTTTGGCGCTGTCATCCTTTTCAAACCACTCAGGCTGGAAAAGATGCAGTCCGTATCCCTGGGAAACCAGTCCCTGCAAAAGCTGCATGATACGCAGTTTACATTTATCGGGATTGGAGTGGGGAATGGTCATGGAATCTTGAGCGGTATCCCTGTAACCAAGCCCCGTCCTGCCCCCGACTTCAATAAAGGAGGCAAATCTGGAAAACATGACATTGATTTCAGACTGGTACAATGTCCATGTATTTATCAAAGTGTTCATTCCCTCACTGGGGGTCTGAATCTGTAATTTATCAAATTTGTCCTGCCAAAAATCATGCAGTTTCCGGTATGCGGCATCCACATTTTCCGGATTGCCGTATTTTGCTTTCGCCTTCCTGCCTTCTTCCCGGTTTCCTTCGCCCAGCATGAAAATAAGCCTTACTTCTTCCCCCGGCGCAAGCACAAGGTTTTTCTGCAGGGAAGCACAATGGTTGTTTCCCAGCTCCTGTGAAGAAGAACAACTGCCGCTTTCCACCGCCACAGGATTGTCCTCGGTATGGTACAGTCCAAGGAATTTGTCCCTCAGGCAGTCATATCCGTCAGGCTCAAAATTGGAAGCAAAATACTGATACCCAAACTCTTCATAGAACAAATCATGCTCGATAATGCCATCCTCATAGGAGGAACCCGCACAGTAAAGGCTCATCTGGAAGTTCTGGTTGTCTATCATAATATGGTGGAAAGAAAGTTCCGCATACGAAAATACGCTTAAGTTTCTCGGTTTGTCCTCTTCATTCTTAATCGTCACATCCCAGAGTTCCACGTTGTCCCCGATAGGCACGGAAAGCTTCTGGGAAGCCTTTAACCCGTCGTACTCGCACTCATATACCGTATAGGACATACCGTGTCTGCAGGTATATTTTGCCTTGTCAAGGGGTTTCGCAACCGGCTGCCAGGATATGCTGAAGTAATCGTTTTTGTCATTATCCCTGATATACACATAGTGTCCGGGCCTGTCCATAGGCACCGCATTGGCCCTGAACCTGGTCACCCTGTGGTACTCCGGCGATTTGTAAAACATATACCCGCCTGCCGTATGGTTTACCACAACGCAGGTATCCTCCACGCCCAGATAATTGGTCCATGATGTGGGTAAATCCACCCTGTCAATTACATATTCTCTCTTGTCGTTATCAAAATGTCCGTAACGCAACCCGTTTTCCTCCTGTT
Organism: uncultured Lachnospiraceae bacterium; assembly: GCA_910577015.1. Taxonomy (GTDB): domain Bacteria; phylum Bacillota; class Clostridia; order Lachnospirales; family Lachnospiraceae; genus Acetatifactor. The sequence continues at coordinate 32,359 of CAJTKU010000011.1, read as the reverse complement.
ATCCGTTATAATAGTTTCATTATAGGGAGTGCGTCCGAAAAAGAGTAGTGCCATGTATGGCAAATTTTGATTTTTATTGTTCATTGCCGGATAGAACCAAATCCAGCAGGTGGGCAAGCGGATAGCAGGCATTCATCGCTTCCTCCACCGTATTGTTTTCATCCCCGAGTTCTATCAACAGGGTTCTTCCCCTGAAATGCATATTGTAGCGGTACTGCTTGATATATATCTTTCTTGTCAGTCCCGGATAATGTTCTCCTGCCGCAACCTGCATCTGGAAAGAAAAAGCAAGGTTATCCGCCAGATTGGGATTGGCAAGATAGGTAATATCCCCCGTTTTTTTGCTTCTCGATATCCCGTTAAAAAACATGAAACGGGCGGTCCTTCTCCCGTCAATTTCCATTACCATGTCCCTTGCGGCGCTTCCAGAATCCCTGTGCAGGTCAATCACCACCTGAATGGACGGGTTTTCGGCAAGAAGCTGCTCTAAGGCAGGCAGGGAATTGGCATAGGCGTCATCTCGGATGGTATCAAATTCCTCTGTATAATGAATAACCTCATACCCGTACTCTTCCGTCAAAAGCTTAGCCAAAAAATCTCCCACCCCTACAACCGTCTGAGAAGCGTCCCCCGGCACGGAATCAATAAATGCTTCCCTGGAATGCGTATGGTAAATCAGTATCTGCGGCCCCGCACTGTTTTTGTCTATAGTCAAGTCCGTTCCCATCAAACGTTCCAGATTCAACAAATCATTTCCTGCCAATGCCTGGCTGTCTATCGTATAAAAAGTAGAAAGCAGCGATTCGTAATCTTTTAATGATTCCCAGTCATACTCCATAACCTTTCCCGAAGGAGTGAACCCGAGGGCGCCGGCATTTTCCTGTTCGACCAGTTCTTCCAAAGTAAGCGCTTCTTCCTGCTCGTCCTGCGGCAAATCTTCCGCTGACTGGATATTCTCTGCTTCCCCGGCAGGAAAAGAATCCTCCTCATCATCTTCCTGCCCGGCTTCAGGCAGTATTTCTTCCTGCTCTCTTGCAAACAAAACGGCATCTCCCATGTTTTCCCTGCTGTATGCACAAATCGGCATCATATTCATCAGGCTTTCACCAAAAATCACCGCCGGTCCGGTTTCCCCTTTGGCCGCATATGTAAAGAGCGGCAGGTAAAATTTCTGACTCCCCATGCCGCCTGTCAGCAAAAGCAAAACAAAGAGCAGCATGACGGAGGCCGCCACACGCCTAATTCCATTCCCATGCTCTTTAAAATAACCCACCGGCCCCGTCCTTCCCTGATATACTTTTTCTTTTGCAGTATATGCTTTCCGCAGGGCGGCTATGCCAGTTCCAAAGCTATATTAATTCCTTCCGAGACGGTATAGCTGACTCTCTTGATAACAGCGTCGATATCCTTGCTCGCTACATACATATTGTGCAGTTCCGTCAATGCATTCCTACAGTCGTCCACATAGCGGTGGCTTTCTGCTTCCCCTTTGTCATGCACCATTTTTTCCAGTGCATCCACCACTATGGTACCCGCGTCCACTACCGTAGGCACCCCGATTGCAATCACCGGTATCCCCATACTTTCCTCCGTCAGTGCATTACGGTTGTTTCCGACGCCGGAACCCGGATGAATGCCGGTATCCGTTATCTGTATGGTGCGGTTTAAGCGTTTGGTGCTTCTTGCTGCCAGCGCGTCAATCACAATCATGACCTTAGGCGATGTCTGTTCCACCACCCCCCTTATGATTTCTGCTGCCTCCATTCCTGTTTTTCCCATAACACCCGGCTCAATGCTGCTGATGATATTTATCTTTTCCTTATTATAAGCTGCTTTTCCAAATTCTTTTACGATATGCCTGGTAATATACAGGTTATCCACCACATGGGGGCCTAATGCGTCCGCCGTCACCTCCCGGTTTCCAAGGCCTACCACCAATATTTCCTGTTCTTCTTTTACCCCGGGAATAATTTTCACAAGCTGTTTTGCAATGACTTCTGAAATTTCCCTGTGATATCCGTCATCCGGCTCCAGCATTCCCGGCGCTTCAATGGTGATATAGGTCCCCATGGGCTTTCCCATGGCTTTCGCTCCGTTTTTTGTGGTGATTTCCACTGTAGTTACCCGAATGTCCTCTTCCTCGTCGTATTCTTCTTCCAGCTTCACACCCCTTAGCGAACTGTCTGCTTCCGTGATGCTTTCCCTGGCTTCAAGAGCCAGGTCCGTCCTTACCTGAAAACAACCCATTTTTATATCCGTACCTTTCCTGCATTCTGTGTATATAAATTCTTTTGATATTTTTTGCAAATATTAGAGGAAATATGTATTGACAATCATGGATTGTTATTCTACAATAATATGCGTATGTTTACATTGGTCGTCCGTGTCTGGCTTTAATGGAACATCTTCTTTAAAACGATACTATAAAACGGGAGGTGTAAATCTTGGCTAATATCAAATCTGCAAAGAAAAGGATTTTAGTAACGCAAACCAAAACTGAAAGAAACAAAGCTATCAAATCCGGCGTTAAGACTGCAATCAAAAAAGTAGACGCTGCCGTAGCATCCGGAGACAAAGCTGCTGCTTCTGCTGCTTTAGTTGCTGCAACCAAAGCAATTGATACTGCTGCTTCCAAGGGAGTATATCACAAAAATAATGCTTCCAGGAAAGTATCCCGCTTAGCTGTTGCTGTCAATAAGATGGCTTAATTTTGTTATAAAAAGTAAATAAAAAGCACCCATTCCGTCATATGGGCGCTTTTTTTATTTGCTGTTTTTATCCTCTTCTGCCGCCGCCTCCGTGACTGACTCCGCCACTGCTCATGTGACTGCCGGCACCGCCACTGTGTCCACCGCCACCGCCTCCGGTATTTTGGGGAATCACTCTGGTTGTCACAAATTTGTTAACCAGTTCATCCCTCTGTATACGGAACCTGACGCTGTTATTTTCGACATAGGTGGATGCCGCCGTTGTCTTTTCCCCTTCTTTGGATTTTATGTGCGTAGCAATAAAAATACCTGCTGCCACCACGGATATTACAAGAAGTATCAAGGGGTTCAAATTTATCTTACCTTTTCCGGACATATCCCGGTATACATTTTCTATGTAAGACCTGTAAGCCTGATAGGGATTTCTTTTGGCTTTCGCATATACGTCATCCAGAATATTGTTTACCATGGAACGGGAATATCTGTCCAGCGCCCTGCCACAGGTAGAAAGCCAGCTTCCTTTTTCCGCCGGATACCAGTTATGCAGTAAAAGGACTCCGTCGCCATGCACCCTGTTATAGCCGAAATTATTTTCATCATAAAAATCATCTGCAAACCGCATCATGCAGGATTCCCAGTTTTTATCCGTATCCTCCGTAACGCCGTATTTTTTATAGAGGGATTCGTTAATCGTGACAAGCACTATGTCACATCCTGTTTCTTTTTCCCTTCTGGCTATCAGCTCTGCCAGTTTATCCTCTTCTTTTTCTGTCAGCACCTCTGCATAGTCGTACACTCTCCTTGCAGGCGCCTCGCTGTTTTTCCTGACGTATGTACTATTCAGTTTTGATACCACAGCGGCACCTGCAGTGACTACTGCCAGAATGCCTAAAATAATGAATAAAAATTTAAAATAAGAAAAGTATTTTTTCATCCTGCGTTCCTCCCGTTTACAGCAAAAGCAATAATTGACGGATTAACATCAATATTGCAAACAAAGAAGCAAATACGGTAGCGCCGTATCCCCATACCTTTTTTACCGAAACAGGCACCCTTCCAATGACCTTACCCGTCTGTCCGTTAATATGAAACCGGTAATCTTCTCCTTTGTACTTGTAATTATATATCCATACCGGAAGCAGGGCATAATTGGTGTCCGTCCTTTTCAGCGACACCTGGCTGTTCTGCATACTTTTTAAAGTATTGTATCCGCTGATGCTTCGTTTGAGGATGGAATCCGCATCCGTCCTTGCTTTTACCGCCGCCCTTGGCTCATAAACATTGTCATCCTGATTGAAGCGCTCCGCAAAAAAACCTGACATGTACTTTTCCTGAAAATTCTCAAGCGCCCTGTAATCAAAAGGCTCCATCAAATCCATGGTGCTATCCGGCATTGCTTCCGATGCGTCCACCGGCATCCTTCCAAAATCCGCTTCCATATCCCTCACAATATGGTAGACGCTTGTTTCGGTAAACTCCTTGTCCCCGCTTATCCATGTGCGTATCTTTGTACCTTCACCATCATAATATCCCTGCGCATGGTAATCATACATAAAGAAAGGCACATACAATCCCGTCATGGAATCCAGCTTAACTTCCGACAGAAAATCTCCCGGTGCAAACACACAGGATTTAAACTTATCACGCAGAAGCTTTTTGGTCATGTCCTTACTAAATGTAAAGGGAATGATTAATTCGGGCTCGTATACCCCTGTCACCCTCTCATCATGTACGATATAATTGTCACAATAAGGGCATTTTGAGGCAGAAACAAATTCCGTTACATGCAGTTCTCCTCCGCAGTTAATGCAGGTTGACAAGGACTGCCTTTCTGTTTTTTTCTCCTCACTGTCCACGCTTTCACAGAACGGACAGTACATTTTGTGCTGTTCCGGGCTATACACTACATTTCCGCCGCAGTTTTTACATTTGAATATCATAACGATACCCCCCATTTGAAATTTGCCGGAAGTTCCACTTTCGTGATTCTTCCGGCAAAAGGTTACCTGTTTCTCAATGACTTTCAGAAGAAGAGAGGACACCATTTACATAAGTATCCGTACGCGTCAAGACGCTTGTTTCATTTTCTTTGTCGTAATAGTAAATATTCTCCGTGTAGGAATTGGTGCTGCTGTCAAAATTGGTGACAGATGAATACTCATACAATTTATTGTTGTCATCATAATATTCCACACGCAGCAATGTCTCGCCGTCATTGGCATAAATGGAAGTCGTATGACCAAACCCGTTACTGTCTGCCGTACTGCCGATGCCGGTATTATAACTCACAGCACTGCTGTTTTCCACGTAACCGGCCGCCCCGCCGGCATTTGCTCTTACAGCCGCCGGAATCTGTACCGTACCCATATTATGATTAACTGCACCCATGGTGCGGTTTTCTGCAACCCCGAATGTTACATAATGCTCAACGATTGCGGCAATATCCTCTCCAAAGGCTTCCTTTACATCGCTGTATGCTTCTGCATAGGCCAGCGGATTAAAGAGCGCGCCCTCCGTTCTGCCTTCATAGATGCCGTAATTCAGATAATGCTCTAAATAAGCGCTTTCATCATCTCCAAAAACTGCTTCCAAATCCTTATAGGCCGTCCTATACGCCTCCACATCCAGAATCAGATTTGCCTTTCCGTCCTCTTTCAGAATCTCCGCATAACGGTTCGCATTCGTCTCCGCAGCGGATGCCTCCAGAGTGACACCGGATAAAACAGCTGCCATTGTACCTGCAACAAGTACTGTTCTTAATTTCATAATGAACACCTGCCTTTTATATACTTATATAAGGTATTATATATTACCGTAAATTATTTTGTCAATTGGTTCTTCCCCTAAGTTACCGTATCTACTACTAAAAACAGCAGGCGGCCTCTCCCAAGCCCCTGCTCGTTTTTTATTTTGCTTCTATTCCTATTTGCTTAGCAGCGTAATGCCCCAGGATATTGGTATGAAAAAAGGAAACGGTCGCTTCTGTTTTTCTCCACTCGTACCACACACATTCCGGCACATCATAAAACTGCCATACCTGCCCATCCGACAGAAATTCCAGTTCCAGCACTGCACGCAGTGCGTCATATCCCGCACTGGCGATTCCTGCCATGATTGTTTTGTTTCTCTCCACTGTCATCCTCCTCTCTTGTTAAATTCCATTATTTGATTGAAGTTTTATTTTCAATCCTTTCCCCCAAATGATAAATGTAACAGGAAATGAGAATGTGACAATCTATTTTCCTATGCCGGTACGCATTTTTTTTCGTATTCTGCTCATTTTTACACGGAAATTTTCCTCGGAAATTCCCATTTGCATTGCAATCTCAGCGCCTTTATATCCTTCCAGATAATATTTATAAATCAGTTCCCTGTCTTTTTCAGATAATACTTCCTTTATCAGAATCGCAAATTCCACACTCTCATAGCCGCACCGGATAACCGATTTCAAATCGGCTTCCCTCACCAGTTCCAGAGATATTGTATGGTTTTCCATCCTACGGGATTGATTCCTCTGAATATAATATGCCGTTTTGTAAAGCCACCCCGTCGGATTCGGATGGCAGCGGAGTTTGTCCCTGCATCCATATGCTTTACAGTACGCCTCCTGCGCTATATCCTCCGCTTCAATTTCTGAAACTCCCATTTTTCTGATATACTTATGCAGTGCAGCATAAGTATTAAAATAAAATTCCCTAAAAGCTTTTTCCCAACAATCCATCGTCTGTATCTTCCTGTTTCTTTCTTTTGCAAATACACCCCTAAATGTAAAAAACAAGCCATTTCTATGCATAACCCGCATTTCCATGACTTGCAACACTGACCCCTGTTTATTTCGTAATATACGCCGCTATATACTCAAGACATCGTCTGAACAGTCTGTCTCTTTCATCTTTTGTACAGTTGGCCAGATATCTGTCCAAATCAAACTCTTCCATCTTCTTCCCCACAATCAGGAAAGTCGGGTCTACATTCAGCTTATCGTGCAAAATCCTGATTTTCTCCAATGTAAGACCTGTATTTCCGCTTTCCAGTTTGCAGTAGTGGTCATCGGTAATATCCAAAATTTCAGCCATTCCTGCCTGCGACTTTCCAAGATTTAACCTGATTTCCCTCAACCGGTCACCAATTTCTATATTACTGTATTTTTTTGCCCTGCCCATAATGGTATCGACCTCTCCCGATTTTCTTTATCATACCAACATAAAAAAGGGTTCAATAGTGCATGAGGTAACCATCTTTCATGCACATTGTACCCTTTTTTTCTATGTTCAGGATATCCTAAAAAATATTTTTTATGCGTTAAAGCATATCGTTATTTGCACTGTCCTGCTGCCAATCCACCAAATCCGCCAGAGTCACGGTATCCACCACACCCTTTATAGCATCATCCAGTTTCCTCCAAAGCATAAGCGTTGCGCACTGTTCTCTTCTGTTACAGCAATTTACTTCGTCTTCCAGACAGGCCACAGGTGCAAGGTTCCCCTCCGTAAGCCTCAAAATCATCCCAACCGTGTATTCTTCCGCTCCTTTCGCCAAAGTATATCCTCCCTGAGGACCCCTGGAGCTTTTGACATACCCGGCCTTATTCAGAGAAGAAATAATCTGCTCCAGATACTTGTCCGAAATATTCTGTCTGGATGCTATATCCCTGATGCTGACAGGCTTTCCGTCATTATGTGTAGCTAAATCCACCATCAGCCTGAGCGCATACCTGCCTTTCGTTGAAATCTTCATAATATCCCTTCCATGCAATAAACATTGATTCTATGCTGCTATCGTATCGGTCATGGCGCCATTTGTCAACCGATATTTTCCGTAACGTTACTTTTTTCCATTATATCCGTCCTATGCATTTTCACCTGCCCCACTGTTCCAAAATCTGCTTTCCGTCTGCTCCAGGGTTTTCCCTTATAATCTGTGTCAGCCGAAAAATATCCTCCAATGGCTCCCCCGTTAAATCCGCTATTTCTTCCTCCTTTTTTCCACACCTTATCCAACTTTTCACAAGGGAACAAAGTTTTAACGCCGCGCCTTCTGCTCTTCCTTCCTCACATCCTGCGGAATAAGCCTCCTGTCTTTCCATTTTTATGTGCTCTTCCTGATTGTACTCGAATATACTCATACTGACTACCTCCGCACGGTTTTCTGAAAGAAAATCTTTTAATACCCCTTGTTTGATGCACTCGCTCACCGCCAGCTCCACCGCTTCCTTTAACGGGCATTCTCTTGTATACTCCCTCACCTTTTCCACATATTCCACATAATCCTTTAATGCAGGACATTTTTCTTTCAACGCTTCATTATAACCCTTGTTGATATTAAGGACCGTAACAGTAAGTTCCAGCTCTTTTTCCTCTTTCTGCACTTCATAAGCATCAGAAAGACATATTTTTCTCATTTCAGGTTGTTTATCGGTTCCATTATAGAATACGACAAAATGCGGTGTAGGCAGCTTTACCCTGCCCTGACCGTAAAGATTCTTCCCCAATGTCATCTTCTCATACTGCCTTGTCACATAAAACAAATCTCTAAGCGGCAGATTGGGATTTACTGTGGATTGATGTTCGTACAGATACATTTGAAATGCCAGCAGGAATGATAAATCGTTCTTGATACTCATATACACTGCATTCTGTAATGTCACTATTTCCAATGACTCCGGCTCATTATACGAAGTCCCGTTCATCGCATTAAAAAGCGATAGCAGCTTCCTCCTGTCCTGAAACAGCAAACGAAATACAGTATCCTTGTAATTCCTGTTTGGCACCTCTTCTTTAATTACATCCAAAATACATACCTCCTGTCTGCAGGAGGCTTTTCCGAAACCTCCTGCTCTTATTGTGTTTGGGAATAAAAGCATTAGAGTTTCAGAAAAAAGATTTGTCGAAATATCGAACAGAATTTTGTGATTATTAATGCTTTTTTTGATTGTAACATGCAAAAATAAAATTTGCAAGCAGTATTTACTGACAGGCATCTCCATCTATGATAAAATTTTCTCGGATAATTATTTCATTTATGGTATATAAATATTTGATAAAAGAAAGGATTCCACATGATTTTCTGTGTAGAAGATGACCATGCAATCTGCGATTTGATGATATACGCCCTGCAGTCTGCGGGATTTGAAGCTAAAAGCATTCCTGACGGTTCCTCCCTTTTTTCTATTCTTGAAAAGGAAGCGCCGGAATTAATCATGCTTGATATCATGCTGCCCGGAGAGGACGGCATCACTATATTGAAAAAGCTTCGGAACAATACTTCCACAGCAGATATTCCGATAATCATGGCTACTGCCAAAGGGACGGAGTATGACCGCGTTATCGGGCTTGACATGGGGGCGGACGACTATCTCACAAAACCTTTTGGCATGATGGAAATGATTTCCCGGGTAAAAGCGGTGCTCCGAAGGAGCCGGCCCAAAGAAAACGTTTATTTACTCCGTGCCGGACATCTGGAAATCAATACGGGAGAACACATTGTTTCCGTCAATGGAGAACGGATTTTTCTTACCCTGAAAGAATACGAACTGCTCCGGCTTTTTATGGACAACCCCGGAAAAGCATTTACGCGGGAACAGCTCCTGCGCCATGTCTGGGGAGCGGATTATATGGGAGAAACCCGCACCGTTGACGTACATATCGGTACCATGCGTTCAAAACTCGGCTCCTGCGGGGATTACATCGAAACTGTCCGCGGCGTCGGATACCGCATGGAAGCCAAAGATACTTTGATTTTGTAAAAGGAAGGATTCTATGTTAAAACGCATTTTTCGTTCAATCTGCCTTGTGGCCCTTTGTGTTTTTCTTGCCTCCGTAACACTATTCATGGGCGTACTTTACGAACATTTTACAGGTGTGCAGCGCCGCCAGCTCAGGATGCAGACAAACCTCGCCGCGCAGGGTGTTTCCCATGAAGGCGTCCGATATTTTGATGGGCTTAATACGGAGGATTACCGTATTACCTGGATTAACGCCGGGGGTACTGTTCTCTATGACAGTAAATCCGATATATCGGAAATGGAAAATCATCTGGAACGGGAAGAAATTACACAGGCGTTTGCCGAAGGCGACGGCGAAAGCACAAGAATCTCCGCCACCTTGCTGGAGCGTTCCATATACTGCGCCAAACGTTTACCCGACGGTACCGTCCTGCGGCTTTCGGTTGCCCAATATACCATGATTACCTTGATTCTCGGAATGCTTCAGCCAACCTGCATTATTTTTGCCGCCACGCTGGCGCTGTCCTTTGCGCTTGCATACCGTTTATCACAAAAAATAGTCAAACCCCTCAATGAGTTAAACCTTGACAAGCCTTTGCAAAATGACGGATATGATGAGCTTGCCCCCCTGCTTCGCCGCATTGCTTCACAACAGCGCCAGATTCATAAGCAGGAAGAAACATTACAGCAAAAACAAAGTGAATTTGAAACTGTTACAACGGGAATGACAGAAGGGCTGGTACTCCTCAACGCAAAAAAAATTATCCTGAGCATCAACCCTGCCGCCATGCGGCTTTTTGATACAGACGCTTCCTGTATAGGCAAATCCCTCCAGTCAGTCAACCGGAGCCTGGAATTACAGGAACTGCTCTGGAAAGCGGAAATCGGAAAACATGCCGAAATGATAATGGAGCTGAAAGACGGCAGCTACCAGCTTGGAGCAAGCCCTGTTTTATCGGACGGACCGGTTCTGGGCATCGTCCTCCTTATGCTGGACGTAACGGAAAAAGAAAAGAACGAACAAATGCGCCGTGAATTTACCGCAAACGTTTCCCATGAGTTGAAAACGCCGTTGCATACCATATCCGGAAGCGCCGAGCTTTTGGCAAACGGAATGGTAAAAGATGCGGATATTCCACAATTCTCCAACCGGATTTACACCGAAACGCAGCGATTGATTCGTCTGGTGGAAGATATTATCCGGCTGTCCCGTCTTGATGAAGGCGCGGATGACATGAAACCCGAAAAAATCAATCTCTATGAACTGGCTGATGCCGTAATGCAATCCCTTTCGCAGGAGGCCAAAGCCTCAGGCATCCGGATGGATTTAGCAGGTGAGTCTGTTTCGGTTTACGGCATACGGCAGCTTCTTTCCGGCATCATCTACAACCTTTGCGACAACGCCATTAAATATAACCGCAAAAACGGCTCTGTCAATGTAATCGTAAAAGAAGAGGAAAATTCTGTCCTGCTATCGGTTGCCGATACCGGCATCGGTATTCCCGAAGAACATCAGGAACGTATTTTTGAACGGTTTTACCGGGTTGATAAAAGCCACTCCAAAGAAATCGGGGGAACCGGTCTGGGGCTTTCCATCGTCAAGCACGCTGCCAAACTGCATCATGCCAAAATCGAAGTGAACAGCATTGTGGAATCCGGTACCACTATAACAGTCCGCTTTACAAAAATTTTACAGGAATAAGATAATAGATTTGATAAAGATTTGATAAAATAAACACCATAGAGAAAATTACGGAAAGGGCAGTATTTCTATGGATGTTTTTGACTTATTGACACTTGTCGGCGGATTAAGCCTGTTTTTATTTGGCATGAATATCATGGGCCAGGCCCTGGAACGAAGGGCCGGTGACAAGCTTAGGGCGCTTCTCGGCAGGCTCACGACAAACAAAGCGGCGGGACTGTTAACCGGAATGGGCATAACGGCGGTTATCCAAAGTTCTTCCGCCACCACAGTCATGGTAGTCGGGTTTGTCAACTCAGGGCTTATGACTTTAAAACAGGCAATCAATGTCATTATGGGAGCTAATATCGGCACCACCATAACCGCATGGATATTAAGCCTTTCCGGCATCGACAGCGGCAATGTTTTTGTCCGGCTATTAAAGCCCTCTTCCTTTACGCCCCTTCTTGCGCTTTTGGGCATCATCTTATATATGTTTACCCGAAATACGAAAAAAAAGGATACCGGCATGATTCTTCTGGGCTTCACCACCCTGATGTTTGGTATGGAAACAATGTCCGGGGCAGTTTCGGGCCTCAGCAGTATCCCGCAATTCCAAAATCTTTTTATCCTGTTTCGCAATCCCGTTCTCGGCGTTCTGGCAGGCGCTGTTTTGACGGCTGTCATCCAGTCCAGTTCGGCGTCTGTGGGAATCTTACAGGCTTTAGCCGCTACCGGGCAGATTTCTTATGCCGCTGCAATTCCCATTATCATGGGACAAAACATCGGCACCTGCATTACGGCCATGATTTCTTCCATAGGCGCCAACAAAAACGCAAAACGCGCCGCAATGGTACATCTGTCCTTCAACGTAATCGGCACAACGGTCTGGCTTACTGTTTTCTGGCTGCTAAAGACGATTTTAAATCCCGTATTCCTTGATGATTCCGTTACGCTGTTCGGTATCGCCCTGACTCATTCCGTCTTTAACATCCTGTGTACCTTACTGATGCTTCCCCTGTCCGGGGTTTTGGAAAAACTGGTAAATCTCCTTGTTCCCGATGGAAAATTGCCGGAAGAAAATTCGGATTTGGATGAACGTCTGCTTGCCACCCCTCCGATTGCACTGGAACGCTGCCGCATGGTGGCCGCAAGGATGGCTGAAATATCTGTAAAAGCCTTAAAAGAAAGTATTTCGGCGTTATACGACTATTCTTCCAAATCTGCTGAATCCATCCGTAAAAAAGAGGAAAAAACGGATTATTATGAAGACATACTGGGAACCTATCTTGTCAAATTAAGCGGAAAACAAATGAGTGAAACAGACAATGCGGAAGCTGCCAAACTGCTGAAAATCATCGGGGATTTTGAACGGATATCCGACCATGCGGTAAACCTGCTGGAATCCGCGGAGGAAATGCAGGACAAAGGACTTGCCTTTACATCGGAAGCTGCTGCCGAGTTGAAAGTTATTTCCTCCGCGGTAGATGAAATTATGGATTTGTCACTGGATGCCTTTTTAACGGACAACCGGTCTGCCGCCCTGATGGTAGAACCGTTGGAGCAGGTCATCGACCTCTTGAAAGAACAAATCCGCACACGCCACATACTCCGGCTGCAGCGGGGCGTATGCTCCATTGACGCAGGTTTCATCTGGTCCGATTTGCTTACCAATCTGGAACGGACTGCCGACCACTGTTCCAATATTGCCGGATGCGTCATCGATTTGATGCAGGGTAACATGAACCTGCATGAGTCCCTGCGCAATTTCAGAAATGACAGCGAGGACTTCCAACAGCAGTTTAAGGCTTACTCCGGTAAGTATAAGCTTACCACCCTAATTCCATAAGCCAGTTGTTGAGCAGCCTTTCCCTGTCTTTCTCCTGTACTTCTTCCGAGGGACTTTTATATTCTCCTTTTATGTTGCCGTCCACGATGTACAGAACCCTGGAGCATTTTGCCGCCACCTTGGCGTCATGGGTAACCATCATAATGGTGGTGCCTTCTTTATTTAATTTTACCAATTCTTCCATCACTTCATTGGAGGAAGTCCTGTTCAGCGCTCCGGTAGGCTCGTCGGCAAACAAGACCTTTGGTTTGTTTATCATGCTTCTGCAGATGCACGCCCTTTGCAGCTGCCCGCCGGACACTTCGTTGATATCGTTGTCAGCCACCTCGATGATGCCCAGCTTGCGCATCAGCTCTTCTCCCCTCTTTGTTTTTTCTTTTCTGGACTCTTTCGTTTTTTTGCTCTCCACGGCAGGAAGCACGATATTATCCAGTATGGTCAAGTGTTTCATCATATACATCTGTTGAAAAATAAAACCCATTTCATCCAGACGTATGGCTGCCAGTTCATTGCCGCCCAGCTTTGTAATATCCCTGCCGTCAAACAGCACTTTTCCGCCGGTGGCGCCGTCCATACCGGACACCGCATAAAGAAGGGTGGATTTGCCGGAGCCGGAAGGCCCCATAACCGCTACCATCTCGCCTTTTTCCACGGTAAAATTCACATTTTTCAATATATTGTTCTGCCTCTTATTGACTACATAAGTCTTGCAAAGGTCTTTTACTTCCAACATAGCTGCCATTTTCCATTCCTCCGATTTTTTAATTCACATATTTTTTATTCCATATTTTCTTTATTCTATATTTTCTTTATTCTATATTTGCCGTATCGCTGCTCTTAATAGTCTTTGTGTACAACGCAGTCACCCATGACACCAATACCGTCATCAGCAAAACAGCGCCCGGATACAGCAGGAATACCTGTACAAAATCAATCCGGTAATTGACATCTGCCGCCCCCATCATCCCGAAAATCGGCGTAATGCACAGTTTCGTCATGGGAAGGGACAAAACCGCTGCCAGTATCACCGCTGCCAGAGCCGCCAGTCCCAGACGGTATACATGCCATCTGATAACAGCGCCGTCCTTAAAACCAATCGCCTTTAAAATGGCAATCTGGCTTTTTTCATCCGCAATAAAACTCCTCTCCATAAGGACGGTAACCAGCAAAACCACTACCATGGTGATTCCCAAAAGCAGGAGCCGTACGCTTTCCAGCGTGTCTGCAACCCCTGTACAGTCGATGCAGTATTCCGTTGCATTCATCACCTTATCGTTATCATATAAATCCTTGACTCTTTCCTTGCGGATTTCAATTTCTTTTTCAGTCGGCGCATCCGTGAAATTTATCTGATACGACATAGCGCTGGCAATAAACGCAAAATCCGTCGGCGCATCCTCATGAAGCCGAATCTCTTCTCCCAGCTGGTTCATTGTCTGGAAAAAGGCAGTTACCATGCATTCCAGGTCTTCCCCTCCAAAGTGGACAATTATGGTATCCCCAATATCGGCTCCCGTAATTTCCGCAATCTGCGGCGTAATGGCAATCTCGTACTTATTTTGCGGAACTGTCCCTTCGGTATACACGTAATCCGAAGCGGACGTTCCAAGCCCCTGCTGGCAGGTAAACACATAAGCGTTTCCCTCAAAGGTAACCGGATACTTGTACTGGACTTCTATGCAAAGCTCTGCCGGCATTCCTTCCTCCGTCAGTTCTTTTGCCATATCCTCCAGCCGCTTTTCCACGTTCTCTTTAGAACCCGCCCCTATGAAGCTCATCACATCGGATACATTGGTCATGTAAAGATGGCTTTCTGTCCCGAAAGCATGAATCAGGCTGGGACTTTTTATGGTGGTAATGGTATTGACCAGCAGCAATGCAAACAAGGTGCATATGCTGAAGGAAACAATAATCGTAACAAACCGTTTCGGGCTGCTCAAAATATCGTTGCAGGCCATAAAGAGTCCGTTGCCCGCCGGAAATTTATGAATCCTTAATACGCTTTTGTTTTTATACCTCTCTCCCGTCTGTCCGCTGCGGATGGCATCCACGGGCGAAGACTTTTTCACCTTACCGGTACAAAGGTAGGCAAACAGGACAATCACGAATACTACCAGTAAAGCGCCAAGGAAATTGAACAGCGCTTCATTGTCGTTTCCCAGCACCATTTTTTCACTGACGGCACGTAACAGCATCCTGCCGAACGGGATGCTTGCCAAAAACCCCAGGCTTGCCCCTGCCAGAGCCATCATCAGATATTTTACAATATACAGCCTTCGTATTTTTCCGTTGGAAAGGCCGATTGCTTTCATGACGCCGATTTCCCGAAACTCCTCCGCAATGGTAAAGGTTATGGAAAATTTTAATACCACAAACGATACAATAATCAGGCAGATGCTTAAAATCAGCATTAAGAAAGCCACTATCATATCCATCACATAACACATCTTTATCAGGGAACGGCTGCCCTCAAACGCGACATTAGACACCTCCGTCATGGCAGAAGAGATTGCCCCTATATCATCCGTGTCAATATAACAGACTTCTCCCCTGTAATGCTGATATATCTCTTCGTTGTCCAGAAGGACCTGCATGTCTTCCTCATTTAAGATAAATCGCGTGTTTCCCATGAACTCAGAGCCTAACAATGCATCCTTTGCCATTCCGTCAATGATAAGTGACATTTTCACGCCGCTGTGGTTCAGACATAAGGTTTCCCCTTCTTTCAGACCGTTTTTCTCCAAAAAATTGCCTGTCACATAGACATGTCCTTTTTCCACATCTGTAACCGGCTGATTTTCTTTATCAAAAAAAGTAATTTGCGAGGATTTTTCGGACTGGATAAAAAGAGAGTTTTTGCTCTCCAGCTCCAAACCGTCCTTTGTCGTAACATTTTCCTGTGAACCGTACACCACGCACTCTATGCGGTAATCCAGAACCGCCGGCTCCGTCTTTAACATCTCGTCTAAGGCGCCGACTGCATGATTACCCATGGTAGCTATCACAAAATCTCCGACGCCCGCCTTATCCAGATAATAATCCGTTCCGTTCATGACGGTTACGACATTATTGATGCCGCTGGCCACAAACATGGTTGCCAGTACAATGAACAGAAAAAGAATCATGTTCATCGTCTTTTTTCTCTTTAAATCTCTTTTCAATATCCTGAAAAACATTTATTTTCTCCTTTCCCTGACTTATGAAACCATCATAACGGGAAAATTATTAAATAATCCTTAAATGAAAAAGAAAATCTTATGCTTTCCTGATTACCACTGTCACGCAGAATGATTCCTTTTTCACCTGCGCATAAATGTCGCCATCCATTTTATGCATCAGGCTTTTGCAGATATACAGCCCCAGACCGTTTCCTTTGATGCCGTGGCTGTTGCTTCCCCTGTAAAAAGAATCAAAAAGATTCGGCAGTTCTTCTTCCTGCAGGCTGCAGCCGGAATTTTCAATTTCAATGAGTTTGCAGTCCTCTTCCTCCTCACATCGGATATGGATATAGCTGCCGTCCCCGTACTTTATTGCATTTTCCATTATGTTCTGCAATACCTCAATCAGACGGTTTTTATCCCCTTTCAGCAGACAATCCGAAAACGCCCCTGTTTCCAGACGCGTATGGAGGACGGATAATTTGTCCCTGTAATAATTTTTTGTTGCCCTTATCACCTCCGAGAGATAAAATTCTCCCGAAAAAACCTCCAGATTCAGGAAATCTTCCCTGGAAGCCGCCGCAATTTCGTCCACATACTTTTTGATTTCCCTTACGTTCTTTGTAATGCCCGAAAGCGCTTCATCCCTTTTTTCCTGCGATTCATATAATCCCCCCAAAAGCGCCCTTGCATACAGTTCTATGGAAGAAAGGGGCGTTTTGATATCATGGGATAAAGACAGAATCAATGTCTTTCTTTCCTTTTGAAACGCCAGTTCCCTTTCTTTGTTATCCTCCAGTTTTTCTCGCAGCATGTCCATTCCCCAGAGAAATTTTCCGAATAATTTACTTTTCTCTTCTTTAACGGGAGCGGACAAATTCCCCTTTGCCAGTTCATAAGAAAGATTACTCATGGCATGAAAAGGCTTTAAAACCTTTTTATACACATAAAAAAGCACTGTGCCCGTTATCAGTATCATCCCGGCCAACGCAATATCCATGCAGACAAGCGCCTGAATACGGCGCGGCGAGCGGTATTCTATCCGGTAAAGGATTCCGTCCGCCTCTTTTACTACATAATCATTGTTGCAGGCCTCCCCGGCGTCAAACCTGCTGACGCGGACAATGCTTTCATATCCCGACAAATCCATCTCTGCCGGTTCAACCCCCAAAAGGCTCCTCTCCTCAAGCTCCATGGCCGCGCGGTTTGCTTCCACGCGGTACATTTTTCCGCCCCCGCTCTTCTCACCGGCTATATACAGCACGTTACAGGCAAGCGCCAGCAGTATTTCCAATATCAAAATTATAAAGACAAAACTCCTGAATCTATTCAAACCTGTATCCCACTCCCCACTCCGTTATGATATGCACCGGTTTCTTCGGCTCCTCTTCCAGCTTTTCCCTGAGCCATTTGATATGGACCGTTAATGTCTGCGGCTCCGAATCACTGTCGCTTCCCCATATGGAATTGAAAAGATATTCCTTTTTCAGCGTAATGTTCTTATTTTCCATTAATATTTTCAAAAGTTCCGATTCCTTTTCCGTGAGACTAACCTTTTTGTCATCCACATACAAGACATGACGTACGGTATTTAACCTGATATTTCCTTCCGCAATTTCTTCCAGACCGTACTTCCGCTTAAAAATCCCCTTGATTTTGGCAAGAAGAATGTCGATATCATACGGTTTCTCAATATAATCGTCCGCCCCGAGGTTAAGGCCTTTCAGCTTGTCATGCTTCTCCGTCCTGGCACTGGCAATCAGAATATGGGTATTGGAATTTTCCCTGATTCTGGAGCAGACTGCAAAACCGTCCATGCCGGGCAGCATGATATCGAGCAGCAAAAGCCTGGCGCCGTATTTTTCATACAGCTCCATTGCCTTTTCCCCTGTGCCCGCAGCCTCCACAACATAATTTTCCTTTCTCAGAAAATCACACAGTAAGGCGGCAATTTCTTTATTATCCTCCACTATCAAAATGTCTAACATAAGATGCCTCCTCTATCACATACTGTCTGCCGCCCGCATATTTGTCTGGGTGCGGTACATCTGCGCATATCGTCCGTTTCGTTCCATAAGCTCCTTATGGCTTCCCTGTTCGGCAATCCTCCCGTCCTCAAGCAGGATAATCAAATCAGAGTCCCGGATGGTGGAAAGCCGGTGGGCAATGATAATCGAAGTCCGGTCTTTACAGATTTTAAGCATGGCGCGGCGTATCTTCTGCTCGGTAACGGTATCCACGGAACTGGTTGCCTCGTCCAGAATCAGAATCGGGGCGTCGGCAAGCACCGCCCGTGCAATCGTCAAAAGCTGCCGTTCCCCTTGGGAAAGCTCCATTCCTCCGGAATCCAGAACCGTATCGTATCCCTTTGGCAGCCGTTCTATGAAACTGTCCGCACCTGCCGTTTTTGCCGCCTTTTGCACCTCTTCCATGCAGGCTCCGGGATGCCCGTAAGAGATATTCTCCCGAATGCTTGCCGCAAACAGCGCCGTATCCTGCAAAACCACTCCAAAGGCTTTCCGCAAATCCTCCATGCGGTAATCCCTGATGTCAGAGCCGTCCAGCAGAATGCTGCCTGACGAAACATCATAAAATCTTGTCAGCAGATTGATAATCGTCGTCTTTCCCGAGCCGGTTGCGCCCACAATGGCAACCTGCGTTCCTGCAGGAATCCTGAGGGAAATATCTTTCAATACGGGCTTGCCAGTTTCATAGCCAAAACCCACATGGCAGAATGCAATATCCCCACGCGGGAATGCCAGCTGTAAAGCCCCCTCCTTATCCGGCGGCTCCGGCAGTTCATCCATTATCTCAAACACACGCTCGGCCCCGGCAACCGCTGTCTGGAAATTATTATAAATATTGGCTATCTCCACAAAGGGACGGGTGAACTGACGCACATAAAGCAGGAAGCTGGTGACAAGTCCGATATCCGTAATCCTTCCGTTTACAAACAGAATGCCGCTCAGCACGGAGATTGCCACATATAAGAGGTTGTTTACCACATTCATGAGCGGCATCAGATACCCCGAACAAATCAATGCTTTTACGGATACGCTGCAAAGCTCCTCGTTTTTTTTACCAAACTCCCGCTCCATCTCCTCTTCCCTGCCGAACGCCTTAATCAGGGACAGGCCGGAAATACTTTCCTCCACCTGTCCGTTCAAAGCTCCAAGGCTTTTCTGCTGTTGCGAGAACAATTTTCTCGTGCGCTTTGTTATTGTTTTCGTCAGCAGGAAAATGACTCCCACGCCAAATAGCGACACCATTGTCAATAAGGGACTTAAGAACAACATCATCACAAAAATCCCGGTTATGGTAAAACCGTATGTTAATAGAAGCGTGAGGGAATTGGATATGGTGGTGCTGATATTGTCCACGTCATTTGTAAGCCGGCTCATCAGTTCCCCGTGCCGGTGCCGGTCAAAAAAGGACAGTGGCAGCGTCTTCATGTGGCCGAACAATGTTCTCCTTATATGATGGATGACCCGCTGCCCGATTAACGCCATAAAAAAAGCCTGTAAAAATTTAACCAGCCAATCCGTTGCATAAAGCCCTGCCAGACAGGCTAAAACCGTAAAAAGCGCGTCTTTGTTTTGAACGGCATTCACCGCTCTTCCTGTCACATAGGGCGACAGAATGGAAGCAGCGGAAGCAAGGGCGGACAACAGCAGTATCCATCCCAGACCTTTTCTCTGTCCCTTCGTCAACCGCCAGAGCCTTGCAAGCGTCCCTTTCATATTCTTTGGTTTCACCACAACTGCGCCCCGTCCCGGACGGGATATGCCATTTAGATTTGCGGGCGGTATGCCGCCGTTTTTTTCAGCCATAATCTGCCTCCTCTCCCACACCAATCTGGGATTGAAAAATTTTCCGATAAGCGCTGCAGGTTTTCATCAACTCCTCGTGACTCCCATATCCCTGCACATATCCGTTGTCCATGCACAAAATGGTATCGGCCCGCATTACCGTAGAAATGCGCTGGCTTACCAACAGAACCGTCATGTTGTCCGTCATCTTCCTGAGTCCGGACAGCACCTTTGCTTCGGTCTGCGCGTCCAGCGCGCTGGTGCAGTCGTCCAGAATCAAAATGCGGGGCCTGCGTACAAGCGCCCTCGCAATGGAGAGGCGCTGCTTCTGCCCGCCGGAAAGGTTCACTCCTCCCTGTCCGAGAATGGTATCATATCCCTCTTTGCTCTTTTCAATAAATTCTTCTGCACATGCAATCCCTGCCGCCATCCTCAGTTCATCATCGGCGGCATCGGCACGCCCCCATTGCAGGTTTTCCCTGACAGTGCCTGAAAACAGCAGCGCTTTCTGGGGAACCACTGCAATCGACGCCCGTAAATGTACGGCATCTATCTGCGTAATATCGCATCCGTCAATCCATATCCTTCCTTTAGTGGCGTCATAAAAACGCGGAACCAGATTGACAAAAGTCGTCTTTCCGGAACCGGTGGCGCCTATGATACCGACTGTTTCCCCTGCATGAATATGCAATTCTATATTATGGAGCGTTTCCTTTCCCGCCCCCGCGTAAGCAAAAGATACTCCTTCAAATCGAATATCTCCCATGATTTGCGGCATAAGGGGATTTGCCGCAAACACCTGCGACGGTTTTTCGTCAAGCACTTCCTGTATCCTTTCTGCGGATGCAGTTGCCCTGACCGCCGTATTTAACGTATTGGAAATCATATTGACTGCAAAAAGCACCTGCGTCATATAATTGACGGAAGCCATGAGCTTTCCGATTTCTCCGCTTTGCCCGTTTCCGTAAATCCACAAAAGAAGCACGATGCCAAAGTTCACCGCCAGATTAATCAATGGTGAAAACACCGCCATGGTCCGAAGCGCGGCAGTATTGGAAGCGGCAAGCGCAAGGGAAACCTCCTCAAACTTTTTCGTCTCCTCCTCCTGTGCGCCAAAGGCCTTCACGACGCGTACCGATGAAAGAAACTCCCTGGACACACCGTTTAACCTGTCTATCCTTTTCTGCACTGTCCCGAAACGCGGATACCCAATCCGCATATTTGCCAGTATCAGCAGCGCCACCACAAAAATAATGGCCGCCATAACAGGCGCCTGTCCCGGAGTCTGCACCATAATCAAAATAATTGCACCGATGCAGGTAACCGGCGCTTTTACCATAATACGCATAATGCCATTGATAAATTCCTGAACCTGCGCCACGTCATTGGTAATTCGGGTAATAATGGAATCCGGACGCAGACGGTCTATGTTTTCCATGGACAGTTTCCCCACATTGCGGTACATATCCCTGCGCATTTCTTTACCAACGGTCTGGGACACACGGCTGGCAAAACGATTGCGCATAACCGCACAGACTGCCCCCGTGGCTGCTATCCCCAGCATGACTGCCCCATAGAAAAGTATCTGCCTGACGCTGGCATTTTTAATTCCCTCATCCACGATTGCAGACATCAATGTGGGCTGCAGAAGGTCCGCCATCGCTTCCATTATCAAAAAAGAAGTAGAAAGCAGAAAAATTCCCAAATGCTTTTGTAAGTATTGAAATATCAGCTTCATACGACTCCTATACCTCCCCGTTTCCTGCCCGGATTAATAATATTCTATCATACAAAAAACAAATCGGCAAAAGAAAAGCGCAGCAGCCGTAAAGCTGCTACGCCCCAAACCTGTCCTTATTCAGGGATGTCAAATTTTTCATTTACATAATTTTGCGCCCTTCTCTGGATAATCTCGCAGACCTCCTCTATCGGCTTCATGCCTTCAAAATAATCCGAAGCCTCCTCCTGCACAATGGCAAGCAGTCCCTGCTGCATACCTGCATCCCCGGTATTTCCTATCTGCCCCAGCAATTCTTTATAATAGTCCGCCTCCTCCTCTGTCACTGCATAATACTTCACAGTTATATCACCGATTTTCCAGCTTACCTTGCTTCTTTCCTGAAGGTTCCCCTCTTCATCCATCTCATATTCCACTTCCATCTGCTTTTCACACAGCATGTCGATGACTTTTTTGTTGATGGGGATTCCCTGGGCGCCGCTTAACCCCAGTTCCTTCTGCTGCTCCTCTTCCAAAAGGAAACAGATAAACTGCCATGCGCCTTCTTTGTTCCCGGTCTGCTTATTCATTGACAAAACCGAAACGCAAGGAAGCGCCATAAGACCGCTGTCCGCGTCGGCAGGATATCCAATCATGCGCACAGAATCCCCAAACAAAAATTCATAATACTGGACATCTGCCGCAGACAAAAGAGCTGCTTCCATGAAAAGAATCTCCCCGTTTCTTATCTGCTCAATCTCCGCCTGCTTATCCTCTTCACCGAAACGGGCTGCAAATTCCAGAATCTGCATAAAGGACTCATCTTCAAAATGACATTCCCCTGTTTCCTTATCCACAAAACTGTCTATATTTAACTGACAGAGAACATCCAGCATCTTCTTTCTGCTAAAGCCGGGCAGTAATTTTGCGTCCCCGTAATAGTCATTGTAAAGAAGCGCAAGCTCCTCTAAGTTTACTACCGTCCTGTCTCCGATTTCCGATTCTTTTGCCACAAGCCCATACAATCCAAAGGTAGGCATAATGGCATAAAGCGCCGGATTCCTTTCATATACCAAAAGCGGCCCTTCCAGAAAATCTTCCCTGCCTATTTTTGTTTCTTTTTCCATATAAGGGGCCAGGTCCTCAAACACTCCCGCCTCTATCAGTTCACAACGCTCTTCCTCCGAAAAACCTACTCCTATATCAATAATATCCGGGGCATTACCGGCAAGAATATCCATGCGGATAATGTCCTTTATTTCCCCCAGGTCCATGCCGTCTTCCCCGTACTGCATGAGTTCAATGCGGTACTGCTGATTCAGTTTATTAAACCTGACAACCTGGGAACAAAGCAGGGAACTGGGATACACACAGCCATAGGTGATAACTGTTTTTTCTGCAATATCCTCCTTTGGCGTTTTAGTAAGCAAAGCAACCTCACATTCTCCCTGCAGATTATACTGCGCAGAAAATGCCGCAATCCTGCCGTCACCCAACATAATAAAGCTCTGGAGGGTAGCGCTGTTTACGTCACAATCCGTCCAGTTTAAAAGCTTATCCGGCGTTTCATCCTTCACGTCACAGGCATAAAGCGTATCGCCCTGGGTATATAACAACTCTGTTTCCTGTCCCGAGGTATAAATACCCTGCCTGAACTCTATTTTGCCGTCAAGACTCTTCACCATAAAATTTTCTTCATTAATTTCAGCCATCGTGCCATTCGACAGCCTCGCCAGTAAACGGTTCTCTTCTTTTACGGGAAGAATATCCTCTATGCTGGCTTCCATCTCCAGCGCCTGAAGCAGTGTTCCTTCGGCACTGACAATATACAGCTTCTTTTTATCACTGATATAATAATTCCCCCGGACATCCCCTGTCAGGCAGTCTGCCTCAAAACCGGGAATATCCATAAAAATCCCTGTTACGTCAAGACTTTGCAGAATACTTCCGTCAGAAGATACCTTCTTTAACTCCAATCCCTCCAGCCTATCCTCATACCGGCTGCATGCCAGCAGCAGATTGCCGTTTCGGTCATGTCCCATGCTGCTTATCCAGGTCTCTTCCGAAATGCCCAAATCTATTTCTTTGGGCTCTTTCTGTCCTGCCTCCAGCAAAAATAACTGCCCGTTTATCCCTTTCCCGCTTCCGGCAAAGTATACCGAGCCGTCTTCATTAAATACAGACGAATACGGACTGCTTTCTCCCATTTGAAAAATCCTGTATTCCGCCACGTAAACCTCATTATCGTTTTGTTCTGCAGGCTCTTCTTTCTGTCCGCATCCTGCAAATAAAAAAATACCGAACAAAAAACAGATAAATATTGAAAACCCCGTTTTTTTCCTCATATGCCGCCCCTCTCTTTGTAAGATTACCTTCTATAATTTATATTACATGATAATCCTGCAAAAAGCTACAATAATTTAACCGATACCCTTCTTTATAAGCACCGGCAGTTATTTATAAATATTCTTTCATGGAGTCGTCCCCGGAAACTATATTTCCGAATCCCTGCCCGCCTTTTTAATCATTACTAAATTGTAGATTCCATATGGTATCAGGGATAAAATTCCGATAAGGCAGATAAACATGAAGGTTACCGGAAAAAATATGCACAGAAGTATTTTCGTGACTGATTTCCGGTTCTGAAAAAAATCAGCAAAAAACATAATGCCCAAAGCCAGCCCTCCCAGCAGCAGGCTGCCTCCCAATCCATATATCAGTATAGTCGGCAGAATATTCCAGGGAATATGCAGTAATTCCCTGTTGGCCGCTGCCATTCCACCGTATATCAGGAATCCTACCGTACCAAAAACACTTGTAAATAATGCGTACTTTTTTCTTTTTTCCACTTCCATAAAAGCCTCCTCAATTTCCTTCTCCATCCTCTTTCAGACATTTTCTGACATAAATGTCACGGTTTGTTTTCCACTCCGACAGCTTCCCATATTCCGTCGTCTGTTTTCTTAATTAATATGACAAACCAGTCCCGCCCTTTTTTTACTTCTCCGTCATCAGATATTATTACATTTTCACAAGTCACAAAAATTTTTCCGTTTTTCATTCCGCAGTATGCGAAATATCTTTTAATGTCAGATTTATAAATATTATCGCTCAAAGGACGAAACCAGTCATACGGTGTTCCGTCTTCTACAGCCGCTTCCCCTGCTGCAACTTTTTCGGCCATATCCATAATTCCGTCAGTTACGTGTAAAACATAAATATAATAAGCTGCAAATATGGCAAACACAGCTATAATTATTTTAATACCAGTATTTTTCATAACAGCTTATTCCTCTTTTAAAATCTGACCAGAAAAAAAACAATTACCACAACTGACAATACTGCCAAGACACCCAATGCCGCCCAACCGATAGCTTTTGGGAGAAATCCCTTTCTTTTCCCCACAATATAAAGCAACAGCATAACAACCAGAAACAATAAAAGCATTTTACAGTCATTTAATATAAAGTCACGCAATCCCCAATGATTAAACTTCCAATAATTCGGGTCGGCCACATCGTCATAAGCTATATAGGGGAAAAATAAATTGTATGCTGCAACAACGGAATACACACTGATACAGGGAATGAGCCACCAGCATTTTACGGTTTTCTTTCTGACTTTCATGACAATCGCCACCATACCTGCCAACACGGAAAGCAGGAACAATCATTACTGTCCGATTTCCCGTTTCGTCATAAAACCTTTCGGGTACATCCAGTTAGGTAATATGGTATCCCTTAAAACCGGATATACCGGATGCCATTCCAGTATGTCGTATGACGCTATTTCATAATCAAAAGCATCGTGCTTCACTGTTCCTCTGTATTCCACTTTACATAAAAATGTATTTGCAAAGTCTTTGTCATACATCTCCATTAACGGCAATATATCTCCATTCGTTAAATCGACATCCACATACGCTTCCGTTGAAAAGTATCCGTTTTCATCTCCCACCTGAACCCAGCCGGTTCCTGTGTAGTGCGCCTCCTGCACCAGTATATACGGCTCATACTCTTTACATTCACCAAGCTTTACCGCATATTTTTCAGGAATCCAATTGGCTTTTATAAAAGATGCCGTTACGATGATTAAGGCGATTAGAGCCATTGCCGCCCACACTATTTTCCGTCCTTTTCTCATTCCCACACCTCGCTTCTTAAAAATAACAGGGAAACATAAACCCATCCGCCGTTCCGGAAAAAGACCATATCGTGTTCCAGTTTAGCAATTCCCACCGACCATTCTCATCATAAAAAATGAATAGGGAAGCGGAGTTGTGATTCTCTTCCACATATAACACAACTGCATACTCCTGACCCAGATTATCCAGTTCCCTTTTCAGCGCTGCATTATCCAGATAATAAATATCCGCCTTCTCATCCCGGTATTGCAATACCTTCAAATATTCAATATCACTGTAAAACCCATTTTCACCATACAGCCCGCTAAATTCAGAACCATACTTTTGGGTCAAATGATTCACCGTAACATAGGGTTTCAAAAGAAAAAACAGAAGCAGTACCATGATAACCCCCAAAAACGCCAACAATTTCTTTCTCAAACCAAAACCTCCTGTCCGTTCTACCGGTAATCAACCGGGCTCACATAAAGAATACCCCGCAGTCTCCCAAAAGGATGCAGCTATTTATAAATTTGCAGAAAAAAGGCATCCGCTTTTGGATGCCTGCTGCCAACTTTTTATTGCTTCTTCCTCAAACCCACTGTACAGATATGCGTTCAATTATGGAGGGAGACTCATTGTCAATCAAAAAATCCGGCTCGACCTGTCCGGCAATCGAAACCGCAATTCCTTCGCTGATGCCAATAGGCGCTTCATCCGGATTACCCAAAGAATCAAATACGATATGCGCGACTTCATGTTTTATAACTTTCAACATATCAGAAAACCCTTCGTTGCTTTGCTCCTTCAAGCTCTCATAAAGTACCTATAAATCATTATCTCGCAATTCCCATCATTATCAAACGCCTCTATCTCATAAGTTAGTGCGCCTTTTTCATATATCCTTTCATAGATTGCAGGTAACTCTTCCGTTTTTCCCTGATACCGCAGCCATCCCTTATCAGGAAGGCTGACTTCCTTGTATAAAGCATTTTCCATAAGACAGGAATCTCCTATATCACCATGCTTCAGACCAATGACATATTCTATGGAATTTTCTGTCCAATGATATCCCAGTCCCCGTAAATTATCTCTGCCGAATTTTGCTGACATAACATCCCAAAACGCACCAATCGTTTCATATTGTTTTGCGTTTTCCGTTGAAAATGTTTTACTATAGCCTTTAAAAATCATTTTGTATCTCCATCATCGGTTTCATGTCAATATATTTCTGATTTAAACTTGAAAGACGGTACAACCGCGTTCACACGATAACCGACAGAGATGGAACGATCTCTCTGAAACAACTCCGCCATCTGCGCCTTTGAAAACCAGACCGTATCTCCATCGAAGATTGTTTCAATATTCGATATGTCATCTTCTGTTGTATAAATTATCATATTTGATTTTCCAATTTCTTCTTCTCTATAATCCATAGTCACCTCGTTATTTGGTATTTTCTCTGGCAATAGTTTGGACACTCTTATCATGTTTATTATATCTTTTGTAATCATTATTAATATGACTGAATTTCAATCGGTAAATTCAGAAGTATCATTATCACAGATATGCCTCATCGCCCCGCACAACTGCTGTGCATTTCGTCAGGTTTTTATCGCTACACGCCTTTGCTTCTATGGATTGTTTTCCATTCCTTCACGTTCGCTCCGAAATCATCGGAGCAGGCGTATCATGGCGCACCTACATAGTGGCTACACATATCCTCACGTCCTGTATGTATAACAATATTTAGTTTTCAAAAGGGGGCTTTCCTTCCGTTCAACCCCAAAATAATTTTATAATGTAAATAGGCAAAAAACCTTACTATTTGCTAAATATATTTCAAAAAATTTCTGCCGTAATCGGGCAGCAATGCCCCTTTTGGTTTTGGGCATTCTGTCCATGCAGACTAAAATCCGCCCGCATTCCATTTCCGGAATAGCAAGTACTGCCTGTGTCATGACACAGGGCGTAAAAGCAAGCACTGCTTGCGTATATACGCAGGAAAAATATTTCCTGACCCCTTAACCATAATACGACTACAAAAGCAGCAAAAGGGCTGCCTTTTCTTGCATTATTGCCGATAATCTAATAAAATGTAGTATCGTCACGGTATTAGTTGAACGATGCACCATTTTGGTCGGGTCATTCAAGCATGATAATGTATATTACCATCTCTTTGCCCTGGCGCTGAATTTTCCACATCAATTCTTTCCGTTTTTCCTTCTTGCCAAGTAGTTGTAGAATCAGTGCATGTTCCATTTTCTCCTATGCAATTCGAATTATGTACCAATACACATACATTTCCAACATGATATGTATGAAATTCATCAACCTGAAAGTTGTAAACTTTTACTGCTTCATCAAGAGTTTCCACTTTTCTGTCTTCTATTATAAGTACATTGCCATTGGAATCTAGCAGTTTATCACCTATGTAAAGTTCTCCTGCACTGACAAATCCAAAGTCTTTCACATAAAACGGATGGTCATATGTTGTTTTAATAAGTTCCCCACTTATCGTTAAACGGACAAGTTCTGTTGTTTCTTGAATATATGTTTCCAGAACTCTCTTTTCTGCAATTTCAAACGTTTCTGAATTAGTAGAAATAACTGTGTCGCCTGCTTTTATTTTCTCAATTGCTGCAAGGCCGGATGCAGTCAATATCATCGTACCTGCAACAAAACATTTGATAGTTGAGGATGCAGCACCGGTAAAGATTGCCAATGCATTCACTCCAACTTGGAAAACATTATATGCCGCCGAAGAATGCAGTTTTTGATTTATCTGTACCAAGCGATATAACTTTTGTTGCTTTTGATGTAACTTTTATAGTTTGTCCCAATGTTTAGGACACTGGTGATGCCTCCCATCACACCGCCAATTAGCCCTCCTGCTAAGGCTCCCCAGAAAGCCCCTGCAAGAATAACGGCTAATGCCCCGCCCGTCAATACCGACGCAATTCCTAACGCCGCTATATTCCTCATAAAAATCATCTTTCCGCTGATTAATAACGTCGGCCACATCACTGTCAATACGGGCAGTTTCTTCGATAAACTGTTCGCTGTTTTGCTGGAACGTTTCCAGCGAAGCAATTTTCTGTTCCTGCGTTTGTGACGAGGCCTGAATCGAACTGATTACATCATCCAAATTACAAATACTTGATTGATTTTGAGCGATTGCTTTTTCAGGGCAGATAATTCCGATTGATAATCCACAACAGTCTTTTTCACATCTTGAATCAATCCAGACATTTGATTAATCTTATTCACATGCAACGCAATTGTCGCCATCGTTTCACCCCTCTACTATGATTCTCGGGTTCCTTTCTCTGGTTCTCCAAAAATCAGATTATATATCGTGTTTTTATCCGCTTTATCAAATTCGGTAAGCTTTGTGAGCTCCCTTTTTTATTCTTCCTTATACATTATAGCAACATCAACCCTGCCTTAATGTTTTCGTTTACGATTACGCCACCGATTATGCAACTGAGCAATTTTATCTTTAGTTTCCACTTCAGTTTTTGCATACTCCTGGACATCTAAATCCTCAGAATTTACGGATTCCTTTATAATTTCCGGATACTTTTCATAAACCTTTGCCGCAGCTATCACACCGTATTTCCTGATTATGCTGTCATCGCTATTCAGCATAGCTGTAATGTCGGAAGCGGTAAGTGTATTTATATGAATCAAGGATAATAAACCTTTTTCATGTGAATCACCAAGAATTTTATTGCTGACCGAATATGCATACGCCTCCTTTATACGTGAATCCGTCAACTTTGAAATGTTATACATAGATAGGGCTCTGATTTTAGCGTTAGAATGCTCAAAAAAAACAAATACCCTCATAAAGTCGTCCATATACTTATCAGTTCCATAGTAAGCTACTATTTCAGAAGAATAATAATAAATAACAGGAGCATCATCATTCATTTGAGATGCTGCTTCTTCTAAAAAATCTTCAGCAGTAGTCTCTCCCAATTCAGATATAATCCAAAGAGTTAACTCTCTTATATGCTTATCTTCATACCCTAACAAATCACGTAAAGTTTCTTTTGAAAGACCATGAAAGTACTCTTCAAGCAATTGATATTGATTTTCTCCGCCAAACTTCTCCGGATTTTTCTTTAAGTTCTCAATAAGCCTTAAACCATTTGTTTCGTCCATAATATGTACCCTCTTTCATAATATTTTGATTGATTAACATATTAAAAGAAATGATTACCATCCAATATCCTCAAGCAATTCATATATATAATATAAAACTTCTATTTCTATCTCCAAGCCGCATATTATCGTATTTACGTCTGTCAATACTCTTTTCCAATTGTTCAGTGAGCTTAGCAAGTTGCTTAGGCTGAAGCTTAATAAGTTCTCTTTTCGATGGCAGATTGCCATGCAGCCTTTCTACTTTTACTGTCTCAACCTCAGCATAGCTGCCATCGGCAAGAACTAAAGTCGTACCAGTACAAATTTTACAAGCAGGAATCCAACCAGAACTAGGCACATAAAATTTGTGCCATAATGTTGATACGATTTCTTCTCCGCAAATTGTAATATGCACAATATCTGATGAGTTGTTAACAAAAGTCTGAACAACTATTTTTTCGCTGGTTTTTTTCGTGTCTATATCAGTTGAAAGGACCTTATCCCCTGCTTTAATCTTCTCAATCGCAACCAATCCCAACGAAGACAAGACCAATGTCCCAGCCACAAAACAAACAGGATTCTTCATCCCTTTAGCAAATCCGCCACTTGCAAGGGCAGTAATGCCAGTGATAAGTTGAATGCTGTTATATACTGAACTTTCATGTAACTTAGTGTTAAAGGCAGTAAAAGCGTTGTCTTTGCCCCAAATTACTCCCGCTCCCCTGGCAAGAAAATCAAACCCGAACATTCCAAGAGAGGCATAACCAGATATATTGGCTATGGTGCTTACAATTTTTAGTGTTTTTAGGCCTTTATTCGTGTACTCAAGACCTTTTAAACCTTTTGTGGCTAACCCTAACTTTGAAAGAACATTACATGAACTTCCGAGTGCCTTGAAACCTCCTCCTATACCGCCGAATATAGCCCCGGTAATCATTCCCGAAAATGCTCCGTCTTCAAATCCGGCCCAGAAAGATTCTCCGTTAGCGACACTTGACATGCCGCCCATTAGACCGCCTATAATTGCTCCTGTGATTATGCCTTTACATACTCCAACTACTATGGTCAATATTGAATCTAATGCTGCTCCCGCAGTAACTACAGTTATAACCGCTAATGCCACAACTGCAATAACAACCACAACAATAGTTACAATCAGTTTCCAATGTTCTTTGCACCATTCCCCAGCAGCCTTAACACCATCACAGAACTTCTCCCAGCCATTTTTCTCGCATTCCGGCTTCAGATAATAATATTTCTCGTTGAACGATGCACCATTTTTAGCGGGTCATTCAAGTTATTTTTACTTCCTGCAAATAACCTTGTATTTCCCTTTGTTTCAATGGATATAAACATTTCTGAATTATTCTTTTCGGTTTATTAAATCAACCACTTAGATGTCTTCCCCTTCAGACCTCCAACAACATTCCATCATGATTTCCAACAATTAGGCTTTTATATGACATATCTGAAATAATTATATCCATACCGTCTCCACGTTCTTCATTAAAACGACTATCTATAAAATTCAGAAGATCGCCCTTTTCAGAAACATATAATCTATTTTTCTTTTCTTTAACCGGATGAGTATACAAAATATAATATTTCTCCTGCGAACTATTCTGTATAATATCCATTATTTGTTGTTTTGATTTTAAGTTAAATTGATTAAATCTTTCTATTAAAGGTAATTTCTGAGGATTAATTGCCGCCAAAATATCATCTGATATATTATTAAATAATTCCCCACTAATTCTATTACCAGGTATCAAATCTAATAAATTCATTTCCCTTCTCCTTAATTTGGTTTGTTAAAAAAAGTATGTCCTTTGCCCGAAGTAGCTCCACTGGTCCAATCCTTCCACATTATATGTGGCAAATCGTTATGTGGAGCATTTATTGAGCCTGCTTCACTTGGATGAAATTCATATCCTTTGTTAAAATCTGAAGTATATTGCTTATATCCATTCATTTCGCCACGTACTTCTTTTAACATAGCTTTTGCATCTGATGCACTTTCCACCCTAAAATCATTACCTTTGCCGCCTTCTTTCATTTTCTTCACAGCATTTTCCCATTCTTTTGATCCTCTTTTAATAATTGGCTTCTTTGTCGCTGGAGAGCAATCATTATGCACCAACACTCCATTCTCACCAAGTTGAACGATGCACCATTTTTAGCGGGTCATTCAAGTCAAGCAAAAAAGATCGTTGGCTTATTAGATGATTTTTTATAGGTTAGGCACGGGAAATACTGCAACATCTGCGCAGGGTGCTACTGAATATTCGGAAAGGCATTAAACCATGCCCGTTCCTCAAAAGCCCGCTTCCTAGGTAAGGTTGGTTCTGTCTCGGCAATACCAACAGGCAAAAAACACACTAATTCAAAGTTGTCGGGAACGTTTAAGATTTGAGCCATTTGATAACCAATTTTATCTT
>CAJTKU010000010.1 GCA_910577015.1 uncultured Lachnospiraceae bacterium | reverse complement strand
CGGAGAACTTCTATGTCTCACGCTTGAGAAATGCCTGAAATACGGCATTTCTCATAAAAATTTGTGCCGCCATGGAGTGGCGGCATGGAGGTTAGTATGAAAGAAAAAATATTGCCCGCGTATTCCCCGGGCAGATGGAGGAAAATATGTGTGGAATTGTAGGCTATATTGGCACAAAGGAAGCAGCCCCAATCATTTTGGACGGTCTTGCAAAACTGGAATACCGCGGATATGATTCTGCCGGCATGGCAATCTATGACGGTGGGAAGATTCATATAAAAAAAGCGATGGGACGCCTGAAAGTGCTGGAAAACCTGACCCATGGCGGCGAGACCATGCCGGGCTTTGCCGGAATCGGGCATACCAGGTGGGCAACGCACGGCGCGCCCAGCGATATCAATTCCCACCCCCATTTTAACAAGAATGAAACCATAGCCGTAGTACATAACGGAATAATTGAAAACTATATACCGCTCAGGAAAAAGCTTCTGGACAAAGGATATGAATTTATCTCCGAAACGGATACGGAGGTGCTGGCGCATCTTTTGGATTACTACTATAAAGGAAATCCCCTCGAGACAATTACCAAGGTGCTTCACCGTGTGGAGGGCTCTTATGCGCTGGGAATCATGTTCGCAGATTTCCCGGATGAAATCTATGCCGTGCGCAAGGACAGTCCGCTGATTGTGGGGCAGAGCAAAGAGGGATGTTTTATTGCTTCCGATGTCCCTGCCATTTTGAAATATACAAGGACAGTTTATTATGTGAATAATCAGGAAGTGGTAAAGCTGCGCGGCGACCATATGCATTTTTACTCCGTGGATGAGGAGGAACTGCAAAAGGAGCCCGTTACCATAGATTGGGACGCAAATGCAGCGGAAAAAGAGGGCTATGAGCATTTTATGCTGAAAGAAATTTATGAGCAGCCCAAAACGGTGACGGACACCCTTTCCCCCAGAATCAAAAACGGGGAGATTGTAATCGAAGAACTCAATATGACGGATGAAGAACTGCGTGCGGTCAAAAGAATCCATATTGTGGCTTGCGGTTCCGCATATCATACCGGTGTGACGGCAAAATATATTCTGGAGGGTCTGGTGAGGATTCCCGTGGAAGTAGATGTGGCGTCCGAATTTCGTTACCGCAATCCGATTCTGGAGGAAGATTCCATGGTAATCGTAATCAGCCAGTCGGGCGAGACGGCGGACAGTCTTGCGGCGCTTAGGGCGGCAAAGGAGAGAGGTTTTAAGGTGCTTGGCATTGTCAATGTGGTGGGAAGCTCCATTGCAAGGGAAGCAGACAGCGTGATGTATACCTGGGCAGGTCCCGAGATTGCAGTAGCGACCACAAAGGCTTACAGTGCGCAGCTATCCGCCCTGTATCTGCTTGCCATGAAGCTGGGAAGGGTGCGCGGCGTCATTACGGACGAAGTTTTTGCCAAACTTCTGGAGGACTTGAAAAAGCTGCCCAACCAGATTGAACTTCTGCTGGGACAAAAAGAAAAGATACAGCGCTTTGCAAACCGTTACGTGGGAGCGAAGGATATCTTTTTTATCGGAAGGGGCATAGACTATGCTATTTCCCTGGAAGGCTCCCTGAAACTGAAAGAAACGTCCTATGTGCATTCGGAGGCTTATGCGGCGGGCGAGTTAAAACACGGACCCATCTCGCTGATTGAGGACGGTACGCTGGTAGTGGCCATTGCCACACAGCCCGCTTTGTACCCAAAGACCATCAGCAATATGGTGGAGGTAAAGGCAAGGGGCGCTTTTGTGATGGCAATTACCTGTGAAGGGAACAAAGCGATTGAAAAAGCAGCCGACTATGTCACCTATATGCCGGAAACCAGCCCATGGTTTGCCAATTCCCTCGCAATCATCCCCTTACAGCTTTTCAGTTACTATGTAGCGGTGGGCAAAGGCTGCGATGTGGATAAACCCAGAAATCTTGCTAAGTCCGTTACAGTGGAATAGTTAATACAATTGTCATAGATTTATCACAGAATAAACACAATTACCGGGTATACTGATTCTATCAATAAAGGACTTCCAGAAAATTGTGTAAAAAAAGAAAAGAGGGTATTGTGATGTACGACAATGAAAATTATACCAATCCCGGAAATTATTATCAGACGTCTCTAAATGAGCCTCAGGTATATGAGAAGGAACTACAGGAGGAAGCGAAACCCCAAAAGCAGAAGAAGAGCGGAAAGGCAGGGCGTTTTTTTAAAAAGGCGGTTGCCTGTGCGGGCATAGGGCTCTGTTTTGGACTCTGCGCCGGCGTGGGAATTTATGCGGTGGGTGAAAGCACAGGCGTATTTGACAAATGGCAGCGCGCAGGCGATGTTTCTTCCATTTCCACAGAGCAGTTTTCACAGGAGGATATACAGGCCATGGTAGATAAAGTGCAGGCCCTGACAGAAAGTTCCGGTGCGCACAATACTACCAACATTACTTCTGTTTCCTCTGATGTGACGGAGGTGGTGGAAAAGGTAATGCCGTCCATGGTCTCCATTATCAACCAGTATTCCGAGCGGGTCACCTATTTCGGACAGCCGTTGGAGAGGGAAGGGAACGCCAGCGGTTCCGGCATTATCGTAGGGGAAAATGAAACGGAGCTGCTGATAGCCACCAATTACCATGTCATTGAAGACGCTAAAAAGCTTACGGTATACTTTATTGACAATACGGAGGCAAAGGCTACGGTAAAAGGAACGGATGCCGACATGGATTTGGCAGTCATTGCCGTTCCCTTTAAAGAACTGGAAGAAGGTACGAAAAATGCCATTTCCATTGCCAGGATGGGTGATTCAGACAGTCTGAAGCTTGGTGAGCCTGTCATCGCCATAGGCAATGCCATGGGATACGGGCAGTCCGTAACAGGCGGATGGGTCAGCGCATTGAACCGTGAAGTGGAATTGGAGGATGGTTCCACAGGTACGTTTATCCAGACAGACGCTGCGATTAATCCGGGTAATTCCGGCGGCGCCCTGCTCAATGTAAACGGAGAGGTCATCGGCATCAACTCCAATAAAATCGGCGGTACTTTTGTGGAGGGCATCGGATATGCCATTCCCATTTCTGCCGCCCAGCCTATTCTGGAAGATTTGATGACGAAAGGCCAGGGAGAAAGGGTACCGGATGGAACGAGCGGTTACCTTGGTATCGTGCCGCAGACCGTAACAGATGAAATCAATGAATTGTACGGCATTCCCAAAGGTGTTTTTGTTTCCCGTGTGGAGGAAGGCACTCCCGCTGCGGAAGGCGGCATCAAACAGGGAGATATCATCAGAAAGATTGGCGGAACCAGGATTACCACTGCTGAGGAACTTCGCAATGAGCTGGCATACTATCATGCCGGTGAAACGGTGGAGATTGTCATTGTGAGAAATCAGGATGGAGAGTATGAGGAAATCACCCTTGAGGTAACTCTTGGCAACAGACCGTAATGATTAAAATAATCAGGAAAAGCGTCCCGAAAATGGAAAATATCTCTGTTTTCGGGATTTTTTTCATAGGTTTTTTAGAAAAACTTCACTTGTGCAGCGGGAGGGTATTCGTTATAATAAGTCTGTACGCATTAGTCAGTAAAGGAAGAGGAGAAAATATGTCAGATTACGATAATAGAGATACGGAAGTTCTGGATGAGGGGGAAGAGAAAAAAGAGTCTGGCGCCGACGGCACATCGGAAGACAGGAATGAGAAGGAATACGAGGATGTGTGTTTTATCTGCAGGCGCCCAGAGAGTAAGACGGGAAAGATGTTCAGGCTTCCCAACAATATTTCCGTGTGCAACGACTGTATGCACAAGACGATGGACACGGTAAGCCAGTTTGATTATCAGGGTATGCTCGACAGTCCTGCGTTCCAGCAGGATTTGGAGGATTTGTCCAAGAAGGGGATGCCCCATATCCGTTTTGTCAACATATCAGATTTGCAGGGGGAAGGCGGGATTCCCAACAAGCAGAAGCTGAAGAAGAAAAAGAGCGGGGAAAAAGCAAAACCGGTTCTGAATATCCGTGATATACCTGCGCCCCATAAAATCAAGGCAAGCCTTGACGAGTATGTGGTAGGGCAGGAACATGCCAAAAAGGTAATATCCGTTGCCGTGTACAATCATTACAAAAGAGTGGCTACGGATACCATGGATGAGATTGAAATAGAAAAGTCCAATATGCTGATGATTGGTCCTACGGGCTGCGGTAAAACCTATCTGGTAAAGACGCTTGCCAGACTGCTGGATGTGCCCCTCGCCATTGCGGATGCCACTTCCCTGACGGAAGCGGGATACATCGGCGATGATATCGAAAGCGTGGTTTCCAAGCTTCTTGCGGCGGCGGACAACGACGTGGAGAGGGCGGAACGCGGCATTATTTTTATAGATGAAATCGATAAAATAGCCAAAAAGAAAAATACGACCTCCAGGGATGTCAGCGGTGAGTCGGTACAGCAGGGTATGTTAAAGCTGTTAGAGGGGGCGGAGGTGGAAGTGCCTGTGGGCGCCAACAGCAAAAACGCAATGGTTCCCCTTGCCACCATCAATACCCGCAATATCCTGTTTATCTGCGGCGGAGCCTTTCCTGATTTGGAGGAGATTATCAAGGAGCGTTTAAGCAAGCAGAGTTCCATCGGTTTTAACGCCCAGTTAAAGGATTATTTCGACAAAGACAAAAACCTTCTTTCCAAGGTGACGGTGGAGGATATCAGAAAGTTCGGCATGATACCCGAATTTATCGGCCGCCTTCCCATTCTCTATACCTTGGAAGGTCTTTCCAGGGAAATGATGGTTAAGATTTTGAAGGAGCCGAAAAACGCCATTTTAAAGCAGTACCAGAAGCTGCTTGAACTCGATGAAGTAAAGCTGGAATTTACGGACGGGGCGTTGGAGGCCATAGCGGAAAAAGCAATGAAGCGGGAGACAGGCGCAAGGGCGCTCCGCTCCATTATCGAAGAGTTTATGCTGGACATCATGTACGAAATTCCCAAAGATGACAATATCGGCAGGGTTACCATCACGAAAGAGTACATCGAAGGAACCGGCGGTCCTATTATTGATATCAGGAACAGTATGGCCGTCAGTCCGGACAGACTGCCTGTTTTGGCGGAAAATGCATAATGTGACTTCGGATGGCTTAGGACAGACATAGAAGTGAAATAATTTCATAAGATAGTACTAAAAAACGGGAAGCGGGAAGAAATGCGGACAATCGTCGGGCTGCTTCCCCTTTTTATGCTTATGACTTGTGAAGAAAAAGTTTTGTCGGAGGATTATGGAGAATTAATTGTTGATTTTTCATATCCCATGCCGTCTGAGAACGGTTTTGAGGATTTTTGTTTTACCCGTGTCAACGACAGGTACGGTATCGGCTATGTGGCGCAAAGTGAATTGGACCCCATTATGGGTACAATGTATGTTTATCATTATCTTCCCCGGATATTCGGACTGATGGCGGATGATTTTGACCCGGTCAGCCTTATAAATTCCGGGATTTTGCAGACGCAGCGCCCGCCGCTGTCCTTAAACGGGAGCGGCGTTGTGGTGGCTTTTATTGACACGGGAATCCGCTTTGCGCAGGAAGAGTTTTTAAATGAGGCGGGCAACAGCAGGATACTGGCAATCTGGGACCAGACGGTTCAGACGGGCAGCCCTCCTGAAGGATTCCGGTACGGAACTTTGTTTAGCAGGGAAGATATCAACGAAGCGCTGCGGGCGGAAAATCCCTATGACGCGCTGCTCTCCTATGATGAAATCGGACACGGCACCGCCATGGCGAGCGTGGCGGCAGGCAGCGTGGTGGATGGCGGCAGGAGTTTCAGGGGAGCGGCGCCGGAGGCGGAAATCGTGGTAGTAAAATTAAGGCAGGCAAAACAGAACCTGAAAGATTATTACATGATACCGGAAGGAGTGCCTGCTTATGCGGAAACGGACATCATGCTGGGGGTTAAATTTGCCGAATCCTTTGCAGTCACTTTCCGCAGGCCGGTGGTTATCTGTATTGGGCTCGGCAGTAACCAGGGGGACCATAATATCGGTTCTTCCCTGGCGCGGTATCTCAACAGCTTATCCACCATACGAAACAGGGGCATTGTAATCTGCGGTGGAAATGAAGGGGATGCGGCGCACCATTACAGCGGTTCCGTTCCTTACGGACAGGATGCCCATACGGATGTGGAAATCCGGGTAGGGGAGGGAGAAAAGGGCTTTATGCTGGAACTGTGGGGCTGTGTGCCGGATGTGTTCTGTGCCTCCATCCGGACGCCCGGCGGGGAAACCATCCAGAGATTCAGGCCGGGGATGGGACGGAGCCTTACGTATTCCTTTGTCTATGAGCAGACGAAGGTAACCATCGACAGCCTTTTGGTGGAGCCGACGACAGGGGACGAATTGATTGTATTCCGGTTTCAGGAGCCGACGGCGGGCATCTGGCGCATCAGCGTCTATGCGTCCCAGGACGGAGGCAGAAGGAGCTTTAACATGTGGCTTCCCATCACCCAGTTCATGCAAAGCGATACCTATTTTCTGGACCCCAGCCCCTATGTGACGCTGACGGACCCGGGAATTGCCGTCAATCCGATTACCGTTTCCACCTATAATGATTTTAACAACAGTTTCTATGCAAATTCGGGAAGGGGATTTCTGCGAAACGGCACCATAAAGCCGGATTTTGCGGCGCCCGGCGTGGACGTTTCCACATCCCTCGGAAAACGAACCGGTTCCAGCCTTGCCGCCGCCCTGACAGCGGGCAGCGTGGCGCAGTTCTTTCAGTGGACCGTGGTGAAAAACAATGACCCGCTTGCCGAAAATGAAGAGATTAAGACCTATTTTATCAGGGGCGCCGTCAGGGAGCCGGGACTGGTTTACCCGAACCAGGAGTGGGGATACGGGCGTCTGAACGTGGCGGAGGCGTTTGATTCGCTGGCAGGAGTGTAAGCGCAGCTTAGTCTGTCTGCCAGTTACGGCTGAAATACTTTTGTTTAAACTGTCTGGGAGTCATGCCGGTTTCCTGCCTGAAAACATTGATAAAATGGCTGTGTGAACAAAAATTCAGGTAATTGCCAATCTCAATGGGAGTATATTCGGAATGCTGGAGCATGTTTTTGGCCGCGTCAATCCGCAGTCCGCGGATATAGGCGGAGATGGTGGCGCCTACCTGTTTTTTGAAGAGTGCGGAAAGATAAGCGGGACTGAGTTTCACATAATGTGCCAAATCCTGAAGAGTGATGGGCGTATGCAGATTGTCATAAATGTAATCCAGGCATTGACGGACAGGTTTGGAAAAGACCTGGCGTGTTTTTAGCCGGCGCATGCGCCCGGTGAAATCAAATATCATCTCTCTGTGCAAGGCGGATATTGCTTCTATCGTGGGGGCAGTGTCCGCTTTTCGTATATACAGGTCGCTCAAAGTATAGGCTTCTTCTGAAGGCATACCGGCTTCCATGCAGAAACGGGTAATCAATGCGATGGATATCACCAGATGGTAACACAGATTCCGAATCGGATTATCGGAAAGCGTTCCGAAACCCTTGGAATCAAGAGGCGACATGGATTCCTCCACTTTTTTAATATCGCCGGACTGCACGGCATGGAAAAAAGCAAGTTCAGAAGAGTATGCAGAATGCACGGAGGCATTTTCACGCTGCAGGAAAGTGGAAAGGGTAAAGGATTGTTCCGTATTCATACAATCACTCCTTTTTGTTTGCCGATAGTATAATTATACATAAAATCATAACATTTATCGTAAATAAATGATATAGAATCCCTCAAATTTTTTCTATAATGAAGGAAAAGAAATTTCCCGGGCAGGAGGAGGTATGATATGAAAAGAAAACGTTTGCTTTGTTTTTTGCTGGCAGGACTTTTGACAGTCCAGCTTGCTGCAGGCTGCGGAAAACAGGAACAGACAGCAAAAACAGGAGTGGATGAAAATGAAATTCCCACAGAGACGGGGGATGCAGGGGACATGGAGACAGTGAATGAGGAAGATATAGCGGATTTATATGAAGGCTATCGGCTTCTCTGGCATGATGAATTTGACTCGGACGAACTGAATACGGATAACTGGACGATAGAGCAGAGGGAGCCGGGCTGGACAAACAATGAAATGCAGGCTTATACGGATTCTGCCCAAAATGTTTACATAGAAGACGGAAAACTGATTTTAAAGGCAGTGAAAGATAAAAATGAAAACGGACTGACCTGCTATACTTCCGGCAAGGTGAACAGCAAGGGGAAAAAACAGTTTTTGTACGGAAAAGTAGTGGTGCGTGCAAAAGTGCCTGCAGGACAGGGATTGTGGCCTGCAATCTGGATGATGCCGCAGGATGAAAGTTTTTACGGTCAATGGCCCAAATGCGGGGAAATAGATATCATGGAGATATTGGGGAACCAGACGAACACACTCTACGCCAATATCCACTATGGAATGCCCCATGGGGAAAACCAGGGGATATATAAGATGGAGGACGGCAATTTTTCGGAGGATTTTCATGAGTTTTCCCTGGAGTGGGAACCGGATGAAATGCGCTTTTATGTGGACGGCGAGCTGTACCATACCGTCAATAACTGGTATACGGCAGTAGAAGGTGAGGATAAGGTGACTTATCCGGCGCCGTTTGACCAGCCGTTTTTTGTGCAGCTCAACCTGGCAGTGGGAGGAGACTGGCCCGGTGCGCCGGATGCCACTACCAATTTTGATGAAGCAGAATTTGCAATAGATTATGTCAGGGTGTACCAGAAAGAGGCCTATGATACGGATGTTGTGAATCCGTCCTTCGTCATGGGGGAGCCGGATGCCACCGGCAATTATGTGCGTAACGGAGACTTTGAAA
Source organism: uncultured Lachnospiraceae bacterium (assembly GCA_910577015.1). Lineage (GTDB taxonomy): Bacteria > Bacillota > Clostridia > Lachnospirales > Lachnospiraceae > Acetatifactor. The sequence goes on along the minus strand of CAJTKU010000010.1, from coordinate 97,442 downwards.
TCGCCGAAGATTTAAGCGACGAGGAAGACTGGAAATTCATTCTTTTGGAAGGCGGCAAGGGAGAAGCGCAAATAAAGGACGGTGCATTGTGTATAACGTCCACCAGCGCCGGTTCACAGGAGTACTCTGTCCAGCTGGTGCAGCCGGATATCCCCATAGAACAGGGGGGCGTGTATCGTGTTACTTTTGAAGCCATGGCGGAGGAAGACAGGGAAATGAAAGTTGCGGTAACCGCGCCGGAAAAAGCGTGGGTGCGCTATCTGGAGGATACCTCCCTAAAAATGACGCCGGAGTGGACAGCGTATGAATTTACTTTTACCATGGACAGGGAAAACGATGCAAACGGGCGGTTGGAGTTTAATATGGGCAGCCAGGGTTCCACGGCAGCCGTTTACCTGAGAAATGTCCGGCTGGAAAAGACGGGAACCGTGGAAGTGGAAACAGGCACGTCGGAAAAGACGATACAGTCCGACGGTAATTATGTGTATAACGGAACCTTCCAATACGGGGATAAAAGATTAAAGTACTGGGAGGTGGTTAACAATCTGGAAGGAGCGTCGGTAGAGGTTACCAACCAGAATCTAATCCGCAGGCTGCATGTGCAGGTACCGGAAGGACAGTCGGACCTGCAGAAATTGCAAGTGATACAGCCCGGGCTGGCATTGGCGGGTGGAAGTACATATAACCTGACATTTGATGCGTGCGGGGATGCGGGGCAGACCATAACCGCCGACATAGGGGGCCAGAGCTTTGAAGCGGAGCTTACGGAAGAAATGAGCCAGTACAGCTATTCTTTTGAACTGGAAAAAGGAATTGAGAAGCCTTCCCTCGTATTCTCTTTGGGTGCGGCAGGAAACATCTACATTGACAATGTAAAGATTAAAGAGGACGGCGCGCTGATTAACGCTTCTTTTGCCAATGGCTTTACCGGATGGCTCCCTTTTGTGGATAACGGTATTGCCAATGAGGTTTCTTATGCGGTGGATTCCCTGACGGAAGAAGACGCAGCGGGATTTACCATTGCAAATACGGGTGAACAGAACTGGATGATACAGCTGATGCAGAAAAATATCAGTTTGTATAAGGGTAAGACTTATGTGCTGCGTTTTGACGCCAGATGCAGCGTGGAGCGGCGAATGGAATGCGCGGCGCAAAGGGATGGAAGCCAGGATGATATCTGGACGGAGTATGGAAAAGACAGTTTCCTGTTGACATCGGAATACCAAACCTATACACTGGAATTTGAAATGACGGAAGAAAATAACCTGTCCGCTATGATAACCTTTTCCATGGGGGCGATAGACGGGGAGGTTATCACAGAAGAACATGTCATTTATATTGATAATGTGGTCTTGGAGGAAAAATAAATTTCCATGGTATATGTTTTGGTGGCGGCAGGTATCTTTATTGCAGATTTGATGATAAAGAACCGGATAGAAAAAACAGAAAAGCAGGGAGGGAGCCGAAGGATATTTGGCGGCAGGCTTTTGCTGCGAAGGCATCACAACAAGGGATTTATACTGAATAAAGGGAGCGGGAGGCAATGGCTTGTTGCCGCCTGCTCCCTCGTTCTGGTTCTGCTATGCACGGTTTGTTTTATTGTAAGTTTGGGAAACAGGGGAAGCGCCCTTTTAAGAACCGGCCTGGCAGTATTGCTCGGCGGGGCATATAACAACACCTACGACAGGCTGAAGCGCAGGTATGTGGTGGACTATATCAGTTTTCCCGTAAAGTGGAAGCGCTTTTCCGATATTGTATTTAATCTGTCCGATTTTTGCATTGCGGCAGGCGCTTTTTTATGTTGTCTGGCAGAAATAGTAAAAATGTGATATAATAACCGCAGTATAAACAGTAAAAGGGGAAAGGTACGGTAAAAAAAATGTCAGAAAAATCAGAACAGTTAAAAAAGCACCTGGATAAGCTGGCGCAGTACAGGCATGTGATGTCTCAGATGTCATGGGATTTCCAGACACAGACGCCGAAAAAAGGAGTCGGATACAAAATCGACGCCATCACTTATTTTTCGGGCGAAATATTTAAGATGCAGACTTCCGAAGAGCTGGGGGAATTATACGAACAGCTGTCCCTGCCGGAAGAGTTTGACGCATTGGATGACGCCATGAAGCTGACGGTCAGCAGGGGAAAAAGAGAATACGAAAGGGATAAAAGGATTCCTGCCGATTTTTATCAGGAGTTCATAAAAGAATCCAAAATCTCCGAAAAGGCATGGGAAGAGGCAAGGGAAAATGCGGATTATGCCATGTTCTGCCCGCACCTTCAGAAAATGATAGATATGCGGAGCCGTCTTGCAAAGTATATGGAGCCGGACAAAGAAGTGTATGATACCCTGCTTGACATGTACGAGGAGGGTGTGGACGGCGCGCTTATTGACAGGCTGTTTACGGAGCTAAAAGAGGCGCTGGTTCCCCTTCTGAAGAAAATAATAGAAAAGCCGGAACCTGATGAAACGGCGCTTTTCGGCAGGTTTGACATCAGCAGCCAGAAAGAACTGGGAAAGTACCTGCTTTCTTACATAGGGTTTGACATGGACGCCGGCGTCGTGGGGGAAAGCGCGCATCCTTTTACCATGGGCTTCGGGCCGGGTGATGTACGGATTACCAACCACTATAGGATAAATGAAGCGGTGAACGCCATGTTCAGCACCATACATGAAGGCGGCCATGCCATTTTTGAACAGGGCATTGACGCGGCATATGAGAAAACTGCGGCGGCTAAGGTGGACTTTCTGGGCCTGCATGAGAGCCAGTCCCGTTTTTACGAGAATATTCTGGGAAGGAACATCAATTTCTGGAAGCCGATTTACGAAAAGGTAGGGGAATACCTGCCCCGGTTTCAGGAAGTTCCGTTGGAGCATTTTTATAAAATCATCAATCATGTAAAACCGAGCCTAATCCGTATCCATGCGGATGAACTTACCTATTGTTTTCATATCATACTCCGCTATGAGATAGAAAAGGCTATTTTCCGTGACGGTGTAAAGGCCGAAGAACTTCCCGGGCTCTGGAATGATAAAATGGAAGAAATGCTGGGTATCAGGCCCTCCAATGACGCTGAGGGCATCCTGCAGGATATGCACTGGTCGGACGGCTCCTTCGGTTATTTCCCTACCTATCTTTTAGGAACTATTTATGACGGTATGTTCCTGGAAGAGATGGAGAAAGACCTGGGCAGCTTAAACACGGTACTGGAGGAAGGCAGAATCAGCGAGATAACGGCATGGCTTCATGAGAAGATTCACCGTTACGGCAGCATGAGAACCTCTCCCGAGGCAGTGAAAGCGGTGTGCGGTCAGGAAATCACGGCAGCCCCGATTATCCGCTATTTTACCGAAAAGTATACGCGCATATACGGGATGGCAGATTATGCGGCAGGTGTAATCCTGCCTGACGGGGAGTATATCCTGACGGATAACCATCTGGAAACCCTTTTGGAAATTGCAGGACAGCCAAAGGAAGTTTTGTGGGATATGATACCCAAGGAAGACTCCGCCCTTTTCTGGATGATTGCCTATACCGGCTGCGTCATCACCGACTATAATTCATCCGTAGGGACGGCGATGACCGAACAGCAGGAGAAAACATTCCGCGCAATGGTGAACCATGGCGTCTTGCTGGATAAATACTATGATATAACGAATGAAAGAAAAAAGATGGCTGAGGAGAACGGGGAAGTGTAAAAAAGCCATTCAAAGCCTTGTATGTGAGTAAAAAAAGAACCGTTGCTTTTATGACTGAATAAAAGCAGCGGCTCTTTCAATTTACGCTAATTATGCGCCTAAAGTCTTTGCGCTGTCGTTCAAGAACAGCATGTAAAGGATGGTTCCAACCAGCGAAGCAATCGCTACGATAATGCTTGCAAAAGCAGCAATAATGTTGATAATCGGAATCAGTGCAAGAAGGGTGATGACAACAGAAACGATGCTGCATACAAGGTTAATCAGCCATACGGTATGTCCTTTCTGTGCCACAGCGGCAGCGCCGACCTGATTCATGGCTTCCGATACGGAGGTGCATACAAAGTATGTTACCAGCAGGGCAAGTACGGTTGAGCAAATAGCGAGAATGGTGGCTAAGATGCCTATGCCGGCAAATGTTCTGATAATGGAGAGAACGATGTTTGCGATGGTGATGTAAAATGCCATCATGCAGCCCTGAATGTCTTTTCCTGCCTGAAACAGTCCAATCATGCTTAATACGCCGAATACGATTGAACCGATACCGGCAACGATGTTGATAACCGGAATAATGGCGAGTACGGAACAAATGATAGTACCAACTGCAGCGATAAACATCTTGCGCAGGCCGGGACCTGCATTAGTGAATTTTTCCATTTAAATTTCCTCCTAATATGTAGTTTATATAATTTTTATAAATACATTATAGCAAATTTATATGTGGAATGTCTATACAAATATTCCTGAAAATGGTATACTGATGGACATAAAATGCACGCTCCGGCATTACATCGCCGGTTAAAAACGATAGCAAGAGAGGTAGCCTTATGAGCAGGAAAAAAGCAGTGGTTTCTTTAGGACATGACGCGCTGGGGTATACGACCCTGGAACAGTGGGATGCAGTGAAGGTGACGGCAAAAGCGCTGGCAGATTTGGTGGAGGAGGATTACCAGCTGACCATTACGCACAGCAACGGACCGCAGGTCAGCATGATTCACAAGGCCATGACGCAGCTGCGCCGCGTCTATATTGATTATACGCCGGCTCCCATGTGCGTATGTTCTGCCATGAGCCAGGGCTATGTAGGTTACGATATTCAAAATTCCCTGCGTGCCGAACTGCTTAGCCGCGGCATCAGCAAGCCTGTCAGTACGATTCTGACGCAGGTGACGGTGGACCCGTATGATGAAGCATTTTATGAGCCGACCAAAAAAATCGGCAGGTATATGTCCAAAGAAGATGCGGACACCGAGGTAAAAAAAGGCAATTATGTGATAGAAGTTCCGGGCAAGGGTTACCGCCGCGTGGTTGCGGCTCCCAAACCGATTGATATTGTGGAAATAGAAAGCATCAAGACATTGGCAGATGCGGACCAGGTGGTCATCGCCTGCGGAGGGGGAGGCATCCCCGTTATCGAGCAGCAGCATGCCCTCAAGGGGGCGTCCGCCGTGATTGAAAAAGACTGTATAGCAGGCAGGCTGGCATCCGACTTAAAAGCAGACTGCCTGATAATCCTGACTTCCGTGGATAATGTCTACAGGAATTTCGGGAAAGAGGACCAGCAGCCTATTGAGCGCATGAGCGTGGAAGAGGCGAAGGCTTACATGGGAGAGGGCCAGTTTGAAGAAGGCACCATGCTTCCCAAAATCGAAGCCGCCATAGCATATCTGGAGAAAGTGCCGGAGGGCAGCGTACTCATTACCTCACTGCAAAAGGTAAAGGATGCCGTCAGGGGAAAGGCTGGCACCTTGATTACTGTATAATTTGCAAAAGATGTAAAAGGGGCGTCACGTTTTGTGACGCCCTTTTCTTCAATTAGCCCAGATGTGCAAATGTAGCGCCTAAGCGTGTATCAAAGCCAAGCGCCTGATACATTTCCTCATCACAGGGGGCGCAGCAGACGGTCAGGCTTGCAATGCCTTCTTCCCTGCACCAATTTTGGGCCGCCTGCGCCAGCATTTTGGCGATTCCCTTTTTGCGAAACACAGGCTCAATATAGAAATCATCAAACACGCAGGTGTCGCCGCAGGCAAAGGTGGAAAAACATCTTGCCACACTGCACATTCCTATGGCACGGCCGTTTCTGCGGGCCACGAAGAAAACGATTTTCTTGTTCAGGATTGCTCGTGAAAGCAGCGCCTGCCGTTCTTCGGATAGCGCCTGTTCGCCAATCTCTTTCAGAAAACCATTCTCCAGTTTTCGGAGCTGCCAGTCTTCTGCATCAGAGAGAATTTCTACGGTGACAGGTGCAGTGTCTGTCGGCGGCAGAATCATCAGAGGTTCTCCCCATTCATCAACGCCGTTTTCCGTAAAGCCGATGTCTTTCCAGAAGTGAAGCCGCCTTTTGTCGCCGCCGTAATTCAATTCGGCATAAAGCGCGCCGTTTTGCCCTGCCCAGTCAAGAAGCGCAAAGGCACAGTCTTTTCCAGTGCCGTTACCACGGAACTTTGGATAAACGCAAAACTCCATGATAAAGCACTTGCAGTCTTCCGTGTTGTAAATTACGGGCAGGGCAAAGCCGATGTCTTGTCCGTTACGGCAAAAGAAAAGGTAATGGCACCGGTTTTTAGGCCTGTCATGAATTTTTTGGATATCTGCACGGTATTCTGCGTCGTTAAGAAAGTATTGCCTGTCTTCGTCATGGGGGTCGGGAAAGATATCCCGTTTAAAATAGACATGAAGCTGCTCCCAAAAGGCAGCAGTATCGGTTTTTGTGACTGCTTTGCGGATGGTAATCCGGTTTTCCATTTTGTCCTCATTTCTGTGAATCTTTTTTGTCAGACTCACGGTTGAAATTCCTTCTTATTTATGACTTCGATGATACATCTGATTAGACTATCTGACGGATGGCTTCTTCCAATACCTCAAAATAATTTTCAAAGGTTTTCCTGCAGCAGGCAGGGTTATTGATGACGATTCCCGGCGCACGCAGTCCGGTCAGGGAAAAGCCCATGGCAAGCCGGTGGTCGTCAAAGGTTTCAATATGCGTGGGCTTCGGCGCACCCGGATATATGGTCAGCCCGTCGTTATGTTCCTTACAGGAAATGCCCATGGCCCCGAGGTTTTTTACCATGGCGCCGATGCGGTCGCTTTCCTGATGGCGGATATGCCCGATGCCTGTGATGGTAGTCGGTCCGTCGGCAAAAGGCGCAATGGCGCAAAGGGTTATTGCCTGGTCCGAACAGGCGGACATATCAACGGTAATTCCTTTTAAGCTTTGGTTCTTCGGACCGCAAAGACACAGCCCGTCTTTGTTTTTGGAGACAAAACAGCCCATTTTTTCCAGAACACGCAAAAACAGGACATCTCCCTGCAGGGAGTCTTCCCGCACGCCTTTTACCGTGACGGAAATGCCTAACAGGGCGGCCATCGCATAAAAATAACATGCGGCGGAAACATCCGGCTCCACCCGGTAGGACAGGGCGCGGTAATGCTGTCCGGCGGGAACGACAAAAGAGCCATCCGGCATTTTCGTGGAAGAAACGCCAAACTGCCGCATCATTTTTCTTGTCATCTCAATGTAAGCCATGCCGTGGCTTCCCTGCACATGTATGGTAAAATCTGACGGAGCCATGCCGGCGGCAATTAACAGCGCGCTTAAAAACTGGCTGCTGGAATCTATATCAATGGAAATTTTGTTTTTCCCAAAGCCGTGTCCATTTAATGTAAAAGGAAAGCAGCCTTCTTTACCCTCGTAAGTTATCCCGCATCCCAGTTCCTGCAGGGAAGCTAACAGGGGAGCCATGGGCCTTTTTCGCATCTGCCCGGAAGCGTCCATGTGGAACGTACCGTTTTGCACTCCCAGACATGCCGTCAAAAACCGTGCGGCAGTGCCTGCGCTGCCCACATACAGGGAAGCTTCGTTTAAAGGGATTCTGCCGTCAAGGCCAAGGACCTCCATCCGGCAGTTTTCCTCATCGGAAAAGGTTTCAAATCCCAGTGCATCCAGACAGCTTAAAAAGTGCCTGGAGTCATCGGAAAAAAGCGCGCCCTCCAATGTGCTTCTGCCTTCGGCAAGCATGGCAAGCAAAAGGGCGCGGTTGGTTATACTTTTGGAGCCGGGAACGGAAACCGAAATATCTTTTTGGAAAAAGGTTTTGCCAAAAAGGCAGGGAACCTCGTAGGTGCTGGTGTTAATCATGGCAGTATCCTTTCTTCAGGGGAGGGATTGGGTGTTTATGCTACATATATTACTGGAAAAGTACGGCATTGTCAAAAAAGGTTTTCCTGCATAGAAGTGTCGGCACAATGATGACGCGTCAACCTAAATAAAGTTGACATTTAGTGGGAATGGGTGTAAGATTTTTATTAAAATTATCCTATTAAATAAGTAGGAATATGAAGCGGACGTGAATATGCTTCAGATGGGAGAAAATATGGCAGGGATAGTGGAAAGTGCAACACAGTTAATTGGAAATACGCCCCTTTTGAAGGTAAGCCGGTATATGGAGAAGGCGGGGGTAAAGGACGCGGTAATTCTGGCAAAGCTGGAATACCTGAATCCGGCGGGAAGCGTGAAAGACAGGGTTGCTTTCAATATGGTTGAACGTGCGGAGGAAGAAGGAGTTTTAAAACCGGGCGCCACTATCATAGAGCCGACAAGCGGCAATACAGGAATCGGTCTTGCCAGCGTGGCGGCGGCGAAAGGGTATAGGACGATTTTGACCCTGCCCGATACCATGAGCATGGAAAGGCGAAATCTGTTAAAGGCATACGGTGCAAAACTGGTTTTGACAGAGGGAAAGCTGGGCATGAAGGGAGCGATTAAAAAGGCAGAAGAACTGCACAGGGAAATCGAAGGCTCCGTTATCATGGGGCAGTTTGAAAATCCATACAATCCTGAAGCGCATGAAAAGACTACGGCGCCCGAAATCTGGGAAGATACTGAGGGCAGGGTGGATATTTTTGTGGCCGGTGTCGGAACGGGAGGGACGATTTCCGGCGTGGGAAGATACCTGAAAGCGAAAAATCCATCCGTCAGGGTGGTGGCGGTGGAGCCTGACGGCTCGCCGGTACTGTCGGGAGGAGAACCCGGCCCCCACAAGCTTCAGGGAATCGGGGCGGGATTTGTGCCCGGAGCGCTGAATACGGAAATTTATGATGAGATTATCAAAGTAAAAGATGAAGAAGCTTTTGAGGCAGGACGCGCCGTTGCAAGGACTGAAGGAATTTTAGTAGGTATTACATCAGGGGCAGCGCTTCATGCGGCAGCCCTTTTGGCAAAGAGGCCGGAAAATGCGGGAAAGACCATAGTGGCGCTTTTGCCCGATTCGGGGGACCGCTATCTGTCCACGCCTCTTTTTTCGGAGGGGGAAACGCAGCTATGACGAAGGACATGACGCAGGGAAAACCGATGAAGCTGATATTGGGATTTGCCATTCCCATGCTGCTTGGTTATCTGTTCCAGCAGTTTTACAATCTGGTGGACACCTTGATAGTGGGCAGGATTCTTGGGATGGAATCTCTTGCCGGCGTGGGTTCTACCGGCTCTGTCAATTTTCTGGTAATTGGTTTTTGTATGGGAGTCTGCGTAGGCTTTTCCATTCCTGTTGCCCAGAAGTTCGGGGCCGGGGATGAAGAGGGTCTGAGGAGATATGTGGCGAACTGTGTCTGGCTGGGTATTGCATTTTCAGTGGCAATGACCCTGGTAACAGTGCTTTTCTGCAGGAATATCCTTCTTTTAATGGATACGCCGGAGGATATCTTGGAGTACGCTTATGCATATATCCTGGTGATATTTATCGGTATCCCCACTGTGTTTTTGTATAATATCCTGTCAGGCATTATCCGGGCGCTGGGAGACAGCAGGACGCCGGTTATTTTTCTGGTGTTTTCCTCCCTGGTTAACATTGGATTGGATTTACTCTTTATTTTGTATTTTAAAACGGGCGTGGCAGGAGCGGCATGGGCAACCGTGATTTCCCAGGGATTGTCCGGCATTCTCTGTCTTGTTTATATCACGAAAAAATTTCCCATACTCAGGATTTCAAAGGAAGAGTGGAAACCGGATATGCATAAGATGGGAAATCTGTGTGGAATGGGCATCCCCATGGGGCTTCAATATTCCATTACGGCAATCGGCAGCGTCATCCTGCAGACGGCTGTAAACGGACTGGGGTCCGCGGCGGTGGCTTCTGTGACGGCTGCAGCTAAAATAGGCGGTTTCCTGATGTGTCCTTTTGAAGCCATGGGTTCGACGATGGCGTCATACGGCGGACAGAATGTGGGAGCACGGAAGCTAAAACGGATTAAAGAAGGGCTTTTTGACTGCATTAAGCTGGGAGCGGTATATTCCGTTATCGCTTTTGTCATTGCCTATTTTTTCGGAGCGCCGCTTGGAAGGCTGTTTATGGAAAAAGGAAATGCTGCCGCCGCGAACCAGATAGTAGACAATGTGCGGTTGTACCTTTTGATTAATACGGCTTTTTATTTTCTATTGGCGCTTGTCAATATCGTCCGGTTCATGATACAGGGAATCGGGTTCCCGGCATTTGCCGTTTTGGCTGGAGTGCTGGAGATGGTGGCAAGGGCGCTGGTGGGTCTTGTGCTGGTGCCGGTTTGGGGATTCCCCGCTGCGGCTCTGGGCAGTCCCATTGCCTGGCTGTTTGCGGATGCGTTTCTGCTCCCGGCGTTTTTCCATGTATATAAGAAGTTAAAATTACAGTTTGGGGAAGAATAAATGAACATATTAACGGTGGATGGCATTACAAAAGCATACGGGGAAAGAAAGCTGTTTGACAAGGCTTCCTTTTTTCTGCAGGAAGGAGAAAAAGCCGGGATTATCGGTGTGAACGGAACCGGCAAATCAACGCTTCTGAAAATGATTGCGGGGCTGGAGGAGCCTGATGAGGGCAGTATTGTCCGCGCATCCCATATGGTGATAAGTTTTTTGCCGCAGCATCCTGTATTTGCAGACGATGATACCGTTCTGGAGGCAGTTCTTGAAAAAAACGGCGTAAGAGATGGCAGGGAAGGGGAAAGCGAGGCAAAAGCCATGATGACAAAGCTTGGCATCACGGATTTTTCCGAAAAGTGCAGGTATCTGTCGGGCGGACAAAAAAAACGGCTGGCGCTGATAAAGGTTCTGCTGTCCCCATCGGATATCCTGGTTTTGGATGAGCCGACCAACCACTTGGACGGAAAAATGGCGGACTGGCTGGAGGATACGTTGAAAAGACGCAGGGGTTCAGTGGTTATGGTTACCCATGACCGCTATTTTCTGGACAGCGTTGCCACCAGGATTGCAGAGATTGACCAGGGGCATATTTATTCTTACGAGACCAATTATTCCGGTTTTTTGGAACTGAAAATGCAGAGGGAGGAGATGGAACTGGCTTCGGAGCGAAAACGCCAGTCCATTTTAAGAACAGAACTGGAATGGGTACGGCGCGGGGCAAGGGCGCGCTCCACCAAGCAAAAAGCGAGGCTTGAAAGGTATGAAGAATTAAAAAACAGGAAAGCGCCTGTGGAGGAACAACAGGTGGAACTTTCTTCCGTCGCTTCCAGAATGGGACGCACTACCATTGCCCTTTCCCATATAGCGAAGGTTTATGGGGACAGAGTTCTCATAAAGGATTTTTCCTATATCTTTCTGAAGAATGACAGGGTGGGGTTTGTGGGAAAAAACGGCTGCGGCAAGACTACCCTGATGAAGATAATCAGCGGACAGTGCGCGCCGGATGACGGAACGGTGGAAACAGGCAGTACCATCAAAATCGGTTATTACGTACAGGAATGCGAACTGCCCGGGGAAAATCGGGTGATTGACTATATCAGGGAAGCGGCGGAAATCGTAGAAATGCCGGAAGGGAAAATCACCGCTGCCCGGCTGCTGGAAAAATTTCTTTTTTCCGGGGAAGACCAGTATGGGCTGATAAACAGGCTTTCCGGCGGAGAAAAACGCAGGCTGTTATTGTGCCGTGTGCTGATGGAGGCTCCCAACGTGCTGATACTGGACGAGCCTACAAACGACCTTGACATTGCGACGCTTTCCATACTGGAAAGCTATCTGGACACGTTTCCGGGCATTGTGCTGGCGGTATCCCATGACCGCTATTTTCTGGACAGGACCATGCGGCGTATTTTTGCCTTTGAAGAAGAGGGTAAAATTCGGCAATATGAAGGAGGTTACTCCGATTATCTTCTCAGGAAGTCGGTGGAAGAAGAGCAGAAAGGAAGCGGTGCGCCCGGATGCCCTAAGGACCGGACAGATAACAGGGAACAAAAGGCTGCAAAAAGCGATAAGCGGCAGACGCCCCGTAAACCGCGGCTTTCTTATAAGGAAATGAAAGAATATGAAACCATAGAGGAGGACATTGCCGCTCTGGAAACAGAGATAGGGGAACTGGAAACGGAAATTTCAAAAAATGCAAGTGACTTTATAAAACTACAGGAACTGGGAAACCGGAAAGAAAAACTGGAAACAGAACTGGAAGAAAAAATGGACAGGTGGATGTATCTGGAGGAATTGGCAGCAAAATAGCGTGGAAAGAAGTTCTAATTGTCTTTGGCAATTTCCGCTCAAAGCAGAGGCTGTTTCGCGGAGAACTTCTAAGTTCCACACCGAAAAATGCCTGAAATGCGGCATTTTATAAGGCAACCAGCAGGCTTTGTTTTAATCTTCAATATCTTCGTTTGCCGCAATGGCGGAAACAACAGTAGAAACAACTGAAACAACAACTGCAAATATGATAATCAAAAGACCTCCGCCTAAAATTAAAAGCTCCATATCGTGCCTCCCAAAAAAGTTATCCTGTGTCCCATTATAGCCTGTTTTGGTGAAAACCACAACAGGTATTTTTAATGTCTTCGTATTTTACATGACAGCAGCCCCGGCGTGCATTTGTTCCAACAGGACGCGTTTTTACACGGTCCCTTATGGAATCAAATGCACGCCGGGGCTGCTGCCATGCAAAATACTGGAACCAAGGGCATTTTTTGGTTTCACCACACATAAATATTATAAAAAGCACAGAGGTTTCTGATTATGAAGCGTAAGATAGACAAGGCCTTGGACCATTTAATTGTACTGCATAGAATAGAGGATAAAAAAATTCCAAAACCGGGACTGGGAAAAGCAGTCGGGATTGGGATTTTTTTATTGGGCGTATTGCTGCTTGCCGCAGGCATCATACGTTACAATCCCATCACCATTATTACCAGTTCCACAGTGGGAAACCGTGAACTGCCTATTTACTGCGTGGAAACGCCGGAGCCGAAGATTGCCATCACTTTTGACGCGGCATGGGGCAATGAGGATACAGGGAGGATTCTTGACATACTGCAAAAAGAAGAAGTGAAGGCAACTTTTTTTATGACGGGAGGATGGGTGGAGGCCTACCCGGAAGATGTAAAAGCCATTCTGGCGGCAGGGCATGATTTGGGCAATCACAGTGAAAGCCATAAAAACATGAGCCAGCTTCTGGATTCGGAGAAAAGGGAAGAACTGATGACGGTACATAACAGGGTGGAAGAACTGACAGGGTATCAAATGTTTCTGTTCAGGGCGCCATACGGGGATTATGACAATGCCGTGGTGAACACGGCAAAGGAATGCGGTTATTATACCATCCAATGGGATGTGGACAGCCTTGACTGGAAGGACTATGGAGTGGATGCCATTATAGACAGGGTTACACAGGATGACCACCTTGGAAACGGCAGCATCATACTGTGTCATAACGGTGCAAGATTTACGGCGGACGCCTTGGAAACCCTGATAACAAAGCTAAAAGAAAAAGGCTATATCTTTGTACCCGTATCCGAACTGATTTACCGGGACAATTACCACATGAACCCGGAAGGCAGGCAGATAACGGATTTAAAGGCGCCTGCCGATGGGGAGATGTAGGTAGGTGGGAGGTAAATTTGCCTACTGCATGACGGCGCCCGACGCGGCATTTGTTCCAAACGGGGACGTTTTCACTCCGGTAAAAAGCGCAGCGGCACTAGGATGTCAAAGAACGACATCCAAGGGCCGGCGTTTTTACAGGCCCCTTTTTGGAATCAAATGCCGCGTCGGGCGCCGTCATGCAGTAGGCAGATATGCCAGGGGTATTTGACGTTTTCCTGGGCGGTGTGCTATATTGGTTGTAGCAGGATAGGAAAGGGAGAGAGCCATGATTACCATAAGCCTTTGCATGATAGTGAAAAATGAAGAAGCGGTATTGAAACGTTGTCTGGACTCGGTGGCGGATTTGGTAGAGGAGTTGATTATCGTGGATACCGGTTCGATGGATGCCACCATGGAAATTGCGGCTTCCTATCCCCATGCCAGAATTTATGAATTTGCATGGATTGATGATTTTTCTGCTGCAAGGAATTTTGCCTTTTCCAAAGCGACAATGGAATATATCTATTCAGCGGATGCGGACGAAGTGCTGGATGAAGAGAACAGGGAGCGTTTCCGGATGCTGAAACAGGCCCTGCTTCCCGAGGTGGAAATTGTCCAAATGAAGTACGGCAACCAGCTTCAGTTTGGTACTGTCTATAATTTTGACGAAGAATACAGGCCAAAGCTGTTCAAAAGACTGCGTGAGTTTGTGTGGCAGGAAGCCATCCACGAAACGGTCAATATCATGCCCGTTATTTTTGACAGCGATATAGTCGTTACCCACATGCCCGAAGAGTCCCATGCAGGAAGGGATTTTAAGGCTTTTGAGCGGCTTACGGGCAGGGGCGTGCGCCTTTCCAAACGCCTTCACAACATGTATGCCAAAGAACTTTTTATTGCCGGAGAGGATGCGGATTTTATCCGGGCGTCCGCGTTTTTTGAGGAGTCGGCAAGGGATAACGGCAGGGACGCGTCGGAGATAAAGGAAGCCTGCCTTGTGGCGGCGTCCGCGTCAAGGAGAAGCGGTGACGCCATCGGGTTTTTCCGCTATGCGGTAAAAGTGATTGCGGATGAAGGATGCTCGGAAATCTGTTATGAGATGGGCGAATTTTACTTTGACAGGCAGGACTATGAAGAGGCGGCAATCTGGTATTATAATGCCCGCTATGAAACGGAAGCGCTGCTTGCCGCAAAAACAGGGGGAAAGGACGCCCTTCAGAAGCTGGCGTTATGCTATGAAAGAATGGGGCTGCCCAAAGAGGCTGCATTTTACAGGGAGGAAGCGCTGAATTAGTAAATCTGTAGGAAAATTGACCCCAAAACCTTGTAAAAAATAGCCAATAGGCAAAAAAGCAAAAGCGTGGTAAGATAGCAATACACTACCTGTTGAATTGAATGAGACGAGAAAGCAATCAGGGCGTTATACGCCTTTGCAACTCATCATTTGATTCAGGAGGTTTTTTTATGCAAAAATGGAGTAAATTATTATGGTATTGGATGCTAGCGGCGATTATGGGAACTGCCTGCTTCTGCTTTGCCGTCATGAAAGTGCATGCAGGGGAAGTGACGGGAGAGGAAGCCTTTTTCACCCATGTGCATACATCGGCCTGCTATCAGACATCGACAGGCAGCTGCATGGGACAGCATACCAGACAGTATGGAAGCGAGTACAGGAACTATCATTGTGCAGGCTGCGGCGCACAGACTTCCCACTATGTGACGGCGGATACCTGCCGTTGTCCGGTAAAGGGAAGCACATGGCAGGAGAACGGCAGGGCGGTGTGTACCGTCTGCGGGACCGTGCATTCCTCGTGGAACGCCGCACAGTCTGCTTCAGAACATACCATTACGGAGCAACGGCTGAGCTGCGGCATATCTGAAGGGGAAAAGACTTTAAGCGTCCGGATTGCGGCAGACAATAGCTGGACAAACAGCGGCGTCAGTTTATATGTCAGAAGCAGCGCCGTCAGGCAGGACGCTGCAAACGGAAACGTGACTTTTGATTGGAGCGGGGGAAGCCTATATGTGACGGAAAACGGGACTTATTCGGTTAATGCTGCAAACGGAGCCGGAAAGACGGTTACCGCCTCCATAGATATCAGCTGCATTGACAAGTCAGCGCCATCCATAACGGATGTGTCGGGAGATACAGGAGGGATGACCAGAAACAGGATAGCCGTTACCGTACAGGCGCAGGATGGAGAAAGCGGGCTTGCAGAGAGCGCCTATTCTTTTGACGGAGGATTGACATGGGGCAGCAGCCCTGTCTGCAATGTAGAGGAAGGAGCGGCCGTACAGCTTGTGGTGCGGGACAGGGCAGGCAATACGGCAGGCAGGACCCTGACGCGGGGGGATTTTCCTTATCCGCCGGAGCCGATACCTGCGCCTTCGGGCAATCCTTCAGGTGCGGGTACAGATACGCCCGCAGTTTCACAGGAAAACGGGAAAGATGGCGGGAATGGCAATACGCCGGACGCGGCAGGAAGTACGGAAGGTAAAACACAGGAAACGGGAAATAAAACAGAAACGGGAAATAAAACAGAGACAGGAAAGAAACCGCAAACGGAAAAAAAGGCGGATGTAGGAAAGAAAGCAGAAACAGAAAAGAATCCCGGAGTAGAAAAGAAACCCACAGCAGATAAAAAAACAGAATCCTATCAAAAACCGCAAACGGAACGGAGTGCAATGACGGGCATGGAAAGCAGTGAAAACGAACCGGGAAAAACGCAGACAGACCGGGGCGGCAGTGGAGCAGAAGACCAAGGCACAGGAGAGCAGGCGGCAAGGCAGATAGTCATAAAACGGCAGGAAAAGGCTGCCGGGTATGAAAATACGGCTAAGGAAAAACCGGTTCCGGCTCAGGAAACGGAGAGTGCGGATTCATGCGGCAGCTACGCAGCGTTTCAAAAGAGCGGCGTCTTAGCGGATTTTCTATCTCAGAATACGGGTATGCTTGCAGGAATAGTGCTGTTTCTGGGAATTGGCGCTTTTTTGATATACCTGTTCTGGCTTCACAGCGCAGTGCTGTACTGTTATGACGGGGGCGATGCGTACCAAAAACTGGGACTTTTACGTCTGAAAAAAGAAAAGGACGCTTTTTCCCTCTACCTGCCGGACTATCTGGCGGAAGCGGCAAAAAGCCCCCGGTACCGGCTGCTTGTCAATAACCGTCTGGTAAAAAGAAGAAACGGAATGGATTTGATTGTCTACAATGAAGAGCATAAACTTCGGCAGCCGTTGGAAGAATGTGTAGACTTTGTACTTTAGACATGGTAAAATGTCACATTAGAAATACTATTGGATATTTATAGGAGAAAGATATGAGTTGGGAAGACAATGTCAGAAGGACGGTGCCCTATATACCCGGGGAGCAGCCGAAAAAAAGCGGGGTTATCAAACTGAATACCAATGAAAACCCATATCCCCCGGCGCCGGGTGTGGACAGACTGTTTAAAGAATTTTCCTATCAATCGCTCAGGCTGTATCCGGATACAGGTTCGGCAAAGCTGACCGAAGCACTGGCAGGGCATTACCATATGGATGCTTCCCGGATATTTGTGGGAGTCGGCTCGGACGATGTGCTGTCCATGGCTTTCCTGACATTTTTCCACTCCGGCAGGCCCATTCTTTTTCCCGATATTACTTATTCCTTTTACGATGTATGGGCAGACTTATATGGGATTCCCTACAAGGTTTGTCCGCTGGATGAGGATTTTAGGATAGTGCCGGCACAGTACAGTCAGGAAAACGGCGGCATTATTTTCCCCAACCCCAATGCGCCCACCGGCGTCTATGAAAACCTCGAACTGATAGAGGATATTTTAAAGGCCAATCCGGATGTGGTGGTGATAGTGGATGAGGCATATATAGATTTCGGCGGGGAAAGCTGCGTCGGACTGATTCCAAAGTATGACAACCTTCTGGTGGTGCAGACATTTTCCAAGTCCCGTTCCATGGCCGGTATGCGTATCGGATTTGCCATGGGCAGCCCCAGGTTAATCCGGTACTTAAATGACGTCAAGTTTTCCGTCAATTCCTATACCATGAACATGCCTTCCCAGATAATCGGTGCAGAGGCAGTCAGGGACGATGCCTATTTTAGGGAAACCAATGCGAAGATAATAGCAACCAGGGAGAGGGTTAAGGGACAGTTAAAGGAACTGGGATTTATTTTTCCCGATTCCATGGCGAATTTCATTTTTGCGAAACACGCTTCCATTCCGGGTAAAAAGATTTTTGAAGAGTTGAAAGCCAGAAATATTCTGGTGAGACACTGGGACAAGGACAGGATTGGAGAGTACCTGCGTATCACGGTGGGAACCGACGAGCAGATGGACGCCGTGGTAAAAGCTTTGAGGGAGATTACTGCTAAAGCATAAACCCTTTGGATAACAGGTAAGGAGCGTCAATAAAATCATATATAAAGAAAAGAGGAAAAAACATGCAGTTTTTAAAGGATGTCTGTAAGGGAGCGGTAATCGGCATTTCCAATATCATACCGGGAGTAAGCGGCGGTACGATGGCGGTGTCCATGGGAATTTACGATAAATTGATACATTGTATCACACATCTCTTTAAAGAATGGAAAAAAAGCATTCTGTTTCTTCTGCCGATTGTAATAGGGGCAGGACTGGCTATTGTGGCGAGCTCGTTCGGGCTGGAATATTTGTTTGAGCATTATCCGGTGCCGACCAATCTCCTGTTTATCGGACTGATTTTAGGCGGGCTTCCAGCCGTTACGAAAAAAGTAAAAGGAAACAAAATCAAAATAGGGCATATTGCCGCATTCCTATTGTTTTTCGGCATGGTGGTTGCCCTTGCCGCCATGGGGGAAACAGAGGGGAACGCAGCCGATTTGAGTTTTGGCTTTTTCAATGTGCTGAAGCTTTTCGGAGTGGGTGTGATTGCCTCCGCAACCATGGTAATTCCCGGGGTAAGCGGCTCCATGGTGCTTTTGCTCATTGGCTATTATCATCCGGTGCTGGAAAGCATCAATGCATTTTTCCGTGCCCTGTCCTCCTTTGATATGCAGGGTATTTTACACGGTCTGGGGATACTGGTTCCTTTCGGTATCGGTGTGCTTGTAGGGATTTTTGCGATAGCGAAACTGATAGAAATCATTTTTGAAAAGTTTCCGCTCTATGCATTCTGGGCCATTATCGGCCTGATTGTGGCGTCCCCCTTTGCCATTGTGCTTGTGATGATAAGCCAGGGGAACTTTGCGGGCGTGACGGTCATGATGGTATTGTCAAGCATTGTTACCTTTATTGCAGGTTTCTTTATAGCTTTAAAACTCAGCGAATAAAATGAATACCATGGAGGAGGATATGGAAGCGTATACGGATTTTGCATATGTTTATGACACTTTCATGGATGATACTCCATATGCGGAATGGTGTGAATTGATAAAAAATATGATAATGGAACACGGGATTTCCCGGCCGGTGCGCACAGAGGACGCGCTGGAATCGGAGAAAAACCTGGTGTTGGATTTGGGGTGCGGTACGGGGACCCTTACGGAGTTGATGGCGGACGCAGGCTTTGACATGATTGGAATCGACAACTCGGCGGATATGCTGGAGCTTGCCATGGAGAAAAGACAGCAGTCGGGGCATGAAATCCTGTATCTGCTGCAGGATATGCGGGAATTTGAACTTTATGGCATGGTGGGTACCGTTATCAGCGTCTGCGATTCCCTGAATTATATGCTTTCGGAAGAAGACTTGCTGCAGGTATTCAAGTTGGTAAACAATTACCTGTTTCCTGGCGGCATATTTCTGTTTGACTTCAATACCGTGTATAAATATGCCGAAGTGATTGGGGATGCCACGATAGCGGAAAACAGGGAGGATTGCAGTTTTATCTGGGAAAATTACTATCATTCCGATGAGGAAATCAACGAGTATGAGGTAACCGTATTTGTCCGGGAAGATTTTTCGGGGGATGTATGCAACAGTTTGACAGGGGAAAAGAACTTTTACCGTAAGTTTTCAGAGACCCATTTTCAGAGGGGTTACACTGTGGAACAGATGGTAAGGCTTTTAGAAACGGCGGGCTTGCGGGCAGAGCGTATTCTGGATGCGGACAGCCGCGGGGAAGTATCCGGTGAAAGCGGACGGATTTTTGTGATGGCGAGGAAAGAAAAGAAATGATGACGGATTATCTGGTGAGGGCCACTGCGGCAGGGGCACAGATACGTGCTTTTGCCTGTACGACAAGGCAGGTTGTGGAAACCGCAAGGAAATTGCATAATACCAGTCCGGTGGTGACGGCTGCCCTTGGCAGGCTTCTTACCGCAGGATGTATGATGGGCAGTATGTTAAAGGATGAAAGGGACATTCTGACATTGCAGGTAAGCGCGGACGGTCCCATGAAAGGGATGACGGTCACGGCGGATGCGGCAGGATGCGTGAAAGGATATGCCAATTGTCCCGATGTCATTCTTCCCGCGAATGCGGCAGGCAAACTGGATGTTGCCGGCGCTGTGGGTCATGGAATTTTAAGCGTGGTGAAAGACATGGGACTAAAAGAGCCTTATGTAGGGCAGACTACCCTGCAAACAGGTGAAATAGCCGAGGATTTGACATATTATTTTGCAACTTCGGAACAGGTGCCTTCTTCCGTGGGGCTGGGTGTCTTGATGGAAAAGGACAATACCGTAAAGCAGGCGGGCGGATTTGTGATACAGTTGATGCCGTTTGCGGAAGAGCAGGTTATAGGAAGGCTGGAGGAAAACCTGAAACGGGTGACTTCCGTTACCGCGCTTTTGGATGCAGGGAATACTCCGGAACAGATGCTGTCCGTATTGCTTGACGGACTGGAAGCAGAGGTTACGGACAAAGCGCCCGTGCAATTTGCATGTAACTGCACCAAGAGCAGGGTGGAAAAGGCTTTAATCAGTCTGGGAAAAGCGGAATTGCAGGATATGATAGAGGAAGGTAAGGATATAGAAGTAAACTGCCATTTCTGTAATAAAAATTATGTGTTTTCCGTGGAAGAACTGGAGGCCATGAAGAGGAAAGAAGGTTGACATGAAACAGGGATTTGTAAAGGTAGCAGCCATCACGCCTAAGATAAGGGTTGCCGAGCCGCAGTACAACGCGGCGCAGATTAAAATACGGCTTGCAGAGGCTTATGAAAAAAATGCGAAGGTGATTGTATTTCCGGAGTTATGCCTGACGGGATATACCTGTAATGACCTTTTGTTACAGGAGATTTTGCTGATGGAGGCAAAAAACCAGCTAATGGAACTGGCGGCTTTTACACAGGGGCATGACAGTCTGGTCTTTGTGGGTTTGCCCTTTGAAAAGGAAGGTAAGTTATACAATGTAGCCGCCGTCTTACAGGACGGCATGATACTGGGGATGGTGCCGAAAATGCATATTCCCAACCACGCGGAATTTTACGAGGGCAGGTATTTTACGCCGGGAGAGGAAGCAGTTTCGTCGGTATTTATCGGGGAGGAAGAAATTCCTTTTGGGTGTAACCTGCTGTTTGAAACGGATGCCGTAAAAGGATTTGTGGTGGCATGTGAGCTTTGTGAAGATTTGTGGGTGGCAAATCCCCCCTGTACGGGCCATGCGCTGGCAGGGGCGACGCTTTTGGTAAACCTTTCGGCTTCCAACGAAACAATTGGCAAGGATGAGTACCGTGAGATGCTGGTAAAGTCTGCCAGCGCAAGGCTGGTGGCGGGATATATCTATGCCGGTGCAGGAGAAGGGGAGTCCACGCAGGATTTGGTATTCGGAGGCCACAATATCATAGCGGAAAACGGTACGGTACTGACGCAGGCAAAGCGGTTTACCTGTGAAAGCATCTATGCAGATGTGGATATTCACCGGCTTTGCATGGAGCGCAGGAAGATGACGACGTTTGTTCCCGACAACAAGAGGGAATATCTGGTGGTGCCTTTTTCGATGGCATGCGAAGAGACAGAGCTGGACAGGACTTTTCCCTGTATGCCGTTTGTGCCTTCAAGGCAGACGGAACGGGAGAAACGCTGTGATGAGATTCTTTCCATACAGTCTTATGGCTTGAAGAAAAGATACGAGCATACTGGCTGCACAAAAGCGGTGATTGGCGTTTCGGGAGGCCTCGATTCCACGCTGGCGCTTCTGGTGACGGTACGCGCCTTCGATATGCTTTCGATACCGCGTGAAAACATCCTGGCCATTACCATGCCGTGTTTCGGAACCACGGACAGGACCTATGAAAATGCGTGCAGGCTGGCAAAGGCCCTGCGCACTACATTGAAGGAAATCAATATTAAGGATGCCGTGACGGTGCATTTTAAAGATATTGGGCAAAGCCTTGACGACCATGACGTTACGTATGAAAACGGGCAGGCAAGGGAGCGTACGCAGATTCTGATGGACATTGCAAACAAAGAGGGCGCTCTGGTGATTGGCACGGGCGATATGTCGGAGCTGGCGCTTGGATTTGCCACTTACAACGGAGACCACATGTCCATGTACGGTGTAAATGCAGGGGTGCCCAAAACCCTTGTACGCCATCTGGTTCGTTATTATGCGGATACCTGCGGGGACAGGGACTTGGAAGAGGTATTGCTTGACGTGCTGGACACGCCGGTCAGCCCGGAACTTCTGCCGCCTGTGGACGGCGTGATTTCGCAGAAGACGGAAGAACTGGTGGGTCCGTACGAACTGCATGATTTCTTTCTGTACTATATGCTGCGGTGCGGTTTTGAACCGGCGAAGGTATACCGCATAGCAAAGCTCTCCTTTCAGGGGTTGTATACCGATGACGTTATCCTGAAATGGCTGAAAACTTTTTACAGGAGATTTTTCAGCCAGCAGTTTAAACGTTCCTGTGTGCCGGACGGACCAAAGGTGGGAAGTGTGGCGCTTTCCCCTAGGGGGGATTTGCGTATGCCCTCGGATGCCAGCGCCGCGCTCTGGCTTAAGCAATTGGAGGAGTTGTAACAGTATTATTATAGAAACACAAGAGAAAGGGTGGAGATGATATGAAATGGAAAGAGGAATATTTTCAGATTGAATGGTCCCAGGAGATAGCAAATTATGAAGAAAAACTTGCTGTGGCAAAAAAGCTTGCGTCCTTTGCAAAGGAGGGCGATGTCATCGGGTTCGGCTCGGGTTCCACTTCTTTTCTTGCAGTGCAGGAGATTGCAAAAAGGGTGAAGGAGGAGGGGCTGCATGTCACTGCCATTCCGACTTCCAATGAAATCAGGCTGGTGTGTACCGCGCTTGGCATTCCGGTTGCCACCCTGGATGACGCGAGACCGGACTGGGGATTTGACGGCGCGGACGAGGTCACTCCCGATGGCTGGTTAAACAAGGGACGAGGGGGCGCGATGTTTAACGAAAAGCTAATTATGTCCAACTCACCTAAAACCTATATTCTTGTGGATAAGAGCAAATTTGTAACAAAACTGTGTGATAATTTCCCGGTTCCGGTGGAGTGTGTTCCGGCGGCTTACAAATCAGTCACAACAAGACTCTATGAACTGGGCGCAACGGATGTGCACCTGCGCCTTGCTGGGAAGTCTAAGGACGGCCCCGTCATCACAGAGAATGGGAACTATATCCTTGACGCGGTATTTGCAGATGCCGACAGTTCGTTGGAGTCTGCAATCGGGCAGATTGTAGGGGTGCTGGAATCGGGATTGTTTATCGGGTATCCTACGGAAATATTGGGTTGTTCTTAAACTATCACAAAAGGGTGTCCCCAAAGCGTAAACTTCAGGGACACCCTTTAGAAATGTAACATTGATAAGATATAGGTTATCTGCCGTTTCCTGACGAAACAGAATTTCCACGGGCCTTATCCAGTGAAGTGCGGACAGCCTCGAGAAGCACCAGTGAAGTATACTTGTTGTCATCCGAATAAGTAATGTCGTCCAAAGACTGTTTTTCATATATTTGTTCAGCCAGCGAATCAAAAGCAGGCTGAATCAGGGGATACATGGTGGTGACAGCCTCATCCAGATTGACAAGCCGGACAGAACTGATGTAGTCTGAATCCACAATCACTTCCACATCAATGCTATGGTCGCTTAAAAACAAAGTGGTGGTGTAAACACCGGGTATGTAAGAAGTTGTGACTGCCTTTGTTTCGGAGTCTGTTTCGGCTTCCGTCTCAGTCTTATTTTCTGTTTTTGGTTCTTTGTCTTTCTTATCATCAGGAAGGAACATAATAATCAGCAGGACAATGAATATAATACCCAACACGGCAAAAATTCCCGTATAGATTAATTCCTTCATATGAAGTACTACGATTTTTGTTTTAGAGCTCATAGGATATTCCCTGCATTATTCTTTTATACACAATATGCAGAAGAAGAAGGGTTTAGCACAGATTTCTCTTATTTTGCGTGACGGATGCAGAAGGGGACGCTCAAACCGTGCCGATATGCCAGCGTCGCCGCGTTCTCGCTCTATGAAAAACGTAGCAGGCGCTAAGCTCGTGAAAAACCTCGCAAAGCGCTGACGTTTTTCAAAGGGCTCCTTATGGCATATCGGCACAGTTTGAGCTGTATACATCTGCCGGGAAAAATGTACGCTGCTACAGCCGTCAAGCAAAATGAGTGAACAGAATTATATTGACAAGGGATGGCTTCGGTTGGTATTATGGAACAGAACAAGGGCGTTCTTAGGGATAAGAGCGCCTTTTTTGGTAAGTGCAATGACAGCGGAAATGGAAAGGATGGAGAGTCATGAAGCATTATACGAGGGAAGATATTATCAGGTTGGCCAGGGAAGAGGACGTGGAGTTTATCCGTCTGCAGTTTACGGACATTTTTGGCAATCTGAAGAATCTGGCTGTTACGGTGAGTCAGTTAGAGAAGGCGTTGGACAATAAGTGTAAATTTGACGGCTCCTCGATTGAGGGGTTTGTGGGCATTGAGGATTCGGATATGTATCTTTACCCGGATTTTTCCACGCTGGAGGTTTTTCCGTGGAGGCCCCAGCAGGGAAAGGTGGCGAGGATGATTTGCGATGTCTGCAGGCCGTGCGGCGAGCCGTTTGAGGGAGACCCGAGGTATGTGCTGAAAAGGGCGGTAAAAGCGGCTGAAGATTTGGGGTACACCTTTAATGTCGGGCCGGAGTGTGAATTTTTCCTGTTCCAGACAGATGAAAATGCCCTGCCGACTACCATTACCTACGAGCAGGCGGGGTATTTTGATACGGCGCCTATTGATTTTGGGGAAAATGCAAGGCGCGATATGATTATGACGCTGGAGGAAATGGGATTTGAAATAGAAGCTTCCCACCATGAAGGGGCGCCCGCCCAGCATGAAATAGATTTTAAGTATGATGAGGCGCTGGCGACGGCGGACAATATCATGACATTTAAGCTTGCGGTAAAGACCATAGCAAGAAGGCATGGACTCCACGCTACTTTTATGCCAAAGCCGAAGCAGGGCGTAAACGGTTCCGGTATGCATATTAACATGTCCCTTTTTAGGGACGGTAAAAATGTTTTTTGTGATGAAAACGATGAGAACGGGTTGAGCCGTGAGGCATACTGGTTTATCGGGGGTCTTATGAAGCATGTGAAAGGAATGGCGGCAGTCACCAATCCGCTGGTAAATTCCTATAAGCGTCTGGTGCCGGGATACGAAGCGCCGGTATATGTGGCGTGGAGCAGGAAGAACAGAAGTCCGCTCATCCGCGTTCCTGTATCGTTCGGGGAAGATGCCCGCATTGAATTGCGAAGCCCCGACCCGTCCGCCAATCCTTACCTGACGCTGGCGCTCTGTCTTATGGCGGGGCTTGACGGTATTCAAAACAAAATTGAGCCTCCTGTCGCCATTGAACGGAACATTTCTGATATGAGCGAAGAAAAGAGGCAGGAACTTGGCATAGGCGCCCTGCCCGGTACGTTGATAGAAGCGGTGGAGGAAATGGAAAAGGATGAGTTTGTGCAGAAGGTGCTGGGAAAACATGTTTCCGCGCGCTATATTGCTGCAAAAAAAGCAGAATGGCACAGATACCGCATGCAGGTAACGGATTGGGAGATTAACGAGTACCTATATAAATTTTAGCGGCATTTCCTTCAGCTTAAGGATTTCAAAAGGAGGTGGCTGCATGATAAATATTATTGTCGTTTTCCCAAAACCGGAAAACGCAAAGAGCATCAAGAGCCTGCTTGTCAGAAGTGGCTTTCATGTGGCCGGTGTTTGCACGACAGGGCTTTCGGCAGTCAGTCTGGCCGACGGGTTAACGGACGGTATTGTGGTCTGCGGTTATAAACTGGCGGATATGTTGTATTCGCAGTTATGGGAGCTTTTGCCGAAAGGATTTGAAATGCTTCTGATGGCGCAGGAACAGTATTTGAACGAATGTCTGGGAAATGATATTATCTGCTTGGGTATGCCTTTGAAGGCGGTGGAACTTATCAGCACAGTCAGTATGATGACAGAAAACATGGAGCGCCGCCGTCGGAAAAGGAAACAGATGCCGAAGGAGCGAAGCCGGGAGGAAACGGAGGTTATAAAGGAAGCAAAAGAGCTTTTGATGGTGCGTAATAATATGACCGAGGAAGAAGCGCACCGTTATATCCAGAAAAGCAGCATGGATTCCTGCACCGATATGGCGGAAACAGCGCAGATGATACTGTCCATGATGAATCCGTCTTAAGTTTTCGCATTTTTTGCACAGTCAACGCTTATAATAGCTATATCACACGGCATCTTTTGCGGTTATAATGGGAATATCAGGAAAAGAGGGAGGAATCGCTTATGAAGTTTACCAAGATGCATGGCTGCGGCAATGATTATATTTATGTGGACGGCAGCATGGAACATATCAGCACGGAGGATAAGCCGGAGATAGTGAGGCGGTTGAGTGACAGGCATTTCGGCATAGGCGGAGACGGGGTTATTTTTATCAATCCTTCCACGGAAGCGGATTTTGAGATGGAGATGTACAATGCGGACGGCAGCCGCGCCGAGATGTGCGGCAACGGCATTCGCTGCGTGGCAAAATATGTGTATGACAAGAAGCTTACCGAGAAAAAGAAAATCAGTATTATCAGCGCGGGAAAAATAAAGCATTTATGTCTTGCCATTCAGGATAAAAAGGTTATACTGGTAAAGGTAAACATGGGCGAGCCGGAGTTTGTGGCAGAAAAGATTCCGGTATTGTCCCAAAAGGAGCAGGTGATTGACGAACCCATCACGGTAAGGGGAAAGGAATACCGCATGACCTGTGTTTCCATGGGCAATCCCCATGCGGTTGTCTTTGTGGACGACGTGGAGAATCTGGAGATTGAAAAGATTGGTCCGTATTTTGAAAACCACGAGTTGTTTCCCAAGCGGACGAATACGGAGTTTGTGAAAGTACTGGACAGGAATACCGTACAGATGCGGGTATGGGAAAGAGGAACAGGGGAAACTTTAGCCTGCGGGACCGGCGCCTGCGCGACGGTGGCAGCCTGCATCCGGAATGGATATACGGAAGAACAGGTGACGGTAAAACTGCTGGGAGGAGATTTGGAAATTTTCTGGAACAGGAATGAAAACTGCATTTACATGACCGGTCCGGCAAGCCATGTGTTTGACGGGGAAATTACCATTTAGGAGAAATATCATGAGAATAAAATCGGAAGAAAATAAAGTAGAGAGAATATTATATTTTGTATTTTTTATGATAGGCATGGTGATGCTGATTATTGCGACAGCGTTAGCGGTACATACCATGCGCTTTAAGGGTAATGCAAGGGTGGTTTCGGCTGTGATTACCGGCATTGACAGAGGAACGAAGGTGGAGTTTATCCTTGACGGGCAGACACACACGGTCTGGATTTCCGAGTATAACAGCCGTCTGCATGTGGGTGATGAAGTGGATGTGTATGTGGACCGTGATAATCCGGGCCATGTGCAGATGGGGGGGACTTTGTTCCTGCCTGTTTTAGTCCTGTGCGTGATTGGCGCGGCTTTTCTGAGCCTTGGTGTTGGTTTCCTGATTGTCCTTTTGGCAAAAAAGAGCAAAAGGAAGAAGTTTATGCAGACGGGAAGGTGTGTGTATGCAGAGGTGACGGGAGGAGAGCTGTATACCCTTTACAATGTAAACGGCCGTTGTCCGTACAGGCTGGAGTGCTGCTATACAGATGAAATGACAGGGATAAAGTATCTTTACAGAAGCGGCAATATCTGGATTGACCCGCATTATTTTATTGGGCGCCAGGTAGCAGTCTGGGTGAATCCCGCGGACTTATCAAAATATTATGTGGATGTGGACAGCCTGCAGCAGGAGGACAGCAACATCATCGATTATAGATAAAGATGAAAAAGGGTTAGAGTCAGATGAAAAAATTACTGGTATATTTAAAGGATTACAAGAAGGAAACGGTGCTTGCGCCTCTGTTTAAAATGCTGGAGGCTTCCTTTGAACTGCTGATACCAATTGTGGTCAAACGGATTGTGGACATCGGTATCGCAGGAGGGGACAGGGGGTATGTGGGGCGCATGTGCCTTATTATGATACTGCTTGGCATTGTCGGGCTTTTGTGTTCCGTAACGGCGCAGTACTTTTCGGCGAAGGCGGCGGTAGGGTTTGCCACAAAGCTCCGCCATTCCCTGTTCGGGCATGTGCAGCAATTTTCATTCTCACAGGTGGACAAATGCGGGAATGCAACCTTGATAACAAGAATGACCAGTGATGTAAATCAGGTGCAGAATGGCGTTAATATGGTGCTGCGCCTGTTTTTGCGTTCTCCGTTTATTGTGTTTGGCGCTATGGTGATGGCTTTCACCATTGATGTGAAGGCGGCGCTCGTTTTTGTGGTGGTGATTCCGGTTCTCTCCCTTGTGGTGTTTGGCATTATGTTAGTTACCATTCCGCTGTATAAAAAGGTGCAGTCGGGATTGGACAAGGTGCTTGGAATTACCCGGGGAAACCTTACGGGCGTCAGGGTGCTGCGCGCTTTCCACAAGGAGGAAGAGGAGATTGCGGAGTTTCGGGAAGGCAATGAAAACCTGACGGCCATACAGATGTTTGTGGGCAGGATTTCCGCAGTGATGAATCCGGTGACATACATTGTGATAAACGGAGGACTGATTGCACTTTTGTGGATTGGCGCGCTCAGGGTGGACAGCGGTATCCTGACCCAGGGGGCTGTACTTGCGCTGGTCAATTATATGTCCCAAATTCTGGTGGAACTGGTGAAACTCGCCAACCTGATTATTACCGTCAATAAAGCCATTGCCTGTGGCAACCGTATCGAGGCGGTTCTGGAAATGGACGCCGGCATGGATGAAAAAGAAGCAGGCCCGGAAGGGAAGGAAGCAGGAAAATCGGAGGAATCGGAGAAGCCGGAAAAAGAAGCTGACGGTCCGGTTGTGGAGTTTGCGCATGTATCCCTGACGTATCCCGGCGCAGGCGCCGAGAGCCTTACCGACGTACATTTCAAGGCAATGAAAGGACAGACTGTCGGCATTATCGGCGGCACGGGTTCAGGTAAGTCTTCTCTTGTCAATCTGATTCCGCGTTTTTATGAAGCCACGAAAGGCAGCGTAAAGGTGGACGGTATTTTGGTGGAGGATTATCCGATAAAAGAACTCAGGGATAAAATAGGCGTGGTGCCGCAGAAAGCAGTGCTGTTCAAAGGAACCATCAGGGAAAATCTGCTGATGGGAAAGGATTTTAAGGACGCTGACGAGAAAGCCATAGAGCAAAAAATAAGAAAGGCGCTGGAGATATCCCAGTCCGCGGAATTTGTGGACAGCAAGCCTGAGGGAATCGAAACCCGAATCAGCCAGGGGGGCAAAAACCTTTCCGGCGGGCAGAGGCAGAGGCTTACCATTGCGAGGGCGCTTGTCAGGGAGCCTGAAATACTGATACTGGATGACAGCGCCTCCGCCCTTGACTATGCGACGGACTTAAAATTGCGCAAGGCCATCCATGGCATGGAAAACCCGCCCGTGGTGTTTATTGTATCCCAGAGGGCTTCCTCCCTTCTCGGGGCAGGCCTGATTATCGTGCTGGACGATGGGAATGTGGCGGGCATGGGAACTCATGAGGAGCTGCTTGCCACCTGTGAGGTATATCAGGAAATTTATTATTCCCAGTATCCGGACAAACGGGGGGAGGTGCAGGCAAGATGAGCACAAAGACCAAAACGATGAAAAAAGTAATGCACTATATCGGCAAATACTGGTTTTTTCTTATCTGCTCCATACTGTGCGCTGCCGTTACCGTGACGCTTACGCTGTATATTCCTATTTTGACGGGGGATGTCATCGACTGCATCCTGGAGCCGGGAAAAGTTTATTTTGATGTTATTTTTTCCATCTTAAAGAAGATGGGCGTCGTCATCCTGCTGACCGCACTGTCGCAGTGGGTGATGAGCGTGTGCAATAACAGGATTGCGTATCATGTGGTGCAGGATATCAGGCGCGATGCGTTTGATAAAATCCAGATACTTCCCTTGAAATATCTGGATGCACACCCTTATGGCGAAGTTGTGAGCCGCGTCATCGCGGATGTGGACCAGTTTTCCGACGGGTTGATTATGGGTTTTACCCAGTTGTTTACAGGCGTGATTACGATTTTCGGTACGCTTTTGTTTATGTTTAGGGAAAACGTAGGCATTACGCTGGTGGTGGTCTGTATTACCCCGGCAAGTTTGTTTGTGGCAAGCTTCATTGCCAGAAAAACATACAGGATGTTTAAAGTACAGACGGAAACAAGGGGAGAGCAGACCGCTTTCATAGATGAAATGATAGGAAACCAGAAGGTGGTGCAGGCCTTCTGCTATGAGGAAAAAGCGCTACAGCGTTTTGATGAAATCAATGAAAGGCTTGCGGACAGTTCTTTAAAGGCTATTTTCTTTTCTTCCCTCACCAACCCGTCCACGCGGTTTGTCAACAGCCTGGTGTATACCGGCGTCTGTATTATCGGTGCGCTTTCGGTAATCTCAGGGAAGATAACGGTGGGTACCCTTACCTGCTTTTTAAGCTATGCCAACCAGTACACGAAACCCTTCAATGAAATTTCCGGTGTATTCACCGAGTTTCAGAATGCGCTTGCCTGTGCTGCCCGGATTTTTGCGCTGATTGAAGAAGAGCCGCAGACTGCGGAACCGCAGGACGCATTCGTGCTGAAACATGCAGAGGGAAGGGTTTCGCTCACGGATGTGTCGTTTTCCTATGTGCCTGACAGGAAACTGATTGAAAATCTGAATCTGCATGTGAAAAGCGGACAGAGGGTCGCAATCGTTGGTCCTACGGGATGCGGCAAGACCACCATCATCAACCTGCTTATGAGGTTTTATGATGTGGATGCGGGAAGCATAGAAGTGGACGGCGTAGACATCAGGAATATGACCAGAAAAAGTCTGCGGGAAAATTACGGCATGGTATTGCAGGAAACATGGCTGAAGGCTGGCACCGTCAGGGAAAATATTGTGATGGGAAAACCCGATGCGACGGAAGAAGAGATGATTGCGGCGGCAAAGGCAGCCCATTCCCACAGCTTTATCAAGCGCCTGCCAAACGGTTATGACACGGTGCTTTCAGAGGACGGGGAAGGCCTTTCCCAGGGACAGAAGCAGCTGCTTTGCATTACGCGCATTATGCTTTGCCTGCCGCCCATGCTGATACTGGACGAGGCGACTTCTTCCATTGACACCCGCACGGAAATCCGTATCCAGAAAGCGTTCGGAAAGATGATGCAGGGAAGAACCAGCTTTATCATAGCGCACCGTCTCTCCACCATTGTGGACGCGGATGTGATACTGGTGATGAAAGACGGGCATATCATTGAACAGGGAAACCATAAGGAACTTCTTGCAAAAAAAGGATTCTATGCGGAACTTTACAACAGCCAGTTTGTGCCGGGAGAGTAGGATTGCTGTCATCATTAATTCGGAAAAGTATAACAGGAGACTGAAATGGAAAAAGAATTAATTTTGCCGGAACATTATAAACACACATATGACAAAATAGTGAAAATGATTGAAACAGCCAAGCATAAAGTATTTGTGACGGCTAATTTTCAGACAGTATATTTGTTTTGGCATATAGGACAAGAACTTAAAGATAATATTTTGAAGGGACTAAAGGCAGAATATGGAAAATCGGTTGTGAGAAATATGAGCAGGGATTTAGAACTTCAATATGGACATTCATATGAAAAAAGTTCAATTTTCCGAATGATACAATTTTATGAAGAATTTCCTGATTTTGAAAAAGTTGCTACACTGTCGCAACAATTAACGTGGTCTCATTTCAAAGAGTTGCTGCCGATTAATGATGAATTAAAGAGAGACTTTTACGCTGTTTTGTGTAAAAATGAGGGATGGAGTGTAAGAGTACTAAGAGAACGAAAAAAAACAATGTTATATGAAAGAACCGCTATTTCTAAACGTCCCGAAGAAACAATTCGGAACGATATTCAACTTCTAGAAAAAAAAGACATGATGACGGTAGATATGTTTTATAGAGACCCTTGCATATTAGATTTTTTGGGATTGCAGGACACTTACAGTGAAAAAGATTTAGAAAGCGCAATTTTAACAGAATTGGAAAAATTTGTGTTGGAGATGGGTACAGATTTTGCTTTTATGGCGAGGCAAAAAAGGATTACCATAGATGGAAAAGATTACAAAATAGATTTATTGTTCTTTCATAGAAAATTGAAAAGACTTGTTGTTGTAGAATTGAAAATTGGAGAATTTGAACCGGAATATAAGGCGCAGGTAGAACTTTATCTGCGATGGCTTAATAAATATGAGCGGTTGGAAAACGAAGAAGCGCCAATTGCATTAATCCTATGTGCAGAAAAGTCAGATGAAGTAATTGAATTGCTTGAATTGGACAAGGGAGATATCAGGGTGGCTCAATATTTGACGGCTATGCCGCCTAAAGAAGAATTGGAAGAAAAGCTGCGTTTGGCAATTCAAAGAGCGAAAATACAATTAGAGCAGAGAAAAAAGTAAAAGTTGCTACATGTAGCAACTTTTAATGAATCAATGTTTTGCGGTAACCCGAAGGGGAAATGCCGAACCGTTTTTTAAATTGCAAAAAGAAAGCCTGCCGGTTTGCAAAACCAACCCGCTTGTCAATTTCGTTGACGGGAATGTCCGATTCTGCCAGCAGTTCCTTTGCGGCGTCAAGCCGGCAGACTGTGACGGTTTCCCAGAGGGAGGAACCGGTGGTTCTTTTATAGATACGCTCCAGATAGGTAGCGTTGAGTCCGATATGTGAGGCAATCTGCTCATTGTTTTTGATACGATGGAAAGATTCCCTGATATAATTTTCCGCCTTCTCTACATAGTATGGGACGGCGGATTTTTCAGTCTGGGGAAGCCTTGCCAGGCGACAGAGCAGCCTGTAAGACAGGCTTGTTAAATAAAAGGAATCCCTTCTTCCTTCATATTCGTGAAACAGGCAGAGCATGTCCCCGTAAAGACTTGACGCATCGGGAAAAACAAGCGCCCGATTGAGGGACAGGAGCATACGGCAGATATCGAGAGAGGCATTTAACATCTGCATAAGGGTAGGAAACGACGCATTTTGGGGGAGGGTATCCGCGGTGAAGGAAAATCCCAGAATGGTACAAGGATGCGTGGCGTCACTGCTTATTTTGTGAGGCAGGGAAGAATCCAACAGAATCAGGTTGTTTGCTGTCAGGGGATATAAGCTGTCCCCGATTTCAAAACAGCATTCCCCTTCCACAACAAAGCAGCATTCCAGAAAACCGTGCGTATGCGGCTCTTTCGTATAATATTTCCAGCTTCCGTTGAAATACGCGCTCTCGACAAACAGTGGCAGATTGGGAAAATTCTGAATCAGCATGGCGCTTCCTCCTTTTTTGAAAGCATACCATAAAATGTTAAAAATCACAACTAATATTTTTTTCTGGATTTTATGTGTGAGAGCGTTTATAATGAAAAGGACGAAGATAAATGGGAGTAACAAGATGGACGTAAAAAAGGAATTAATCTTCCTGAAGCCGTGTTTCAAAAATGTAGTCTGGGGAGGCAGCAGGCTTAAGGAGGAATTTGGATACGAGGAAGCAGGGGATTCCACCGGGGAATGCTGGGGCATCAGCGCCCATCCCCATGGAGACTGCAAAATACGGGGGGGACGTTTTGACGGCATGTTTCTTTCTGTGCTTTATCGGGAACACAGGGAGATATTCGGAAATCTTACAGAGGAAGAATTTCCCCTGCTTGTAAAGATTTTAAATGCGAAGCAGGATTTAAGTGCGCAGGTACATCCGGATGACGCTTATGCAAGGGCGCACGGTGGCATCGACGGATTGGAGCGCGGCAAGAATGAGTGCTGGTATATTATGGACTGTCCGCAGGACGCGTCGCTTATCATCGGGCATCATGCCAGGACAAGGGAAGAACTTGCACGTCTTATTCACGAAGGAAAATATGCGGAGCTTTTTCGGGAGATTCCGGTGAAAAAGGGGGATTTCATCCAGATAGCGTCCGGAACCATCCATGTCATAAAGGGCGGATTTACCATATTGGAAACACAGCAGAGCAGCGACACCACTTACAGGGTATACGATTACGGAAGGCTGGTGGACGGAAAACCGAGGGCGCTTCATGTGAAAGAAAGCATTGACGTCATTAATGTGCCGGACGGGACAGGCCCTGAACAGGTGGTTCACACGGACAGGATGCCTGACGATGAAATGCATCTTTTGATAGATTGCGCCTATTACAAAGTATGGAAGTTGGCAGTGCGTACGAGGGTAACGGTGGAGCAGGAATATCCCTTTTTACTGGTCAGCGTGTTGGAGGGAGAAGGAACGGTAGACGGACAGGCTGTCTGCAAAGGAGACCATTTTCTGATACCGTCCGGCCGCGGTAAAGTGTTTTTTGAGGGTAATATGGAAATGATTCTCTCTTCTGTTTAGCAGGGTGCAACAGTGAAACTTCTCTCTGGCTTTTGTATGGAAGCGGGAAAAAGGAGGTTTGTATGGCGGAATATGTATTGGAAAACGGGGAAATCAGAATAAAGGTGGATTCCCACGGGGCTGAACTGCGCTCCCTTGTGGCTCTCAGGACGCAAAGGGAATATATGTGGTGCGGGGACGCGGCATACTGGGGAAGGGTATCCCCGGTGCTGTTTCCTGTGGTGGGATGCTGCCGTGACAAACAATACCGTTATAACGGGGAAGTGTACAGCCTGCCCCAGCATGGGTTCGCGCGTGACATGGATTTTATGATGACGGAACAGACAGAGGAAGAAATTTGGTTCTGCCTTACGGATAAAGAAAATACATGGGAAAGCTATCCCTTTGCCTTTTCTCTTGAAATCGGGTACAGGCTTACGGACAGAAGCGTAAAGGTGATGTGGCGGGTAACCAATCCCGCAGCGGTTCCGCTCTGTTTTTCCATAGGCGGGCATCCGGCTTTCGCTGTTCCGGCAAGAAAAGAAGACGAAATCACCTGCTATCTGGCTTTTACCGGGATTGAAAGCCTGATAGTGCGCAAAATTGCGGATGGACTGGCAACGGATGAATTAAAGAAAATAGGGTTATTGCCGGGCGGGCTATTGCCGGTAACGGAGGAAGTTTTTGCGGATGACGCGCTGGTTGTGGAAGACAGGCAGACTTCAAGAGTGCGGATTATGGACGGGGAAAAGAAAACCTGTCTTACGGTGACTTTTGACGCACCACTGTTTGGAATCTGGACGCCGCCGGGGAAAAATGCTCCTTTCATCTGCATTGAGCCCTGGTATGGACGGTGCGACAGAAAAGATTTTACGGGTACGATAGAAGAAAGGGAATGGGCCAATACCCTTCCTGCCGGAGAAACGTTTGAGGCCGCTTATACCATAGAGGTGTAAGCGGTTTATTTCAGTTTTATAAAAGCTTATGCATGATTTAAGAATTTGCTCATATGATGTTCATAATTGTCAGATAGGATATGAGTTAAGTGATTTTATAGGAAAAGAAGAGGAAAGAAAGATTGACGAACGAACAATATTATGAATTAATAAAACCATATGAAGATGCCGTGCAGTTGATGCTGACACGTCTGGAGGTGCTAAACCACAGCATTTATACACATTCAGCCAGCGTGAGCAAGCCCGTTCACCATATGCAGCACAGGATAAAAGAAAAGAAGAGCATTGAGGACAAGCTGGAACGTTTTGGAATGACAGAGAGTGTCATGAATGCGAAGGACCGTCTGATGGATATCGGCGGAATCCGCGTCATCTGTTATTTTCAGGCGGAAATTTATGAACTTCTTGCGTCCTTAAAACGGCAGAACGATTTGATTGTCATCAAGGAAAAAGATTACATGAAAAATCCCAAAGAGAACGGTTACAGGAGTTACCACATTGTATTCGGAGTGCCTTTACATACGCTGGACGCTATGGAATACTACCCTGTGGAGATACAATTCCGTACGATGTCCATGGATTTCTGGTCCAGCATGGAGCATCGCATCTGTTATAAAAAGGACAGGGAAGATAAGGAGGAACTGGCAAGGCAGCTTCAGGCATTGTCGGATTCCCTGGCGCTGATTGAGGACGAATTGAAGGGATATCTTCTGGTGGAATAACTTTTAACATAAAAAGAAGCCTTTGTATGCGTATCTTTATCAGGCATGCATACAGAGGCTGGAAAGGAAGAGAAGTGACAGAGGACAGGTTTGAAACATGTATCCGCGCCATGAACCGGGGAAACAGGGACGCTCTTAAGGAAGTGTATGAAGAATATGTTTCCTACATATACCGTGTCGTGCGGGGGATGCTGCCAAACCGCGAGGAAGCAGAGGATGTGACCAGTGAGTTTTTCATCCGCCTTTGGGAAAAATCCCATGCATATAAGCCGGGGAACGGGCATAAGGGCTGGATGGCGACAATTGCACGTAACTTGGCCATTGACCATATTCGCAGATACAGGCGGGAGGAAGTTACGGAAGACATTGTTTTGGAAGGGGATACAGGCGGGGATACATGTCTGCCGGAGGAGCAGGTCATTTCTGATATCACGATACAGGAAGCGCTTTCCGGACTAAAGGATGCGGAGAGGCAGGTTATCCATATGAAAATTATGGGAGAGCTGACATTTCAGGAAATTGCTTATATATTGCAGGTTCCGCTGGGAACGGTGTCATGGCGTTACCGGGAAGCATTGAAAAAATTGAGGAGGTGCGGATTTGAGGAATCTGGAAGAGGAATATAAAAAATCCCAATACGAAAAAACTCCGGATTTATGGGGAAAAATAGAAGCCGGACTTCCTGAAAAAAGAAAATTTCCGGGAAAGAAACGTCTAATCCGTTACATGGGACTTGCGGCAGCGGCGTTGTTTCTCTGTGTTTTGATTCCCGTTTTCCTTAACATGGGAAGCAGGGATATGACAAATGAAAGTCAATCTTACGACAGCGCGATGCCAATGGATGAGACAGATAATGCCGCTTCGCATCCCCGGGAGGACAACATGGCTGCGCAGGATTCGACTGAACAGGAAACGAATTTTGGTTCGGAGCAGATTGAAAGCGACCAGGACAATCCGGGCTGGGAAACGGAGAACAGTATGCTGCAGGATTCCGCCTCCATGGAGGACATGGTAAGCTGTATTGTCAGGGAAACGCTGGAAGTGTCGGGCAGCGCACAGCAGGGAGGATGTACGGTTTATACCCTTAGCGCCTCCAAAGGGCAGACTTACAGGGCGGTTTTTCTAGAAGGTACAGAACAAGAACTGTTGACAGGAGAGAGTTATGTATTTACCCTGAACGAAGTGGACGCGGAAGAATGGGAGTATGTGATACAGGCAGTAGAATAGGGATTTTGCAGAAATAACAAAAAAAATTGGCATTATATAGATTAGTAGTTGCCAGATTAAGGAAAAGTAGAGTATAGTATAAGAAAAATCTACAAAAGATAGGGGTGGATGAGATGGAAATATACAGAGTCGGAGAAAAAATCAAAGAAGAACGGGCGAGAAGAAGCTTTTCACAGGAAGATGTATGTACCGGTATTTGTTCAACCGGAACGCTGTCCAGAATTGAAAACGGTACACAGAAGCCTAATCTGAAGATGCAGGAAGCTTTGCTGGAGAGGCTTGGGTGCAGCACGGAAAATCTGGTATTTTTTGCAAGTAATGAAGAGGCGGAAAAGCACAATCTTGAACTGGAACTGGGCGTTTTGACCATGCACAGAAAACCGATAGGGGAAAAACTGCGGGAATATGCCGGTCTGATATCCGATGCAAGCGTCACGCAGGGGCTTGAGAAGCAGTTTCTTTTGACGATGGAAGCCATCTGCGGTTTTTATTCCCGCGAATGGGAACTGTCCAGAGTGTTTGAGCAGCTGGAAGGGGCGCTAAGGCTCTCCGTTCCCAACTATGAGGAGTGCAAGGTGACATCCATCAAGCTCTTAACCAATACGGAGATTACCATATTAAACAATCTGGCGCTTGTCCTTTACAGACAGGAGGAGCATGTACGCGCCATCAGTATCATGAATTATCTGGTGCGTTATGTGGAGAACAGTGATTTTAACGTTGAAACCACAGGAAAGAAGTATCCCATGCTGATATATAATCTGGCACGGATGATGGATACCATAGGCAGTTACAAGGAAATGCACCGCACCTGCGACAAAGGAATTGAATTTTGTAAAAAGTATGGCAGGCTGGCGGCAATGCCGGAATTGTTTTATAGCAAGGCAGTTGCATGTCAGAAGCTGGATAAGATTCCGGAAGCTATTGAATGCCTAGAGTATGCAATCTGCCTTGATAAAATTATGGATAAAAGAGATATTGTTGATGAATTACAGGCTGAATATAATGAACTTCTTAAATATAATTGTAAAATAAATCATGAACATCACAATACTCTACCGCAGGAGCAGATTCAGTCTGCTGAGGCATAAAGAAAGTAAGCTGACCTATCAGGGCGATGATACCAAGAGTAACGATTGCAATTTTTTTCATTGTTAGAACCTCCTATTATTTGAATTGGTTGATTGTTATGCACCCACCATACAGCGATAATAAAGATGTGACCATGTCGTTTCACGCAATTTTAAATTTGCGCGAAACGACATGGTCTTTTTTGCAAATGTGTGAAATAATATTACAGAATGTAGCTGCGACAAAGTATATTTAATAAATCACAAAGAGAGGGATAAACTATGACAACTAAAGAAATGAAAATGGGTATCGTAAAAACAATATTTTCTGTTCCGGAACTTACGCTGGTGGAATGGCAGGAGCTGTACCATAAGCATCCGAAGGGAGGCAATGTGGCGACGAGCAGCATTTCCGGCTGGAAAAGCGGAAAACAGAGTATGAGTCTGTATTATATGAACAGTTTTCTAAGAATCCTGTGTGATTCCCCAATTATGCAAGAGTACTGGAAAGATATTAAGCTTGCCGTTTTAGAGTATCTGGGTATTCAGAAAAAGTACAAGGTATACTATCAATTGCTGGAATGCGAATTTGAGGAATTTGCAAAATATGTTTTAAACCAGCTTACAGTGGAAAAAGCAGTGAGCCTCCGTCTTGTCGGGGAAGTGGTATCCGCAACCCATGTGCTGGAATTGTTTTCCAAGAGATTAGAAGACCTCAGACCTCAGTTTGAATTTGAAAATAACAGACCTACCGACAAGCTGATTGCTACGTTTCATTTTGACGGCGGGGATTACAAAGTGGCAGCGGGCTTTTTCTTCGGGGATATTCCGGAGGAAACCATGATAGAAAGATGCCGGCATTTTTATGAAACTTCCGAAGGCTGCACGGCAAGGTTTGTTTTCCTGACAATTGGCGCACCGGAAGAATTGTGTGCCCGCATATCGGATGAATACCATATTGTTCTTACCGAAATCAGCGCGGGAGACAGGGAAGAGGGAGTTCCGGCTGCCGATGTATATGCGGACTGCGCGTTTAAAAAGTTAAGGGAAGTGCTTATTATGGTAGAAAAGTGCAGGAAAATCAGGCAGGAGGATTGAACTTTTTGGATACATGACAGTTCAGCAAAAGATATCAGTGTATGGGTACGTTGCAACATATCGGAGGGTTACATCGTGCTGAAAAATCGAAAGAGATAGAAATAGACAAGGCATATTTTGGTGTTATAATTATAGTAGAGTAATGATTTGTCTGCCTCAAAAGCTGGATTGGGGCAGGCAGACAGAACTCCCTTTGGAAAAGGCTATGGCATTCTTCCAAAGGAATTTGATTCCCATTACTTTCCCCCGAATGGGCATGAACGCTGTCCGCGCTGTAAACTGTATGAGATTCTAGGGGGAATTTCATGCAGGGG
The DNA here is from genome assembly GCA_910577015.1 of uncultured Lachnospiraceae bacterium. Classification (GTDB taxonomy): domain Bacteria; phylum Bacillota; class Clostridia; order Lachnospirales; family Lachnospiraceae; genus Acetatifactor. The sequence continues at coordinate 57,692 of CAJTKU010000010.1, read as the reverse complement.
TAATCTGGCGAGTGCGGTGTGACTGCCTGTTTGGTAATGGGAATCATTTTTTTGTCAAGCTTTTGCTTGTGGATTTTCAGGCGGCAAGGTATACTTATTTCATAAACGGGGTAGGGAAGGTGTCGGGCGGCATGAAAAACACAGTGAAAAAAAATCCGGTTAAAAAAAGAGTTTTTGAGATTATACAGATTGGAAACGAATCGGATGTTCCGAGTTTGTGCTTTGATATATTTATTGTTTTGATTATTTTATTAAATATCTCCGTCACTTTTCTTCAGACGTTTGACGGAATGGCGGCATATTCAAAAGTCATGGGGGCGATTGAATTTGCCACCATGATGATTTTTCTTGTGGAGTATGTGTTAAGAATCTGGACGTCTGATTTTCTTTTTCCCCAAAAGGCTTATCCGGCAGCCATGCTGGGGTTTGCCGTTTCTTTTTACGGAATCGTGGATTTAATGACCCTCCTGCCTTATTTTCTCCCTTTTTTTATCCCAAGCGGCGCCGTTGCTTTCAGGATGCTTCGGGTAGTGCGGATTTTCCGTTTGTTTAAAATTAATGCGCGTTATGATGCTTTTAATGTCATTACGGAGGTTTTGAAGGACAAGAAAAACGCGCTGGTATCGTCTATTTTTCTGGTACTTATCCTGATGCTTGCGTCCTCCCTTTGTATGTATGGCCTTGAGCATGAAGCGCAGCCGGAGCATTTTTCCAATGCCTTTTCCGGTATCTGGTGGTCGGTCTCCACGCTTTTGACGGTGGGATACGGGGATATTTATCCGGTGACGATTGGCGGAAAACTGATGGCGATTATCATTGCGTTTTTGGGCGTGGGTATGGTTGCCATTCCCACAGGTATTATTTCCGCCGGTTTTGTGGAGTATTATACCCGGATTAAGGTCGGCAGTTATTCACAGCATGACGCCGATTTTATTAGCCTGCTTATCACCCCTGACCATCCTTTTACGGGATGTAAGATAAAACAGCTCGAACTTCCCGCAGGGCTTTATCCGGCGGTGGTTCTACGCGGGGAGGATGTTTTTACGCCTTATGAAGAACTGAAAATTATGGGCGGTGACAATCTTCTTCTGGGGACCACCTCTTTGGGGCGGCTTGACTGCCATATCAGCGAAGTCTGCCTGGAACCGGGACATCCGTGGATTGGCAGCAGAATCAAGGATTTGGATATTTCCCGAAGGACTTTTATTGTGATGGTAAAGCGCGGCAACAGGAATATCTGCCCGCAGGGAGCCACCCGTCTGGCCGAGCGCGATGTGGTGCTGATATTGGAGAAAAAGTAAGGGCAGACATGCCGTCTGCTCTTTCATTCCAGTACGTCAAACGCCTTCCCCTCTGCCCACGGACTGTTGACATCGCACCGTCCGTGATGGTATTGCTTTTTGACGCTGCCTTCTTCAGCGCTCTCGGTAACTTCTATTTTCATCCGGCTTTCCCCGGCTTCACAAAAGCCGTCCAGAATTTGCATAATATTTATCACGTCTCCGTTTTCATCCCATTTTCCCATAATGTATTATCCTTTTTATATATTTTTATCCAATTATGAAAGCAATTTGTTATTTTCGGATTTTATTCTATTATATCAGAAAATTAAGAATTTAGTAATTATTTAGAAATTCTACCTTAAGTTTTAACTATTCTTGTGTATAGTAGTTTTCGGTAAAGATAAGAAAAGGGGTGGAGCAAATGAATAAGAAGGATATCACTTTTGTGGTTCCCTGTTATAATTCACAGGATTATATGAAAAGATGTATTGATTCCCTTCTGCCATGCGGGGAGGATGGGGAAATCATTATTGTGGACGACGGTTCTACCGATGCGACGGGGGAGATTGCCGATGAATATGCTTTTGTTTACCCCGAAATCGTAAAAGTAATACATAAGGCAAACGGCGGGCACGGTTCCGGTGTAAATGCAGGACTTGCAGCGGCCTGCGGCCGTTTTTTCAAGGTGGTGGATTCCGACGACTGGCTGGATAGGGACGCGCTTTTGAAAGTGATGCAGACCATAAAAAGCAGGAAGGACGACGTGGATATGCTGGTGTGCAATTATGTGTACGACCACCTGTATGAAAACAGGCAGAAAAGCGTCTGCTTTGGCAATGTATTTCCCGAGGAAAGGATTTGCAGCTGGCAGGATATGCGTGCGTTCAAGCCGTCACAGTATCTTGTCATGCATGCGTTGATTTTCAGGACAAAAATCCTGAAAAGAAGCAAAGTGGTTCTGCCGGAACACACTTTTTATGTGGATAACCTTTTTGCATATAAACCGCTTCCCTACGTAAAGAGCATATTATATCTGAATGTGGATTTGTACCACTATTTCCTCGGAAGGGAAGACCAGTCCGTCAATGAAGAAAGTTATAAGCGCAGGATAGACCAGCAGATACTGGTTACCAAGATGGTGGTGGAGTGCATGGATTTGCGTAAGGTCAGGAGAATGTCGCCCCGCCTGTCACACTATATGATGAGAAATATCTCCGTAATGCTGTCCATATCTTCCATTTATCTGCTTATGATTCAAAACAGGGAGGCAATGGAGAAGAGACAGGAACTGTGGAATTACATAAAACAGAGGGATGGAAAGCTTTACAAAAGACTTCGTTTTACGATGCTTTCCGGGTTCACTTACCTTCCGGGAAAACTGGGTGATGTCCTGACTTTAAAGGGTTACCGTCTTGCCAAAAAGACATACCAGTTCAGTTAGACTCTGTACAAATAGGAAAGGGAATGATAAAATGGACAAAATATATATCGCTTTGGTGGATACGCCCGGACTGTTCGCGGGTATTATCCGCAGGGTTATTCAGAGGGAATACATACATGTGGTGCTGTCTTTGGATGAAAATCTGGAGGAGGCTTACAGCGTAGGGCGGCGCAATCCGTTTTTACCGTGGTTTGCCGGATTTGAAAAGGAAAACAAGGAAAAGATATATCATGCATTTCCGACGGCAAGATACCGTATTTACAGCCTTGACTGCACGAAAGAACAGAAGGGGGCTATAAGGGAACAGCTGCACAAGTGTTACAAAAACAGGTTTCGCTACCATTACTGCATTTGGGGACTGCCCTGCCTGCTTTTGCAAAAACCTTTCTATCAGGAAAGGCATTATACCTGTTCTTCCTTTATTGCACGCCTTCTTTCTATAAATGGAATGGACCTGTTCCACAAACATTTCTCACTGGTTACCCCGGCTGATTTTTACGATTTGAAAAATGAAGGCATCTTATTTGAAGGGCGGCTTGCGGAGTTTATCGGCAGACGCCGGTATCAGTATGGTGCGGTAGAGGGAATTTAGCGTGAGAAGAATTTCTAACTGCCTTTGGCAGTTTTCGCTCGCAGCAAAGGCTGCTTTGCGAAGAAATTCTATGTCTCACGCGGGAAAATGCCCCAAAAACAGGCATTCTCCATCGAAACTTTAGTTTCGTGGGATTATGAGCCGCCATGGAGTGGCGGCATGGAGGTTGGTATGAAAGGTAAGAAGATACTGAGCGCGGTTCTTTTTCTTTTGCTTGCGGCAGTTACTTTTTATGTGGTGTTCCGGAATCAGGATTTGGGTGAACTGTTTGAGGCAGTCGGTAAAATGAATAAGGGTTATCTGTTTTTAGCTGTGGTAACCGCTGTATTTTTTGTATCTGCGGAAGGGATTCTGATTTGGTATCTTCTTCATGCCATCGGAGAAAAAGCTTCGATTTTCAGCTGCCTGAAATATTCTTTTGCCGGGTTCTTTTACTCGGGCATAACGCCGTCGGCGACGGGTGGACAGCCCATGCAGCTTTATTACATGAATAAGGACGGGCATAAGATTGCGGACAGCTCGGTGGTGCTGATGAGTGTGGCGACAGCCTACAAGCTGGTGCTTGTTTTGATGGGAATCGGCATAGGCGTTTTCTGGTGGAAGGATTTGCATTCTTACATGGGAGAGTATCTACCCGTATATTTTCTGGGACTGTTTTTAAATACGGTGCTTGTGGTGGCGCTGCTGGCCATTATGTTAAACGGACCCGGCATGGAAAAGTTTTTGTGCGCGGCGGAAAAGCTGCTTGTCAAAATTCATCTGATGAAGCCTTCCGATAAACGCAGGGAAAGTATCCACTCCATGGTAGGGCAGTATCAGGAGACGGTCGGTTTTTTAAAATCACATGGCAGGGTGCTTGCTTTTTTGACAGGTTTTACTTTTATCCAGAGATGCAGCGTCTTTATTCTGACGTATTTTATCTATAAGGGTATGGGGCTCTCCGGTACGGACGCATTTACCATCATGTGCCTGCAGGCGGTGGTTTATATTGCAGTGGATATGCTGCCTCTTCCGGGTTCACAGGGCATCACTGAAATCATGTATGCGGCGGTTTTTCAGAATATTTTTGTCGGCGGCAGCCTGACGGTCTCCATGTGCGTGACCCGTGGAATCAATTTTTATATGCTGTTGATAATCAGCGCCGTTGTGGCAGCGTATTGTTGGTGGCATAGCGTGAAAAAAAGTAAAATATAAAATAATTAATTTGGCTATTGCAATCTGTTTAAAAGTGTGCTACACTTCAACTCAATAAAGCAAAGAAATGCAATGAAGGAGACTCTTGCCATGGAAAGCGACAGGAATACGGCGTCACCGACTGAGAGCGCTGTTTGTGGGAAGCGGCAAAGGGAACACTCCGGAGCAGACTGCCTGAAGGGATTTGCTGTGTAGGGCAGTACGTGACATGCGTTAAATGTAAGAGTGGGTAAACCGGTAAAACGCTTTGATGGAAGCGGCGGTTTATCAAGACGGGTGGTACCACGGATTACACTTGTATATTCGTCCCGGAATACAGACAACTGTGTTCCGGGGCTTTTTTATTGCAGAGAGCCATCTTTTAGAAAAGCCCCGGACATACAAAAAAGGAGGCCGCTATGAGTACAGAAAACATTTACAGGACAGTGACAGTGCAGGAAATTAAGGAAAGTGACATCGGAAAGGAGATGCGTGCCGCAGGGTGGGTGGAAAATATCAGGGACCACGGGGGAGTATCCTTTATTGATTTGAGGGATATGTACGGCGTTTTGCAGGTCGTCCTCAGAAGTCCCGGACTGCTTGAAGGCATAGTAAAGGAATGCTGCATTTCCGTGGAAGGCGTTTTGGAGAAACGGGATGAGGAGACTTACAATCCAAAGCTTCCCACAGGGACAGTGGAACTGAATGCAAAGTCTGTTTCGATACTCGGAAAAGTGTACCGCCAGCTTCCCTTCGAGATTATGACATCCAAAGAAACAAGGGAAGATGTGCGGCTTAAATACAGATACTTAGACCTGAGAAACGCAAAGGTGAAGGAAAACATTATTTTCCGCTCGAAGGTAATCAGTTTCCTTAGGGAGAAAATGACGGAACTGGGATTTCTGGAAATCCAGACGCCGATTTTGTGCGCGTCTTCCCCGGAAGGCGCAAGGGATTACATCGTACCTTCCCGCAGGTATAAGGGCAGGTTTTACGCGCTGCCGCAGGCGCCGCAGCAATATAAGCAGCTGCTGATGGCGTCGGGATTTGATAAATATTTTCAGATTGCTCCTTGTTTCAGGGATGAAGATGCAAGGGCGGACCGCTCCCCGGGAGAATTTTACCAGCTGGATTTTGAGATGAGTTTTGCCACGCAGGAAGATGTGTTCCGTGTGGGAGAAGAGGTGCTGACGGCAACATTTAAAAAGTTTGCCAAAGAAGGGGCAAAGGTGACGGACGCGCCTTTTCCGGTAATCAGTTACAAGCAGGCCATGTTGGAGTTTGGCAGCGACAAGCCGGATTTGCGCAACCCGCTCAGGATTATGGATGTAACGGAATTTTTCCAGAAGTGTACTTTTAAGCCGTTCCTGAAAAAAACGGTGCGCGCCATTAAAGTGCATGCGGAAATGTCCAAAGGCTTTCACGAAAAACTGCTTGATTTTGCCACTTCTTTGGGAATGGGAGGCCTCGGCTATCTGGAGGTAGATGAGGATTTGTCTTATAAAGGCCCCATCGACAAGTTCATTCCGGCGGAGTGCAAGGGGGAACTGGCGGATTTGGCGGGTCTGCAGGCGGGCGATACGATTTTCTTTGTGGCTGACAAGGAGGAAAAAGCCTGTTACTATGCAGGACAGATTCGCAATGAACTGGGAAGGAAGCTGGATTTATATGAGAAAAATGCTTTTCGTTTTTGCTATGTAAACGATTTTCCCATGTATGAACTGGATGAGGAGACGAAGCAGATTGGTTTTACCCACAATCCCTTTTCCATGCCCCAGGGCGGCATGAAAGCGCTTACGGAAAAAGACCCGCTTGACATTCTGGCTTATCAGTATGATATTGTCTGTAACGGGACTGAGCTTTCCTCCGGGGCTGTCAGGAACCATGACGTTGCAATCATGGAAAAAGCGTTTGCACTGGCAGGCTATGACAAGGAAACGCTGCAAACAAAGTTTGGCGCACTGTACCAGGCATTCCAGTTTGGCGCGCCGCCCCATGCAGGCATGGCGCCGGGTGTGGAGCGTATGATTATGCTTTTAAAAGAAGAAGAAAGCATCAGGGAGGTCGTTGCATTCCCGATGAACGGAAACGCACAGGATTTAATGTGCGGCGCGCCGGGGGAGGTAACGGAAACACAGCTGCGGGAAGTGCATATTAAGGTCAGAATGTGAGATTTAGGAGGTAGAAAAAGCATGATTACGGATGAAATAATGGAATATGTCGGGATACTGGCAAAGTTGGAGCTTTCCCCGAAGGAGAAGGAAGCGGCGGGGAAGGATATGGACAGTATGCTGCAATATATTGATAAACTGAATGAGTTGGACACTGCGGGCGTGGAACCCATGTCCCATGTCTTCCCGGTTAAAAATGTGTTTAGGGAGGATGTTGTGACGAACGGGGATGACAGGGAAAATATCCTGCAAAATGCACCCGGGGAAAAGGACGGCATGTTTGTTGTGCCGCGCACATTTGATTAGGAGGGGTTTCCATGAGCATACTGGATTTGACGGCAGTGGAGCTGTCCGCAAAAATTAAGGCGGGCGAAGTGACGGCAATGCAGGCGGTAGAGGCCGTGCGGGAAGTGGCAGCGCAAAAAGAAGATTTGCTGCACTGCTATGTCACCTTTGACGCCGAAGGCGCAATCAAAAAGGCGGAGCAGGTGCAGAAAAAAATAGAGGCCGGGGAAATCACGGGGCCGCTTGCCGGCGTGCCTGCCGCCGTCAAGGATAATATTTGTACCAAAGGAACGCTGACAACCTGTTCTTCAAAAATACTCGGAAACTTTGTGCCTTCTTTTTCCGCACAGGCAGTGGTGGAACTGGAAAGGGCGGGGGCGGTTATATTGGGAAAGACCAACATGGATGAATTTGCAATGGGCTCTACCACGGAGACATCGGCATTTGGCATCACCCGCAACCCCAGCAATGCAGAGCATGTGCCGGGGGGCTCGTCAGGCGGCTCTGCCGCTGCGGTGGCGGCAGGGGAATGTTTCTTTGCATTGGGCTCCGATACGGGCGGTTCCATCCGCCAGCCGGCTTCTTTCTGCGGCGTGGTTGGGCTGAAGCCTACCTACGGGACAGTTTCCCGCTATGGGTTAATCGCTTACGCGTCTTCCCTGGACCAGATTGGGCCGCTGACGAAGGACGTAACCGACTGTGCCGCCCTTCTGGAGGCGCTTGCAAAGCATGACGCGAAAGATTCCACTTCCGTGAAAAGGGAAGATACAGACTTTCTGGATGCCCTGACAGAAGATGTGAAAGGGATGCGTATCGGCATTCCGAGGGATTATTTCGGGGAAGGATTGCATCCCGAGGTAAAGGAAGCTGTTTTGCAGGCGGCAAAAGCGCTGGAGGAAAAGGGCGCAGTTCTGGAAGAGTTTGATTTAAGCCTTGTGGACTATGCCATTCCGGCCTATTACACGATTGCGGCGGCGGAGGCAAGCTCCAATCTGGAACGCTTTGACGGCATTAAATACGGTTACCGTACGGAAGAGTATGAAGGCCTGCACAATATGTACAAGAAGACTAGGAGCGAAGGCTTCGGGGCGGAGGTTAAGCGGCGTATCATGCTGGGTTCTTTTGTGCTGAGTTCGGGATACTATGACGCCTATTACCTGAAGGCGCTGCGCGTCAGGGCGTTGATAAAGAAAGCTTTTGACGATGCATTTGAAAAATACGATATTATACTGGGGCCTGCGGCGCCCACGACGGCGCCTGTGCTGGGAACTTCCCTAAAAGACCCCATTAAAATGTATCTGGGGGATATCTATACGATTTCCGCGAACCTGGCGGGGCTTTGCGCCATAAGCGTCCCCTGCGGAAAGGATGCAAAGGGCCTGCCCATTGGCCTTCAGCTTATCGGGGATTGTTTTCAGGAAAAGAAGCTGCTTCGGGCTGCATATGCCTATGAGCGCAGCGTCATTTGCACAGGAAAGGAGGCGTAAAGGTGGAGAAACAATATGAAACGGTCATAGGACTTGAGGTGCATGTGGAACTTGCCACCAAAACCAAGATTTTCTGCGGCTGCTCCACGGCTTTCGGGGGAGCCCCCAATACCCATACCTGTCCGGTCTGTACGGGGATGCCGGGCTCGCTGCCCGTGCTCAATAAACAGGTGGTGGAATACGCCCTTGCAGTGGGGATTGCCGCCAACTGTGAGATAAATAAAAGCTGCCGGTTTGACAGGAAAAATTATTTTTATCCCGACAATCCGCAGAATTACCAGATATCCCAGCTTTATTTTCCCATCTGCATAAACGGGTACGTGGAGATAGAAACGCCGTCCGGCAAAAAGAAAGTCGGCATTCATGAAATCCATATGGAGGAGGATGCCGGAAAATTGATTCATGATGAATGGGAGGAAGTATCGCTGGTGGATTACAACCGTTCCGGCGTTCCCCTGATTGAAATTGTCTCAGAGCCGGATATGAGAAATGCGGACGAGGTGATTGCCTATCTGGAAAAGCTGCGTGAGACGATACAGTATATCGGCGCTTCCGACTGTAAACTTCAGGAAGGCTCCATGCGGGCGGATGTCAACATTTCCGTGCGGGAAGAAGGGGCAGAGGAGTTCGGTACCAGAACGGAGATGAAAAACTTAAACTCTTTTAAAGCCATCACCCGTGCAATAGAGGGGGAGCGCGCCCGTCAGATTGCCCTTCTGGAGGAAGGAGGAGAGGTAATTCAGGAAACCAGAAGATGGGATGACGCCAAGGAATGTTCTTATCCCATGCGCTCCAAGGAAGACGCGCAGGATTACCGGTATTTCCCTGAGCCGGATTTGGCGCCGGTAGAGATAGACGATGCATGGATTTTGCGGATAAAGTCGTCCCTGCCGGAATTTAGGGACGCCAAAATGGAAAGATACCGGAAGGAATTTGTCATTCCGGAATACGATATCTCCATTATCACTGCTTCCAAGCATATGGCGGATTTGTTTGAGGCGGCGGCAGCCATCAGCGGGCAGCCTAAAAAAGTGAGCAACTGGCTGATGGGGGAAACCCTTCGTCTTTTGAAGGAAAAGGAGATGGACGCGGAGGACATCCGCTTTTCACCGGAAAATCTGGCGGAACTGATAGGGCTTGTGGATGAAAAAGTGATTACTACTTCCGTAGCAAAAGAAGTATTTGAAGTGATGTTTGAAAATAACGTCAGTCCCAAGGTTTATGTGGAAGAAAAAGGACTTAAAACGGTGGGAGATGCGGACGCTTTGCAAAAAACCGTGGAAGAGGTCATTGCCGCAAATCCACAGTCCGTGGCGGATTACCGGAACGGGAAAGAAAAAGCCATCGGTTTTCTGGTGGGGCAGACCATGAAAGCCATGCAGGGGAAAGCAGACCCCGGCATGGTGAACAGTCTTTTAAAAGAACTTTTAGTCAAATAAAAAAGCAAGAAATGTTTTTACCATATCTACATGGGGGGAGTTTGCCGTGATACCAAGGTAGGCAGTTCCCCCTTCATAAAAGTAGACATCCATAAATTTGCTGCAACCGCTGATATTAATGCCCACCGGTACCGGTTCTTCCATTAATTCAGGTGAAAACGGGTCGGGAAGCGCTATGTTTTCGGTGGATTCTTCCGCCGCAGTCATTTCATTTATCATGTCAAGAACGGCCTTATCCATGTAATAAAGCTTATCGGACATGGCTTCCAATTCTTCCGCGCTAAAACACTCCCGCAAATCCAGATAAATGTCGTTGTAGGTAAACCTGCCGAATGTATCAGGCTCCATAACGGCGAAATCCAAATCCTGCGCCGCCATATATACCATGATAAACTGGGAGGAATTTAAAGTGGTTTCATCCACTTCGCTGCCGATAATCAGGGAGGCGTTTATTTCTGCGTGGTATTTCTTTATATCAAGTTCGGCGTAGTCCGTAAAGTCCTGCATAAAGGCGTCTCCATCACCGAGCGTAATACTGTTTACCACCACGCCGTACAGGGCGCTTGTGGTTCTGGTGAGTATGCCGTATACGGTGGAAACTACCGCAACGATAAGTATAACGCCGATAATGGCAAACCATTTGTAATAACACCAGAAATAAGCCAGTCTTTTTTTCAGGGGCTGGCTTTTTATCTTTTCCCGTTCTTCCCTAAATTCATCCATTGCAGCCATATTTTTTTCCGCCTTTTTGTGTAGATTTCATATGTACTATCATAAAGGGAGTCTGACGGCTTGTCAAGGTACGGCAGTGAGGGGGCCTGCATTTTGCATTGCATGCGGCAGATAAATATTTTATAATAAAGAATATGAATCGGAATTGGAAAGAAGGGATATTTTGAAATACTGGATAGATTTTACGGCTCTTGCTCTCTTATATGCTTTTGTTTTTTTTCGCAAGTGGAAAATAAAAGGGAAAGATATATTGCTTGTCAATACGCTAATGTATCTGTATCTTTCCTTTGTACTGTATTTTACCCTGATGCCGGTTATCACAGCTATCCCGTTTGTACTGAATCATCCCTATACGCCCATGAACATGGTGCCGTTTATAGATGTTTTAAAAGGAAGAGGGGATTTTTTCAGGCAGATAATATTAAACGTCATCATGACCATGCCGTTTGGCTTCCTGTTTCCTTTGACCCGGAATGGAACGGCCGGGTTTGGTCGCACAGTTTTATCCTGTTTCCTGATGAGTCTGACGATTGAAGTATTGCAGCCGCTTTTAAATGGAACAAGGTCTTCGGATATCACGGATTTAATTACAAATGTGATTGGGGCAATGCTAGGGTATGTTTTTTATATTATTTTCAAACCGGTTACATATAGGATTTTAGATTATCTGAAATCAAAGAGCTAAGAACATGCATTGAAGTGATAATCTTCAAACTGCGAAAAGAATCAGCGGATAAACATTGTACGATACATAGGGGGAACAGCGATGAGTACTATAATAGAAACGGTTTTGGATTTATTATATCAGGGGATTGGAGCGGCAGGCTCCGTCATAACGATTTTCGATTATTTGAAAAACAGGAAAAACTCCCATGTGGAGGAAACGAAAAAGGCCATACGGGAGCAATCGAAAAAGGCGTACGATTCTTATTGCGAATACCGCAGATACAGAAAGGAAGACCTGGGAGAGCCGCGTGAAAAGGATATCCTGGACTATTGGGAGTCCTGCCTGCAGCGCGATGTTTTGCCGGGCGCAAAGGACATGGTTTCGGAAAGCATTGCAAGCAGGGAGGAAGCGGAAATCCTGTCTGCGTACCTTTTGGAAAGTTGGATGGAGATTCCTGATTTTGCGGAATGGCTGCATGATGTACTGACCCAGAATAAACTGGAAAAGTTATCGGATGCAGTCATGGCTTTACAGGAAAATTTCAAAAGTATTTCCAGACTGGCAGAAGCATTAAGGCAGCAGGACATCAGCAATATAGCAGTTCTTATTTCACCGGAGCGTATTGTGAAAGCAAAGCGCGCATGTACCGATTTGGACAGGAAGAATTATTATATGGTGGACACTCGGTTTGAAACGATGTTTCGGGTAATCAGTGCAGGACACGATGTCCCGCATAAGGATGCCGTTCAAAGGGTTATGGAACTGGCAGAGGGCGGTTATCCCGTCATCATTGCCGGAAACGGAGGTTTTGGGAAGACAAGCCTGATGATGCGGGCGGCCGTGCAGTGGGCGTCCGAAGGAAAAATGGCAGTCTGGCTGTCCCTGTCGGATAAGATAGAGATTACGCCGCAGAAGGCAGGCGCATTTTGGGACTGCCTGACGGCGTCCGTGCCTGCCGGGCAAAGGGCGCTTGTCTGCATAGATAATCCTTATGGGGATAAGGTATCTTTTGCGAATTTGCAGAATAAGTGTACCGACAACAGGAAGATACAGCTTATCATGGCGGAGAGGGCAAACAGGCTCGCATTGCTTGCAGACCCGGAACAGGACTGCCTGAAATATTGGTTTGACGGTGCCCGGATGGTGGTATTGCAGGGCTTAAAACAATTTCTATCTGCATTTCAGTTAAAAGATTTTGAATCCCGCGCGTTTCCGGATACGCCGAAAAGAAGGAAAAAGATTCTGGAAAAATGCGTTTGCTTTTTTGCGAAAGAAGGAACAATAAAAGAAAAAGACAGTTTTGGGATTATCGGGGAGATATTGAAAAAATATGATAATCCAGCTGTCAGTACGATAGAACTGATTTACCGTACCCTTTTTGTGCTGCAGAATAATGCTTCAAAGTCCGGAAGGATTATACTGGATTGGGAGGAGTGGGGAAGCTTTATAGAAGAGGAATTCGGAAAGGGCGATTCCTATACGCGGACAGAGCTGTATGGTGTAATTGCAGCGTTAAGCGTATTTAAAATGCCGACACCCATTCCGCTGTTTTGCAAATATTTTAAAATAGATGCAAAGAAGTTCAGAAGTTTCTTAAAAGAAAAGTTTGTGTCACATCACAGGGAACCTGTTAAGTTCCGTAACGATGCTTTAGAGCCCAAGCATGATGTAATTGCAGAGCTGTTTTTTCTTTTTCAGGATGTTAAAAAAACGGCTAAAGAAGAGAATTACATCAACAGTATCATGCAACATCTGCTGGAATACATGAATGAGGATGAGATTGAAACTTTTCTGGATAATTCGGTTAGGAAAAATGATTTTAATAACAGCAAAAAATACTTTATGAAAGAGATAACATACAGGGATTATATGGACATCATATATGACCGTGTGGAAAATCACACATGCAATCTGACGGACGCAGGGAAGGCGCGTTTGTGCCTGGGTTATCTGTGGTCTGATGCCCCTGAAGATGCATCCGAGCCACATAGGAAAGCGAAAGCAGTATTAAACCGGATTGCGCCCGGTATAGACGGCTCCAGATTGATGGCCGTTCTTTATACGGAGTGGGGGATTTGGGCAAGGAATTCAGGAGATAAGGTTCTTGCCGAAGAAAAATACAGAAGTGTTGTAGACAATTATCCTGAGGATGTGCAGTCCCGGACCGAACTGGGAAAGCTACTTGCCGGACAAAGAGGCCGTGCAGGGGAAGCGGAGAAAATCTTTCGGGAAGTCATAGAAATTGACAAAGATAACATACAGTCCAGAACGGAACTGGGAAAGCTGATTTCCAGACAAAAGCGGCGTCAGAAGGAAGCGGAAGAAATATTTCGTAAGGCGCTTGAGATTGACCCCAAAAATCTGCATCCCCATACGGAATTGGGCATTCTGCTATCAGGACAGGGACGGAACAGAGAAGCTGAAGAAGTTTTTCGGGAAGCGATGCGGATAGACGCCCGACATGTCCATTCCCGGACGGAATTAGGCAAACTGCTATCCAAACAAGACGGTCGTGAAATGGAAGCGGAAGAGGTTCTTCTGGAGGCATTGCAAATAGAGCCTGAAGATGTATATGCATTGAAAGCGCTGGCAAGATTATATGAACAACTGAACAGGCATAAAAAGGCGGCGGCATTATATAGGGAAGTGCAGCGGATACAATCCAAAAAGCCGAAACGGACAGAAGGTTTTTGACGAAGTAATCTGAAAAAAATGATTGACTCCTACGCAGCGTAATAGTTTATGCTGGTGTTACCACGAAGGAGGGAATCCGTATGATGACAGTAAAGGAAGTAAGCAGATTGACGGGAGTGAGTATACGCACCCTGCAATATTACGACAAAATCGGCTTGTTAAACCCCGCGGGATACACACAGGCCGGTTACAGGCTGTATGACGATACGGCCATGGAAACGCTTCAGCAGATTTTACTGTTCCGTGAACTGGAGTTTCCTCTAAAAGATATTAAGAAAATTCTGGAAAATCCTTCATTTGACAAAAAAGCAGCTTTGGAACAGCAGATTCACCTGCTGACGTTAAAGAAGGAACATCTGGAAAATCTGATTCATCTTGCGCGTGGAATAAAAATGACAGGAGTAAAAAATATGGATTTTTCAGTTTTTGACAAAAGCAAAATAGACGAATATGCAGCCCGGGCCAAAGAAGCATGGGGAAACACAAAGGAATACCATGAGTATGAAGAAAAGGCAAAGGGCAGGACTGCAGAATGCCAGACCGGCATCAATATGCAGATGATGCAGATTTTTGCAGAGTTTGGCGCAATCCGCGAAGGGGAACCTGCTTCTGAAGAGGCACAGGGCCTTGTGAAAAAGTTACAGGATTTCATTACGGAGCATTTTTACACATGCTCAGATGAGGTTCTTTCAGGCCTGGGCAGAATGTATGCAGATGGCGGAGAATTTACTGCAAATATTGATAAGGCGGGCGGAGCCGGGACGGCAGGGTTTGTCAACAGGGCAATAGCCGTTTATTGCGAAGCGAGAAAATAGCCGCCAGGTAAGGCGGGCCTAATATTTTGGAGGAACATAAATGCATCTTGTGACGGCAAAAGGGATATTATCTGCACAAAACGGAATGAACCTGTACCGCGGCTGTTCGCACGGATGCATTTATTGTGATTCCAGAAGCGCATGTTACCATATGGAGCATGTTTTTGAAGATATTGAAGTCAAGGAAAATGCCATTGCATTGCTGGAACATGCCCTGAAACACAAGCGCAAAAAGTGCATGATAGGTACGGGTTCCATGACAGACCCGTATATCCCGCTGGAGCTGGAACTGGAGAATGTCCGTAAAGCATTGTCCCTGATATATGAATACGGGTTCGGGTTTACCGTCATCACGAAGTCGAACCGTATCCTGCGGGATTTAGACCTATTGCAGAAAATAAATGAACAGACGAAATGTGTGGTGCAGATGACCCTGACTACTTATGATGAAGAGTTGTGCAGAAAACTCGAGCCGAATGTGAGCACAACGAAGGAACGTTTTGCAGTCTTAAAGGAACTGCGCGATGCAGGGATACCTACTGTTGTGTGGCTGAGCCCGATTTTGCCTTTTATCAATGATACGGAGGATAATATATCGGGTATATTGGATATGTGCATGGAAGCAGGGGTCTATGGCGTTATCTGTTTCGGGATGGGACTGACGCTGCGCGAAGGAAACAGGGAGTATTTTTACAGACAGTTAGATATTTTGTTTCCCGGGTTAAAAGAAAAATACAGGCGCGCATTCGGCAGCCAATATGTGGTGGAAAGTCCGGACGCCGACCGTTTAATGAGGCTTTTCCATAAAAAATGCAGTGAGGGCAGAATGCTTCATGATAACGGGCAGATATTCCGGTATCTGAACACCTTTGAGGAAAAAGGAGCGTCCGAACAGTTAAGCATCTGGGATTTGGGAATAAAGTAAGGGTATTTTGTACGGGCAGCGTCGCCAGGGCGCATTTGTTCCAACAGGACACGTTCTCACTCGGGTAAAAACACAGCGGCACGTAGGAGGTTAAAATACAACCTCCCATGCCTTGGTACAAGGCATTGTCCGGTTGTTTTTACACGGTCCTTTATGGAATCAAATGCGCCCTGGCGCCGCTGCCCGTACAAAATCCAAAAACAAAGGGAGGATACTCTTGCTTTCTTTTCAAATATGTACTATCATACTTTTATAACCTGTCCGCCCGGTAGGAAAGGCGCGGGCAGAGAATCTGGATAAGGGTAGGTAAAAGAATGAGTGATACTTATGTAGAATGTCTGGTGAAAAGAGAGTCTTCCACCATTGGGAAACTTGCCAGGATTGTGCTGGTCATGGTGACTGTGGTTTTTGGTATTCTTACGTTCTTGGGTTTTGTATTGGCGCTGTTTGTGGCTTTGGCTGCAGGATTTGGCGCTTATTTTGTTTATCTGCATACGGATGTGGAGTACGAGTACCTGTATCTGGATAAGGAACTGAGCGTGGATAAGATTTTAGCCAAAACCAAGAGAAAAAGGGTGGCTACTTTTGAAATGGAACGCATGGAAGTCCTTGCCCCCATCAAGTCTTACCATCTGGACAATTACCGGAACCGTACGGGAAAAGCGGTGGATTACAGCATAGGCAGGGAAGAACAGCCGGATGGCCGCTATGTAATGTATTTTGACGGCAACCAGAAGGTTTTGTTAAGCCCCAGCGAGGAACTGGTGAAAGCAATCAGGAATGCCGCCCCCAGAAAAGTGTTTACCGATTGATATTGACATTGTATTTTAAGTCTGTTAAACTGAACAATTATTTTTATCTTTTTTCATTATAATGGCATACACATAAGGAGGAAAGTATGGGACAGATTATAGGTGAAGGAATTACATTTGATGATGTGCTTTTAATTCCGGGTTATTCCAACGTAATTCCCAATCAGGTTGACCTGACAACATGGCTGACCAAAAGAATCAAGTTGAACATACCCATGATGAGTGCGGGGATGGATACGGTGACCGAGCACCGTATGGCAATCGCCATGGCGCGTCAGGGAGGAATCGGCATTATTCACAAAAATATGTCCATTGAAGCGCAGGCAGAAGAGGTGGACCAGGTAAAGCGTTCGGAAAACGGCGTTATCACGGACCCTTTTTCCCTGTCTCCGGAGCATACGCTGGCGGACGCGGACGCACTGATGGCAAAGTTCAGGATTTCCGGCGTGCCTGTTACGGAGGGACGTAAACTGGTCGGCATCATCACAAACCGCGACCTTAAATTTGAAACAGACTTTTCCAAAAAAATAAAGGAGTCCATGACAAGCGAAGGACTTATCACTGCGCCGGAAGGCATTACGCTTGAGGAAGCAAAACAGATTCTTGCAAAGGCAAGAAAAGAGAAGCTTCCCATCGTGGACAAGGATTATAACTTAAAAGGGCTCATTACCATCAAGGATATTGAGAAGACCATCAAGTATCCGTTGGCGGCAAAGGATGCACAGGGCAGGCTTCTGTGCGGCGCAGGCGTGGGCATTACCGCAAATGTACTGGAACGCGTGGGCGCGCTGGTGGATGCCAAGGTGGATGTGATTGTGCTGGATTCCGCCCATGGACACTCCGAAAACGTGCTGAAGAGTCTTCGGATGATTAAAGAGAAATTCCCTGATTTGCAGGTTGTGGCAGGCAATGTGGCAACCGGTGAGGGCACGAAAGCGCTGATTGAAGCGGGGGCGGATGCGGTAAAGGTAGGTATCGGACCCGGCTCCATCTGCACCACCCGTGTGGTGGCAGGAATAGGCGTTCCCCAGATTTCAGCGATTATGGACGCTTATGCGGTGGCAAAGGAATATGGCATTCCCATTATTGCGGACGGCGGTATCAAGTATTCCGGCGATATGACGAAAGCGATTGCGGCAGGCGGCAATGTCTGCATGATGGGTTCCATTTTTGCGGGATGCGATGAAAGTCCCGGAACCTTTGAACTTTTCCAGGGAAGAAAATATAAGGTATACCGTGGCATGGGCTCCATTGCAGCCATGGAAAACGGAAGCAAGGACCGTTACTTCCAGTCCGACGCCAAGAAACTGGTGCCGGAAGGCGTGGAAGGGCGTGTTGCATATAAAGGTACGGTGGAAGATACTGTATTCCAGCTTATGGGAGGCCTGCGTGCCGGTATGGGTTATTGTGGGACGGCGACGGTGGAAGAATTAAAACAAAACGGCAGGTTCGTCAAGATTTCCGCCGCTTCGTTAAAAGAGAGCCATCCGCATGATATCCATATTACCAAGGAAGCGCCGAATTACAGTGTGGATGAGTAGGACAGGAAACGAGGCAGAGAGTGGGGAGCAATATAAGGGATGGAAAAGAAAGCGCACAGGTATTTTCTTATGAAGGCCTGATAGACAGGGAAGCCTTGCAGCATCTGCAGGATGATTTCTGCAGTGTGGCAGGTCTGTGCGCTTACTGCGTTGATGCAGAGGGGAAAGAACTTACGGTTCTTTCAGGCAATGCGTGCGACCGTATCCTGATACAGGAGTATATCTCAAGGGATGAAGTCAGGCAGGCGGTTTCCAGGGTAGAGGAAGGCTCCCTGGAGGAACTGGCTGTGGAAGATACCGGCGCCTGTAACCTGAAGATGGCGGCAATGTCCATCAGGCTGCAGGGAAAGACAGCAATGGTCTGGGTGGTCTTTGGCATCCTTTCGGATGCGGAAACAGGACAGGGAAGGGATGTTTTGCTGTCAGGGTATCAGTGCGCATTGACGGAAAAAGAGTTTTACAAGGCATTGGACTTGCTGAGGGAAGGCAGCCGGATTTTATTGAAAAACCGGTTTTCCTGCGTCAGCGCAAAAGCCGAGAGTTTAAGAAACCGTTATTCAGCGATTGAATTGCAGGACACGCTGAACCGTACGGAAGCCATGAAAGAGATTGTAGAACTTCTGGACAGCAACGAGCCGGAAGGCTTTGTCATGGAAAAAATGCTAAAGATTATAGGCGAACAGCTGCAGGTGACGACCTGTTATATCTGTCATCTGTATGCAGAAACGAAAACAGCCGATATTGTAGGGTTTTGGTGTCAAAAGGGCACTGTTCCGGCGTTTGACAGGACGCAGAAGCTGGAGGCGGAGCCGGTGCTGTTTTCCGAAAAGCCGGTTATCATGTCTTCGGACGCCATGGATTCCGATGACACCGCCCAAAAATGGCGGGAATCCGCTGTGCGGGCATTTGTGGTGTTTCCGCTTGTTAAAAGTGATGACATCCATATGTGCCTGGCAATCAACCAGAAAGGGCGAAACCGTATCTGGTCAGTGGAAGATATCAAGTTCATTGCGGATGCAGTCAAGGTTCTGCAAAGCATTTTTACCAAGCGGATGCAGAAAAGTTCACTGGCAAAATCACATGCCGCGCTGGAAGCTGTCCTGGACAACACAAACTGCTGTATTTATGTAAAAGATGCGTCGTCGGGAAAAGTGTTGTTTGCAAACCGAAGGCTCAAAAACATGTTTTCAAAGGAACTGAAAGACGGTGCTTTTGAAAGGCTTCTGGAGCAGGGAACTGCCCAATACAAACGCAGCGGGGCATATGAACTTTACCACAGGGAAAGAGAGCGCTGGTATGACCTGCTGTATACCGAGATTTTATGGGTTGACGGTAAAAAAGCATCCCTGTATTCCCTGTATGACATAACGGAAAAAAAGAATTACCAGAAAAAAATAGAGCAGCAGGTGTATACGGATTTCCTGACGGGACTTTACAACAGAGTGTGCTGTGAAAGGGATTTGGCTCTTTATGTGGATGACGCCAAAAAGAAGGGCGTCCAGGGAGGGCTGTTATACCTTGATTTGGATGATTTCAAGCATATCAATGACGGACTGGGGCATCAGTACGGGGACGTGCTGCTTAAGTCCATATCCAATGCTCTTTCCGGGATAGACGGGATTACCACGACCTGTTACAGGGTGGGCGGCGATGAGTTTATCGTCGTCATTCCACCGGAATGTTACCAGCAGTTTGAACACATCATTGAGCAGATTAGAATTATATTTGCCAAGCCTTGGTTTCTCAAGGATGCGGATTATTACTGCACGATGAGCATGGGCATTGTCACTTTCCCTGATGACGGTGAGAGTGTGCAGGAGTTGATTAAAAAAGCGGACATTGCCATGTATGAGGCAAAGAAAACCGGAAAGAACAGGATTTCCAGATATTCCGACAGTCTGGGACTGTATTCGGGCAAGCGGCTTGACATGGAAAAAAATATGCGCGACGCGGCCATGTCGGGTTACAGTGAGTTTATGATTTATTACCAGCCGGTGATAGATATTTCCAAGCCGGGGACGCCCTGTACGGGTGCGGAAGCCCTGATACGCTGGAACAGTGCGGAACTTGGTTTTGTCCCGCCTGCTGAATTTATTCCGCTTGCCGAGTATCTGGGACTGATTAACCCGATTGGCAACTATGTGCTGATTGAAGCGTGTAAGGAATGCAAGAAATGGAATGATAACGGCTACCCCGGATATAAGGTGAATGTCAATCTCTCGGTGGTTCAGCTTCTACAGGTAGATATTGTGGAATCCGTGGAGCGTGCGGTGACGGAAACCGGCATAAAACCTTCCAACCTAACACTGGAGGTGACAGAAAGCCTTGCCATCAACGATATGGGCCGCATGAAGGAAATTTTGTCCCGAATAAAAGCGCTGGGCGTGCGAATTGCCCTGGATGATTTCGGTACAGGATACTCTTCCTTAAACCATATCAGGGAGATTCCATTTGACGTGATTAAGGTAGACCAGAGTTTTGTCAAGGATTTGGCGGAGGACGCTTACTCCCAGTCCTTTATCAAAATGGTGGCGGAACTTGCGGAAACCATTGGCGTCAGTATTTGTGTGGAGGGTATTGAAACACAGGAACAGTATAAGGTTTTAGAGGGCATGAAGGTCAGGATGGTGCAGGGCTATTACTTTGATAAACCGATGCCGCAGAGGGACTTTGAATCCAAATATGCCAAAGAGGCTCTTCTGTCTGTGGTTGAAGAAAAAAAATCTCCTGATTTTGAGAAAATCAGCTAAAAACAGGCTTGAAATACGTTGCAGAATCATGTAGTATGAATGCATAGCTGCATGACTGGCGGAGGACAGAAAAGTCTGTTGTGGGATTACCCACAGGGAGTGCAGTGATATAAGGAATGCCGGCCGCCTGGGCGAACACGATGAGTGCCGCTCAGGCGGTTTTTGACGACTAGGAGGAAAAAGGATGAACATGTTATCACTGGAGCAGGAACTGAAACAAAACAGCTATCCCGGCAGGGGTATTGTAATCGGCAGGACTGCGGACGGCAGCAAGGCGGTTACGGCATACTTTATCATGGGCCGCAGCGTAAACAGCAGGAACCGTGTTTTTGTGGAGGAAGGGGAAGGCATCCGCACCGAGGCGTTTGACGCTTCCAAGCTGGAGGACCCCAGCCTTATCATTTATGCCCCGGTCAGGGTGTCGGGAAACCGGACGATTGTGACCAACGGCGACCAGACGGATACCGTGTTTGAAGGCATGGAAAAGGGGCTTACCTTTGAACAGTCTTTGAGAAGCAGGGAATTTGAGCCTGACGCACCCAATTATACACCGCGGATTTCCGGGATTTTGTATGTGGAGGGTGGCTGCTTTGGTTATGAGATGTCTATCTTGAAAAGCAATAACGGGGATGCGGATTCCTGCAGCCGTTTTACTTTTTCCTATGCAAATCCCAAGGCAGGGGAGGGACATTTTATACATACCTATATGCATGACGGTACGCCGCTTCCCAGCTTTGAAGGGGAGCCGAAATTAGTTGCCGTTCCGGATGATATGGAAGCGTTTGCAGGCATGTTGTGGGACAGTCTGAATGAAGAAAATAAAGTATCCCTGTTTGTACGGTATATTGATATTGCAACAGGGGAATGCAGGACCAAAATTATCAACAAGAATCAGAAATAACGGGTAAAAAGATTGTGCGCAGCAAGCGGCGCGGAAAAGAGGATAATTATGAATGAGATAGAATTGAAATATGGATGCAACCCTAACCAGAAGCCTTCCAGGATTTTTATGGAGGACAAAAGCAGCCTGCCGGTTACGGTGTTAAACGGAAAGCCCGGATATATCAATTTTTTGGACGCTTTCAACGGCTGGCAGCTTGTAAAGGAGTTAAAAGAGGCGACCGGGCTTCCGGCAGCGGCTTCTTTCAAACACGTATCCCCTGCTGGAGCGGCAGTGGGACTGCCCCTTTCGGAAACGCTGGCAAAAATATACTGGGTGGATGATTTGGGAGAGCTTTCTCCGCTTGCGTGCGCATATGCAAGGGCGCGCGGCGCTGACAGGATGTCTTCTTTCGGGGACTTTATCGCGCTTTCGGATGTCTGTGACGAGGATACGGCGCGGCTTATCAAAAGGGAGGTTTCCGACGGCGTCATTGCTCCCGGCTACACGGAAAAAGCGCTGGAGCTGTTAAAGGCGAAAAAGAAGGGCGCGTACAATATTATCCGGATGGACGCATCCTACAGGCCGGCAGCCATCGAGAGAAAACAGGTTTACGGCATCACCTTCGAACAGGGCAGGAATGAACTGGATATCAATGAAGAACTGCTGGGTAATGTGGTAACAAAAAATAAGGAGATTCCGGCGCAGGCGCTTATGGATATGAAGATTGCGCTGATTACCCTGAAATATACCCAGAGCAACTCCGTCTGCTATGTCAAGGACGGGCAGGCAATCGGCATCGGCGCCGGACAGCAGTCGCGTGTACACTGTACCAGGCTTGCAGGCCAGAAGGCCGACAACTGGTTTTTACGCCAGTCACCGCAGGTGCTTTCTTTACAGTTTACCGACAGCCTGGGCAGGGCTGACAGGGACAATGCCATCGACAATTATATCGGGGATGAGTATATGGATGTGCTGGCGGAAGGCGCATGGCAGAGGGTGTTTCAGGTAAAGCCGCCTGTGTTTACGGCAGAGGAAAAGAGGGCATGGCTGGCTCAGATGCAGGATGTGACCCTTGGCTCCGACGCTTTCTTCCCGTTTTCCGATAATGTGGAGCGGGCGCACAAGAGCGGCGTGAAGTATATTGCGCAGCCGGGCGGTTCTGTCAGGGATGACCTTGTCATCGAGTGCTGCGACAAATATAACATGGCAATGGCATTTACCGGTATCAGGTTGTTCCACCATTAAAAAGGTGCGGGGGGTCTTATGACATTAAAAGATTTGGAGAGGTTTCACAGGATAACCATACAGTGCCATGATAACCCGGACGCGGATGCATTGGCGTCGGGGTATGGACTGTATTGTTATTTCAGGCAGAAAGGAAAAGAGGTCAGGCTGGTATACAGCGGCAAAAACCGGATTCAGAAGTCTAATTTATGTCTGATGATGGAAAAACTGAATCTGCCGGTAGAATACGTAGAGCCGGGAAAGCCTGAGCCAAAACATATGGAAGGACTGCTGCTTACGGTTGACTGTCAATACGGGGCAGGCAATGTTACGGGGCTTACAGGGGATGAGATTGCCATCATAGACCATCATCAGGTGGAAAACGGCGGCGTGGAGCTCAGCATTATCCAGCCGCATCTCGGAAGCTGTTCCACTCTTGTGTGGAAGCTTCTGACGGATGAGGGATTTGAGGTGGGTGATGAAAACGGCCTGGGTACGGCGCTGTACTATGGGCTGTATACGGATACCAACCAGTTTACGGAGGTATACAATCCTCTAGACATGGATATGCGTGAGGCGCTTCCCTTTGACAAGAGTCTGATTACTTTGTTCCGCAACTCCAATCTGTCTTTAAAAGAACTGGAAATAGCCGGCATTGCCATGATTCGTTACAGTTATAATGACGACTATGAGTTTGCGGTTATTAAGGCACAGCCTTGCGACCCCAATATTCTGGGACTTATCAGCGACTTTTTATTACAGGTGGATAAGATAAAAACATGTGCGGTGTTTAACGAGGTTAACGACGGATACAAGCTTTCCGTCAGAAGCTGTATCAAGGAAGTGAATGCCAGCGAGCTGGCTGCATATCTGACGGAAGGAATCGGTTCCGGCGGAGGGCATTATGAAAAAGCCGGCGGGTTCATCAGTATGAAGCTTTACGAGGAAAAATATCCTACCTTACATGCGGAGGGATATTTCAATAACAGGATGACGCAGTACTTTGACAGCTTTGAAATTATTTATGCAAAGGATTACAAGGCGGATACGGCAGGCATGAAGCGGTACCGCAAGAAAAATCTTCCGGTGGGTTTTGTGAAGGCGGATGAAGTGCTGGCAGCAGGAACGCCGATTACCATCCGTACCCTGGAGGGGGATATCGAGATGACGGTGGAGGAAGACCTTTACATTATTATCGGCGTCAAGGGAGAGGTTTACCCGAACCGCAAGGACAAGTTTGAGAAATCATATCTGAAGCTTGATAAAAAGTACGATTACAATGACTGCCATATCAAAAAGGAGTATGTTCCCATCATTAAGAACAGACTGGACGGCAGGGATTTGGTGCTGACCGATTTTGCGCGCGTATGTGTGCCTACGGGAGAAGTAGACATCTTTGCCAGACCTCTTACGAAGGGTGTGAAGGTGTTTACGGCGTGGGATAAGGAAAAGTATATGCTGGGCAGGCCGGGAGACTATCTGGCAGTCAGATGTAATGATTTGGCGGATGTCTATGTTGTGGAGCATGATATCTTTTTGAAAACATATGATGTTATTCAGGAAATGTAAGAAGAGGGTGGAAAATGGCGGACAAATATATGTATGATGCCTTTATCAGTTACAGGCACACGGATTTGGATAAATTTGTGGCAGAAAACCTCCATAAGCAGATGGAGGCTTTTCGCCTGCCCAGACGCACTGCGGCAAAGCACAGCGGGAGGGACAGGATAAGCAGGGTGTTTCGGGATAAGGACGAACTGCCTCTGACAAACAATCTGGAAGACCCCATTATAAAAGCGATTCATAATTCGGAATTTTTGATTGTCATATGTTCTCCCAGGCTAAGGGAATCGCAGTGGTGCAAAAAGGAGATAGAAACCTTTATCAGTATTCATGGCAGGGAAAAGGTATTTGCCGTGCTTATTGAGGGCGAACCGGAGGAGTCTTTTCCGGAAGAACTTTTATATGTGGAAGAAACCGTGGAAAAACCGGATGGCACGGTAGAAACGGTAAAAAAGCCCATGGAGCCCCTTGCAGCGGATGTCCGCGGAAAGAACAGGCGGGAGATGTTAAAGGCCATGCGGACGGAGATACTTCGTCTTTTAGCTCCCATGTTTTCTCTCAGTTTCGATGATTTACGCCAGAGACACAGGGAGAGAAGGATGAAACGTATACTGGCAGCCACCGCGTTTGGCGCGCTGGTCTGCTTTTTGTTCGGCACGGTGAGTACGGTCATGGCGCTCAGAATCCATATGCAGAAGGAGCAGCTCGAGGCGCAAAGGGCGGAGATTCGGGTCCAGAGCGCCGAGATACAGCTGCAAAACAGCAGGCTTTTGGAAATTCAGGCGCTGAACCTTGCAGAGGAATCCGCAAGGAAGCTGGAGGAAGGGGACCGGATTGGAGCCATAGAAACCGCTTATCAGGCGCTTACGGAATATAAAGGCATTGCCATGCCTTACACGCCCGAAGCGCAGCTTGCGTTGACGGAAAGCTTGTATGCGTATGATTCCGGAAAAAATATCAAGGCAATGTACCAGATGGAAACTGCCGGTGTGATAGAATATATGCTTTGTTCTTCGGACGGGAAAACGTTGATTACCTGTGATGAATCCGGTTATTATACCATTTGGGATGTGGAAGCAGGAATTGAACTGGATAGGATACCAAGGAATAATTGGACGGGTAATGCAGCGTTTTTGGGAAATGATAGAATTGTTTTTGCAGATGAAACCATATTTATATACAGTATTCCGGATAAGTCTGTGACGGATACCCTGGATGGGATTAGTTTCAAAGAGGTGTACACAGACGAAAAGGGAAGGTATTTGCTGGTAAGCGCATTGACAGGATTCAGTCTGTATGATGGGGACACTTTGGAAGAGGTGTTTGTTTATCGTGTGGAAGATAGCGATACATGGATGAGCGATGCTGCCTTTTGCCGGGGAGGGGACGTTGTCGCGTTTGTTGAGAAGAACAAAGAGGGTATGGGAAAGCTGTACTTTTATAATATAGATTCCCAATCTGTTTCCGGCTCCATTGGGATTGGGAAATATTATTATCAGGATGCGGCATATAAAGAAGACACGGTATTTGTACTGTTGAATTATCTGGATGATGCAAATGACTTAAAAACCATGATAATGGCATGCAATCCGTTGACGGCAAAGGCAAAATGGCAGAAAGAATATGAGAATTATTTTGGCAGCCGCATTTACATGAACTATGGGGAGGGCGCGGATAATTTCATGCTGACTACCAGCAACGAAGCTTGGATTATCCGTGATGAAGACGGGGCAGAATGTACCAGTTTTTCTTTTGGGAGCGGCATAGCAGGAAGTATATCAATAAACAGCAAAGATAAATATATACTTTTGACCCGTAATGGGGATTACCACTATCTTGATGCGGAATACAATAATGATTATTTAATGAATTATAGATTTATCAGTCATTCCGAAAATGTCATGGACTTTCAAAAGGCGGCGCAGGGATATGTGCTGCTTCCCTTCCAGGACAATAAGGTCACATACTATAGTTTTTCCAGGGGGGATGATTTGACGGAAAACAGCGACAGTTTATCCATACCGGAAACGGAAGGTTTATCCTATTCGGAAGCAGTAGAATATGCACAGGAAAAAAATCTTCCAAATGTGGAAATGATAAGTTATATTTTTTTCAATACCGATAAAAGCCTTATTTTTGCTTTTTACAAAAACGGCACGCTGGATATTTACGAAACCTCTGAAATGGAATTAAAGAACAGCCTGACAGGATTTGGAGAAGAGTTTACGGGGTATTTTGGGATGGATGCGTCCGGGAACCTGTATTTGAAAGGAATCAATCACGGCTACATGTTAAGCCCGGACTTTAAACTGATTGGAGTGATTGAAAATCTTGCGGCGGTGGAGGAGGGGGGCAGCAGGCTGTATATCCAAACCGGTAATGACAGCCAGTATGCGGTTCCCGTTTATACGCTGGAAGAACTGCTTGCTAAGGCTGAGGCTTTTGTGATAAGATAAAGCATAGGTGTGCATCAAATGGGAAAGGGTATAGAATTATGAGTGAAGTGGAAAGCAGGAATTTCATTGAACAGATTATCGACAAAGATTTGGCGGAGGGTGTCTATGATACCGTCCATACCCGTTTTCCGCCGGAGCCGAACGGCTACCTGCATATCGGCCATGCCAAAAGCATCCTGTTAAACTATGGGCTGGCGCAGGAATACGGCGGCAAGTTTAACATGCGCTTTGATGATACCAATCCGACTAAGGAAAAAGAAGAGTTTGTGGAGTCCATCAAGGAGGATATTGCATGGCTGGGAGCCGACTGGGAAGACAGGTTGTTTTTTGCCTCCAATTATTTTGATGAGATGTATGAAGCGGCGGTAAAGCTGATTCAAAAAGGAAAAGCATATGTTTCTGATTTGTCTGCAGAAGAAATCAGGGAATACCGGGGTACCTTGACGGAAGCCGGAAAGGAAGACCCCTTTGCAAAAAGGAGCATAGAGGAAAACCTAAAACTGTTTGAGGAGATGAAGGACGGCAGATACGGTGACGGCGAAAAGGTGCTTCGCGCCCGGATTGACATGGCGTCTCCCAACATCAACATGCGGGACCCTGTTATTTACCGTGTGGCGCACATGCACCATCACAATACAGGGGATAAATGGTGCATTTATCCGATGTATGATTTTGCGCATCCGATTGAGGATGCGATAGAGGGGATTACCCATTCCATCTGTACGCTTGAATTTGAAGACCACAGACCGCTTTACGACTGGGTGGTGCGGGAACTGGAATATCCCCGTCCGCCGAAACAGATTGAGTTTGCTAAATTGTACCTTACCAATGTAGTGACAGGAAAAAGATATATCAAAAAACTGGTGGAAGAGGGTATCGTGGACGGCTGGGACGACCCGAGGCTGGTGTCCATTGCGGCGCTTCGCAGACGCGGCTTTACGCCGGAATCCATTAAAAAATTTGTGGAATTGTGCGGCGTTTCCAAGGCAAACTCTTCCGTGGATTATGCCATGCTGGAATACTGCATACGGGAGGACTTAAAATTAAAGTGTCCCCGCATGATGGCTGTGTTAAACCCTGTAAAACTGATTATTGACAATTATCCCGAGGACCAGATTGAGTATTTGCCCGCTCCGAATAATCTGGAAAATGAAGCGCTTGGCAGCAGGCAGATACCTTTCGGAAAAGAGTTATACATTGAAAGGGAGGACTTTATGGAAGAGCCTCCAAAGAAGTATTTCCGGTTATTTCCCGGCAATGAAGTGCGGCTTATGAATGCTTATTTTGTGAAATGCACCGGCTGCGTGAAGGATGAAAACGGGGAAGTTACGGAAGTGCATTGCACTTATGACGCCGCTTCACGGGGCGGCAACAGTCCGGATGGGAGAAAGGTGAAGGGAACTATCCACTGGGTGTCGGCAAAAGAAGCCATAAAAGCGGAAGTCAGGCTGTATGAGAATATCATAGATGAAGAAAAAGGGGTGTACAATGAAGACGGAAGCCTGAATCTGAACCCCAATTCTTTAACGGTGTTAAAGGAGTGTTATCTGGAACCCTCTTTTGCGGATGCCAAAGCGTATGACAGGTTCCAGTTTGTAAGAAACGGATTTTTCTGCGTAGATGCCAATGCGTTTGGAGTATCGGCGGGTTCACCTGACGAAACCCTAGTTTTCAATCGGATAGTATCATTAAAAAGTTCATTTGTTTTGCCGAAAAAGGAGGATTAAGCATGTCAAATTTGTTGTCGGGACTTTCAAAGCTGGGGCTGGGCGCACTGGAAGACGCCAAGGTATTTGAGGAGCCAAAGGACGATAAGGCTGCCAATAAGGGAAAGGGCGCCGAGGCGCCTGAGATACAGGAAAAGGACCTGCTGCTTGACCGTACCTTTGAGTGTCCGGTCTGTGACAGTAAGATTACCAGCAAAATGATGAAAACAGGTAAGGCAAAGCTTTTGCACACGGATTTGGATTTGCGTGCGGTATATGAAGGAATCGACGCGCAGAAATATGATGTAATTTCCTGCCCGGTTTGCGGTTTTACGGCTCTCAGCCGCTTTTTCAAGCCCATGCCTGCCGGACAGACAAAGCTGATTAAAGAAAATATCAGTAAAAATTTTCATGGGACGCCGCACACGGGCGATATATACACTTATGAAGAGGCAATGGAGCGATATAAACTGGCTTTGGCCTGCGCCATTGTCAAGCAGGCGAGAAATAGTGAGAAGGCGTATGTATGCCTGAAATCCGCATGGATTTTGAGAGGATGGCAGGAAGAACTTACCCAAAAGAACAACGACAAGGAAAAACTGGCCGAGCTGCAGGAGGAAGAAAAGGAATACCTGCAGAATGCGCTGGAGGGTTTTATTGCGGCAAAGGAGTCCGAGAACTATCCGATTTGCGGCATGGATGAGATTACAGTGGATTATCTGATAGCGGTACTGGCATTCTGGCAGGGCAAGTTTGATATTGCCTCCAGGCTGATTGCCTCCATCCTGACATCTCCTTCCGCAAGCGCCCGGGTGAAAGACAAAGCAAGGGAATTGAAGGATGCTTTGATGGCTGAGCTGAAAAAGGGAAAGGAATAACCGGCAATCATGTATGATATGGCCATGGAATTGAAAACGGATGGGGCAAAGTGTCTGTATGAACAGATTTACGAGCACATCAGGGAGGAAATCAAAGGAGGGAGGCTGCTTTCGGGAGAGCGGCTTCCCTCTACGCGCGCACTGGCAGAATATTTGCAGGTGTCAAGGACTACGGTGGATTTTGCCTACGGGCAGCTTTTGTCCGAAGGCTATATCGAAGCAATTCCTTATAAAGGCTATTTTGTGTGCCGCATGGAGGAACTGCCGGAAGGAAACAGTCAGGCCCTGCCGGACGATGACAGGATGACGGAGGCAAAGAAAGAAGAATCCATCCCGTATAACGGGAATATTTGTTACGATTTTTCCCCTAACGGACTGGACATGAGTCTTTTTCCGTTCGGAGTCTGGAAACGGATTAGCAAGAATATTTTGAATGACGGAAATAAAGAATTGTTTGCCCTGGGAGAGGCGCAGGGAGATTATGATTTACGGCAGACCATCAGCAGATACCTGCATTCTGCAAGAGGGGTAAAGTGTACGCCGTCGCAGATTGTGGTAGGGGCAGGAAATGATTACCTGCTTTTGCTTTTGGAAAAACTGCTGGGCCGCCATGCAGGGATTGCCATGGAAAATCCCACTTATAAGAGGGCGTACAGGATTTTTCGCTCATTTGCCTATAATATTGAAGTAATCGGTGTGGATGAAGGCGGCATGAAGGTGGAAGAACTGCGCAAAAAACAGGTAAAGGCCGCTTATGTGATGCCGTCTCATCAGTATCCCACGGGCATAACCATGCCCATCGGAAGGCGGATGGAACTGTTGAAGTGGGCCGCAGAGGGGGAAGAGCGTTTTTTGATAGAGGATGATTATGACAGTGAGTTCCGTTATAAGGGAAAGCCTATCCCGTCCCTGCAAGGAGCGGACGGAAACGGGCGGGTTATCTATATCGGGACTTTTTCAAAAGCCATAGCGCCTGCCATCCGGGTAAGCTACATGGTGCTTCCGCCGCTGCTTTTGAAACGCTATCGTGAATCCTGCAGCTTTTATTCCTCCACAGTGTCCCGTATTGACCAGCGGATATTAAACGAATTTATCCGAGACGGATATTTTGAACGGTACTTAAATAAAACACGGAAGCTTTACAGGGAAAAGCATGACATCCTGTTACAGGAACTGAAACCGTTTCGGAAAAAATTCCAGATTTTCGGTGAAAATGCAGGGCTTCATCTGGTTCTCTCCAGCCGTGATGAAAAGCTTACGGAGGAGTATCTGATAAGAAAGGCAGCGGAGCATGGCGTGAAAGTGTATGGGATGTCGGACGCCCTTATCGAAGAAAATGACGGAAAGCGGCAGGCGGAAGGAATGCTTGTTTTGGGATACGGAGGCTTAAGGGCAGAGGAGATAAAAGAAGGAATGGCAAAACTAAAGCAGGCATGGTTGTAAAGAACCAGCCTGCTTTTTTGTGATATTTTAGTCAGAAAAGCTTTTATTGTTCAGAAGAAGCTTCGTCATCTTCATCAAAAAATTCTTCTACCTTTTCTTCTGCCTTTTTTGCAGTATCCGCAACCAGGGAGGAAAGTTTTTCAAAAGGCGCTTCTTCCTTGTCAGTGCCTTCTGCAGAAGCGTCTGTATTCTCCCCGGAGGTATTTTCGTGACTTAGAGGAACATAGGAACGATTTGCGTCCGCGTCATCGAGGTCTTCGCTGAAATCATCGTAATCTTCATCTTCGTCACCGTTAAACTCTGCAGAAAATTTGTCCTTGTTCTGGAAGTAATAATAAATACCTGCGCAGGCAGCTGCGGCTGCGGCAGTAAAGAGCACAAACTTACCAAATTTTTTAGCCATCAGGTTACTCCTTTCATTTTACGGTCAATTAATCTAATATAGACATTTTAATACTATTTTATGGAAAAAGGAAGGGATTATGTATAAAAATTTCATAAATATTACCATAAATTTCATCATTCCGCACGGCAGCCCGGACAGGCATTTGTTCCAACAGGACGCGCTCTCGCTCGGGTAAAAACACAGCGGCACATAGGATGCTAAAATACAGCATCCAAATGCCGGTGTTTTTACACGGTCCTTTATGGAATCAAATGCTTGTCCGGGCTGCCGTGCGGAATGATGGCGTGAAATTTAGAAGTTCTTCGCGAAACAGCCTCTGCTGTGAGCGGCTAGAACTTCTTTTCACGCTAGACCGCCCTAGTAAAATCAATTTTCATGCTTGATTGAGACCGTGTTATGTGGTATATTTAAACTCTGACCGGTTAGGTCAATTATGGGAAGGGCAGGCAGGAGCGGCGGCATGAACGGAAGGTTTTTTGATTTAAAAAAGGAAAAGCAGGATAGGATGATAAATGCTGCTTTGAAAATTTTTGCCCTGCATGGCTACCGTCATGCCAGCACGGACGATATTGTGAAGGAAGCCGCTATCAGTAAGGGGCTATTGTTCCATTATTTCGGAAGCAAGCTTGGGGTTTATACCTTTATATACGATTACAGTGTGAGATATATGACTCTGGAATTGAAATCAGCGGTATCGCCGGTAGAAAAGGATATGTTTGAAATATTAAAGCAGACAGAGCAGGCAAAACTGCAGGCGCTCAGGGGATATCCCTATATGCAGCAGTTTCTGACACGTTCCATGAGCGAGGATGTAGGGGAAGCGCTGATTGCCGTGGAGGATATGAGGAATGTGCTTGCATCGCATTATGAAAGGCTGCAGGCACAGATGGATTTTTCTTCATTGCCGGCAGGCATCGATGGCAGAAAGTTATGTAAAATGATGGACTTTACGATAAAGGGACTGATGTCCGAGCGGTTTTTGGATGCTTCTTTCCACCCGGACATGCTGTATCAGGAGATTGTGGGCTACATTGATATGATGAAACTTCTTACATACAAAAACATTGCACATTGAATTACTTGTTCATCTTGTAGACAGGGTCAGCGGGATAACCGCCTTTGAGTTTCTGCATGCCGCGCTGGATGGCGTCCTTTGAGTTTTTCCAGTCTGCGTCTTTGTTGCGGTAATCAAACTTTTCTATCAGCCATGAAACGTCTTCGGAAAGGCGGCTCAGGTTGTCGCGCATCAGATTGCATAGCATGTCATAGAAAGCAGCCTGCTCTTTTTCCGGGAGTTTGGATTCACCGGCTTCCAGCAAATCGCCGAAATGGGTAAGGCAGAACCCTTTTCCGTTTTCTATTTTGGAGCGGAATGCGGCGTCCTTTTTGTACATCACAAAAAAAGTATCCAGATAGCGCTCGTAGTGTTCTTTATAGTAGCTGCATATGTAGCAGGACTCATTCTTCTCTTTTACCCAGGCGCTGACGGGATTGGACGCCGGCGTATCTTTTCGGAACATGCCTTTTAAGGAGGCGCGGCCGGGCGTGTAAGACTTTACCTGTTTGTCAAATTCTTCCAACATGCGTTTATAATGGGTTTTCAAAATCCAGCCGTTTCCCAGGGTATTGCCGTAATCAAACATTTTTTTGAAATGCGGACGGCAAAATCCCAGACGGTCGGTTTGTTCACGAATGTTGCTTTCCATGTAAGAGGAGCCGGAACCCAGTACAAAGTCAAGAAGGTCCTGTTCAATTTGTCTTTCTACATTGCAGAAAGGACATTCATCATTGGCATTAACTGCATCATTTAAGGGTATCATATATAATTGTTCTTTCATGGTATCTCCTTTAAGCCTGTTGCATAAACTCTAAATAAATTATGTCTGTCTTAAGAATAATTGTAGAATATATCATGAAAAAAAACAATTGCGAAAATTAAGAAATTTTAACTTGCAGGACATAGGGGATAACGATACAATTTTAATATGACAGACGGATTGCGATGTGATAAAACGTGGTATTTAACAGTGTAGAATTTTTATTGTGTTTTCTTCCGATTTTTGTTTTTATCTACTACCTTACCCCGGCAAGATACAGGAATCTCATACTGCTTACTGGCAGTCTGTTGTTTTATGCATACGGAGAACCGGTATACGTGTTTTTGCTGGTGGTTTCGTCGGTGATAAACTTTGCGGCGGGAAAACGCCTTGTAATAAAAAGAAAAAAGAAAATAAATAAAAACCGGGCGCTCTACATTTTCATAGTGGCGGTCGATGTATTAGTGTTAGTCTTTTTTAAATGGGCGCCGCGGATGTACTGGATGCCCGATTCCATAGGAATGCCGCTCGGCATTAGCTTTTACACTTTTCAGATTATATCCTATCTGACGGATGTCTATCGGGGCGATATAAAGGCGGAGCAGTCTTTTATCCGGCTTGGCACTTATATCAGTATGTTCCCGCAGCTGGTGGCGGGGCCGATTGTTTCCTACAATGAAGTTGCGGGAGATTTGAGGCAGCGTGCATACAGGCTTGAAGATATGGACAAAGGCATGAAAAATTTTGTGTACGGGCTTTCCCTGAAAGTGCTTCTGGCAGACAGGCTGGCATTGCTCTGGCATGATTTGCAGACTGTCGGTTTTGCGAGCATATCCACTCCGCTTGCGTGGATGGGCGCAATCGGTTTTTCCATGCAGATTTATTTTGATTTTTACGGATATTCCCTGATGGCGGTGGGATTAGGCCAGATGCTCGGTTTTTCCCTTCCGGAGAATTTTTTCCAACCCTATACGGCAAAAAGCGTCAGGGAGTTTTACAGGAGATGGCATGCGACATTGGGAAGGTGGTTTCGGAATTATGTGTATATTCCGCTGGGCGGGAGCCGAAAAGGTATTTTGCGTACCATCTTCAATTTATTGGTGGTTTGGATATTGACGTCATTCTGGCATGGCGGCAGCATTAACTTTTTGCTATGGGGTCTTGCGCTCTGGTTTCTGATTGTGATGGAAAGGCTGATAGACAGAAATAACCAATTAAGCAAAGGGAAGCTATTGCCGCATATATATGTGCTGTTTGTCATTCCGCTGACATGGATGTGCTTTGCTATTTCCGACCTGTCGGATTTGCGCATCTATTTTGGCAGGCTTTTCGGGCTGACTGCCGGTATCAATGTCAACACGGGAGATATTACAAAGCAGCTGCAAAACTTCGGCATACTGTTTTTGACAGGATTTTTCATGTGTACGCCGCTTCCGAAGCGGTTATTTGAACGGTTTAAGGACAGCATCCCCGGTATGCTGGTTTTGGCGGTATTGTTTTGGAGATGCGTATGGCGCATCATGATAGAAGGGAATAATCCTTTTATGTATTCCAGATTTTAGCGTGGAAAGAAGTTCTAATTGCCTTTGGCAATTTCCGCTCACAGCAGAGGCTGTTTCGCGGAGAACTTCTAAGTTCCACGCCGGAAAATGCCTGAAAAGCGGCATTTTCCATCGAAACTTTAGTTTCGTGGGATTATGTGCCGCCATGGAGTGGCGGCATGGCGGTTAGTGTGGAAATGAGGATAAAATGGGAAAAAAGTTCGACAGGAAATATATCCGTTTTTTTGTGATATTGGCATTTACCGGCATATGTTTTTTTAACAGGGAGCCGCTTTTGTATCTGGCTAAAAAAGTATTTGCCTGGGGAATGGAAAATTATGAACAGGCTTTTCGCGTGAATGAGCATGCGGAAGAGGACACAGTGTCAGGAAATGATGTAAGCGGCGGGGACAGTGTATCGGCAAACAGTGTTTCCGGCAATGAAACAGTGGAAGACATTTCGGGCGGGGACGGTGCTTTTGTTCCATGGGAATATATGACAGCGGATGATACTTATTTTGACGATGCAGTATTTATCGGGGATTCCAGAACGGTAGGCCTGTCGGAATACGGGGGGCTTGACAATACCACGTTTTATGCGTCAACCGGGCTGACTGTTTATAAATTATTTGACGCTGAGATTATTCCGGTAGAAGGAAGCCTGCAGAAGAAGACCATTGAAGAAGCGCTTACAGAAAAACAGTTTTCCAAAATCTACCTGATGATAGGAATCAACGAAATGGGCACCGGCACGGTGGATACTTTTATGGAAAAATACAGGACGGTGATAACACACCTTCAGGAATTGCAGCCTGACGCCATCATCTACGTGCAGGCTATCATGCGGGTAACAGGCGAACGCTCGGCCCAGGGAGATTACATCAGCAACGAAGGAATTGACGCAAGAAACGCGGAAATCGAAAAGCTTGCGGATAACCAGAAAGTATTTTATCTGGATGTCAATCCCCTGATTTGCGATGAGGACGGCGGGCTGATAAGCAGCTATACCTTTGACGGCGTCCACCTGAAAGCCCAGTACGTCTCCATCTGGAAACAGTTCCTCATGGAACATGCAGTGGTATTTTCAAAAGAGTAGAAAAACATCAACTGCCGGATTTTATACAGGCGGGGCGGCGCATTTGATTCCATAAAGGACCGTGTAAAAACGCCGGCCCTTGGATGCTGTTCTATAGCATCCTATGTGCCGCTGCGTTTTTACCCGAGCGAGAGCGCGTCCTGTTGGAACAAATGCGCCGCCCCGCCTGTATAAAATCCGGCATACATCAGAAATAAGGATTGACGTACTTTCCTCCATTAGTTATGATAGATTAGGACAGTTTAGAAAAATTTTATAATGTATGGAGGAGAAAACGTAATGAGTGATGAGAAAAAGAAGCAGAAGGTGGTGCTTGGGGAGGGTGGCATCTATGATGCGAAACAGCTCGGGGCTCCAAAGATGCTGATACTTGGCGTACAACATATGTTTGCCATGTTCGGCGCCACGATTTTGGTACCCATGCTGACAGGTCTGGATGTTTCCACAACCTTGTTGTTTGCGGGTCTTGGAACGCTTTTGTTCCATTTGGTGACAAAAGGGAAAGTGCCCGCATTTTTAGGCTCTTCCTTTGCTTTTCTGGGTGGTTACTTTGCCATTTGTCCGATGCTTACGGACGCTAACGGGGAACAGACAATTTCCAATGTAGAGATGATTCCTTATGCCTGCCTGGGAGTAGCATGTGCCGGTCTGGTTTATCTGATTATGTCTGCCCTTATAAAGGTTTTTGGGACAGGCAGGGTCATGAAGTTCTTCCCGCCCATTGTTACGGGTCCGATAATCATAGCCATCGGCCTTACCCTTTCACAGTCGGCGATTGATAACTGTGCTACAAACTGGCCTATTGCGCTGGTTGCAATTGCCCTCGTGGTGGTCTGCAATATTTGGGGAAAGGGAATGATTAAGATTGTTCCCATTATCATTGGTGTCGTTGGCTCCTATGTGGTGGCAGCCTGCTTTGGAAAAGTGGATTTTACGCCTGTTGCAGAGGCGGCATGGATTGGCAATCCCATTAAATGGGACCATACCGTATTTTACCTGTTCGGAAACGGCGTGGACGGCAGTATGCTGGTTACCTCCATCATCACTATCGTACCTCTCGCCTTGGCGACCATGGTGGAGCATATCGGGGATGTTTCCGCTATTTCATCCACGGTTGGCAAAAATTATATTAAGGACCCGGGACTGCACCGTACCCTGCTTGGCGACGGTCTGGCAACGACACTTGCGTCCCTGTTTGGTGCGCCTGCAAATACCACATATGGGGAGAATACGGGCGTTTTGTCCTTGACAAAGGTATTTGACCCTGCGGTAATCAGGATTGCAGCCGGTCTTGCCATACTGTTTTCTTTCTCACCTAAGTTTGCCGCCATTATCGGCTGTATGCCCACAGCTACCTGCGGCGGTGTATCACTTGTGCTTTACGGTATGATTTCAGCAGTCGGCGTCCGCAATATTGTGGAAACGCAGACTGATTTTACAAAGAGCCGCAATATCATTATTGCAGCATTGATTCTGGTGCTGTCCATCGGTATCAATTACAGTGCGGCAGGGGCAATCTCCTTCCCCATAGGAAATATAACCATCAGCCTTTCCGGTCTGGCAGTAGGAGCGCTTACCGGCATCCTGCTCAACGCTATCCTGCCGGGCAAGGATTATAAGTTTGACGAAGAGAAGCCTGATGATACAGGCGTAAACTTCGGAACCGGAAGATAAAAACAGATTTGGGTTTCCAGCCCCGGCAGATATCGCTGCCGGGGCATTTTTCATGACGCCCGACGGGGCAGGCATGAAAAATACAAAGACCCAAGAAAATTTCCTATAGGCAAGAAACCCATTTTGGAATATAATAGAAGATAATAAAGAAGATTGATTGCAAATAATATCAAGGGGGGACATTTATGAAAGTGGTCGATATGCATTGCGATACCATTTCCGCACTTCTAAAGAAAAAGCGGGCCGGTGAAGCGGCGGATTTAAGGAAAAATGACTGCCACATAGATATCTGCAAGATGCAGAAGAGCGATTATCTTTTACAGAATTTTGCCCTTTTTGTAGAGATGGGAAAGGCTGAGGATGCATGGCAGGAAGTGCAGGAGCTTTTTGGGCTTTATATGCAGGAAATACTGGAAAACAAAGACAGCATTGCCACGGTGCTATCCTACTCTGACATTGAAAAGAACCGGACGGAGGGAAAGATTTCCGCCATGCTTACCGTTGAAGAAGGCGGTGTGTGCGGAGGGGATTTGGAGAAACTCCGCATCCTGTATAAACAGGGTGTGCGTATGCTTACTTTGTTGTGGAACTATCCCAATGAACTTGGTTTCCCTAATCTGGACAGGAGACAGGGTCAAAAATTAAAAATTGCTGAACAGAACGGTAATTTATCTGTTCTGAATCTGGTGACGTTGAATTATTTGAATACGCCCAATGTTAAAAACGGTTTAACAGAAAAAGGGATTACTTTTGTGGAAGAAATGGAAAGACTGGGCATGATAGTGGATGTATCGCATATGTCGGACGCCGGTTTTTATGATGTTCTTGCCCATACCCGAAAGCCTTTTGTGGCAAGCCATTCCAATTCCAGGGATGTCTGTCCCTGTGTGAGGAACTTAAGCGACGACATGATACACAGGCTGGCAGAGCGGGGCGGAGTTATGGGACTGAATTTCTGCGCTGATTTTTTGACGCAGGTGCCGGTGGGGGTGAAAAATCCGGGAACCATAGCGGCAATCGTAAATCATGCGAAACATATAGTGGCGGTCGGCGGCGTGGAGTGCCTCGGTATCGGCAGCGATTTTGACGGAATAGATACCCATGCTGAACTGACTGGGGCCGATAAGATGGATAGGCTCGCGGATGCCTTAAAGAAGGGCGGCTTTACTGAAGGACAACTGGATAAGATATTTTACGGGAATGTGCTTCGGGTTTACAAAGAGGTCCTGAAATAACAGGGACGTTAAAATAACTATAAGATACGGAAAGAAGGTGCGGCATGGCTTTTACAATCTGGACGGTGATGGGACTGGTCTTTGTGGGGATGGGCATATATGAGTATTTCTCCAAAAGGGAAACTGCGTTTGGCTTCTGGGCCAATGCCGGGACCCTGCCGATTGCGGATGTGAAGGCATACAACCGGGCAATGGGAAAACTGTGGTTTGTTTTCGGAGTTGTTTTTATCCTGCTCGGACTGCCATTGCTTGCCGGTCAAAATTCACCATATATTCTTCTTTCCACGATAGGCGTTTTGCTGGAAGCCATAGCGGCGATGATAGTGTATGTGTTGAAGATTGAGGGGAAGTATAAGAAAAAATAAGAAAACGCCAGCATAATTTACTTTGAATTTACCCCTTGACATTAGATAAAATGATGTTTATAATAACCGTAATTTCATAATTCAAGTTAATTGATGAAGAAAAGCAATGATAAGAATAAGTAACATAAGGTGAAACATACAGAAAGCAGCCGGTTGATGAGAGGCGCATGGGAAGCTTTATGCGAATACATCTTTGAGCTTCGCACCGAAACCCAGGAGTAGGCTGCGACGTATCCTGCACACGTTATCGTGCTAGAGTATCGCCAACAGGCCGTACTTGAAAAGGTAAGCAGCGTGAGCTGTTTATGAACATGAGGTGGTAACACGGGAGTGACTCTCGTCCTTTTGAACAGGACGGGAGTTTTTTTGTTTTCCTGTGTTAAGAAGATTGAAAATTAAAATTTTCAATCGTGAGATTTGTGCCGAAGCGTCACAAATTCTGTGATGGCAGAGAGAAATCTGACATTTCGCTCGCCTCCTCAGCGCAAAAGCGCTTCGGAATGAGGAAAAAATGAAGAAAGAAGGAAGAAAAAATGGAAGTAAGGGATGAAAAACTGGAAAGGGAAACAGAGCACCAGATGCGGGTTATGCTGAAAGGAGCGGTTGAAGTGGTGGGAGCAGAGGAACTTCGGGTGAAGGTGGAACAGTCCATCCGTACGGGAGAGCCTTTACGCGTAAAATTCGGAATGGACCCCAGCGCGCCGGATATCCACTTGGGACATGCGGTTGTCCTGCGGAAGCTAAAGCAGATGCAGGACATGGGGCATCGCATTATGGTGGTTATCGGGGATGTGACGGCGCGAATCGGGGACCCTACGGGAAAATCCAAGGGGAGAAAAGCGTTAAGCGACAAGGAAGTGATGGAAAACGCGCAGACATATCTGGAACAGATTTTTCAAATCATGGACAGGGAAAAGACGGAGGTATACTATAACGGAGAATGGCTGGAACTTCTGAAACTGGAAGAAATACTGCATCTGGCTTCCACGGTCACTGTGGCAAGGCTTCTGGAACGGGATGATTTCCAGAACCGTTACAAAAACAATGTGCCAATCGGTTTGCATGAGTTTTTTTACCCGTTAATGCAGGCGTATGACTCCGTGGCAATCGGCGCCGATATTGAACTGGGTGGCACGGACCAGACGTTTAACATCCTGATGGGAAGGAATTTACAGAAATCACAGGGCCTTTCGCCACAGGCGGCCATCTTTATGCCGCTTTTGGTAGGCTTGGACGGTGTGGAAAAGATGAGTAAGAGCCTAAATAATTATATCGGTGTAAAAGAGGATGCGAAGGTGATGTTCAAAAAAGTCATGGAAGTGCCGGACGCCTTGATTATCCGTTACTTTGAACTGGCTACAGATGAAATGCCGGAGAGAATTGATGTCATTAAGGAGGAACTTGCATCGGGAAAAAATCCAAGGGATGTAAAGCTGGAACTGGCGGAAATCATCACAGGACTGTACCATGGTAAGGAGGAAACCGAACGGGCCAGAAATTATTATCAGGAAGCCTTCGGAAGAAAAGAAAACCCGGAAGATG
This sequence comes from uncultured Lachnospiraceae bacterium, assembly GCA_910577015.1. Classification (GTDB taxonomy): domain Bacteria; phylum Bacillota; class Clostridia; order Lachnospirales; family Lachnospiraceae; genus Acetatifactor. Next base: position 17,056 of record CAJTKU010000010.1, on the reverse strand, counting down.
TTCCGGATTTGGAGATTCCTTGGGAGTGCAGCACGCTGCGAAGTCTGCTTCCCATAGCGGCGGCAGCCGGTCTGGGCTTTAGCAGCAGTGAACTTCGGCGTATCACAAGCCAGGGAGGCGTCAGGATAAACGGTACGCGGGCAGACAGCCTGGAAGTGCAGGTTGCAGACGGGGATGTCCTTAAGATTGGGAAGAAGCATTTTTTAAAGCTTCGTAAAACGCCCTGATATTTTCAAAAGCGTAGGTAGGCAGGTATTCGGAACATGCCGCTTCTTTTGGGGTGGCTTCCCCGGTATATACCACACAGGTATCCACGCCGGCGTTAATGCCGCAGGCGATGTCTGTGTAGAGCCTGTCGCCTATTACAATGGTTTCTTTTGGCGTAAAGTGCGATTTTTGGATGCAGACGTCAACAAAGGCGCGCGAAGGCTTGCCCAGATAAACCGGCGTTCTGCCGGTACAGGAGGTAAGCATCTGGCAGATGGAGCCACAGTCAGGGATGAATCCGAAACTGGCAGGGCAGCATAAGTCAGAGTTGGTGGCATAAAAAGGGATTTTGGGGTCAGAAAGAAGCAGGCAGGCATTTTCCAGTTTTTTATAAGTCAGGGAATTGTCAAAACAGACAAGGACGCATTCCGCACCTAAAGGTTCGTCCGTAACCGTAAGTCCGTTTTTTTCCAGTTCTGCCATGTAAGAACCGGTTCCCACTACAAAAAGGTTTTTTCCCATAAAATGTTCTTTCATATAGGCGATTGTCATATAGCCTGACGTGATGAAAAAATCCGCGCTGGTTTTCAGGCCGAAACAGCGGGCAAACTTTTTAACATAGTCATCACTGCTCATGGTGGAATTGTTAGTGATAAAGAAGGACATACCGCCAATTTCCCCGATGTAGGAAAGCAATTCGGCGGTGCCGTCAAACAAGTCGTTGCCGAGGGCAAGAGTGCCGTCAATATCAAATAAAAAAAGTTTTTTGTCTTTTAACATAATAATATTCCTTTCCGGGCAGTTGGTTTCAGGTAACAGTTTGGCCGAAGGCTGAACTGTAACGGTTTCAGTATAACATTGATAATAGTTTGTGGCAATAAGGGGATAAATATGATATAATGGCGCAAAGGAAAAACAAGCGACTGCGAAGCATGGAGGATAATATGAAACTGGTATCTTGGAATGTAAACGGCCTGCGGGCCTGTATCGATAAAGGGTTTATGGATTTTTTTAAAGAAGCGGATGCGGATGTTTTCTGCATTCAGGAGTCCAAGCTGCAGGAGGGGCAGATTGCGCTTGATATGCCCGGTTACTACCAGTTTTGGAATTATGCTGAGAAAAAAGGGTATTCCGGTACGGCATTGTTTACCAAAACCAAGCCGCTTCTTGTGACAAACGGAATCGGCATTGCGGAGCATGATAAGGAGGGGAGGGTGATTACGGCGGAATATCCTGATTTTTATGTGGTGACTGTCTATACGCCCAACTCCCAGCGGGAACTGGCAAGACTCGATTACCGCATGGAATGGGAAAATGCCTTTTTGGAATATCTGAAGGGTCTGGAGGAGAAGAAGCCCGTGATTTTTTGCGGGGACCTCAATGTCGCACATAAGGAGATTGATTTAAAAAATCCCAAGTCCAATCGCCATAATGCAGGATTTACAGATGAGGAGCGGGCTTGTTTTACAAGGCTTCTGGAAACAGGATTTATAGATACATTCCGATATTTTTATCCCGATGTGCAGGGCGTTTATTCTTGGTGGTCCTACATGTTTAAGGCCAGGGAAAAGAATGCGGGATGGCGTATTGATTATTTTGTGGCTTCAGGAAGTCTTGCAGACAGGCTGGAAAGCGCTGCCATCCACACAGAAGTTATGGGTTCCGACCATTGTCCGGTGGAATTGGTAATAAAATAGAAAGAAAACAGCGGTATGCCTCCTGTATTTTCGGGGGCATACATTTTTTATTCAGATGTTTGAAACTTTTGGGAGGCTTTATTTATCTATATAGTATAAGACTACAGAACGGAAAGGTGCGTATCGGCAATGAAACAGATATTATATGAAAGGTTAGTTCGGTATATCGTTGAAAATCAGAACGGATTTTATCGGGTGGCATACGGCTATACGGGTAATAAAGACGATGCGCTTGACGCTGTACAGAATGCTGTCTGTAAAGCATTGGAAGCATATGAAGGCTTAAAAAAGGCAGATGCAGTCAGGAACAGACGGCGCAATCCGCAAGCATAATTTCAGTAAAGGAATCCGGATATTGGTAACAGCGGCTGCAGCAGTATGCATTATTTTTACCATGCTGTTAAATACAAATCCGGTTTTGCAAAGGAAGCAGCAGCAATGCCGGGCATTGGAAATATTGCCCGTCTTTTTACTTTCCGTTCATATGAAACGGAAAAGGAGGGAATAGAAATTTCGGTTGATATTCCGTTTGTTGACCTTCCGACTGTTGAAATGATTGCAGAGGATACCGGTATTGCAACAGAAGAACTGAATCTGAAAATATATCAGCTATGTGAGAAGTATGCGGAGGACGCCGCTTTGCGTGCCGAAGAATATAAGACGGCTTTTTTGGAAACCGGCGGAACTGAGGAGGAATGGGAAGCGCATAATATTCGGATTACTGTAAGTTATGAAATAAAGCAGCAGAATGACAAGTATCTATCCTTTATTATAAGGGGAACGGATAATTGGACAAATGCCTGTCAGGATACAAAATATTATAATTTAGATGTAGAAACAGGGAAAACAGTAACCCTGGAGGATTTGCTGGGCAGCGGCTGCAGGGAACTGGTAAATGAAAGCATTCGGGAGCAAATTTCGGAAAGGGAAACAGCGGGGGATGTATTTTGGGAAGAGGATAAAGGCGGTTTTACGGGCATCTCTGAGAATGCCAATTTCTATATCAATGAAAACAATAACCCGGTTATTGTTTTCGGAAAATATGAAATTGCCCCCGGCTCGTCCGGGGAAATAGAATTTGAAATTGCAGACAGGTAATTCGTATAGCCGCAGAAACAGACCGCCCGTTTCACGGGCGGCCGCTTCTACAGGCTTTCAAGCAATGCTATGATGCTCTGTCTTATTTCCGGTTTTAGCTGGCGGATTTTTTTCAATATCTGTTGTTCCTGTACTGTGGGCTTAAACGCCTCGTCAAAAGATGTGATATCTGACTGATACCCCACAAGATAATCAATAGAAACACCAAAAAAAATTGCAAATTCTTTCAAAGTGTTGATGTCGGGCTCAGCCAGTTCGTTTTCATATTTGTAAATGGATTGCTGGCTAAGGTTAAACCTTTCTGCCAATGCCTGCTGGCTTAATCCGCTTTTGGTTCTGAGCTGTTTTAAGTTTGTCAAGGTATCCCTCCTTTTTACGGTACTTAGTATATAGATTATTGTAATTTCTATTTATGACATTGAATAAAACCTAATAGTAGTTATATACAACAATAAAAAGTTGTGATATGATAAACATATAGAGAGAATCCAACCTTCTTAAAAAAGTCATCGTGGTACGGAGGATGAAGATGATGAGGCAAAAGAGAGCAAAAATCAGATTGCTTGCAGCAGTGTTGTTATTTGCGGTAATGGCAGGCAGCGCTGCAATTACAATTTACGGAAAGGAAAATGCAGCAAAAAAAACGGCGGCAAATGATAGTTTAACTAAGAAATATGTAATTGACAGCAAGGGAAGGTTCTGCACTATTTATGAATGTGTGGAGGAGGATAGTATTTATTATATTGTGAAATGGGTTATAAAAGGGCAATAAAAAAAACCACGGCAGAATAAACTGACCGTGGTTTTTTGTGCTGTCAAAAATAATCATTATTCCAAGTCGGGACTCCATTCAATATCCGAACCGTCGCCGGAGCCGCCGGAAGGCGGTGCAGGCTCAGTTGGTGCGGGCGGGTCAGGAGTGGGCGTAGGAGTCGGCTCAGGAGCAGGGTTCTGTCCGGGGCTCGGTGAGGGAACCGGAGTCGGATTTGGTGCAGGGGTTGGTGTTTCTTCCGGAACCGGCATCTGTTCCGAAGCCTGTGGCGGAGCCGTTTCCGGCTTTTGAGCCGGTTTGGATGAGGAAGCCGGTTTTTGGGAGGAGGGAGCGGATGAAGAAGCCGGTTTTTCAGGAGTCGTATCCTTGCTGCCGCGCCCGGAATGGCTCGCGGTTTCCATCCCGGCGCCCTCATTTTGCAGGATGGAGGAGTAAGAGATTTCACCGAGCGGGTCTGCTGCCGCAAAATCTTTGACGGAACCTGCTATGTGCCATACATTTCCGTCAAACCATTCAATATTGGAATCGTAAATCCGAATCTGAGGCGTTACATTATCAACGGAATCAACCTGTTCAAAATGTTCTACGCTGTATGGGGTAAAAAGGGGATAAGTCTTTAATCCCCAGAAAGCAGCGTCAAAAACTGTCTGTGCCGAATCAGGAGCCTGCATGGTTAAATATTTTTTACCTGAGGCATCATATGCATATACGATTTCACCTTCTGGAAGGGAGGATGGCTGTGTAAGCGTAGTCCGCCCCAAGTCGTCAAATTCACCGTAGTAGGAAATAAACGAAAAGTTTTCACGGTTGCTCCAAAGAGACAGAATATCCGCCGCCTCCGAGCCCAGATAGACCCTGCAATCATAGGAGCCGGAACTTAGGCCGTTTTCAAAAAATCCCTGCTCATGGTATACATCCCCGTCAGAGGCCAGACAGAGCCATGTTTCATAAGCGCCCTGATAGACTCCGTCAACCAGTTTTGTCTGAAGCATGTATATGGAATCAGACTGTTTTTGCAGATGAAGCACTTCGCCATCCGATTGTGTCAGCCATATGGCCGAATAGCGCGTACCATTTTCGTTGTAGCCGACTTCCAGGCATAAAAGGGAACCATCTTCCTCTTCCAGATAATAGCGTCTGTGTCCGATGTCCAATTTAGGCATCATGGTAAAAAACCATGTATCATCGTGCAGCATGGCAACGCCGTCATCAAAATAACCGTTAATGCTTAAGTTGTCGTATAACTGTTGTGCCAGTTCTGCTATGGCGGTTTCTTCTTCCGCTATATTTACCGTAATCTGTTCCAGTATGGTCAGGGATTCTTCATCTCCGAAAAGGCGGTATGCCTGTTCCAGCACATCCCTTTGCCTGCGAATCCTATCGGACTGCCCATACAGCTCAGCCAGCGCACGCACGTCAGAAGCGTCCGCCGAACCGTCGGCATATTTCTCTTCATACAGTAAAATGGACTGTTCCAGTTCGCTGAGGGCAGGCTGCGATAAGTGTTCCTCTAAGGTTCCGTTGCCGGAAATGCTTTCTTCTATATTATTTTGTACAACGCCGCATCCCGACAACACGGAAAAAACGGTTAGGAAGGCAAAAAGCGATAAGGCGCTGCCGATGTTCCCGATAAATCTGTTTTTCATGTTTTCCTCCATTCCGAAGCGCTTTTGCGCTGAGGAGGCGAGCGAAATGTCAGATTTCGCTCTGCCATCACAGAATTTGTGACGCTTCGGTACAAATTCTTGGTTGAATAAATTGTTATCAAGCAATTTATTCAACCTTCTCCTCCTATTTTCCGGCGTCTTCAATCAGCTTCTGCAAAAATACTTCTGCCGAAGAGCCGGGGGCATAATAGCCCGAAGCAAGCAACTGGCTTGCCAATGAGTAAATACTTCTGCTTACGGTGGGACCGTAAATGATGATATCTTTTCCGTCTTTTGTCAGAATGATATAACCGCGGAAGGCAAAATCCGTCTTATACTGCGCGGCGGGAAGGTTAACCAGCACCGAAGTGTAGCGATAACGGTTATCCACGGTTTCAAAAACGGCATCAAGCAGGGAGCCGTCAGGCTTCTTCCCATAGGCAATTCCGCCTGCCACCTTCTGGCCGTCCTTAATAAAGGGGTAAATCTGGCTGTTGGCCTGCGTCATGACAAGGGTACCGTATTCTTTCAGGGTGTATCCCGAAACGCCCCCCGACAAAAGCTGTGCCCGTAGGGACGCGGAAATGCCTGTTTTAAAGCGGATGCCGGAATTGCCTGTAATGCGGATGGAAAAACCGTGATAGCTGAGCAGATTTTCCAGTTCGGGTACAGGTGTGGCTTTATAGATGCCGTTGTAGGATAACTCCCATACATACATGCCGTTTGGAGCGCCGTTTTCTTTGTACCGGTACATAACAGCCGTCTTAAAATTGCCGTCAGGCGCGGTTACGACGTATTTTCCGTCCTTTACGGACGCCGGATAAGCGACGCCGTCCAGATAAATGACGGGCTCCGTGTAGCCGGATGGCGGCGTCAATATAACATCCATGGAAGGTACGGGCTCCGGGCAGGCCGAGGCAGGCATGTTCAGGTAAACGGGAATTTTAAACACAAAGGTATTGTCGAGAGAGTTTGCCTGTGCATAAGACTTTCGTATATTGGAACTCTCGCTGTTCGGCGCACAGATATTTTGCATATACTGGTGCCAGTAAAGACCGTTATGGGAAGGGTCTACGTCAAATTTTTGCAGGTAAAGCGTATCCTGGCCTTTTAAGATGTAATTGGCGGAAATGACCTGCGCCCCTCCATAAATGGAGAGATATCCGTTTGTCCAGCCTTTTGCCATGGCATGGGCAAGCCCGCTCTCGATGACTTCTTTGTCGGTCTTACCGGAGGCATTGATATTAAAGTAATTGTAATACCCCTCATATCCGGAATAATTGCCGGAAATTAAGGGGGAAGTCCCTTTCCCCTGCTCCTGATACACACGGCAGGCAAGGTGGAATGGGCTTACGCCCAGCTCCTGTCCAACCTTAAAAAAAGTATTGGAATAGGTAACTTCCATGCCCGGGATAAGCCCGGACATAAAAGTATTCGATAGAAAGTTCTGGACTGCGGCTTCCGTATGGTAGGAAGGATTGTAGGTCAGCAGCTCAAACTGGAAAATGCGGTTTTCCGTCAGGCCGTTTCTCGGGTCCAGATAGTATTTGAGGGTATCCTCCGAGGCGTTTACCCATCCCCCGCCATAGGCGCCGCCCTGCATATAGGCAGGGAAGGAGGCGGGAATCAGGCTGCGCCCGTTTACCATCTCGTTGGCAACCACGGTATTCCAGTCCAGATTGGTGTTCATCTTTACAAAAGTCCAGTTTGGATGGGCCTGTTTCAAGGCTGTCAGAGCCTCGCGGTAGCTTTCGGGAAACTGCGCAATGTCGTCATACGTATTTTGATTATCCAAAGCGTACATGCTCTGTAAGGGGTTCATGTTCCATGTTTCTTCCCATTGCAGGAAAAATTCGTCGGAACATGCAAGGTACCTCCGGGGGATATAGCCCTCATAGGGCACATCCTGATAATGCAATGTGACATATGCCCAAGCTTCGTAAGAATCATCCAGGTAAACATCCCGAATCTGCACCTGCAGCCCGCTGGGCACGTTGATAACGATGGGGCTGTCCGCGGAAGGTTCCGTACTGATGGGATAAGTATCGCTTAAATATACAAGCGCCATAACCGTGCGCTGTGCAAGAAGCTCCTGCAAGGCAGCGCGCGCTTCCTCCACCCATGCAGTTTCCTCTTCCTCAAGGGCATATGCGGAAGTGGATGCTATGGGAGACAAAAACAAGGCGGACAGCAGGCATAAGGCTGCAAACCAAAAAAATTTCTTTCTCATGTCGTCCTTTCCGTTGTATATACTGGCAGTAAAATATTTCGTAAATTTTAGTTAATAGTTTCTTTTGCTTTATTATAAGAAAATTCCTGTCGAAACGCAATGAAAAATACTGGAAAGTGTCGGATTCTGCGTAGCTGCATTTAGTACGGGCGGCGGGGGCGCATTTGATTCCATAAAGGACCGTGTAAAAACAACCGGACAATGCCTTGTATCAAGGCATGAGATGTCGTCCTTTGACATCTTATGTACCGCTGTGTTTTTACACGAGCGAGAGCGTGTCCTGTTGGAACAAATGCGCCCCCACCGCCCGTACTAAATGCAGCTACGCAAAAGTGCCGAACCGCTTGAAACGCCTGATAGGATAAAGTATAATGAAGGAAAAGCTTTTTCGGGAGAGGGCATATGGAGCGCAAAAGGATTACGATTGACGGAACGCATTTTTCTACATTGGAAGAATTTTACGATGAGATAGACAGACTTTTAACGAAAAACCTTACCTGGAAAACGGGCCACAATATGGACGCTTTCCATGATTTGCTGCGGGGCGGCTTCGGTGTGCATGAGTATGGGGAGGGGATGGATTTTTACTGGCTCCATGCCAAAAAGAGCAGGTGTGATTTCGGGTATGGGGCGACGGCGCTGTATTGGGAAAATATCCTGAAAAAATGCCATCCTTCTAACCGGGAAAGAGTGGCGTTAAAGGTGGCAGACGCGAAAAACCATGTGGGGGAAACGCTGTTTGATATTATAGTGAAACAAATACTGGACAAGAAATGCGTGTATGACCATACGCTGATTTTATATGAGGAAGAAGAAAGGCTGCAGAGGTCATTCTTTACGACGGATGCCCTTGCGCTTGCCAGAAATTTAATCGGCAAGGTACTGGTGCACGATACGCCGCTTGGCACGGTCAGGGGCATTATCACGGAAACGGAAGCCTATATGGGGGTTGACGACAAGGGCTCGCACACTTATGGAGGCAGGCGGACAGAGCGGACGGAACCCATGTTCCACATAGGGGGCACTTCCTATGTATACTTTATCTACGGCATGTACAACTGCGTCAATGTGACGGCGGGAGCTAAGGACGTACCCATGGCGGCCCTCATCCGCATGGCAGAGCCTTTTGACGAGGCTTCCCGCGGCATCATGGAGCAGTTCAGGCTTGCGGAGACGGAAAGAAAAAGGGAGAAAAGGAAACAAGCAGGTGATGCAAAAGAAACGGATAAAAAGGGAGGCGGACTGCCGATTTCCCTGAAAAAGCATCTGGCGGACGGGCCGGGTAAGCTGTGCATCGCCATGAACATCACCAAAGAAGACAATGACATCGATTTGGCAGTGGACAGGCATTTTTACCTGACGGAAGGAATCGAAGTAAAAGAGGAACGGATATCGGCGGGAAAACGAATCGGCATCGACTATGCGGAGGAAGCGGCGGATTATTTGTGGAGGTTTACATTGACATGAGCCTGCGTTTTGTGTTTGGGGGAGCGGGGGCGGGAAAAAGCACCCTGCTGTACGGGGAAATATTAAAGAGGGCAAAAGAGGAGCCGGGGCGTAATTTTCTGATTATCGTGCCGGACCAGTTTACCATGCAGACGCAGAAGGAACTGGTGACGCATCCTGCCAACAAAAGCAGGGGCATCATGAATATTGACGTCCTAAGCTTCGGACGCCTTTCCCACCGTATATTCGAGGAAGTGGGAAAAAGGGAGATTCCGGTGCTGGACGATACGGGAAAGAGCCTGGTGCTTCGCAAGGTGGCAGGCGGGTTAAAGGAAAAGCTTTCTTTTCTGGGCTCCAACCTGGACAAGCAGGGTTTTATCCACGAAATCAAGAGCGCCGTTTCCGAGTTTATGCAATACGGCATCGGGGTGGACGATGTGGGCAAATTGGCGGACTATGCCGGAAAACGGGGGGCGCTTTGTGCGAAGCTTTTGGATTTACAGGTGATTTACGACGGTTTTCTTACCTATATCCGGGAGAAATTCATCACCACGGAGGAAACGCTGGATTTGCTTGCAGAGGCGCTTAAAAAGTCCCGCATTGTGAAAGACAGCGTGGTGGTGTTTGACGGCTTTACGGGATTTACGCCCATTCAGAACAGGGTCATTTCGGAACTGATGGTGCAGGCAAAGGAAGTGGTTCTGGGTATCACGCTGGATATTTCGGAAAACCCTTTTGAGCCCTGTGGGGAACAGAAGCTGTTTTATCTAAGCAAGAAGACGGTGGATGTGCTGTGCAGGCTGGCGGCGGAGGCCGGCGTGGAGCGGGGGGAGGATATCTATGCAGGGTATGAAGGCAGCCACCGTTTTATCGATAATGCGCCGCTTGCCCATCTGGAACAGACATTGTTCCGTTATCCGGCAAAGGAATATGCCGATGAGATAAAAGAGTCCATCCATCTTTTGGCGGCGTCCTCCGTCAGGGAGGAGGTGCGCCAGACCGGTATCCTGATGCAGAAGCTGGTGCGGGAAGAGGGATATCTTTACCGTGACATGGCAGTGGTGGCGGGTGATTTGGAAAGCTATGCCGGACAGATTCAGACGGAGTTTGCGAGACTGCAAATCCCGTGCTTTGTGGACAGGACAAAAGGGATTGTGCAGAATCCCCTCACGGAATACATCAAAAGCGCCCTGGAAGTGCTGATAAGGGATTTTTCCTATGAAAGCGTGTTTATGTACCTGCGCAGCGGACTAGCCGGGTTTTCCCCGGAGGAAGTCGATGTGCTGGAGAATTATTGCGTGCAGACGGGAATCAGGGGTAAAACAAAGTGGTCCAGGCAGTTTACCCGAAGGACGCCGCAGATGGGGGAGGAAACGGAGCCGCTTTGTCTTATAAACGATATGCGGGAGAGGTTTTTGGAAGAATTGGAGCCGCTTTTGGGCATAAAAGAGAAAACCGCCGATTCCTATGTGGAGGCGCTGTATTTTTTCCTCACCAAAAACCGTGCGGCGGAAAAACTGGCCGCTTACGAGCAGAAATTTTTGCAGCAGGAGGATTATGTCAGGGCAAGGGAGTACGCGCAGGTATACCGCCTTGTGATGGAGCTTCTGGAGCAGGTAACGGGCCTGCTCGCCGGGGAGGCCATGGGGCTGCATGAGTTTCAGGAGATACTGGAAGCAGGTTTTGCGGAGATAGAAGTGGGAGCCATCCCGCAGAATGTGGACAGGGTACTGGTGGGAGATATGGAGCGTACCCGCTTAAAAGAAGTGAAGGTGCTTTTCTTTGTGGGGGTAAACGACGGCAATATCCCCAAGAGCGCAGGAAAGGGAGGCATTATTTCCGATATAGACAGGGAATTTCTGCGTCAGTCCGAATTGGAGCTTGCGCCGTCCCCGAGACAGCAGATGTACATCCAGCGGCTGTACCTGTACCTGAATATGACAAAGCCTTCGGACAGGCTTTATCTGTCCTTTTCCAAGATGAACGGCGAGGGCAGGGCCATCAGGCCGTCTTACCTGATAGGTGTCATGCAGCAGCTTTTCCCCGGGCTTTGCGTGGAATATCCGGAAAGCGAGCCCTATCTTTCCCAGATTATGACGCCGCAGGCGGGCCTGCCGTATCTGGCGGGCGCGCTCAGGGAATATGCCCTGGGGGCGCAGACGGATTCGGATTTGCCGGTGCTTTACGGGGCGTACGCCACACAGCCCGGGTACAGGGCGCTTTTGCATAAGCTTACGGACGCCGCCTTTTACCGCTATGAACACCACGGTCTGGCAAAGAATGTGGCGAGGGCGCTCTACGGGCAGACCCTGAAAATCAGCATCAGCAGGCTGGAAACCTATGCGGCATGTGCATACAGGCAGTTTTTGCAGTACGGGCTGGCACTGAAGGAGCGGGACGGTTTTGTATTTGAAAACGTGGATATGGGAAATGTTTTTCACAGCGTACTGGAGGGCTTTTCCAATAAGCTGGAGGAAAGCGGATACACATGGTTTGATTTCCCTGCGGAGTTTGCGGAGCATACGGTGGAGGAGGCGCTTCTTCTTGCTGCGGCGGAGTACGGGGACACGGTGCTTTACAGCAGCGCAAGGAACGAATACGCCATAAAGAGGATGAAGCGTATCCTGAACAGGACGGTGCTTACCCTGCAATACCAGCTAAAGCAGGGCAGCTTTGTGCCTAAGAGTTATGAAATCTCTTTTTCTTCCGTGTCCGATTTGGAGAGCGTGAACATAGCGCTGTCGGAGGATGAAAAAATGCTGTTGTCCGGCAGGATTGACCGTCTGGACGCCTGTGAGGAGGGAAACCGGTTCTATGTGAAGGTGGTGGATTATAAATCCGGCAGCAGGAAGTTTGATTTGGCAGCCCTCTATTATGGATTGCAGTTACAGCTTGTCGTCTATATGAATGCGGCGCTGGAGCGTGAAAAAAAGCGCCATCCCGAAAAGGAGGTCGTCCCGGCGGCCATGCTCTACTATCATGTGGCGGACCCGGCCGTGGAAATGGAGACGGAAATGACGCCGGAGGAAATCAACGAACAGCTTCTTTTACAGCTTTGCACCAACGGAATCGTAAACAGCGACGATGCCATTGCGGCAAGGCTTGACGGGAAAACGCAGGGCAAATCGGATGTGATTCCCGTGGAATACAAAAAAGACGGGCAGTTTACTTCCCGTTCCTCCGTGCTGACAACGGAGGAACTGCAGGAAATATCCTCCTACGTCAACAAAAAGGTATACCGTCTCGGAAGGGAAATCCTTGACGGCAGGATTGAGGTAAAGCCTTATGAAAACGGCGCGGAAACGGCCTGTACCTATTGCTCCTTTAAGGGAGTCTGCGGATTTGACGGGGGCATGCCGGGATTTACTTTTCAGAGGTTAAAAGCCATGGATAAAAACGAGGCCATGGAGGCGATACGACAGGAGAACAAGGAAGATGGCGCTATCATTCACACCTGAACAGAAACAGGTCATTGAACTGCATAACTGTAATATTCTGGTTTCCGCGGCGGCGGGTTCAGGCAAAACGGCGGTTCTGTCTGAGCGCATTGTGCAGATGGTATGCCGCAAGGAAAATCCGGTGGATATCGACAGGCTTCTGATTGTCACTTTTACCAATGCCGCGGCGGCGGAAATGCGGGAAAGAATTAGTCAGGCCATTTTGGAAAAGCTGAATGAAGACGGGGAAAACGAGCATTTGCAAAGGCAGGCGGCGCTTTTGCACAATGCCCAGATTACGACGATTGACAGCTTCTGCCTTTTTGTACTGCGCAATAATTTTCAGGATATCGGGCTGGAGCCCGGTTTCAGGGTGGCGGATGAAGGGGAACTGGAGCTGTTAAAGCAGGATGTGCTTGGGGAACTTTTGGAGGAACGGTTTGCGGAAGGCTCGGAGGATTTTTACCGCTGTGTGGAGTATTTTTGTCCGGGTGGCAGGGAGAGCGTGCTGGAAAACCATATTTTGACCCTGTACCGCTATGCGCTGAGTTATCCGTTTCCTGAGGACTGGCTGAAGCAGAGGAAGGACGATTACCGGATGGACTCCGTACCGGAAATGGAGGAGTCGCCCTGGGGCGCCTATCTTCTTGCCCACCTGAAACGCACGGCAGCCGCATTGCGTAAGGATTTGGAAGCGGTAAAAGCGCTCTGTGAAGAGCCTGACGGACCGTATATGTACGGGGAACTTGTGGAGCAGGAAACAGAGGCCATGGAAAAGCTGGCGGGCCTTACCTCCCTTTCGGCGTTTGCACAGATGCTGCCTGCGGTGGTTTTTGGCAGGCTGCCGTCTAAAAAGGACGATACGGTGGCGCCGGAAAAAAGGGAAAGGGCGAAGGCTCTGCGGGAGGGGGTAAAAGACGCCGTAAAGAAGCTGGGCGCCCAATATTTTTCCCTGTCCTTTGACGCGGCGCTCAGGCAGTCCCGTGAGTGTGAAGGGCCGCTTCATGCGCTGGTGGATTTGTGTCTGGACTTTATGGAGCGGCTCAACGGGAAAAAGAGGGAGAAAAAGCTTTTGGATTTTTCGGATATGGAGCATCTTGCCCTTAAGATTCTTCTGGAAAAGCAGCCGGACGGGACGGTGGCGCCTTCCGGGACTGCATTGGAATACCGCGATTATTTTGCGGAAGTGCTGATTGACGAGTATCAGGACAGCAACCTTGTTCAGGAATACCTTCTTGCCGCCGTTTCCGGCGAAGCGGAGGGAAATTATAACCGCTTTATGGTGGGGGACGTGAAACAGAGCATTTACAAATTCCGTCTGGCAAGGCCGGAGCTGTTTCTGGAAAAGTACCATACGTATTCTTTGACGGAGGGCGGAACGCGCCGGATAGATTTGCACAAAAATTTCAGGAGCAGGACGGAGGTTATTGACACGGTCAACGCCGTTTTTTCCCGCATCATGACGAAAGAACTGGGAGGCATCGTCTATGACGAGGCGGCGTCCCTCTATCCGGGAGCGGTTTATCCTGAGAATGCAGGCTGTGAAAGCGAGTTGCTCCTGTTTGAAAAGCCCCCGAAGGAATCGGAGTGGAACGCCAGACAAGTGGAGGCCCTTGGCATAGCGGAGCGCATCCGCAGGCTGAAACAGGAGTTTTTTGTGACGGATAAGGAAACCGGCAGGCTGCGGCCCGTTATGTATAAGGATATGGTGGTGCTTTTGCGCACCAACAGCGGATGGGATGAAGATTTCAAGGAGATATTTGCAAGGGAAGGGATTCCTGCCCATGTGGCGGGAAGAACCGGCTATTTTGCCACAAAAGAGATACAGGATGTGTTACAGTTTCTGCGCGTGCTGGACAATCCGCTGCAGGACATTCCTTTGTTTGGCGTGATGAAGTCTCCCTTTGGAGGTTTTACGGACGAGGAGGCGGCAAAACTGCGGGGAGGGGACGAAGGGGATTTCTTCCTTTACGATTGTCTGCAAAGGTATGCGGAGCATGTGGAAGAGGACGGTTTAGGGGAAAAGTGCAGGGATTTTCTGTCGCAGATAGCAAAGTACAGGGCATGCTGCGCTTACATGACCATTTCGGATTTGCTGCGTATGCTTTTTGACGAGTACGATTATCCGGCGTATGTGGCGGCCCTTCCGGCGGGCGGACAGCGCCTTGCCAATGTGGAAATGCTTCTGACAAAGGCGGAGGGATTTGAAAAAAACAGCTATTACGGATTATTTCATTTTGTGCGGTATATTGAGCAGCTTCAAAAGTATAATGTGGATTACGGTGAGGCGGGGACGCTGGATGAAAATGCCGACGTAGTCAGGATTATGAGCATCCACAAGAGCAAGGGGCTGGAATTTCCGGTGGCTTTTGTGGCGGGCCTTTCCAAGAAATTTAACATGCAGGACACATCGCAGGCGTTGATAGTGGATGTGGATATGGGAATCGGGATAGATTATGTGAATCCAGATATGCGGATGAGGGGAAAGACGCTGCGCAAAAATGTGCTTGCCACGAAAATAAAACTGGACAATCTGGCGGAGGAACTCAGGGTTTTATATGTGGCGATGACCCGGGCCAGGGAGAAATTAATCATGACGGCTTCCGTGGAGGATTTGGAGCGTCTTTGCGGGCAGGAGGAGATAACCTACACCCGGCTTGTGTCGGCTTCCTGTTTTCTGGACTATCTTTTGCCTGTCATTGCCCCCACAGAAAAAATTACGCTTGCGGATATGGCGCTTTCGGATTTACATACGGGTATTGCGGAAGGGGGGCGTCTCATGACGCTTACCGGCTCCAAAATGCCTGTGGATGAGGAGAAAAAGGCAATGCTGGCGGAGCGTTTTTCCTATGTGTATCCGCACAAGAGTCTGGAAAACCTGTATACCAAAACCACGGTATCCGAGTTAAAAAAAGCGGCAATGGAGGGTATGGCGGAGGAACCCGCCCGGGAAATGTTCCCTCAGGAGGAGATTGTCCCTTACATTCCGGTTTTCATGCGGGAAAAGGAAGCGGTATCGGGCACAACGCGGGGCAGCGCGGTGCACAGGGTGATGGAGCTTCTGGATTTTACCAAAGAGTACGGCAGTATCAGCGACATAAACGGGGAAATGGAAGCCTTCTGCAAGGAAGGACGCCTGACAAAAGAGTATTGGGATGCGGTAAACCCTGACAAAATCCTGCGCTTTATGAAATCCCCCCTGGCGGAAAGGATGAAAAAAGCCGCCGGGGAAGGGAAGCTTTTTAAGGAACAGCCCTTTGTTTACGGCATCCCGGCGGACAGGCTTTCCCAAGGCGGGGAACGGTTTCCCTCCGGGGAAACCGTACTGATTCAAGGTATCGTGGATGTTTTCTTTGAGGAAGAGGACGGCCTTGTGCTTTTGGACTACAAAACGGACGTGGTGGAAAAGCCGGGGGAACTTATCAGGCGTTATAAAGTGCAGCTTGACTATTACGAGGAAGCGCTGACAAACATTACCGGGAAAAAGGTGAAAGAGAAGATTTTATACTCCTTCTATCTGGGAACGGAAATAAGGTAGGCACGGGCAGCTATGCCGTCATTTCCTCCAATTTCTTAAACATTTTTCCGACGGCGGGAATCTTCAGCAGTACAACGGTAATAAGGCCTTCCAAAAGTATGTAGCTGTAGTTGTAGATAAAAGGATACAGCACGGTCAGGCTTTTGGGAAAATTGTCCGGCATGTAATCCATCCAGTACAGATAGCCGCCGATGGTATGGAAGAGCCCGCGCATTGTTATGGCAAGAAGGTAGGCGGGAATGAATTTATTCCCTTTTTTGTAGAAAAAGCCGGTGATGCCAAGCGCCGTGAAGGCAAAAAAGTAATCGCAGCAGACCTGCAGGGGGCTTAGCATGTAGGAGCTTCCAGACTGGAAAAACTGCAGGATGCTGTATGCAAAAGCGGAGAGAAGCCCTGCCTTGATGCCGTAAAAATAGCCGACGATGCAGATACAAAACATAGAAAATGCGGTTACGGAGCCCCCGTAGGGCATTTCAAATTTTATATAGGAAAGAACAAAGCCCAAAGCAAGGGCAACCCCGCAGAAAGCCAGTCTTTTTGTGCTCAAGCGGGTATTTTTCTGCCTGCGGTTTGCCACAATGGCGGAAAGAACGAGCGCCAGCAGCAAAACCGCAATCAATACATAGTAACCGATGGAGCCTAATGAATAGTAGCCGTCTTCCGATAAGATAAAATCTGACATAAAAAAATCCTCCTTGTTAATCAGCAAAGAGGGACACAATGAATAATCATAGCTGCATAAAATGCATATATGATTACATGCTTCCTTACGCCGGTATTGTCCGGTTCAAGTGATGAGGGTTAGAATCCGAGGATTCAGTCTCAGCAATGTGCTCCCCTAGCAGGTAAGTATTTGTATTCTGTTTCGTACTCACTATAAGTTTATTTAACCAATTTGTCAAGGACTAAAATGTGTGTTACACTGTTTATGTGTAGGTTTGTCAAACATATGTTACACCGACTGTAAATAATCCCTTAATATCTG